>CAZDLA010000004.1:0-141729 GCA_964506525.1 uncultured Nitrospiraceae bacterium
ACTCACCCGTCCGCCACTAAGTTAGCTGATAGCTCTCAGCTGTCAGCTCCTTAGCTTTCAGCTTTAAGGACTTATATCCTTTTTAGCTGATTGCTGAAGGCTGATAGCTCAGTGCTACCAACTAACTCCGTTCGACTTGCATGTGTTAGGCACGCCGCCAGCGTTCGTTCTGAGCCAGGATCAAACTCTCATTTGATACTGGTTTCTCTTAAACTCATTTTTCAATTAACGGTACGCTACGCACCTTTTTCAGTTCTCAAAGAGCGAGTGAGTATCTTAGACAAATTATTTAAATTTTGTCAAGAGACCTAAAGAGGAAATCTTACGCGCAGTTCTTTGCTATCGTAGTTACAGCGTTTCCCGTATAATACATGCCTATTAAAACAGATTCCCCGGAGAAAAGTAAAGACATGGAATACAGGATCATTGCAAGAGATGGAGAAAGGCGCAGGGGTGAGGTTGTCACTGCGAGAGGTGTCATTAATACACCAGCTTTTATGCCTGTAGGAACGCTCGGCACGGTAAAGGCAATGTCTTCTGACGAGCTAAAAGACATAGGCGCTGAAATCATTCTCGGCAATACTTATCACCTCTATCTGCGGCCCGGCCTTGATGTTATTTCTGCCCTGGGAGGCCTGCACGGGTTCATGAACTGGGACCGCCCTATCCTCACGGACAGCGGCGGCTTTCAGGTCTTCAGCCTCTCATCATTCAGGAAAATAGAAGCGCACGGAGTGCGGTTTAGGTCTCATTTGGACGGATCTCTCCATTTCATCGGTCCTGCTGAGGCGATGAAGATCCAAGGCGTGCTGGGTTCTGACATTGCCATGGCCTTCGATGAATGTATCCCCTATCCGGCGACACACGAATATGCAGCAAAGTCGGTCGAAATTACCAGCAGATGGGCACAGGAATGCAAGAACCATCAGAATGAAGAACAGGCCCTTTTCGGTATCATACAGGGCGGCATGTACAAAGACTTGAGAAGAAAAAGCACAGAGGATATGATCAATATCGGATTTGACGGCTATGCAGTCGGTGGGGTCAGCGTCGGAGAACCCAAGGAAGAAATGCATGAAATCATTCATTTCAATGCTCCACTGCTTCCGCAAGACAAGCCTCGTTATCTCATGGGAATAGGTGACTTTGTTGACATGCTAGCGGCAGTTGATGCCGGTTTTGATATGTTCGACTGTATAATGCCCACACGGAATGCCAGGAATGGAACGCTTTTTACCAGCCGGGGCAGGATCAGCATCAAGCGACAGGAGTTCAAGTTTGATAAAGGGCCCCTTGACCCTGACTGCGGATGCTACACCTGCAGAAACTATTCAAAAGCATACCTTCGACATCTGTTCCTTGCGCGGGAGATCCTCTCGATGAGGCTGAACACTTTCCACAATCTATACTTTTATCAGGACTTCTTCAAAAAAATGCGGGCATCAATTGAGGCAAAAACATTCGACCATTTCAAAACAGAATGGCAAGAGGTATTTCGCAGAGACATATCAGGCAGCATATCAGAAGAATAGTCGTATGACATTAATCATAACGTTCCTGCTCGTGTTCGTGAGATAATAAGACATCAAAAGGAGGCTACTATGGAAATACTTGATCTCAAAAAACTCATTACGTTCTATCCGGACAAGATCGGCAGGGAAATGCTTGCAGACAAGCCTGAAATGAGGGTCGCTCTTATGTGTCTGGAACCCGGGCAGGAACTGAAACCGCACAAAGCACCCATGAGGTTGCTTATGTATTGCGTTGAAGGCAGAGGAACGTTTATTATAGGTGACGAAGAGATTGAGGCCGACGAAAAGACCTGTCTTCTCTGTGACCCTATGGTTCAGCACGGGTTTAAGGCTGATAAGAACAGCAAGCTGGTAGTTATGGCAGTGGTAACACCTGTCGATTAATACACTTTATGAGGAGGTTGCAATGTATTTAGTCAATGTCAACATGGATTGCTGCACCGGCTGTGGAGAATGCGTAAACATCTGTCCGGTCCAGGTTTATCAGATGGGCTCCAACGGCAAGACTGATCCCTTTCAGGCAGGAGAATGCGTTGGCTGTATGAGCTGCGTTGAAGTCTGTCCTGACAAGTGCATCGAAATCAAGGAGATGTAATTCCCTGAAAAGGGGGGAAGCAGACCTTCCCCCCCTTTTCTTAGTCACCCCGCGCGTATTTTTCTTGCGCAGACTATCCGTTTTCTATTCTTCAGGCCCCACTCTTCAGCATTCTCTGAGTATTTTTATTATCGTAAAGTTTATAATTATAGCCTGTGAAGCATCAAATGAACTATGACGACGGGATGCGCATGACATGACAGAAATAGAAGTCAAAATTCTTAATATTAACCGGGCGCTTGTAGAAAAAAAGCTTATTTCCCTCGGGGCAAAAAAAACCTTTGACAACGAGATCCATGCCATCTACTATGATCTGCCCGATAACAGCCTGAAGAATGCAGGCAAAGCACTCAGGCTCAGAAAAGAAGGCGAAAAAGCTGTTCTTACGCTCAAACTCCATGCAGAGAATACATTAGCAAAAGAACGTATAGAACATGAGAGTGAGGTCTGCAGATTTGAGGACATGAGAACGGTAATTGAAGGTCTCGGATATGCTCCGTGGCTTGAGATGAAGAAACACCGGACAAGCTACGAACTCGACGGCACACACGTTGAGCTTGACCATTATCACGGTCAGCATGACTTTATACCCGAATTCCTTGAAATTGAGGGCAGGGATATCAAAACTATATACTGCTGCGCAGAAGCCTTGGGCTTTAGCAGAGACGCCTGCCGACCCTGGGATGTCGTTGATTTGATTGAACATTATACAGACAAGAAAATACAACCATAGAACCAACAGGAGATGCCCGAAGGCAGTTTCTTCTTTACTTGCTTTCGGGCATCTGATAGGGTAACTGAATGATTACTATTGGCAGCAAAACAGACGCGATGAAACTGACTGTATGTATCGTATCTCTCTTGTTTCTTGTATTCACGAGTTCCTGCGCTACGATTGATACGGAAAGCGCCATTCAAAATTCTGCCACACGCTATAAAATAGGACTTGGCTATTATAGTGAAGGTAAGGTTCAGCTCGCTTTTGTTGAGTTCCAGCATGCTTACGAACTAAATCCTAGAGATAAAGAGGTTCTTTACGCAATAGGCCTGATCTATTTACTTGATTTCGACGAAACCCTAAAAGCTATTGATTTCTTCCAGCGGGCAATAAAGATCGACCCAGACTATGCAGAGGCATACAACAATCTTGGGTATGCCCACGCGAAAATCGGCAAGTTTGATGCAGCAATTCCCTTTTACAAAAAAGCTGTGTCAAACCTGTTCTATGCGACTCCGGAAAAAGCATTTGTCAGTATGGGTAAAGCCTATTATCGACTGGGCAGGTACGATGAAGCTTCCGCAGCATTTAAAGAGGCAATTAAACGGGCTCCTGATTTTGATCTGCCCTATATGGGTCTTGCTCTTTGCTATAATGCCACGGGTAAGTATGGCGATGCTTCAGCCGCGCTTTCGCGTGCCGTAGGGCTGAATCCTCAATACAAGGGAAATGTCAAAATAGCTGCCGAGGATTTCTTGATGCTCAAACAGAACGCAACAACCTATGAAAAGAAGGACTTCGCTGATTACCTTGAAATACTGAAGTATTGAAATATTGTCCGTATCTTAATAACGGCCTTCTCGTTGACATTTCCTTTTGCTCTCCTGTATTTTAAATAGTTCGGGGCGTAGCGCAGCCTGGCTAGCGCACCTGCCTTGGGAGCAGGGGGCCGGAGGTTCGAATCCTCTCGCCCCGACCAAAATTATCCCTGTGCCGGCCAATGCATAATCAAATCTTCCTGCGTCAAAACCTTCAGCCGGCAGCGTGCTCTTCGTTGCAAAGAAAACATGCCAAGTGGTAAGCTTGAAATATTATGAAGACCACATCACAGCCCCATATTTATAGGTAAATCCTGATGAGCAACAGCCCCAAAAAACAATCTGACCCGGCAGCCGAGATCCTCAGGCTCCAGCAACGCATCGCTGAACTTGAAGCAATCCTCCTGGATAGTGAACGTGGTCCGGCTACCATGCAGAAGGCAGAAGAAGAAATAAACAGGATGGAGGCTATTCTGAATGCCATCGGTGACCCTGTCAGCGTCCAGGATACCTCTTTCAGAATTCTCTACCAGAATGAAGCACACAAGAAATTTATCGGAGAGCACGCAGGCGAACTCTGCTATCATGCCTATGTAAGTCGGGATAGCACATGCGAAACGTGTCCCGTCGCTCTGTCATTCATGGATGGGCATATACACACGGTTCAAAAACCAGGAGACCCGGGAAAAGGGATCATAAGCGTAGAGATAACAGCGTCTCCGCTCAGAGACGGCCAAGGCAACATTATTGCCGGCATTGAAGTGGTCAGAGATCTTACCCCCCGCAGAAAGGCAGAAGAGGCTCTGCATCTTGCAGAAGAAAAATTTCGTGGTCTCGTTGAGCATTCCCTCGTAGGCATCTATATTTTCCAGGATGGCAGGTTCCCCTATGTCAATCCAAAAGCAGAAGATGTCTTTGGATATACTCAGGAGGAGATTGCTTCAATGCCTTTGTCCGGCTTTATTGTAGAAGAAGACCTCGGAACGGCAGAACAAAATATTCGCAGTCTCCTTTCAGGAGAATCTTCGATCACGCACTCCTTCATCAGGGGCAAGCGGAAAGACGGCACCACAATAGAGATTGAGACCGAGGGAACAAAAACAGAGATCAATGGCAAGCCTGCTATTATCGGAACATTTCTGGACATCACTGGACGCAGAAAAATGGAAGATGAAATGCGGAAGATCCAGAAACTTGAGTCTCTGAGTTCTTTTGCTGGCGGAATTGCCCACGAATACAACAACATCCTGACTGCCATAATCGGCAATCTTGCGCTTGCCAAGATGTATGCCAAGCCTGGGTTTGAGGTGTACGATGTCCTGATTGAGGCTGAAAAGGCTTCGCTGCGAGCAAAAGATTTAACCTCTCAGCTCCTCTCTTTTGCAACCGGAGGTATTCAGATCAAGAAAGTCGTATTTATTCAGGAACTGCTACGGGACCTCACAAGCCTTCCCTCAGACTCGATGAATATCTCCTGCGAGCTCATAGTTCCTGACAGTCTTTGGCCTGTTGAAGTTGATGAGGGTCAGGTGGGTCAGGCGATCGATACCCTGGTCAGATACGCTCAGCAGGCGACTCCTCAAGACGGCAAAATAAGAATCTTTGCTGAGAACATGATCATAAGCCATGCGTCAGCCCTTCCGCTCAGGGAAGGCAGACACATCATGATAGCAATAGAAAATCAGGGATGCGGAATTCCTGAAGCAGAACTGCCGACTCTTTTTGATCCCTTCAGTTCGGCAGATAAAAAGGGAGGCGGCCTTGAATTTGCGACTGCCTTTGCCATAGTTCAGAAACACCATGGTCATATTACTACTGAATCTCATTTTGGCATGGGCACAACGTTTCGTCTGTTCCTGCCGGCAATGCCGGAAAAACCGCAGCTAACTACCGAGACTTTCGCAGTCCATCCTTCCCGAAAAGGAAAGATTCTGGTCATGGACGATGAGGAGATCGTCCGCGTTGTGGTTCAGAGGCTTCTCCTCCAGTGCGGATTTGAAGCGGAGCTGACAAAAGACGGGGCTGAAATGCTCAGACAATACCGGGAAGCAAAAGAAGCCGGCAGACCATTTGAAGCAGTAATCCTCGACCTAATCATACAGAATGGCATGGGTGGCCAGGAAGCAATGAAAAATTTGCTTGCGTATGATCCTGATGTGAAGGTGCTCGTTTCAAGCGGCTATTCTAACGACCCGATCATGGCCAATTTCAGGGATTATGGCTTCAGCGGTTTTCTGCCCAAACCCTACAAGCTTGATGAACTGAAGAGAGCCATGAAAGATATCATATACAGCAGGTAACAACAGCATGTTTACGCAATCCGGCCACGTCAGAATACCATTCATCCCCATTACAACGGGCTGAACAAATAAACGGTTCACCTTTACGGCTACTGCCAATCCTTAAATCGAAGAGATCTGCCGGCAAGCAGGCGCTGAATCTCTGCTGCGGCCATGTTGGCCTGATCAATTGCCCGCATGGTCTGCCTATACCGGGTCTGTGCAGTCCTGATAACCTGCATCAGATTCACTGACAGCAAGACAGAGAGAAAGACCATTAAAAGTCCTATTGCAACATTGTAAAGCATAATAATTCTCCTTTTCTTTTCGTTTTCCTGCTTCACAGTATACCGAGGGACCTCCCCCATAGCATGTCCTATGTCCGTGGAAATACTGGTGCGGAAAAAAATTGATATAGGAGGTTGAATCAGGCTATCTAAAATCTGCGAGAACACAGGTATAATGACAATGGACGTAACCTTCTGATAGTGCCTGCAGATCCCCACATTCTCTTCATTTGACCTCACACAGAAATTTGCCTTACAATCATTCATGCGGGAGTGGCGGAACTGGCAGACGCGCTGGACTTAGGATCCAGTGGAGCAATCCGTAGGGGTTCAACTCCCCTCTTCCGCACCACTTTTTGTGAATCAGCATTAGCAGATCTTCAGCATCATTCTTCTGCTTCAACAATTGCTATTTATGAAAAAAACTTAACTGGATGTCTTGCAGCGATGCCTGTATACTGAACACGAAAAACGATCTGCTGCAGAACAGGAGGACCAATGGAACGCACACAGGGAGATATCAGAAAAGGTTGTGCTGAGATACTTGATTTTACGGTTGCAGTCTTCGATGACAACAGGCTTCGGTTTATCGAACTGTCAGGCTTTGCAATAAACATGTCCAAGAGCGGCGTATGTTTTATCACGCGCTATCCCCTAAGGTCAGGTCATGTGCTTAAATTCAAAAAAAGCATCGGCCTTTACGGCCACGGCGTTGTCATGTGGATCAAGGATCTCGGTGACCGGTATATTGCCGGTGCATCGCTGGTTGGAAAAGCCGCTGTAGCGTAGACAGGTACTGCGATAGTTACCAAAACAGCGGATACGGCTAATTCGGCCTTATCTTGTTGAACTTTGCTCCTTTTATTGAAGCACCCGCCATGAGCCCCTTCTGGTCAATGATAAATCCGAGCACAGGGTGTTGGCTCACCAGAGTGCTAGCAGGCATATCAAGGCCGGTATCAACCACTGTTACTTCTGCGTCCACGCCAGCTTCCCAGCCCTTGCCCTGCCGAAATTTCTTGAGGGCATCTTCAGTGGCAAAGATGATGATCAGATCATATTTTTCTGCCCCTGCCTGGAATCCGATGGACCCTGACGCCATACTGTAATAATCAACAGTTTTACTGTCTTCCAGTAACGCACCCTGTCCGTATTGACCACCCAGAATGAAGGCTGCCTTTGTGATATTGGGAATGACCAGCACACCTCTTGCTATCTCCTGGAACGCCCTGCCGCCTTTGACCTGCTGACTGAATCGGTTGAGGGCTGCATTTACACTCGCATCAATCTCTCCGGCTGTTCCCGCACGAGAGATATTTGCCGTCAAAAAAAGGGTCGCGGTGATACAGACAACCAAATACAATCTTTTCAGCGCACTATTTGTATGCATCCAATTATTCTCCCAGTCGAATATATTTTAGCTGACACCCTACATCAACACTCGTTGTAGCATTGTAATGACAAAACCCGCAAAGGATATTTCAGATCTTATTATATCAAAAAGCAGATGGGCGCATGAGAAAATTGGATAACAATGGCAAGGCAATATTCAATACTGATGAATGAGATGGCATTTCAGAAAAGGCGCTGTCTCGATTTCACACTGCTTAACCTCCGTCCAACCTGCCTGTGTTTGGCATATAAAGCCAGTAACGCTCACCTCCATAACCAAAGACTTCTTCTGTCGTTCTATGCACAAGACGGAGATCGTAGAGCTTCAATAGTGATGGGTCAAGCTCATACGAAAGAAGCAGTGCTGTGCCAGAAAGTTTCGGAAAAACCTTTTCTGCCCGTCGAAGAACTTCCTCTTTCGACAGGGAAAACTGCTCTTTCCAATGTCTGTCAAATTTGTAATACGTGCCGTATGATTCTCTATCTGCATACCAAAATTGTTTTCCCGGAAGATACGGCAGCAGAGATGTGGCTATCGTAGGCCTGTGGGCAATGATCGGTCTGGCTTCGTAGCCATTTGCCTTTATAAACATGGCCATTTCTCGTGAACCCGAGAAGGCATACCGGTATTCATCCACGTAATTCTTGAGAGTGAGAGGAATAGATACAAACAGTGCGACCAAGAGAGCGCCGGAAGCAATGCGCTGAAGAAGTTCGCGTTTATTCCGTCCGCTTTCCCTGGCCCAGCCTATCCATAGCGCAACAATCAGATGGATAATCAAGAATCCATGATGCCTCAGGTTGCCGCTGTAGACAAAAATAAAAATATATAAGAGCCATAACGAAGACACGGTAAAATAGAGCAGACTTTTACTATGCCGTATGATACCAAGCAAGCCAGCGAAGAAGATGAGATAAGCAATAATATGGGGGAAGGCCGGAAGAAGAACACTCGCAGGGAAGAACGCATCACCAAAGGCTTCGAAAGCAGCTTGCCAGTGAGCCTGCCCCAAATAGGTTATTTTCCAGCTGTCTGCAGGGAGTAAAAGTTGAAACAGGGCACACACGCCGCCTAATACCATCAATAAGAAGCCTGCATAGTTATTCATACTCCTGCTTCTCTTTTGCAGTGCTTCGAAAAGAAAAAGTCCACTCAAGGCAATTGCCGGCCCAAAGCTGATGACATTCGTATTGAAAAGGCAAAAGATAATTATGCCGTAAGTAATCGGCTTATCGGTTTTTTCTTGATCCAGGGATGCGGCCAGAAAAAGAAGGAAGACCGAAAGTGCATAGCTCCTGGCCACCACTGCATATTCAAATGCCATAAAGAAGGAGAACGTGAAGGCCGCCTTGAAGGGGCCGCTGAAAGGAGAGGAAAAAAGAAAAATGGCTACAGCCAATATCGCGATAATGAGATGGAGGACTGCCTGGGACCCATAGGCAATCCCAAACTTCGCCAGGGGAGAAACCAGTAAATGCCAGAGAACAGGTGAACCTTCATAGGGAGCATTCCTCACCATATCAGAAATGCTCAGGTCTCGCGCCACCAGCCAGGTCTGAGCTTCGTCGCGCCAGGGCTCATGATGCAATGCACCAAAAATAATAAGCCCTGAATAGAGGATCAATAACGAAGCAAGGATTTCTCCCTGAAAGCGCTTTATTGCAATCGTTAACCTCCGGACAATGTTTACGTGGATTTCTTGAGATAGGATATCACACCGTGCCGGCAATTGCGTCTCACAAGTTAAAAAGTCTAAGCGTGGTTGTATCCAGAAATTAAATCTGTCTCTCTTGTTTGGGCATAAGGATTCATCTGCAAAATGGCTTTTCAACCTTTGGGGGAGGAGGAGTAAAATCTATGAGGTTAAACGCTCTCTTACGCACAATTCATTTAACGTAGCTCTTCCTCTTTTCTCATGACATGGAGATATTCCTCCCATTCAATGGGAAGCATGTGTTTTTTCTTGTTATTGCATTCCTTGCAGGCAGGCACACAATTCCCCTTGGTCGATTTTCCGCCTCTGACAAGCGGCACAATATGGTCCATAGTCAGTTCCTGCACAGGAAGTTCCTTGCTGCAATAATAGCAATGGCCTTCTGCAAGCCTTCTCTTCCACCATGGAGAGTGCCTCATCTCACGAGCCTTGGCACGCTCTTTTTTGATCTCAGCATCGCTCACTTCCGAGATAAAATAGTCCATACGCTATCGAATCATCCCCCAGTTTATGCTCTGATTTCTGCCATTATGCTTTGCATGATAAAGCGCCTGGTCTGCCTTCTCTATCAGCTCTTCCTTTGTCCGTGCATCAGAAGGCACGGTTGCAATGCCAATGCTTGTCGTAACCTTCAGGGTCCTGCCGTCAGAAGAATACGTCTCTGCCATGATTGCTTTTCTCAGCCTCTCCGCAATATTCTTTGCGCCAACGCTGTCCGTGCCCGGCAGAATGACAACGAACTCCTCGCCGCCGTACCGGGCTGCAATATCGATATCCCGAATCTCATGAAGCAGAACCTTTGAAACGCCCTTGAGCACAAGGTCTCCTACAGGATGACCATAGGTGTCGTTCACCTTTTTGAAGAAATCTATATCAGTCAGCAACAAGGAAAGCGGTGTTTCATGCCGTTCAGACCGTTTAAGTTCCTCAGTCAGTTTCTGCTGGAAGACCCTGTGGTTGCAGAGGCCGGTAAGACCGTCAGTTGTCGCCATCCGCTCGATCTCTGCATGCATCTTGGCGTTGGCGATCGACGTTGCCGCCTGGTTGCACATGACCTCAACAAGACTGATCTGCCTGCTGTCAAGAAATTCTTTCTGTTTCGACAGCATCCCAAAAACGCCAATCAGGTCGCCTTCAAAGAAAAGTGGCACAGCGATCACTGAGCGCACATCCTCAGTTTTGAACTGCGGGGGCAGCACCTTCATAACAAACTGCTTAATGTCGCTCACATACTCCTTATGTTTATTCTCTATCGCAAGACCTGCGAGAGTCCCCCGGAAATCTATCTCTTTCGGTGCACCGGAAACTTCGTTCGGAAAATGCTTTACCTGGAATCCTTGCACCCCATGCTCAAAGAAGAATGCGTTCCCAGAGAACGCCTGCTGGGAATAATGACACAGCTTATTGATTACATCGTCGTAATGGATTGACGTGGCAAGACTTGAACTGAACTCCTTGATAATCCTGAGCGCAGTAATATCATGTTTGATGATGTTGTAGACCCTCTCGCGCTCCAGTATCTTTGCGATCTGACCAGAGAACATTTTGACGGTCTTCTGCTCGGGCTCGTTAAAAGCGTGGTACCGCGAGGTGTCAACTATGAGCAGTCCTACAGGCGTGGATCCTTCCATCACCGGTATTGCAATGATCGAAAAGATCCTGACGTCCTTGATATATCCAACTTCTATCTTCTTTTCATTAACCTCGCCCGAGAAAAAAGGCTTCCGCTCCCTAAGGCAATTCGCAATAACTCCCTTACCGGTGATGATCACTTTTCCCTTGTCGTCTGTAGAACACCTCAAAGAAAAGACATCGCCATGAGATTCAAAAAAGTGTGCGGAATCGGCAAAAACCGCATGTTTTATGGCATGGAGCAGCTCCTGAATCTCCTCATTTGCCTTGATCTTGGATGCAAAGTAGTGAGAGATAAGCTCATCGCTTCCGAGGGACTCCATCTCAGTGTCCTGCGTTCTGTCCCGCGCACCGGCCTTGATCTTCTCAAGCTCGCCGACAGCTTTTTCCTTTTCGCTGCGCAATATTCCAAAAATAAAGGAGGCAACAACTGACGTAAGGATCAAGAAAAGAGAAAATGCCGCTTCCCCCGCAATGTTTTCCCTGGTCATCGTGAATGACCCTAAGGCATTGAATGGTACGAGGATCGAAAGAGGAATGATGATGTTCATGCGGTAAAATCTGGTCATGGCGATGATAAAGGGGAAGTAAGCAAGCTTGAGCCACGGCAAACCTGCAATGTCTATTATGCCGGCATACAGGAGAAGGACTGAGTAGAGGAACTCGATAGCATATTCACGCTTTGCAGCAAGCAGATGCAAGGCCCCACAGGCAATAAGGGTAACGGCAGTGAACGGAAACCAGAATAAGGGAAATTGGACAGGATAAAAGGGCCTAAGGATCAGGCCGGCCCAGGCAGCAACAAGCAGGAAGACAGGTGCTCCCCTCAGCCAGTAGCTCTTCCCTTTTTTGTCTCCTCTTCCCGGAAATATTTGTTGTAGAGGACTTCCCATTCAGCGCTACCTTCTATGAGTTTCTTTGAGAATGACAGAAGCTTTTTTCTGACAATCTGGTCAATCTCCTCGCCGATCTTGAGCTCGCCGACGATCGTGCGCTTGACCTCCTTCCGAATAGTTGCTTCCTCATCCTCATTCATATCGATGATGTCAAGATCGTAAAGCTTGTTCAGAAGGATATGGCTGAGATGCGAAATCTTGTCTTCAGAGAGCATCATAGAACCAGATTCCTTTCCTTCACCAATTTCTGTTTTGTAAGCTCAAAAAGTTTTCGGTAGTCCATACGGTTGCGCTCGATATCAGTCTCGTGCTTCTTCAGGAGTTCCCTCACCTCGTTGCTCAGTCTGTCCTCAAGCATGAGTTCATCGAGGATGATCGCATCCGCCCGTTCAATCAGTTTTTCAACCGGTATCTTTGGCGTGATCATCTCACGGGCAATAAGGTTCTCGATGATCCTTTTCGCCATGATCGGAACCCATGATTTCGGTATGCGCATCTTATCTCTCGATAAAGGAAATGAGCGCTATGCTCCTTGCCCTCATGATTGCCTCGCTCAGCACCCTCTGGTGGAGCGCACACGTTCCGGTCATACGGCGGGTAAGGATCTTGCCTCTCTCCGTAAGATAGCCTCTAAGGAACTTAACATCCTTGTAATCTACGAAATCTACCTTTTCAGAGCAAAACCTGCAGAACTTTCTTCTCTGGAACCTTTTCTGTGGTGCTGCCATAGTATCTCCTTTTTCTTTTGTACAGTTGTTATTTTTTTAGAACGGCTCAAGGTCCGTTGTCTCGTCCGGGGGCGCAAAGTCTTCGGAGGCACCACTGTCGTGTGAACCCGCATCATCCTTCTTGCTGAGGAAACGGACTCCCTGCGCAACGATCTCAAACCGGGACTTCTGCTGGCCGTCAGTCTCCCAGCGCTGCTCCTGAAGCCTTCCTTCAACCAGAACAGACTTGCCTTTTGCAAGATATTGCGCGGCTGTCTCGCCCTGTTTGCCCCATACGACAACATTTATAAACAGCGTGTCGTCCTTCATGCTGTCGCCGGACTTGTATCTTGTGGTAGAGGCAAGCCTCAAGGTGCATACCGGCGTTCCCTTTGGCGTATATCTGAGTTCAGGGTCCTTAGTGAGATTGCCTATGAGTATGACCTTGTTGAACATTTATTCCTCGCTCTTTACCTGCTCTGCTGCAACAGCAGCTTGAGCAGCAACCTGGGCAGCAGCCTCTGCTGCAGCCTGGGCAGTTTCAAGTGCCTTGACCTGCTTTGGCCCGAGCTTGATCACCATGTATTTAATGACCGAATCGAAGACCTTATAAAGCTCCTCAAGCTTCTTGATAGTTGCTGCCGGGGTCTTGAGCACAAAGAACACATAAAAGCCTTTCTGCTGCTTCTTTATCTCATAGGCAAGTTTTTTTCTGCCCCAGAGATCTGCTTTGAGTGCTTCGCCGCCAGAATTGGAGACAAGGTCTTTGATCTTCTCAACAGCGGCATTGATCTCTTCATCAGAGAGTGAGGCGTTAAGGATGACGACGTTCTCGTAGATGTTCATGCAAACACCTCCTTATGGATTGTTCTCCCGAAAGTCAGGAGATTAAAGCCCTTCCCCAGGGGAAGAGCAAGGAGCTAATTGTTATACCACAGGCCGCAACAGCAGGTCAACAAAAGCTGTCCTCATAGCCTTTTTGGTCTTTGGCAGAGGTTTTGATTTATAATGGTCTATGCTCTCTGGAATACGGGAAAAAGTTCTTGCAGGCAAACGCATCACCGAAGAAGACGCTCTGCGCCTTTACGAAACTGACGACATATTCACCCTCGGAGCTCTTGCATCCCATGTAGCGGAGAAGAAGAACGGCAGGAAGGCCTATTTTATCCGTAACAGGCATATCAACCCGACGAACATCTGCGTGAATCGCTGCAAGTTCTGCGCTTTCAGCAGGTCTCATGGGCAGGAGGGCGCATTCGAGCTCACGATCGACGAGATCATCGAGAAGATAGGTGAAGGGCAGAGCAGAAAGATCAGGGGACAAGGGAAATCATCAGACGCCCATCACCCATCACCCATTACCCATTACGGATTTTCCGAGGTTCACATTGTCGGCGGCCTTCATCCTGAGTGGCCTTTTGAGCATTATCTCACTATGATCTCTGCCATAAAAAAGCATTTTCCAAAACTCCATATCAAGGCATTCACCGCAGTCGAGATCGACTACTTCTCGAAGATCAGCGGACGGTCGCTTAATGATACTCTTAAGGCCCTGAAGAAGAATGGACTCGGATCTATGCCGGGCGGCGGCGCAGAGATCTTCAATGAAAGCATACGAAACCAGCTCTGCCCTGAGAAGATCCCTGGTGATCGCTGGATTGAGGTGATGAAAGCAGCGCACGGGGTCGGCATCAGGACGAATGCAACCATGCTCTACGGACATGTTGAAGGCATTGCTGACAGGATCGATCATCTCTCTCGCCTGAGGAGTCTGCAGGATAGGACAAAGGGGTTTCAGGCATTCATCCCTCTTGCCTATCACCCAAAAAACACAGAAATGAAGGGCAGTTATACATCCGGTATCGACGATCTCAAGACAGCAGCAGTAAGTCGTATCTTCCTCGATAATTTTGCTCATATCAAGGCCTACTGGATCATGTTGGGAGAAAAGATCTCTCAGCTTGCACTCATGTTCGGGGCTGACGACATTGATGGCACGATCATTGAAGAAAAGATAACCCATTCAGCAGGGGGCATGACAGGCGAAAAACTGACTGCAGAGCAGCTCGTTAACCTGATACAGAAAGCGGGCAAGATCGCTATTGAGCGGGACTCATTCTATAAGACCATCAAGGCATATAAATGAAGGTTTATCCGGGACAAGAGAGAATAAGCAGAAAAGAGGCCCTTGCATTATTCAAAAATGCTGACCTGCTCGGACTTGGCATGTGGGCAGACAGCATCAAAAAAGCGCTCCATCCTGAAAATATCTGCACCTTTATTGTGGACAGAAACATCAACTACACAAATGTCTGCATCAATAAGTGTAATTTCTGCGCGTTCTGGAAAGATGTTGATGATACAGATGCCTATCTCCTCGACAAATATACTATCTTCAGGAAGATCGAAGAGACGATCGAACTCGGCGGCACACAGATACTTATCCAGGGCGGCCTCCACCCGGCACTTGATATTTTTTATTACTGTGATCTTCTTTCCTCGATCAAAGAGCGTTTCGATATTAATATCCACGGCTTTTCACCTCCGGAGATCTGCTATATTGCAGATGCATCGGACCTGACCATAAGAGAAACTCTGGGAATTCTGAAGTCTGCGGGGTTGGACTCAATCCCTGGCGGCGGCGCAGAGATACTGTCTGACAGGGTGAGGGAAGTTCTGAGCCCGAAGAAGATCAAGTCCTCGCGCTGGCTTGAGGTGATGGAAGCAGCTCACCAGCTCGGCATGAGGACTACAGCAACCATGATGTTCGGCAGCATCGAGACAGCTGAGGACATCATTACCCACCTTGATGCCATCAGAGAGCTCCAGGACAGAACAGGCGGGTTCACCGCCTTCATCCCCTGGTCCTTCCAGCCGGGGAATACTGATTTAGGGGCAAGGGGCAAGGGGCAAGGGGCAAGGGTTGAGAAGAATAACAGAGACTCAAAACTCAAAACTCAAAACTCAAAACTTCAGGCAGCTACCGCTGTTGAATATCTCAGGGTGCTGGCGCTTTCAAGAATCTACCTCGAAAACATCGAAAATATTCAGGCTTCCTGGGTGACTCAGGGATTGAAGATGGCGCAGGTAGCTCTTCGTTTTGGTGCGAATGACTTTGGTTCAACCATGATCGAAGAGAATGTCGTAGCCTCCACCGGCGTAAGCTATGCGGTCAAGATGAATGACATCGTAAGTTCCATCCGTTCGGCCGGCTTTGTCCCCGCCCAGCGCGACACTTATTACAACCTGCTCCGCTTCTTCTAAAGTCTGTGTGGTTTTGATCCGATAAGAATAGTATGAATACCGGCAACGTCTTTGGTATAGCTGTCAGCGCGCTCAGCGCATATCGCACCCGCCTAAATGTCACGGCAAACAATGTGGCGAATATGAACACTGAGGGATTCAAGCCATCAGAGGCAACGATGAATACGGTGCCCGGCGGAGGGGTATCCGCGTCAATCAGGCAACTCGATATCCCTGAAGTGGACTTTGCAAAAGAGATGGTTGACCTCATTACGGCCGAGAACGGTTTCAAAACCAATCTGAAGACCATCCAGACCCAAGACGAGATCACCCAAAGCATACTCGACTTAAGGGCTTAACTGCCCCTTTCCCCTCACAAGGCTTACTGTCTTTATCATCGCTGATAATTCTCAAGTGCACTTCAGCACTGAGTCTCTTGTGCCCTTTCATGTCTGCTGACAAGCCATTCCCCTCTGTGCTTAAATACTATCTACATTCTTTGTATCCGGAGGAACCATGTCTGAGACAGAAAATATATATGACGTTATGATCATCGGCGGCGGACCTGCAGGCCTCTCCGCAGCCCAGTATGCATCACGATCCAAGCTCAAGACTATTGTCATAGACAAGTCAAAGACCGCAGGTGCCCTTGCATACACCGGCCATATCGAGAACTATCCTGGCGTACCTGGCCCTGTTTCAGGCAGGGAACTGCTCGACCTGTTCAGGAACCAGGCAACCACATTCGGCGCGGAATATGTAGAAGCGCAGGTTGTTGGCGTTAATCTTAGCGGCGAGGTCAAAGAAGTCTTTACTATGGAAGGCGGATATAAGGGCAAAAGTGTGATCATAGCAACGGGCTCAATGGGCAGAAAGCCTTCGATCAAAGGAGAAGCCGAGTTTTTGGGCAGAGGGGTCAGCTACTGCGCTGTCTGCGATGCTGCTTTTTTCAAGGGAAGGACAGTCTGCGTGATCGGCAGTTCAGAAGAGGCGATCAAGGAAGCAGGATATCTCACCCGCTTTGCAGAGACCGTTTATCTCATATCACCGGCACCGAAACTGAAGGTCGAGGACCATCCCGCACTTGAGGCAGAGAACCTCAAGGTGCTGCTCAATCATACGGTCACGTCCATCGAAGGCGGCGACACGGTCGAAAAGATCAACCTTGTTGATGCGGAGAAAAAAGAATTTCAGCTCGGCATGGCAGGAGTATTTGTGTACATACATGGCAGCAAGCCAATCGTAGATTTTCTCTATGGTGCAGTGCCTCTCACTGAAGAAGAATGCATCGATACAAACAGAATGATGGAAACTTCCCTTAAAGGCGTATTCGCTGCAGGCGATGTCATATGCACTGAGGTGCGTCAGGTCGTAGCAGCTGTTTCAGACGGTGCAAAGGCAGCCCTTTCTGCAGAAAAGTTTCTGCACCACAGGACCAAAACAAAGCTCGACTGGGGCAAATAGCCCAGATCCGCAGCTCCACAGAGCAGCACAAGATCCTTTCCACCCCGTAATATCTACTGTTTTTGTGGCAAGGCAGCAGCCCTTAATAACTCTACTTCCTGCTTGAACAATTCACCCCAACGCAGACCTGCTGATCCCGGAAAATATTGTCTTGACAGGCAGTCCGTCTTTTGTACTCATATAATCAGGGATAGAGGATATCTGTATATTTTCATTTTCAGTATGCCTGCTAATGAAGAGACTACGGATTGGCAGTAACAACCTTCAACCAAAGGGGGGCAAGATGAAAACAGGGGTCAACATCACAGGGAAGTTCGCAGCAGTTCTCGTCATCGTTTCAGCATTCGTCTTCTGCATGTCCGGCATTACTGCTGCAGATGCCACGCCGGTCGTCCATGCAGTCGGCGCGGATATGGTGTCAAAGACGATCGTCATTTACGGCTGGGGCTTTACAGCTGGCAGGGCTCCACTCGTAATGCTGGCTGGATATCCGCTTGAGATCACAACATACACTGACGAGCAGATAGATGCAGTGCTGCCGGATGACATTACTGACGGCAGTTATCAGCTCAGGGTGTATGGCAAAAAGAACAAGTTCGCCTCTTTTGAGGTGACGCTCGGTGCGACCGGCCTGACTGGTGAACAAGGGCCGCAAGGGCCTAAAGGGGACAAGGGAGATGCCGGAGCCACAGGGCCACAGGGGCCAACAGGACCGACGGGAGCCACCGGCGCGCAAGGGCCAGCAGGGGATCCTGCGACTGACACAAAGGCTGTTAAGGTGCAGCACAATGTAGATTATGCAGATGACGCATGTAGAAGCTGGGATCCAGACGATCCTCAGGCACAAACAGGCGTGTGCAATATCGTGCCATATCTGACACCATCTGAGGATATCACGGTGATGTGTCCTGCTGGTTATGCCTTGTATGGCAGTATGGAAAAGTGTGATGAGTTCTACAGTGCGCGCTGCACTGACCCGATATTTGGGCTACCAACACCGTATTGCGGGTCGGTCTCTTTCCAGAAGCTTGGCATTATATCGGCAACCCTGCCGAATGGTAATATATACCCCAGTGGGTACACGGTTAGGATGAGTGTCGGACCACATCTGTGCCTTTCGGGCGCACGGGCATACCTTACCCCGTTTTGCATGAAGATAGAGTGAGTCTTCGTCAGGTGAGTTGAGGGCAGGCAGGGAACTGCCGCCTTAACTGCAGTCGGAACATTTCCTGCAGGGCCTCATGGATACAGAGGAGGGGCAATACAGCCCCTCCGGTATCATGCAGCCTCTTCCGGTATCATGATTTGACATCATTTTGCTGACTGTGGTTTAATACCTTCGCTTTAAAAATAGCCCTGTGAGGCTAAAAAGCAAAGGAGTCAGCGTGAGCTGCATTCACTATAAAAAACCCTTCTCTTTCACTTTATTAAGACCACAGGCACTTATTACCTTTTTATTTTCAATTGCCGATAATTCTCACCCCTTGCCCCTTGTCCCTTGCCTCTTGCCTTTTACTTCTTATTACGGTATTCATCATGTCTAAAGAACTCCTTGACAAGAAAGATATGGAACGGGCTGTCACCAGGATGGCCCATGAGATCATAGAAAAGAACAAGGGCATCAAGGCCATCTGTCTTGTCGGCATCCAGCGCGGCGGCGTACACATAGCGCACCGATTGAGCGCGAAGCTGAGGGAAATAGAAGGAAGTGAACTGCCGGTCGGCACCCTTGATATATCTCTCTATCGCGATGATCTGAATGTCCGAAAGGACCAGCCTGTGGTTCGCAGAACCCAGGTTCCTTGTGAAATCAATAATAAAAAAGTTGTGCTTGTGGACGATGTGCTTTTTACCGGTAGATCGATCCGCGCTGCCATGGATGCGGTCATGGACCTTGGCAGGCCCTCAGCAATACAGCTTGCCGTACTTGTTGACAGAGGCCACCGGGAACTGCCGATCAAGGCTGATTATGTCGGGAAAAACATCCCCACCTCGATGAACGAGACCGTAAAGGTTGAACTGATTGAGGACGGCCAGGAAGACAGAGTGGTGCTTGAATGAGCCTCAGATCCAAAGACCTTATCAGCATCAAGGATATCAGCCCTGAGGAGATCGAACTTATCCTCGAAACAGCAGCAGGCTTCAAGGATGTGTTAGGCAGGGATATCAAGAAAGTGCCTGCGCTCAGGGGCAAGACAACCGTAAACCTTTTTTATGAGCCTTCCACGCGGACACGCACATCCTTCGAGGTTGCTGCAAAAAGGCTCAGCACTGATGTCATCAATATAGCAACTTCGACAAGCAGTGTGGTAAAGGGCGAAACCCTGCTTGATACGGCCAAGACAGTCCTGGCACTTGGTGCGGATATTGTCGTGATCAGGCATAACTGCTCTGGTACGCCGCATTTCCTGGCAAGAAACATCGATGCCTCTGTTGTCAACGCTGGGGACGGCACAAACGAGCATCCCACACAGGCTCTTCTTGATCTCTTCACGATTAAAGAGAAAAAAAGAAGCATAAAGGGTCTTGAAGTAGCCATTGTTGGAGACATTCTCCATAGCAGGGTCGCCAAATCAAACATCTATGCCCTTATCAAGATGGGCGCAAAGGTACGGCTTATCGGTCCGCCGACGCTCGTACCTGGCTATTTGAAAGATCTCGGTGTAAGCGTTTATTTTGATATGAATACTGGGCTTGAGGGTGCTGATGTGATCATGATGCTCAGGATCCAGCTCGAGCGGCAGGGCAAGGGCTTCTTCCCTTCAACTCACGAATATTTCAGAAATTGGGGCCTCACTGCTGCAAGGGTTTCCCGGGCAAAAGACGATGCGATTATCATGCATCCCGGCCCCATGAACCGCGGCATCGAAATAGCATCAGAAGTAGCTGACAGCAGCCGTTCAGTGATCCTCGATCAGGTGACCAACGGCATTGCCGTGCGCATGGCAGTGCTGTATCTGGTCTCAGGAGTCAAAGCATGAAAATATGCATAAAGAACGGACACATCATAGACCCGGCGCAGAAGATTGACGAGATCTGTGACATCCTGATTGAAGATGGAAAGATCAAGGAAATACATACACAGGGGGCAAGGGGCAAGGGACAAGGTCCAAAAAATAGCAAAGAATCAGCAGCCGGAAAATATGACGAGACCATCGATGCATCCGGCCTGATCGTTATGCCTGGCATTGTTGATATGCACGTGCACCTGAGGGAGCCGGGGTTCGAATATAAAGAGACCATAAAAACTGGCACTGAAGCGGCTGTCAGGGGCGGTATCACTTCGGTCTGCTGCATGCCCAACACCAACCCGGTGAACGACAATCCCGGGATCACTGAGTTCATCCTCAGGAAGGCTATACTGGAAGGCTCATGCACGGTCTTCCCGATCGGCGCTATCACAAAGGGGCAAAAGGGGGATGAACTTGCAGAACTCGGCATGATGTACGACGCCGGCTGTGTTGCCTTTTCCGATGATGGAAGACCTGTCATGGACAGCCTCCTGATGCGCAGGGCCCTCGAATATTCGAGGATCAGGAAGGCGCTCATCATATCCCACGCTGAGGACATGTCCCTTGCTGCAGGAGGCGTAATGAACGAAGGCCTGCTTGCGATCACCCTCGGGCTGAAAGGTATCCCTGCACAGGCAGAGGAGATCATGACAGCGCGGGACATAGCACTGGCAGAACTCACCGGAGGCAGACTCCATATAGCCCATGTCTCAACAGTTGGATCCGTCGAACTCCTCAGAGCAGCAAAGAAGCGGGGTATTGCTGAGATCACTGCAGAGACCTGCCCGCACTACTTTTCAGCCACTGAGCAGGCAGTGTGCGGATATAATGCCAACGCAAAGGTCAACCCTCCCTTACGCACCGAGAGGGACGTTCAGGCGATCAGGCAGGGTCTCCATGACGGCACCATTGACGTAATAGCAACAGACCATGCTCCGCACCATAAAGATGAGAAATCAGGCGAATTTGATAACGCACCTTCAGGCATTTCAGGCTTTGAGACGTCTATCGGCCTGAGCATGAGGCTTGTGGATGAGAAGGTATTGACCCTCGGTCAGTTGGTCGAAAAGATGTCTGGCGCGCCTGCAAGAATCCTCGGCATTGCAGGCTCAAAGGGATCACTCAGTCCAGGATCTGATGCAGACCTCGCTCTTATCGATACAAAAACAGAATATACAGTCAATGCAGCGGGCTTCAAATCAAAGGGGAAAAATACACCTTTTGACGGCTGGGTCTTAAAGGCTCAGCCTGCAGTTACCATTGCAAAGGGAAGGATATACCGATGGGAGTAAAAACACTGCTCGTCCTTGCGGACGGCACAGTCTTTGAAGGAAAAAGTTTTGGTGCAGAAGGAGAAACGATTGGCGAGGTGGTCTTCAATACCTCAATGACGGGATACCAGGAGATCCTCACTGACCCTTCTTACAAGGGGCAGATTGTCACCATGACCTATACGCAGATGGGCAACTACGGCGTGAATGAAGAGGATATTGAGTCAGCGGGAGGCATTAAGGCAGAGGGGTTCATAGTAAAAGAGGCCTGCGAGTTTCCCTCCAACTGGCGCTCATCATCAAGCCTGACTGCATATATGAAGAAATCCAATATCGTCGGCATACAGGCCATTGACACCAGGGCACTCACACGCCATTTGCGGAATCATGGCGCTCAAATGGGCATTATCTCTACTGACAGTGCAGATCCGCTTGCGCTTCTGGAGAAGGTTAAGGCACATCCCGGCATCTCTGCATTTGACTATGTGAAGGAAGTCTCCACAAAGAAAATCTATGAGTGGGAAGAAGGCTGCTGGAAATGGCAACAAGACCATAATGCGTCATCCGTAAAGCGTAATGAGTTAAAAGAATACTCATCACTCATCACTCATCACTCATCACGAGTCGTTGTCTATGATTTCGGGATAAAAATGAACATTCTCAGAAACCTTGCTGATGCGGGGTTCAGCATTACGGTTGTGCCTGCAGAGACAGCGGCCGAAGCTGTCCTCGAGATGAATCCTGATGCAGTGCTTCTGAGCAATGGACCGGGTGATCCTGAGCGAATCACATACGGCATAGAAAGTGCCAAAAAGCTGATCGGCAAACTCCCTGTCTTCGGTATATGCCTTGGACACCAGATCCTTGGGCTTGCCCTGGGCGGCAGAACATACAAGCTGAAGTTTGGGCACCACGGCGGCAACCATCCGGTAAAAGACCTTGCAACGGGAAAGGTCGAAATAACTTCTCAAAACCATAATTACTGCGTTGACATCAACAGTCTCAAAGGCAAAGTGGAACTGACGCACCGGAACCTGTTCGACGGGTCCGAGGAGGGCATGCGTCACGTTGAACTTCCGGTCTTTTCGGTTCAGCACCATCCCGAGGCAGGGCCGGGCCCCAATGATTCAACGCATATATTCACGCAGTTCAGGAAGATGATCGAACAGGGTGCGGCTTGATTGAAAAAGAGACCGGCACATACAGTCTGTCAAAGGACAGTTCAAGGCTTGTTTTCAAAACAGCGAACTTTATTGCTGACCAGGGAAGCGTGCTGCATAGCGGCGTTTACAACAGGGAGTTTTCATCCTGGCTCGCATCCTTTACGTTTGCAGGAATCGCCTACTTTTTTCTGGTAATGAGCTTTGGGAAGGAGATCGTCCTTTACGCGGTCGCCATGGTCCTGTTCATCGGGACCTTCCCGCTCTTCAGAAAATATGTTTTCAGGGAACAATTTCTTGAGACCGTGATCGACAGGGCAGAAGCAAAGGCCATAATAATCCGGCACGGTATCCGAAAAAAGGTTCTCGAAACAATCCCGATAGCAGATATTACAGGCCTCTGGATAGATACGAAAAAGACAGAGGTTATCAACCGTGACGGCGTAGAATTTGTTCAGAAGATCTCTGCACAGCATAATGCAGCGATACCGGGGTTCGGTGAAGAAACAGTCTTTTATTCGCTCAAGCTCAGGAGTGCTGGCGCGACAGACAGGACGATATTTGCCGAACACAGCATGCAGGACGTGATCGCTGTTTATGACGAGATAAAAGAATTTCTGAAAATCTAATGAATATATCTGAGAGGTAATTGTGCCCAAGAGACAAGACATCAAGAAAATACTGCTTATCGGTTCAGGGCCGATCGTGATCGGCCAGGCATGCGAGTTTGACTATTCCGGCACCCAGGCATGCAAGGCCCTGCGTGACGAAGGATACAAGGTAGTGCTGGTCAACTCCAATCCTGCCACGATTATGACTGATCCTGAGACTGCTGATGTCACCTATATCGAGCCGCTGACCGTCGAGATCCTCGAGATGATCATAGAAAAAGAACGGCCTGATGCCATTCTCCCGACCATGGGCGGCCAGACCGCACTCAACCTGGCTGTAAAACTCGCGGAAGGCGGCATTCTTGAAAAATATAAGGTAGAACTTATCGGCGCAAAACTGCATGCGATCAAAAAGGCTGAAGACAGGGAACTGTTCAAGCAGGCCATGCTTAAGATCGGCCTTGATCTTCCAAAGAGCGCGACCGTCACTACACTTCAGGAAGGGCTTGCGGCGATCGACCATATCGGCTTTCCTGCGATCATGCGGCCTGCCTTCACGCTCGGCGGCACAGGCGGAGGTATTGCGTACAACATCGAGGAGTACACAGAACTGCTTGATAAAGGTCTGAAGCTCAGCCCGGTAAGCCAGATCCTGGTAGAGGAATCGTGTCTCGGATGGAAGGAATACGAGCTTGAGGTGATGCGCGACACAAAAGACAACGTGGTGATCATCTGCTCGATCGAGAACTTTGATCCAATGGGCGTGCATACCGGTGATTCAATAACCGTTGCCCCTGCCCAGACCCTTACAGACAAGGAATATCAGCGCATGCGTGATGCCTCGATCGCAATCATACGTGAGATTGGTGTTGATACCGGCGGGTCGAACATCCAGTTTGCGATCAATCCGGACACTGGCCGCATGATCATCATAGAGATGAACCCCAGGGTCTCCCGCAGTTCTGCGCTCGCGTCCAAGGCAACAGGCTTTCCTATCGCCAAGATTGCAGCAAAATTGGCAGTAGGACTCACACTTGATGAGATCAGAAACGATATCACGCGCGAAACACCGGCATCATTTGAACCGACCATTGACTATGTGGTGACAAAGTTCCCGAGGTTTGCCTTTGAAAAGTTCCCTGAGGCCGATCCCTTGCTCACAACGCAGATGAAGTCAGTGGGAGAGGCAATGTCCATAGGAAGGACCTTCAAGGAGTCTCTCCAGAAGGCCCTGCGGAGCTTAGAGAACGGCAGCTACGGTCTTGAAGAAGTTGCCGGAGATTTTGAGAAGATCAAGCAAAAACTGAAGATCCCGAGCGCCGAGCGCATGTGGTATGTTGCGCAGGCCCTGCGCACAGGCATGACCATACCGGAGATCTACGAACATTCGATGATAGATCCCTGGTTCCTGAACAACCTGAGGGAGATCATCGAATTTGACGAAGAGATAAAGCGGTCAGCCATCAGCGGTCAGCTCTCAGCGAAACCCGAACTTCTTCGCGAAGCAAAAGAGTACGGCTTTTCCGACAGAAGACTGGGGCAGCTTATTGGCAGCAGCGAAGCAGAGATACGGAATCTGCGGAAAAAACATGGCATCCGGCCTGTGTATAAAATGGTCGATACCTGCGCTGCAGAATTCGCAGCATATACGCCGTATCTGTATTCAACGTATGAAAGACCATTCTACAAGCTTGATAGCCTGAAAGCTGACAAGCCTGAAAGCTTTTTTGACTCCGAGGCCGCACCCACAGACAAACAGAAGATCGTTATCCTCGGTTCCGGCCCGAACAGGATCGGACAGGGCATAGAATTTGATTATTGCTGCGTGCATGCTGTGTACGCCTTGCGGGAACTCGGATTCGAGACGATCATGGTCAACTGCAATCCTGAGACCGTCAGCACTGACTATGATACTGCTGACAGGCTCTACTTCGAGCCCCTCACCATCGAGGACGTTCTCAATATCCTCGATGCAGAAAAGCCGATCGGCGTAATTGTTCAGTTCGGAGGCCAGACACCGCTCAAGCTTGCCGTGCCCCTTGAAAAAGAGGGCATAAAGATATTAGGCACATCTCCTGATGCGATCGACAGGGCTGAAGACAGAAAGCGCTTCAAGGCGCTTCTTCACAAGCTGAACTTGAGACAACCGGAGAGTGACACGGTCATGTCGGTCGAAGAGGCTGTGGCAGCTGCAAACATCATAGGCTACCCGGTCATGATAAGGCCGTCCTATGTTCTGGGCGGAAGGGCAATGGAGATCGTGTATGATGAAGACTCTATCAGAAATTATATGGAGCGCACAGTCAAGGCATCTCCTAAGCATCCAATCCTCGTTGATAAGTATCTCGATGATGCCATCGAAGTTGACGTTGACGCTCTTTCTGACGGCTTAGATGTGATCATCGGCGGGGTCATGGAGCATATTGAAGAGGCAGGCATACACTCAGGCGACTCTGCCTGCTCATTGCCCCCCTATTCCCTGAGCAAAGAGATCACCGATGAGATTAAAAGACAGTCTAAAGAGCTTGCCCTTGAGTTAGGCGTCATCGGCCTTATGAATGTGCAGTTCGCCGTAAAAAAAGATGAGATCTATATTCTTGAAGTGAACCCTCGCGGTTCAAGAACCGTGCCGTTTGTCTCAAAGGCAACCGGTGTTCCGCTTGCAAAGATAGCTGCAAAGGTGATGACCGGCAAGACTCTGAAAGAGCTCGGAATCACAAGTGAGGTACAGATAAAGCATGTTGCGGTCAAGGAAGCAGTATTTCCCTTTGATAAGTTTCCGGGCGTTGACACCATCCTCGGGCCTGAGATGAAGTCAACAGGCGAGGTGATGGGGATAGATAATGATTTTGGGAGGGCGTATGCAAAAGCCCAGGCAGCAAGCAACAACAAGCTTCCTCTGACCGGCAAGATCGTGATCAGCATCAGGGACAAGGATAAGCTTGGCATTTGTGATCTTGTGACCAGGCTCTATGCAGCAGGCTTTACGGTAATTGCGACAAAAGGCACTGCAAAGTTCCTGAACGAAAAGGGACACGATGTTGAGGTGATCAACAAGGTGACTGAAGGCAGACCGCATATTGTTGATCTCATCAAAAACAAAGAGGTCGTTTTTGTCATAAATACGGTAAGCGGAGCGCAGGCAAAGATGGACTCCATGTCGATCAGGCGCAGCTCCCTTCAGTATGGCGTGCCCTATACGACCACCGTCTCAGGCGCAAAGGCTGTCGTCACCGCAATCGAACAACTCCAGAAAAAGAAGATCAATATCAAGTCAATACAGGAGTATCACCGCGACGCGTAGCTGATTTCATCCGCTTACGCGCAGCAAGCCAAGCAGAATACTGCGAAGTATTTTGTGTTGGATAATTATGCGCTGGCTTCAGGTGGATTCAATACGGTTCAAGACTATTGTCTGTTATAATAATACCTATGAAAAAACGCATTGCCTTCGCCCTCATCGGAGTGGTCATTCTCATTGTCATCCTCGGAGGCATCAAGACCTTCCAGATACGGGCGATGATCGCCCAGGGCAAAAAGTTCGTCCCTCCGCCTGAAACCGTGACCACGGCAATGGTTACGTCTGAGACCTGGGATACTGCTCTGACTGCTGTCGGCACGCTGAACGCGGTGCAAGGGGTCACGGTGTCGGCTGAACTGTCAGGCAAAGTGGTCAGGATCGATTTCGAGCCAGGCACTGCAGTGAAGAAGGGGGACATTCTGCTGCGTCAGGATACCACTTCTGAAGAAGCACAGCTTCCTGGTGTCCTCGGCCAGGTGAATCTTTACGTCACAAGCCTCGAAAGAGCGGACCAACTGCTTGCAAAGGGAATCATCTCAAAATCAGACCGCGATATTGCAGTTGCAAATGCAGAGCAGGCCCGGGCCCAGGCCGAGACCATCCGCGCCGCCATTGCAAAAAAAACGATCCGTGCACCTTTCAGCGGCCATATCGGCATCCGCCAGGTCAACCTGGGCCAGATACTCCGCGAGGGCGATCCGATTGTTACACTACAGTCACTCGATCCAATGTATGTTGACTTCACGCTGCCGCAGCAGCAACTCCCGCAGATACGTCAGGGCCTGTTGGTGCAGGTCACAGGCGATGCCCTGCCTGGCATTACCGTACAAGGACGGATCACAACCATAAATCCGAAAGTTGATATTGAAACCCGGAGCATAAAGGTGCAGGCCGTAGTTGCTAATCGTGAGATGAAGCTGCGTCCCGGGATGTTCGTCAACGTCTCAATCGGGCTGCCTGCCCGTCAGAAGGTGCTGGCCATCCCTGCCACCGCAGTAATGTACGCCCCGTACAGCGACTCGGTCTTTGTAGTCGAGGAGAGCAAAGATGGCAAAGGCAGCAAAACGCTACGCCAGCAGTTCGTGCGTCTTGCAGAAAAACGCGGCGACTTTGCGGCTGTCACCACAGGGATCAAAGAGGGTGAGACTATCGTCAGCACCGGCGTGTTTAAGCTGCGCAATGGCCAGTCAGTGGTGATCGATAACAAACTCGCACCTGACTTTCAGCGATCTCCCAAACCTGAGAACAACTGACCTGTGTTCCGTCAATGAACATTACTGATCTTTTTATCCGCCGCCCGGTTCTTGCCCTGGTGGTGAACCTTCTTATTATCATTGCCGGTCTTCAGGCGATCAGCTCCCTCAATGTTCGTCAATATCCACGCAGCGAGAATGCAGCGGTGACAGTCACCACAGCATACATCGGCGCCAGTGCCGACCTCGTGCGCGGGTTCGTCACTACGCCCCTGGAGCGGGCCATTGCTGCGGCAGACGGCATAGAATATATGGAGTCTCAGAGCAGCCTTGGCCTGTCTACTGTCAAGATCAGGCTCAAGCTCAACTATGATGCAACCAAAGCCCTGTCAGAGATAAGTTCCAAGGTCGATCAGGTCCGCCGCGATCTTCCCCCTGAGGCAGAAGTGCCGATCATAAACATTGAGTCTGCAGACAGCCAGTTCGCCTCTGCGTATCTCAGTTTCACCTCAGACATGCTCAAGCAGAACGAAATTACCGAATACCTGGTGCGCATTGTCCAGCCGCGGCTGTCAGCGATCGAAGGTGTGCAGCGGGCGGATATCCTCGGTGCCCGCACCTTTGCCATGCGTATCTGGCTTAAACCTGATCGAATGGCCAGCCTGAACATCAGCCCGGCACAGGTGCGCCAGGCTCTATCTGCCAATAACTTCCTGTCTGCCCTCGGCCAGAGCAAGGGCTCTTTCATACAGGTCAACATGACCGCCAACACGAACCTGAGCACTGTTGATGAATTCAGGAACCTGGCAGTACGGGAGCAAAATGGCAGCATCGTGCGGTTAGGCGAGATTGCAGACGTACAGCTTGGGGCTGAGAATTATGATGCTGAGGTGCGTTTTTCCGGTCAGACTGCAGTCTTCATGGGCATATGGCCTCTTCCGAATGCCAATTCTCTTGATGTCATCAAACGGGTTCGATCTGAGATGGATGCCATGCAGCGTGACCTGCCAAGCGGTATGCAGTCCCGCGTGGCCTATGATGCGACCAACTATATTACGAATGCTATTAAAGAGGTGCTCAAGACCCTTGGTGACACGCTACTGATTGTTATGGTCGTCATCTTTCTTTTTCTGGGTTCTTTCCGGTCGGTCTTCATCCCGATCGTTGCGATCCCGGTCTCACTGATCGGCGCAGTCTTCCTGATGCAGTCCTTCGGCTTTACGGTCAATCTGCTGACCCTTCTGGCTGTGGTCCTCTCTGTCGGTCTGGTGGTCGATGATGCCATCGTTGTGGTTGAAAACATAGAGCGCCATCTGGGCGAGGGACGATCACCCACTGAGGCAGCCCTGATCGGAGCCCGTGAACTGGTCGGGCCGATCATTGCCATGACCATCACCCTGGCAGCGGTGTATCTGCCAATAGGTCTGCAGGGTGGATTGACTGGTTCCCTTTTCCGCGAATTCGCCTTTACCCTCGCAGGTGCTGTCACTATCTCAGGCGTTGTAGCCCTGACCCTTTCACCCCTTATGTCCGCGAGACTGCTCAAACCCGGGATCGAAGAGCATGGATTAGCAGGCCGCATATCCCGCGACTTTAACCGCCTGAAGAGCGCTTATGGCAGGCGGCTTGACGCAACCCTGAAAGCACGGCCCGCTGTTTATACGGTCTGGATTGTGGTGTCGCTCCTGACCATACCGATGTTCATCATGTCTGCCAGAGAACTGGCGCCTACCGAAGACCAGGGAGTCATCTTCGGCATCCTGGACGCATCCGCCAACTCAACTCTCGACCAGAACAGCCGGTACGCGGCTGCAGTCAATGAGACCTTCATGAGTATACCGGAGACAGACTTCACCTTCCAGATCACGTTCCCCAATACTGGGTTCGGCGGCATGGTCGCCAAGCCATGGGATAAACGTAAACGCAACGTCTTTCAGATCATGCCCGAAATACAGCAGAAGCTCCAGGCCATATCAGGAGTCCAGATCTTCCCGGTCACACCGCCCGCACTCCCTGGCGGCGGACAGTTCCCGGTTGAGTTTATCCTGGCCTCGACTGCAGAGACCGAACAGATCCTTGACTTCGCCCGCAAGTTGCAGATGAAGGCAATGCAGAGCGGTATGTTCGCCTTTCCACCAGTGATCGATGTCAAGATCGATCAGCCCCAGTCTGAATTCATCATCGACCGCGATAAGGTGGCAGCCCTCGGCCTCAATCTGGCACAGATCGGCACAGACCTGGGTGGCATGGTGGGCGGCGGCTTTGTAAACCGATTCGACATCGCAGGACGCAGCTACAAGGTCATACCGCAGATCCAGCGTATCGGTCGCCTTAACCCTGAGCAGCTTCAGGACATCCATGTCACTGGCCCCAACGGCAACCTCATCCCGCTCAGCACTATTGCCACACTACGGGATTCGGTCGTGCCGCGCTCGCTTAATCGCTTTCAGCAGCTCAATGCGGTAAAGATCAGCGGTGTGGCAATCCGGCCGCTGGATGAGGCCCTGCGGTTTCTCGAAGACGAGTCAGCCAAGATCCTGCCTAAGGGATATGTGCTCGACTACACCGGTGAATCGCGCCAACTGCGCACAGAGGGGAGCAAATTTCTGTCTGCCTTCGGACTGGCAGTTATCCTCATATTCCTGGTGCTGGCAGCCCAGTTCAACAGCTTTCGCGACCCCTTCGTCATCCTGGCAGGTTCAGTGCCTCTCGCCATGTTCGGCGCCCTGATCTTCACCTTTCTGAAGATACCTGACCCGAACACCCCTTTCTGGACACGAGGATGGACAACAACGCTCAACATATACTCACAGGTCGGGCTGGTAACCCTGGTGGGTCTGGTCTCCAAGAACGGGATACTGATCGTGCAGTTTGCCAATCAGTTGCAGCTGAAGGGCAGTTCCAAACTGGAGGCAGTACGCGAAGCGTCCATGACCCGGCTGCGGCCGATCCTCATGACCACTGCAGCAACTATTGCCGGCCATTTCCCTCTGACCCTGGTCACTGGGGCCGGCGCAGCAGCCCGTAACTCTATCGGTCTGGTGCTGGTGGGCGGCATGTTTGTCGGCACCCTCTTCACGCTCTTCGTAGTGCCCTCGATATATATGCTGATAGCGCGCGACCACAGCAAGGACCGCAAGCAAGAAACAGTCATACCTGCAGAGACTTCAATCACCAGATGATTCAAATATCGCAGCTACAATAATTCTATCTTCAATTCTGATTAAGCCCCTGTAAAGGGCATAGCACCATCAAAGATCACAACAAGATTTCTTCCGAATTCTATTATTATCAAGGACTTGCCGATTGGCTGGCAAAAAAAAGGCCCCTGAGGGATTTAGTCCTCAGGAGGCCCAGGGGAGGTAGTTTAAATAGTGCTTAATGCTGTTAGCTGTTAGCTGACAGCTTAGTTGTGTGCCTTAGCCTCTGCAGTATCTTCTGCGGTCACCTTTGACAGTCCGCCTACCACATCAACAACATAGCCCATTACAGTTCCAAAGACCGAACCCAACACAATGCTCACTGCTCCGGTGCAGAATATCCCAAGGATACTCCCCACTACGGTCAGCATCCTTACAATGGTGGTGGCCTCCACAGGCCCCATAAGATGATTCAGGATCATCAGTGCTCCAAAGCTGCCAAAGTAAAACCCGGGTATGATACCGAATGCTACGAATGCCCCTATGCCGATTGCTGCCCCGATCTTCGTCCCTACTTTCATTACGTTCTTCCTTGCTTCTTTCATGACACGTTCTCCTTTTGATCTTTTTTAGTTTTTTATGTCTTGCTTCTTAGTTCCCTGTTGTCTTTTCTCTTCACGCCTTACTCTTTACGACTTACGAATCACGACTTACTATTCACGGCCTCTTATGCCTTCTGCCTTGCTTCTGCCATGCTCTGGCTTTTTGCCCTGAGGCTGTCTACTGCTGTGCCAACAAGCCAGCCAAGGGTTGATGCTGCGGTGATGAACATGATCCCCGCTACCATTACCCCAAGCACCATCGAGGCTGCCACGATCAGTCTTGCCAGGACTCCTGCTGCTACCGGTGTCCCCATGATGCTGCCTGCAAGGTTTAACCCCATTACGCCGCCCAGGAATGATCCGGGAAGCAGTCCGAATACTGCGAAGAGTACCACGCCTGCTCCTGCTCCTATGTATGTGAGGCTCTTTGTGTAGGTTCTGTCTTTCATGATCGTTTCCTCCTTAAGTAAGTTCTTGCCCTATACATTGCACAGTCCATGCCAACTGTATCCCCCTGTTTTTTAACGATTCATCTCCTTGGCATGCATGCAGTTCCGCAAATTCCTTTTGCAAATCTGCGAATTCGATAGGATGCAAGGCGAAACACTCAAGAAAATGAAGACCTGATGGCACAAGAAATCCTAAAGAGATAAGCAACCGGAAGCAGAACCGGCAAATAAGCGTATTTTAATTTTAAATAACTGAGCGCTCAACGCCGCAGGTATAATAATTCCATGGTTTTATACCTCATTTCTGCCGAAGGCGGGCGGGAATTCCGATACGATAATGATCATGGAACATAAACTCAAAGCCATTCTCGACACTCACATGAAGTCGAAAGGGACTCTTATCACCCTGCTTCAGCAGACGCAGGCGACATTTGGGTATCTTCCGGAGGAAGCGGTTGTATGGTTTGCGAAAAAGCTCGACGTCCCGGAGAGCAGGTTCTTCGGTATTGCAACATTCTATTCCCAGTTCCATCTTAAACCAACAGGCAAGAACACCATAACCGTATGCTGCGGTGCTGCATGTCATATAAAAGGCGCGAATAAGATACTTGACGAAGTCAGATCAGTTCTCAACCTCGGGAAAGGTGATGACACTACGCAGGATCTCTCCTTTACGGTCCAGAATGCCACCTGCATCGGAGCCTGCAGCATCGCTCCTGTTGCTATCCTGAATAACCAGGTATATGGCAACGTGGACGCAGAGCAGGTGGTAAAGCTGGTCAAGGGCTTCGAAAAAGAAGGCGAATACACAGGGTTTGAATATGACTGATCAACAGACTGTGAGCATAAAGGTCTGTCTCGGCACTTCAGGAAAGGCATCCGGAGGTGCAGATGTCCTGAGCATTTTCCAGAAGCTTATTCAGCTGAACGGCATAGAAGCGCAGATCAGCAAAAAGTGCAGTTATACAAAAGTCGGCTGCAGAGGCTTCTGTTCCAAGGACGTATTGGTCGACGTGATCATCAACAATCAGAAGGTTACCTATCAGTCGGTCAAGCCGACCATGGTCGAGAAGATTGTTTCAGAACATATTCTCAAGGGAACGCCTGTGGCCGAGTGGCTCACAAAAGATGATTACGAATCTTTTCACAGCAGACAGCATAAGATCGTGCTCGGCCCCTGCGGAGAAATAGATCCGGAAAGCATTGATGACTACCTCGGCATAAAGGGTTACAGGGCAGCGAAAAAGGCCATCTCAAAGATGAGACCTAATGAAGTGATAAAAGAAGTCATTCAGTCAGGGCTGAGGGGCAGAGGCGGAAGCGGCTTCTCAACAGGCACAAAGTGGGAAATATGCAAGAGCCAGCCTGATAAAACGAAATATGTCATCTGCAATGTAGGTGAGGTGAACAGGCCTCTGGCTGAAGGAAACCCTCACGCCATCATTGAAGGACTGCTGATCGGTGGGTACGCGATCGGATCTGATAAAGGCTTCATCTATATACGGGAGAGGTATCATCTGTCTGTTGAAAGGCTCCGCAACGCAATAAGCCAGGCAAAGGATAAAGGGTTTATCGGCAGGAACATCTTCAGCACTGATTTCTGCTTTGATATTGAGTTCAGCTTCGGAACAGAGGCATTCATATGCGGCGAAGAGACCGCACTTATGGAATCGATCGAGGGCAAGAGGGCCATGCCGAGAGTCAGGCCGCCTTTTCCTGTGCAGAAAGGGCTCTGGGGAAAACCGACGGTTATCAATAATGCTGAAACCTTTTCGAACATCCCCCTGATCATCGGCAAAGGTGCCGGCTGGTTCTCGTCCATCGGGACAAAGGAGAGCACAGGCACAAAAGTCTTTACGCTTTCAGGCAAGGTTAAGAATGTCGGACTTGTAGAGATCCCCATGGGCATGCCTTTCCGGGATATTGTGTATGGTATCGGCGGCGGCATGGAAAATGACCGGGCTTTGAAGGCAGTTCAGGTTGGCGGCCCTTCAGGTGGCCTTATCCCTGCCTCGATGCTCAATATGGGTCTTGATTACGAAAACCTTTCGAAGATGGGCAGCATTGTCGGCTCAGGCGGCATGGTCGTTTTCAATGAAGACGACTGCATTGTTTCGATCACAAAGTTTTTTATGGAGTTTCTGCAGAGGGAATCCTGCGGCAAGTGCCCGCCCTGCAGGATCGGCACGAAAAGGATGCTTGAACTGCTGACAAAAATAACAGAAGGCAGGGCTGAATATAACGACCTTGCAACCCTTGAGCGGTTAAGCGGTCTGATGAAAACTTCGTCTCTCTGCGGCCTCGGCAGGTCTGCTTCGAACCCGTTCATCACAGGACTGAACCATTTTCGTGACGAGTATCTCGCTCATATCAAGGAGAAGAGGTGTCCCGCAGGCGTCTGCACTGCGCTCATAACCTTTTCCATCATCGAAGATAAATGCAAGGGCTGCACGCTCTGCAGGAAGGCCTGCCCTGCAGGCGCTGTCTCAGGCGAGGTGAAAAACCCCCATCGGATCGATGCGGCGGCCTGCATAAAGTGCGGCGCCTGCTACAAGGTCTGCAAGTTCAAGGCGATCAAAAAACAATGAATAATAACAAAGAAAAACAGAAGACGGTCAGGCTGAGGATCAACAGCCGGATTATTGATATTGCCGAAGGCAAGACAATACTCCAGGCAGCAAAGGAAATCGGCATCTACATCCCGGCGCTCTGTAACCATCCCATGATAAGTCATTCTGGCGCCTGCAGGGTCTGTCTCGTTGAAGTGAACGGAAACCCGGTAACTTCCTGCACAACCATAGTTGAAAAGGATATGGAGATCATCACAAACTCTCCCTATATTGAAGACCTCAGGAGAGACACTATTGATCTGATCCTGAGCGATCATCCTTATGACTGCATGGTCTGCCAGAAGACAGGAGAGTGCGAACTGCAGGAACTTGCCTATACGTACAACATCAGAAAACCCCTGTTCAGCGGCGAGAGGAGAATATACGACAAGAAGGACGCCAATCCCTTTATTGAGCGCGATATGGAAAAGTGTATCCTCTGCGGACGGTGCGTAAAGATCTGTGATGAGGTCCAGGGAGTGGGAGCGATCGATTTCGCATACAAGGGGTTCGGCACCAAGGTATGCCCTCCTTTTGAGCGTGATCTCGACTGCGAGTTCTGCGGCCAGTGTGTCATGGTCTGCCCCACAGGTGCCCTTGTCGGGAAATCGTGGGTCAACAAAGGAAGATACTGGAAGATACGAGAAATCGACACCACCTGTCCTTACTGCGGTGTCGGCTGCAGTATTACGCTTCATGTAAAAGACAACGAGATCATCAGAGTCTCTTCAAGGCAGGACGGCGTGGTGAACAAAGGGCTGCTCTGTGTAAAAGGCAGGTTCGGGTACGGCTTTGTATCAAGCCCGGACAGGCTTAAGCAACCGCTCATCAGGAAAAACGGTTCGCTCGAGGCGGCATCGTGGGATGAGGCCCTGGATTTTGCTGCAGACAAATTAAGAAAGATAAAAGAAGAACATGGGCCTGATGCCATTGCCGGGCTTTCTTCTGCGCGATGCACAACTGAGGATAACTACCTCTTCCAGAAATTCATGAGGGCTGCAGTCGGTACGAACAATATTGACCACTGCGCCCGACTTTGACACGCCGCTACGGTGGCCAGTCTGGCCACGATATTCGGTTCAGGGGCAATGACCAATTCGATCCGCGAGATCGAGGGCAATGAGGTGATCTTCATCATCGGGTCAAACACCAAGGAATCCCATCCTGTCATAGCAAACGCCATGATCAGAGCGCAGAAAAAAGGAACAAAGATCATTGTTGCTGACCCAAGAAAAGTTGCCATGTGCCGTTTTGCCGAGATATGGCTCAGGCAGAAACCAGGCACAGACATAGCGCTCCTGAACAGCATCAGCCACGTTATTCTTAATGAAGGGCTTCAAAACATTGATTTTATTGAATCTCAAACCAGGGGATTTGACAAATGGAAGATGAGCATTGAAGAATTTACACCCGAGGTGGGCGAAAGGCTCACCGGCGTGCCCAAGGCAAAGATCATAGAAGCGGCGAGGCTCTATGGCAGTTCACGAAAGGCAGCTATCTATTACACCATGGGCATTACACAACAGGTGACCGGAACAGCCAATGTTAATGCAATTGCAAACCTCGCGCTTCTGACAGGAAATATCGGCAGAGAGTTCACCGGCATCAATCCCCTGCGCGGCCAGAACAATGTGCAGGGCGCCTGCGACGCAGGATGCCTGCCAAATGTATTCCCCGGGTATCAGAGGGTCGAGATCCCGGAGATACGGGAAAAGTTTGAAGAAGCATGGGGGAGATCACTATCGTCCCTGCCGGGCATTGCCGCATCTGAACTTGCACACAGGGCACTGGACGGAAGCATCAGGGCCGCATATGTGATGGGTGAAAATCCGGTTCTGGGAGACGCCAATGTCAGCCATACGAAAAAAGGATTTGAGGCGCTTGAACTGCTTATTGTCCAGGATATTTTTATGACCGAGACAGCCAGACTCGCAGACGTCGTATTCCCCTCTGCATGCTTTGCTGAAAAAAATGGCACCTTTATAAATACCGAACGACGGGTCCAGAGAGTAAGAAAAGCTCTCATGGCACCAGGCCAGGCACGGGAAGATTCCTGGGTCATTGCGGAACTTTCAAGAAGAATGGGGTATGAGATGAACTGCAGTTCTCCGGAAGGCGTATTCGAAGAGCTCGGCAGTCTCTGGCCAGCGCTTGAAGGAATAAGCTATACAAGGATCGAAACCCAGGGAGTCCAGTGGCCCTGCCCGACCAAAAACCATCCGGGAACCGAGTATTTATACAAGGGAGGTTTCCCAAGAGGAAGGGCAGTATTCACACCTGCAGCCTTTGAACAGCAGGAAAAGAAACCTGATAAAGGTTACCCCTTCATTCTCAGCACCGGCAGAAATCTTTTCCACTATCACTTTGGCTCCATGACGCGCAGGGTTGTACCTATTGAAAACCATGCAGGAAAGGCTTATATTGAGATACATCCTGATGATGCCACGCGGCTCTCCATTGGAGATGCCGGCCGCGCAAAAGTATCTTCTTCGCAGGGGAGCATTCTGCTGAAGGTCAGGATCACAGACCGTGTCAGCCCTGGAACAGTCTTCATACCCATGCATTATGCTGAGGCAGCAGTAAATATACTGACGAGCGATACGGAAATCGACTCGTTTTCAAAAACGCCGGGATTCAAGATCACCGCTGTCAGGGTAGAACCTGTCAGAGAAGGAGAATAAAATGCTGTCTATTCAGGAATTAACGTCACAGGTATTGCTTGAGGAACTCGACAATGCAGAGCTTGAGAAACTGCTGCCCATTGTATCCATGGTGCGATATCTTAAGGACGAGCATGTCTTTCGGGAAAAGAGTATATGCAAAGGCATATACATGATCAAAAATGGCAGGGTAGAAATATCCAAGACAACGACTGACGGATGGAAACAACCCCTCGTGATCGCAGGTCCCGGGAACTTTATCGGTGAGATCGCCACGCTTGAAAAATCTGATCATGCGACCGACGCACGCGCTGTCGAGAATGCAGAACTTATCCTGTTTTCAAAAGAAGCATTTGAAGAACTGGAAAAAAAAGAACCTCAGATCATGCTTAAGATTATAAAAAACATTGCCATTGTCTCAGCGCTCAATGTGCGCCGCATGAATGAGAAGTTCCTGAAGGCACTGGTTAACTATTAGGGTAGAAATCAGCACAGTCATTGCAGATATCCGGAGCGATATCATCAAACAAAGGAGGATAGGAAATGAAAGTCAAAGAATTGTTAGAGACAAAGGGAAAAGAGGTTTTTTCGATGGATGCATCAGTTACCGTTGAGGATGCGATCCGCTTCATGGCTGACAAAAAGATCAGCGCGATTATCATTAATGAGAATGACGCCGCGGCAGGCATCTTTACGGAGCGTGATGTCGTTCGCTGCTATATCGGCAAGCGCGACAGACGATTCCACGACATCCCGGTCAGCGAGTTTATGACAAAAAACCTTATGGTGGCAGAGCTTGGCGACGACCTTAACAGCGTCATGTCCGTCCTGGTCGAAAAGAACATACGCCATCTCCCTGTTGTTGACAAGGGAAAGGTCATCGGTATGCTCTCGATCAGGGATATCGTTCTGTCCCAGGTCCACAAGATGACGACCGAGATCCATTATCTCAAGGATTATATCGCAGGCTATTAGGACCTCCTGACATACCTGTCTGTATTCGGTCCTGCCGGAGAAGATCTCCGGCAGAGACCTCTTCATATCATCAAAGACGTCATTACCCTCCCGCATTCGCATGGAAAAAAAGATCTGATTATGATAAGTTATAATCGACTCATAAAGGATTCTTATGATTGAAACACTCGAAACCATAGTCAGGCAATACCAACAGAATGAGGGAAATGTTATCTCTCTCCTGCAGGATACGCAGGAAGCCTTCGGGTATATACCGAGGGAGGCGATCGACTACTTCTCCCAGACCCTCGGCATTGCTTCAAGCCGATTCTTCGGAGTTGTAACCTTCTATGCCCAGTTCCGCATGACGCCGACCGGCAGGCACAAGATAACTGCCTGCTGCGGGACCGCCTGCCATGTCCGCGGCTCAGACCGCATCCTTAATAGCCTTAGAATCGAGTTAAAGCTTGAGCCGGACGAAGACACGACAAAAGACAGCGAGTTCACTCTTGAGCAGGTAAACTGTGTCGGAGCCTGCAGCATTGCGCCGGTTGTTATCGTAGACAAAAAGGTCTACAGCAAGACAACAGCCGACAATATTATAAAGGAGTTACGCACATTGAAAGGCCCAACCCATGACGAAAAATAAGACCGTTATCAATATCTGCATGGGTACAGGCGGAATGGCATCGGGAGGTGCTGAGGTCATGCAGGCATTCCGTGATGAGCTTGAGGCCGCAGCTGTTCCGGCAGTGGTCAAGGAGCATTGTTTAGCCCATCGTGTCGGGTGCCGGGGACTCTGTGCCAAGGATGTTCTCGTCGATGTCCTGACCGATGGGGCAGTAACCACATACCAGTTCATCAAGCCTGACATGGTGCCGAGGATCGTCAAGGAACATATTATCGGCAAAATCCCTGTGGCCGAATGGCAGGTCGGCACAGACTACGAAAACTTTCATCAGAAGCAGGTCAAGATCGTTCTCTCAGACTGCGGAAAGATAGATCCAGAAGACCCTGACGATTACCATGCTGTCGGAGGATACGGGACTGCCCGGGACATTCTGACAGAGTGGCTGCCGGATGAAGTTATCGACGAGATCAAAACATCGGGACTGAGAGGCCGCGGCGGCGCCGGCTTTCCGACCGGACTCAAGTGGGAGCTGGGACGCAAGGCCCGCGGTGATATTAAATATATCGTCTGCAATGCTGATGAGGGCGACCCCGGAGCATTTATGGACCGGGCGGTCATCGAGGGCAATCCCCATGCTGTTATTGAGGGGATGATAATTGCTGCCTATGCCATCGGCGCCCATCATGGGTACGTTTATATCCGTGCTGAATATCCTCTTGCCGTTGAGCGGTTGAAACTCGCGATTGATAAGGCAAGACGCCGCCTTTTCCTCGGCAAGAACATCTTTGGGACAACCTTTGACTTTGATATACAGGTCAAGCTGGGAGCAGGCGCGTTTGTCTGCGGCGAGGAGACCGCCCTTATCGCCTCGATAGAGGGGCAGCGGGGCATGCCACGACCAAAGCCGCCCTTCCCGGTTAACAGGGGATTGTGGCAGCGGCCGACGGTTATCAATAATGTCGAAACCCTCGCCAATATCCCCTACATCATGAGGAAAGGCGCAAAGTGGTTCGCCTCATACGGCACGGAACGATCAAAAGGCACAAAAGTTTTTGCGCTGACCGGCAAGATAAAAAATCCAGGACTGATCGAAGTCCCTATGGGGATCACGCTGAGGGAGATCATCGAGGATATTGGCGGGGGTATCGACGGCGGCAAAAAACTGAAGGCAGTTCAGACGGGCGGACCTTCAGGCGGCTGCATCCCGGCGAATATGCTTGATATCAACGTGGATTATGAGTCGCTCGCCAAGGTCGGTTCGATAGTAGGCTCCGGAGGGATGATCGTCCTTGACGAAGACAACTGCATGGTGAACATGGCAAAATACTTTATCCAGTTCACGCAGGAAGAATCATGCGGCAAATGCGTTCCGTGCAGGATTGGTACCAAGAGGCTCCTTGAGATCATGGAGCGGATAACCAAGGGACAGGGAAAAGAGAGCGACCTTGAGCTTCTCGAAAACCTGAGCAACAGCATTAAGGCCACCTCCCTCTGCGGCCTCGGGCAGACAGCTCCCAATCCTGTGCTGAGCACACTGAAATATTTCAGGGACGAGTTCGAAGCACATATCAGAGACAAAAAGTGCCCTGCCAAAGTTTGCAAGGACCTGATTATCTATTCTGTCATTGAACAAGCCTGCAAAGGATGCGGAGCCTGCCTCAGGGCCTGCCCTGCAGGAGCAGTCACCGGCGAGAAGAAGAAACCTCACAGCATAGACCCGGCAAAATGCATCAGATGCGGGGCCTGCTTCGAGGTCTGCAAGTTCAAGTCCGTAGGAAGGGATTAAGCAATGGCCAGGATCACTATTGACGACAAGACGATAGAAGTGGCTGATACTGCCACAATACTCCAAGCAGCAAAACTCCTCAACATTCCGATTCCGACGCTCTGCCATCATCCCAAGCTTACTCCCTTTGGAGGCTGCAGGCTCTGCATCGTAGAAGTCAAGGGTATGCCGAAGCCGGTCACGTCATGCACCACTACGGTAAGCAATGGCATGGAGGTCACAACATCCAGCCCGTACCTTCAGGAATTAAGAAAAACCGTGCTCGAGTTGATCCTCTCTGACCATCCGAATGACTGCATGATCTGCGAAAAAGCAGGCGACTGCATGCTGCAGAACCTTGCCTATGATTACGGCATCAGAGAGAATCGATATCAGGGAGAGCGGCGGATATATACAAAGAGAGATGGCAATCCCTTCATCGAAAGGGACCTCGAAAAATGCATACTCTGCGGAAGATGCGTAAAGGTCTGCAATGAGATTCAGGGCGTTGAGGCCATTGACTTCGGATACCGCGGGTTTAACGCCAAGATATGTACGAACTATGAGCAGGATCTGGATTGCGAGTTCTGCGGCCAGTGCGTCAGCGTCTGCCCTACAGGGGCACTCACCGGCAAGCTCTGGAACAAGAAAGGCAGAAAAGATCATCAGACAGAAGTTGATACCATCTGCCCGTACTGCGGCACAGGCTGCACTCTTACCGCCCATGTCAAGGACAACGAGATCCTTAAGATAACATCAAAAGAACAGACCCTGAACGAAGGCTGGCTCTGCGTAAAAGGGAGGTTCGGATACCGCTTTGTAAACAGCCCTGAGCGGCTCACCCATCCGCTCATAAAGAGGAATGGCATATTCGAAGAAGCCTCATGGCCTGAAGCCCTCGATTATACAGCAAAGCGGCTCTCGGAGATAAAAACGGGATACGGTGCTGATTCGATCGGCGGCCTTTCTTCTGCGCGCTGCACTAATGAAGAGAACTATGCGTTTGAAAAACTCATCAGGGCAGGCATCGGCACCAACAATGTAGATCACTGCGCCCGACTTTGACACTCCCCCACCGTGGCCGGTCTGGCCAAAATATTCGGTTCAGGGGCAATGACAAACTCCATCTGGGAGATCGAAGGCATGGAGGTGATCTTTATCATCGGCTCTAATACCAAGGAGACGCACCCGGTCATCGCAAACCGCATGATCAAGGCTCACCGGAAAGGTGCAAAGATCATCGTTGCAGATCCGCGAAAAGTCCCGATGGTGAAGTTCAGCGATGTCCATCTGCAGATACGGCCCGGCTCTGACATCGCTCTGCTGAGCAGCATAGCAAATGTTATCGTGAGCGAGGGGCTTCAAAACGAAGAATTCATAAAAGAAAAAACAGAAGGATTCGATGCGTGGAAAAAGTCGATCGAAACCTTCACCCCTGACTATGCAGAAAAAATCACCGGCGTTCCAAAGGATAAGATCATCAGGGCTGCGCGGCTTTATGGTTCATCGCGTAAAGCAGGCGTCTTCTATACTATGGGCATCACGCAACACTCCTGCGGCACTGACAATGTGACAGCTCTTGCCAATCTTGTTTCCCTTACCGGAAATATCGGACGGGAATTCACCGGCATAAATCCGCTTAGGGGGCAGAACAATGTTCAGGGTGCCTCTGATGCTGCCTGTCTGCCGAATGTGTATCCGGGATATCAGAAAGTTGACGATCCTGATGTCAGAAATAAATTCGAAGAGGCCTGGGGCAGGCCTCTTTCTCCCAAGGTCGGCATGATGTCCACGGTGATGATGAACGAGGCTGCGGCAGGAAACCTCAAGGCTCTTTACATCATGGGGGAAAACCCGATCATCACGGATCCAAACATGCATCACACGATCAAGGCACTCGAACGTCTTGAGTTCCTTGTAGTCCAGGATATTTTTCTGACTGATACGGCAAAGCTTGCAGAGGTTGTTTTGCCGGCTGCCTGTTCGTTCGAGAAAAATGGCACGTTCACCAATACGGAACGGAGGGTGCAACGGGTTCGGAAGTCGGTCAACCCGCCAGGCGAGGCAAGAGAAGATCTCTGGATCATCGCAGAGATCTCGAAGCGTCTCGGCCTTGATATGGAACATTCACCCGAGAAAATATTTGACGAATATCGTCAGCTCTGGCCGGCAATAGCAGGGATATCGTATGCGCGGATCGAGAAGCGAGGACTCTGCTGGCCATGCCCTGCTTTAGACCACCCCGGAACACCCTATCTTTATAAGGATGGATTTCCAAAGGGCAAGGTCTCCTTTCTGCCTGTTTCATACCAACCGCCTGCAGAAGTCTGCGACAATGAATATCCTTTTGTCCTAACTACAGGGCGAAACCTGTTCCAGTATCATTCCGGCTCCATGACGCGGCGCGTTGAACCAATAGAGTCTCACGCAGGTGAGCCGTATGTAGAGATCAACCCCTTTGACAGCAAGAACCTCGGGATCCGCAGCGGAGATCTTATCAAGGTGAGATCTCGCAGGGGAGAGATTGCCATTAAGGCGCGTATAACCCAAAAGGTACCGGAAGGCACAATCTTTATCCCCATGCACTACCGTGAGGCTGCTGCCAATGTGCTCACCAACGATGCGCTCGATCCCCAGGTAAAGATACCGGAACTGAAGGTCTGCGCTGTACAGATAATAACTGCAGGCGTATCAGCGGCATAGGAAAGAAGACAGAAGAGCCCTGAAAAAGAGCAGGGATTTTTCTGCAAAGGCGGGAAAATTGGTCGGGGCGAAAGGATTTGAACCTTCGACCCCACGGTCCCGAACCGTGTGCGCTACCGGACTGCGCTACGCCCCGAACATGACATAATAAGAGGCTGCTGCACTGCTTGTCAAGTAAGCCTGAATCTAAAATCCGCAGGTATAATAATACTCAATGGATATATCAAGTAAAGTAAGAATATTGAAACTAAACGGAACTTCATCTGAAGAAGTCGAGGATGTTGTTGCTGTTGAAAAGAAGGTCAGAATATCGGTAAACGGTAAGCACGCACTCAGCCTGTACTGCAGCCCGCAGATGATCAGGGAGTTTGTTGTCGGCGTAGTTTTCAACGAAGGTCTTATCTCAGGAGGATGGTGTGCAGAGAGGATATCGATTACGTACGGTGATGAGATCAATGTGGACATACCGGCAACCGGCACAATTGCCGAGGGGGAAAAGGTTGTAACCTCGGGTTGCGCCGGCGGCATTAGCCTTAACAGGCAGCTTCCGGAAGAAAAAATATCTGACCCTTCGGTTTTTGATCTTCCGGACATCATAAAACTGTACAGAGAGTTTCAAAAAAGATCTGAGGGATATAAGTCTACTGGCGGGGTTCATAGCGCGGCTCTTGCAGACAAAAATCATATGCTCGTCTTTACTGAGGATATCGGCAGACATAATGCCGTGGACAAGGTGATCGGGTATGCACTGCTTGAGGATATCCCCTTCCCCGGAAAGATCATGCTTGCAAGCGGAAGACTCTCGTCCGAGATCGTTCTGAAATGCGGGCGCTGCAACATCCCGGTCATCATCAGCAGGGCAGCGCCTACAAGCCTTTCGGTTGATATTGCAGAAGCATCCGGCGTGACTCTTATCGGGTTTGCCCGCGGAGACAGAATGAATATCTACACAGGGAAGCAGAGAATAAGACTATAGATCGAATAGTTTTTTTCTGAGGATCACGATCTCAAAGCTGACTGCCGCCATCGCCACAAGGCTGTGTATGAACCCAAGCCCTGCATCAAGAACTGAGTTATTGCCGTTATCAACATAAAGCAGACCAATAATTTTGTCCCTGATCGTTACCGGCATCATGCAGCAGTCCTGAGGCGTTCCGTTGAGCCGTTCAATGAGCAATGCATTGCCGGGTATCTTGAGGAGAGGACCGCGGTAATAGTTTTTTGTGCTCAGGACTTCCGAGAAGAGTGATTGGCCATCAAGAGGCAGGCTGAACAGGTCGATATTGATGCCGCGAGACTTCCAGCCTGAAACTGCATTGCCTTTAACTAAGAAAACTGCAGCCCTTGCTGCAGCCTGTTTCGTATCGTTCAGGAGCACGCCAATAACCTCTTCCTTATCCCGCACCGAAGCAAACTGCTCTTTCACCTTCAAGATCTGCTTTGCCGCGTCCTCAGGCTTCTTCTCCTCCTGGGCAACCTCCCCCCCAAAGACACTGATATAACGGAGGTCCCTCTTGAGGCCGTAATACTTTTCAAGACAGTAGAGCATCCGCAGTTCAGTAATCACATAGGGGACGATATCAAACCCGGTAAGAAACCGCATCTCATCAACGCTTGAAAGTGATCGCGGGTCAAGCATTGCCACATGCAGCCTGTTGCGGTCTTTTCTGAACGGCAGAATCTTGTATTTGTCGGCAAACTCCGCAGTGATGCTCGCGATGACCTCCGGGTCAATCGTATTCAGATCCGTCACCTTGACTGCCGGGACTTTGAAAAAAGAGCTCAGAAAGGAGAGCATTTCCTGCTCTTTTACAAATCCGAGTTCAATGATGTTCGAGCCGATCCGGCCGCCGAAGATGACCTGCCGCTCAAGGGCCTGCTTAAGCTGATCCCTTGTGATAATGCTGCTGTTCATTAATGCTTCGCCGAGTTTCATTGGAGCTATTCTATCATTTTATCCCGTATTTATATAACCGATGTCTGAAAGACCTAAAGGTAAGATTGAGAAGCTTTGCGGCGTCTGTCTTGCTGCCATTGGCTTTTGCTAATGCCTTCAGAAGATAGTCTTTTTCGATCTCTTGGATGATCTTTTCGAGATCAACACCGTCGTCCTCAACATCCGGGAGCCCCGTCCCTTTGCGCTCGGCCATGAAAAACTCTTCGGGCAGATCTTCCGGAAGGATGACAGATCCTTCAGTCAGAAGAACAACCCTCTCGACCATATTCTCAAGCTCACGCACATTGCCTTTCCAGGGATACTTCATGAGAATGCGGAGCGCATCAGAAGATAGACTCTTCGCACCACCTGAAAACTTGCGGAAAAAATAATCCAGAAGCAGGGGGATATCCTCAGCCCGCTCTCTGAGCGGCGGCATGTGCAGGGGAATAACATTCAGTCGGTAGAAAAGGTCCTCTCTAAATCTCCCCTCGGCTATAGCATCAGCCAGGTTCCTGTTTGTAGCGGATATGACCCTTACATCTACCGCAATGTCGGCCACACCGCCTACTCTCCTGAATATCCCATTCTCAAGAACACGCAACAGTTTAGGCTGCAGGAGAAGGGGCATCTCCGCTATTTCATCAAGGAGGATCGTCCCTTGATCAGCAATTTCGAAGAGACCTTCCTTGTTCTGCACTGCGCCGGTGAATGATCCCTTCACATGACCGAAAAGCTCTGTCTCAAGAAGACCTTCAGGAAAGGTGGCGCAGTTGATGGTAACAAAGTTCTTGTTCTTTCTTGTGCTGAGGTTATGCAGTGCTGCAGCAACCAGCTCTTTGCCGCAGCCGCTCTCACCCGTGATCAGAACGTTAGAACTGCTCTGGGCAACTTTTGGAATGAGCCTGAAAAGTTCCTGCATCTTGGGGCTTTTACCAATAATATTCTCAATGCGGTATGTGGCCTGAACTTTTTCCCTGAGAACAGAGATTTCCTCGCTGAGCCTTTTCTTCTCAAAGGCTTTGTTGACGATAAGGCGGATCTCATCGATCTTGAAGGGTTTGTGAATATAGTCATACGCTCCAAGCTTCATAGCCTCTATCGTTGACTCCGTGGTGCCAAAGGCAGTGATCATGATCACTATGCTCGTGGGAGATAATTCTTTTACTTTTTTGAGAACCTCGAACCCGTCAGCTCTTGGCATCTTGATATCAGTGATAACAACATCAAAAATGTCCTCTTGAATTATCCTGATACCATCCTGCCCGTCTGAAGCCGCTATGGTCTCATACCCCTCGTCCTCCAGAAGGATCTTCAGCACTTCGCGCATACTCTTTTCGTCTTCGACTATAAGGATTCTGCCTTTATTTTCCATAGGTCCTCGGTAGTATAATCTCAAAGGTTGTCCCTGATTCTGGTCTGTTCCTAACCACAATTCTTCCCTGATGCTCCTCTACAATCCTGAGTGCAATTGACAATCCAAGCCCTGTACCTCTCTCTTTTGTTGTATGAAAAGGATAAAAGATCTTCTCCAGATCTTCTTTGGTCATTCCAGATCCTGTATCAGAAAAAATGACAGATATCTTGTCCTGGGCTTCTTTTGTTGAGACCGTCAGTACCCCACCGGTCTCCATCGCCTCAAGGGCGTTAATGCCGAGATTCCAGAAAACCTGTCTGATCTTCATAGGATCCAGAGAAACAAGCAGCGCTCCTTCACTTTCCTGTCGGATAATAATGTCCCCCATGCTCTGCGCTCTGTTTCTGAGGAGTTCAAGCGTATCACGCAGAAGCGCATTCAGGTCAACGTTCTGAATATCAAGCGGCCTGGGCCTTGAATAGGTCAGGAAATCCGTCACAATAGTGTTCAGCCTCTCTGTCTCATTGATAGCTATTTCCATGAGCCTGTCGCGGTGTTTTTCCGGGATCTTGCCTTCCCTGAGCATCTCTATGGATCCTCTAAGAGACGCGAGAGGATTTCTGATCTCATGGGCGATATTTGCAGACAGTTCGCCTATTGCCGCCCATTTTTCCTTATTCTTCATTTCTTCCTCAAGTTCTTTCAACACAGTCAGGTCCTGAAAAATGCCAATGAATCCAGTCTCCCTGCCGCTGATGTCCCTCAGAATCGAAATATGAATCCCGATGATCTTCTTCTCGTAATCATCCCTTTGCAAGACTTCTTCCCGCCGTCCTTCACTGATCGGCATCTTCAGGAATGGCAGGGCACTCTCTATGGTCCTGCCGATAATATCATCTTTTGATGCGCCGGTGATCTTCTCTGCAGCCCTGTTAAAGATAAGCACCTTGCCCTCAATATCTGTTGTTACAAGACCGCTTGGCAGACTCTCGATGACCTTTGTATTGAAGACCTCCAGATCCCTGAAATGAGTATCCTTCTCTGCAAGCTTCTCCACGGTCTCTTCAAGCCGCGAGGAGAGATAGCCGGCAAGATAGGCCGTGACATAAAGGGAGATCGTATGGATAAAAATATTATACAGAAACTGTTTCTCCAGCATGGTCCCCTCGTAGGGGATCGGTATCAGTCGGTAAAACTGCAGATCAAGCAGGGTTCCATACAGAATGCAGCTCATGCTTGCCACAATATATCCGGCCTTCTGATTAAGCACAATGCTTGAAGACATTACCGTCAGGATCAGGGTAAAGGAAAACCAGCTCTCGATCCCGCCGGTAATATAGATAAGTGCGATCTCGGCAAAGACATCGAGGACAAGCTGGATATACGCAAAGAGAAACACCTTTTTTACGCGCTGTATAAACAATACATAGACGATGGTCAAGGCATACAGAGCGATAATAAAAAAGGACAGGGCACGCGGGTTCGGGAAAAATTCAATTTTAAAGATGAAGGCAGAGCCCAGAAGAAGGGTAACGAACAAGGCCCTGAATGCGATCAGGGCCTTGAGCCTTAGATGCAAGGCAGCATCTGCCATGCAGACTACTTGATAAGAGTGATGAGCTTGAATATGGGGAGATACATGGCGATAACAATAAAGCCGACCGATCCTCCGAGGAAGACCATGAGCATAGGCTCCATCATTGCGGTAAGATTACCGACCGCAGCGTCAACTTCATCATCATAAAAATCAGCGATCTTGTTAAGCATGGCATCGAGCGCGCCGGTCGCTTCACCAACTGAGATCATATGCGTAACCATAGGCGGAAAAACCTTTGATTTCATAAGCGGCTCAGCAAGGGTCTTGCCTTCGGTAACCGCCTGCCTGACCTCCATGACCGCATACTCAATAACTTTGTTTCCGGCTGTCTTAGCCGTTATCTCGAGGCCGTCCAGGATCGGCACGCCGCTGCTGATAAGCGTTCCGAGCGTCCGGGTAAACTTCGCAACCGCGACCTTCCTGAGCATAATGCCGAAGATCGGCAGTTTCAGGAAGATACGGTCAGTGATAGCCGTTCCTTTTTCGGTCTTACGAATCTGTTTAAAGGCGACAATCGCAGCAGCGATGACCATTGCAGTAATCACGCCGCCAATGCCGGCGAGGAAACTACTCATCTTCATAACCATAAGTGTTGGCAGAGGAAGCGTGCCGCCCATCTGCGTAAACATCTTTGAAAAGGTCGGTACAACAAAGATCATGATGACCGCAATAACACCAACTGCTATCGACGAAACAACGATAGGATAGATCATCGCACCTTTGACCTTCTTCTTCAGTTTCATCGCTTTTTCCATATAAGCCGCAAGCCTGTTCAGAATGGTGTCGAGAATACCTCCTGACTCACCTGCTGCAACCATGTTCGCATACAAGTCAGTAAAGACCTTGGGGTGCTTTCTGAGAGCATCAGCATAGGTAGCACCTCCCTCGACATCGTTCTTGATGGTAATAAGGGCTGAGGCAAGCGACTTGCTTTCAACCTGCTGCGAAAGAATATCAAGGGCCTGAACAAGCGGAAGGCCTGCATCTATCATGGTGGCAAACTGCCGGGTAAAAATAACGATGTCCTTGTCATTAACCCCGCCGCCAAAATTGAATTTGCTTGTTTTCTTCTCCTTGGCCCGGACCAGGGTCGCGGTGATGCTTCTCTTCCTGAGCTGGGCAATCACCTCATCCTTTGAGTTAGCGGCAATCTCACCGGTCTCTATCAGCCCCTTGGTTGTTTTGCCTGACCATTCAAAAATCGTTGCCATGACCTATTGCCTCCCACGCGCAGAAGGCGAAGAACTGAGCCTCTGCAGCATCTGGATTATTTCATCAGGTACCGGCGACCTGGCGATTGCATCTTCATAAGAGATATGCCCTTTTGTATACAGTTCAATGAGCGACTGATTCATGGTCTGCATACCGAATTTGCCCTGTCCTGTCTGCATCATGGAGTAGATCTGATGGATCTTGTCCTCACGGATAAGGTTTCTGATGGCAGCATTCGGCACAAGCAGTTCAATCGCAAGCGCTCTTCCCTTTCCGGATTTCTTCGCAATCAGCTGCTGTGACAATACGCCCTCAAGAACAAAGGAGAGCTGAACACGAATCTGTTCCTGCTGATGCGGCGGAAAAACATCAATGATACGGTTGATGGTCTGCACGGCTGAGTTGGTATGCAGCGTTGCAAGGGTCAAATGACCTGTTTCAGATACGGTCAGAGCGGCTTCAATGGTTTCAAGGTCTCTCATCTCACCAATAAGCACAACATCAGGGTCCTGCCTGAGAACATACCGGAGCGCAGCCTTAAAAGAGGAAGTGTCAGCATGAACTTCCCTCTGATTGATCAGACATTTCTTGTGCCCGTGCAGATATTCGATCGGATCTTCAACCGTAATGATATGGTCGTACCGTTCCGAATTTATCCGATCGACCATGGCTGCAAGGGTCGTGGACTTGCCGCTGCCGGTAGGCCCGGTGCAAAGAATAAGGCCCCTCGGTCTTTTCACAAGGTCGTTCACCACCTCGGGAAGACCAAGGTCCTGGAAGGTTTTTATCTCAAAGGGTATGGTCCTGAAAGCTCCTGCAACAGCACCCCTCTGCATGAAGATATTGCCTCTGAATCTGCTCAGCCCTTTTACACCAAAAGAAAGGTCAAGCTCATTATTCTCTTCAAACTTATGTTTCTGTGCATCCGTGAGGATGCTGTAGGATAAGGTCTTTGTCTCGACAGGTGTGAGCTGCGGGTGATCAAGGGGAATAAGTTTCCCATCGATTCTCAGTCTCGGGGGACTGCCGGTCGTGATATGAAGGTCAGATGCCCCCTTTTCTATCATGACTTTCAGCAGGTCATAAATTGTTGCCATTCAAATCTCCTTTAATCACCAACAGTAGGCTCTCTTAGTCGCCAGCAGCAGGCTATTTAGTCGCCAAAGGTGACGCGCAAGACTTCTTCTATCGTTGTTACGCCTTCTGCGATCTTTGTCATGCCGCTCATTCTTAATGTCTTCATGCCAAGGCGGACTGCAGTCTTCTTTATCTCTGCGGAGGATGCGCCTTCAAGGATCAGTTCCTTGAGTTCGTCCTTGAGGAGCATTACCTCATAGAGCGCAACTCTGCCTTTGTACCCTGTATTGTTACAGGTTGGGCAGCCCTTGCCTTTGAAAACCTTCATGGTCTTGGCCTCGTCCTCTGTATAACCGATCTTTGTAAGAGCCAGCGCAGGAACAGGATCTTCTGCCTTGCAGTTGGCGCAGATCCTTCTTGCAAGTCTCTGGGCAACAATAAGTATAACCGCAGACGAAACAAGGAAAGGCTCAATACCCATATTCAAAAGTCTGCTTATCGTGCCGGGAGCATCGTTCGTGTGAAGCGTGCTCAGCACGAGATGTCCTGTCAGAGCTGCCTTAACGCCGATTTCAGCGGTCTCGAAGTCCCGGATCTCACCGACCATTATTATGTCCGGGTCCTGCCTGAGGAATGACCGCAGAGCTGCAGCAAAGGTAAGACCTATTTCTTCCTTCATCTGCACCTGGTTAATACCCATGAAATTGAACTCGACAGGATCTTCGGCAGTCATGATATTCGTATCTGCTTTATTCAGGTGGGTCAAAGCAGAATAAAGCGTCGTGGTCTTTCCGCTACCTGTAGGACCGGTTACCAGGATCATGCCGTACGGCTTATTGAGGGCCTCCATGAAGTCATCCATGGCAGAAACCTCAAAGCCCAGCTTTGTCAGGTCAACCTGGAGGTTGGCCTTGTCAAGAAGTCTGAGAACCGACTTTTCGCCGAACAGACAGGGAAGGACCGATACACGGAAATCGATCTCCCGTTTTTTGCCCAGTTTGAGCTTGATTCGACCGTCCTGCGGAAGCCTGCGCTCTGCAATATCAAGCTTAGCCATGATCTTTATTCTCGAAGTAAGGGCCGCCTTTATCTTGATAGGAAGGTTCATGACCGTGTACATGACGCCGTCAACACGGTATCTCACTCTCAGGGAGTTTTCATAGGGCTCGACATGGATATCGCTTGCGCCTGACTTGATAGCATTAACGAAAATACCATTCACGAGTTTGATGATCGGCGCTTCAACATCCCTTACAACTTCCGAATCATCTTTTTCCTCAAGGACATCGACCCCATCCAGAGCATTACCAACAATTGAATCAAAATCTTCAACGCTGACCTGCGGGCCATCCTCCTGCTGTCCAAAATCAGCTCCGCCGGCGAGGTCAGAATCAGTAAAAGTATAGTCCTTTGCCTGAAGAATGGCATTTGTTGTTGCAGCCGCCTTCTGCGAAGCACTGGTTGTCGCAAGGACATTCTCGCCCTTGCCAAGGTAGTAGGTAGTGATGCCGCTTATGATCGCGCTCTCGCTCGAGACCACAACCTCAACATTGTACCCGGTCATAAACTTGACATCGTCAATCGCAAACACATTTGACGGGTCGGCCATTGCAATGGTGAGCGTAGCGCCAACCCTTGCCACAGGCATGATCAGATATTTTTTTGCCATGTCTGCAGGAACAAGCTTCAGCACAGCGGAATCGATCTTGTAATCAGAAAGGTTTATGGCAGGAACGCCGTACTGCTTGCTCAGGAAAGTGACGAGCTTTTCTTCGGTAACAAAGCCCAATTTTACAAGGTTGGTTCCGAGCCTTCCGCCCTCCTTTTTCTGGGCATTAAGGGCCTGCTTTAATTGGTCCTCAGTAATAATGCTTGAGGCAATAAGAATCTGCCCGAGTTTAGCCGCCATATGTCTAAAATATATGAAAATAGGGCTCTTGTCAACAAGCAAACTGTTAATAAAAATTATTATATTTCTTGTTTATCTTCAAGCAGTTCTTCAGGTTCATGCCGCTCATTTTTCTGGCCGTCTCCAGACACTCATCAGGAACGTATGCTTTCGAAAAATGAGGGGAACGCAAAGAATGAAATAATGATTATAATAGTGAGCATGATAGACCGCAGCCAAAACCGTAATATACCTGAAACAGAGGACCTTGAGCGGGCTGAAAGGCTTCATGAGGTCATAGAGGCTCTTTGTGAGGTCAACAAACGCTATCCCGTTGTTGTGGAAGGGAAAAAGGACCTCCAGGCACTGAGAAAGCTCGGCCTTTCCGGAGATATCATAGCTCTTCACTGCGGCAAGGGGCTTTATGATTTCTCCGAGGAATTAGCTGAGCAATACTCAAAAGTCGTTTTGCTCCTCGATTGGGATGCAAAAGGAGACGACCTGTTCACGTCCTTGACGAGCAATCTTCGCGGACATTGGGAAGAATATGCCGAATTCAGGGAATTGTTCAGGATGATCTGCCAGAAGGATATTAAGGATATAGAAGGCATCCCAACCCTGCTGCTGAGACTTGAGGGAAACGTTTAGACCTATGAAAGACATCGGCAAAAAAGGCGAAGACCTTGCAGTGGCGCTCTGTAAAGAAAAAGGGTTCATTATTATTGAGCAGAACTTTCGCACCCCTCTTGGCGAAATTGATATCATTGCAAAGGACGGGAATATCTTCGTGTTTATTGAAGTAAAAGCACGAACAGGCGATGCCTATGGCGCTCCTTTCGAGGCAGTAACAAAGCGCAAGAGGGAAAAGATCTCCAAAGTCGCCATGAGCTATATGAAGAGATTCAGGAAAGAAGTGCCTGCCCGATTCGACGTTATCAGCATCTCGATGAAGAGCGGGAACCCTGATCTTGAATATATTCAGGATGCCTTTGAGATTTGAGTTTCAGGCGGTTTGACTCAGAAGGAACAAATCCTATAAACTTATAGCACGCAGATTACCCGCCATGCTGTTCAAAAATCCTTTGTGATACAGTTCGGGTATACATTTTAATTCTATTGAGAGGTTATGCACGCATGAATTCCGAAACCACAGAAAACGCTTCCTTTGATACAAATATCAGAAATACTCCTCCCCGGGAAGAGAGCTTTGCTGAACTGCTCGCCCAGAGCAGCAAGCAGACGGTAAGATTCTCCCCAGGACAGAAGATACGGGCAAAGATCGTAAGCATCTCCGGCGATGTTGCCTTCATAGACTTGGGCGACAAGAGCGAAGGGGCCATCAATCTTATTGAGTTCAGGGACAAAGATGGCAACACAGAGGTGAAGGCCGGTGATGAGTTTGACGCCTTCTTCGTCTCTGTTGAGAGCGGCATACGGAAGTTCACAACCATGGTGCACGGTTATACTGCCGTAAGCCTAAAGAGTATACGCGATGCCTTTGAGGCTGAAATACCTGTTCAGGGTGAGATCAAGCGCGAAGTGAAGGGCGGCTTCGAGGTCCTTGTCGGAGAGGTGCGGTGCTTCTGTCCCTTTTCGCAGATAGACCTTAAAGGAGGCCGCGAAGGCGGTGTTTATCTCGGACGCACCTTCCCGTTCAAAGTTCTTGAGTTCGAAGAGAATGGCAGAAACATCATCCTCTCTCGCCGCGCAAACCTTGAAAAAGAAAAAACAGAAAAAATAGAGCAGCTCAAGGAAAGCCTCAAGCCCGGAGCAGAGGTCAGTGGCACCGTCAGATCAGTAATGAATTTCGGGGCCTTCGTTGACCTCGGCGGCATTGACGGCCTTATCCCTGCGAGCGAGCTTTCCTGGATAAGGAACGAAAAGCCTTCTGACATCCTGTCCCTTGGTCAGCAGGTTACCGCAAAGATACTCTCGATAGACTGGGAAAAGAATAAGCTGAGCCTGAGCCTTAAGGCAATGGAACCAGATCCCTGGTCAGAGATCGCTGACAAATACGCGGAAGGAAGCCGCATCAGCGGAAAGATCGTCCGCCTTGCTCCGTTCGGCGCTTTCGTGAATCTTGAGCCAGGCATTGATGGATTGATTCATATCTCAAACCTCGGCGCAGGAAGAAGGATCAACCATCCCAAGGAAGTGGTCGAAACCGGCCAGACAGTTGAGGTCTATGTTCTCGCAGTCGATAAAGAAAGCAGAAAGATCAGCCTCTCAATTAATCCAAAGGTGGAACCACTTAAGATCACTCTCCCTGAGGTTGGCGAGACCCTTGAAGGCAAGGTCGAAAAGATCATGCCCTTCGGCGTTTTCGTGAAGTTAAAAAGCGGCCTGACAGGCCTTGTGCCGAACAATGAGATGGCAACATCTCAGGGTGCTGACCACAAGAAGATGTTCCCTGAAGGCTCTGAGATGAAGGTTACGGTCATCGAAATTGACAAGGACAGCAACAAGGTCAAGCTAAGCAGAAAAGCTGCCATGGATATGGTCGTGAAGCAGGAATACCAGGAATATCTTTCTGAGTCGGGTCAGACAACCGGTTCTTCAAGCAGCTTTGGAACATTCGGTGATCTGCTCAAGGCAAAACTGGAAGGGAAAAAGTAGTTTATAGTTCATTGTTCATAGCCCGTGGCATTACACCATGGGCTATGAACTCTTCACCCCTATCTCCAGCATCTTCTTTTTGATATCTTTTATTTTATCCCGGATAACCGCAGCACGTTCAAAATCGAGTTTTTTGGCCGCTTCCTTCATCTCTGCATCAAGCCGTTTAAGCGCTTCATCACCAACTCCATATTCAGCCTCTTCCTCTGCAGCGATCGGCACGCTCCAGTAGTCAGCCTCATAGATGGAGGCAGCGATATCCTTGATGCTGCTCTTTATCGTCTCAGGCGTAATACCCATTTTCCGGTTATGAGCCTCTTGGATCGTACGCCTCCGGTTCGTTTCATCAAGAGCTCTTTTCATGGAACCGGTCACCTTGTCAGCATAAAATATGACTTCACCATTCACATTCCTTGCCGCCCTTCCTGTTGTCTGTATGAGCGACCGCTCTGATCTCAGGAAGCCCTCCTTATCAGCATCGAGGATAGCTACAAGCGAGACCTCAGGGAGATCGAGCCCTTCCCTCAGAAGGTTCACTCCCACAAGAACATCGAACTTGCCCAGCCTCAGGTCCCTGATAATCTCGACCCTTTCGAGCGTATCAATATCTGAGTGCAGATACCTGGTCCTGACACCGAGTTCAAGATAATAATCGGTCAGATCCTCTGCCATCTTTTTGGTGAGCGTTGTCACCAGCACCCGCTCATCTTTTTCTGCTCTCTTGCGTATCTCGCCTATCAGGTCCTGGACCTGACCTGATACCGGACGCACAGAAGGCCTCGGATCAAGGAGGCCTGTCGGCCGGATAATCTGCTCAATGATTCTGCTGCCTGACTTCTCTATCTCATACGGTGCCGGCGTTGCAGATACATAAATAGCCTGCCCGACCTTTGCGGCAAACTCATCAAACTTCAGGGGCCTGTTGTCGAGCGCAGAAGGAAGCCTGAAACCGAAATCAATGAGCGTCTGCTTTCTAGACCGGTCTCCTTCGTACATGCCCCTTACCTGCGGCACGGTCGCATGTGATTCATCGAGCACCATCAGATAATCCTCAGGGAAATAATGCATCAGGGTATAGGGAGGTGCACCTGCCGCCCTTCCGCTTAAATGACGAGAATAGTTCTCTATGCCGTGGCAGTAATTGAACTCCTTCAGCATCTCCATGTCAAAGCGTGTCCGCTCCTCGATCCTCCGCGCCTCAATGATCTTCCCCTGCTGCAGAAACTTTTCGACCTGGTCCTTCATTTCCTGTTTTATATTTTTCAAGGCAGTCTCGAGCCGGTCTCTCGGCGTAAGCCAGTGGCTGTTCGGGAAGAGCGCGATCTTTTCCATCTTCCGTATCCGACTGCCGCTCAGCGGATCGATCTCGCTGATGGCATCAAGCGTATCGCCGAAAAATTCCAATCTGATCGCACGGTCCTGCGCAAAAGATGGATAAATCTCGACCACATCGCCCCGCACCCTGAAACTGCCGCGTTTAAAGTCAGTATCTGTCCGGTTGTATTGGATCTCGATAAGCCTGTCAAGGACAGAGTCCCTTTCTATCTGCATGTTCTCCTCAAGATAAAGGTGCATATCCCTGTAATCCTGTGGCGAGCCGATGCCGTAGATGCAGGAGACCGATGCCACGACGATAACATCTCTTCTCTCAAGCACTGCCCGTGTTGCAGAATGCCTGAGCCTGTCAATGTCATCATTGATCAGCGCATCTTTCTCTATATATGTGTCGGTTGTCGGCAGGTAAGCCTCGGGCTGGTAATAGTCATAGTAGCTCACAAAAAATTCGACTGCATTCTGCGGGAAAAGTTCTTTGAATTCGCCGTACAGCTGTGCAGCGAGTGTCTTGTTGTGGGCCATGATAAGGGCAGGCCGCCCCAACTTGGCGATCACCTGTGCAATCGTAAAGGTCTTTCCTGAACCCGTAACACCAAGAAGAACCTGGTGCTGCCTGCCTTTGTTCATGCCATCAGTCAGTTTTCTTATGGCTGCCGGCTGGTCGCCTTTGGGAGTAAACGCAGACGTAATCTGAAAAAGCGAGGGACTGGTCATAGGATCATGACGACAATTTAGAGCAGGGCATTCCGCTGTGCCGATCTCACTGTGTTTTCAAGAAGCATTGCAATCGTGACCGGTCCTACGCCGCCTGGTACAGGGGTTATCAGAGAGGCCTGCTCTGATACTGATCTAAACTCGACATCTCCGGTCATGGTGCCATCCGAAAGCATGTTGATCCCGACATCAACTACAACAGCTCCTTTTTTCACCATATCTCCTGTGATAAGACCGGCCCTGCCAGTTGCAGTGCAGAGGATATCTGCCTGCCGCGTCATGCTGCCGAGATCTTTTGTCTCCTTGTGGCAGATTGTCACGGTTGCCTCTTTTGCAAGGAGCATCATCGAAAGAGGCTTCCCGACCGCAAGGCTTTTGCCCACAACCACCACATGTCTGCCCTTGATAGGGACCTTATAATATTCAAGGAGCCGTATAACCCCGAATGGAGTGCAGGGAAGAAAGCTCGATGCTGCAGGAGTCATTCTCAACTGCTGCAGCATGTTCTCCGTATCCTGCCTGAAGAGCTGGATAGTTGACTCATCTGCCGCGAGTCTTCCGACAGAGATGGAGCCAAGCCCGTCAACATCCTTCTCCGGAACAAGGGCGTTGATCACCCTTCGTGCATTGACCTTTCTCGGCAGAGGCATAAGCATCAGCAGACCATGGATTCGTTCATCGCGGTTAATCCCATGAATAACGTTCAGGAGTTCATTTTGTGATATGGACTCAGGCAGTCTGAACTCATACGAGGTAATCCCTGTCTTTTTGCATGCATTGAGAGTTGTACTGTAATACTGAACGGCCGACGGGTTATCACCAGTCAAAAGCAATCCGAGACCTATATCCACTCCACGCTCCTTTAAAGCAGCGACTTCTTTCCTTACACTCTCCTTGATCTCATCAGCAAGTTTTTTCCCGTCCAGAATATCCGCCATCACAGCCACCTCACTATTTATTTCGGTTATGTTCGCACTATGTTCAAAAAGCCTGCAGTATCGGAAAGATCGCAGAATACAGCATCAGCACCTGCACCTTCAAGGCTGCTGTACGAGTATGGCCCTGTTGCCACGCCAATAGAATATGCTCCATAGGGTTTGGCACATGCAATGTCTCTCGGCGTATCTCCGATAACAATGCAGTTTCTGTAATCGATATCAAGTGCTCTGCTTTTCCTGAGCTTTTCGCGCGCGATCGGCAAAAGCATGTTCCTGTCAGCATCATCGTTGCCATATGCGCCTATCTCAAAGTAGGTGCCCAGACCAAAGGCCTCAAGTTTGATCATTGCGCCCTGTTCTATGTTGCCGGTCAGAAGTCCAATAATATAATCATCATTCTTTTCGAGTTCAACAAGCGCTTCCCTGATGCCAGCCTTCACATGGCCATCGGTGGCATCAATAGTCATCCTGAGATGCGTTATATAGCTTTCGAAAAATTCAGGAACAACCCCATTTGAGTTTGTGATATTGTGCAGTTTCAGCCCCTCGGCAAGTATCTGGAGGTCGGTCTTCCCGGCCATGCTTATAGCACTGAATGCATCGCCTATGGAAAAGATCTCTTCAAATGCTCGGTTCAGAGCCCTGACGCCCGCACCTCCCGAATCGATAAGCGTTCCGTCAATGTCAAACAGTATGAATTTCATAGTCTTACGATAGCCACGCGGCTGAGGGCAAGTCAACTGCTGAAAGACCTATGGGACGAGGAAGGGCACGGTCCAGAGATAATATCTGTCCTGAACACCGGCAGGCATGACTGCAAACATAATTACGTACGGGCCTGACACCATGGATGAGACCGGGATATCCATAATCAAATCATCTGCAGCCGTTACTTTTTTCCGCCAGGGTTTCATGCTGCCGGAAAAAGTTTCAAACGTGTTATCCGGACCGAGTGACAGAACAGGACCATTCTTGTCATCAGGAGAAAGCAGCGTAAGATACATATCCACAGGTCTGACAAAAGGCCCGATACTCACCTGCAGATTAAAGGAATCACCGCCTTCAGCCAAACTGCCTATGCCAACCGGCTTTGACTTTGAAGGAATTCTGGCCTCAAGGGGATAGGTTGCAGCGCTGTACACAAACGTTTCCCGGGATTGAGGAAGAGGAAGCATACCATTGGACGCTGAGGCAATATCTAAAGCAACAAAAGAAAGCAAAAGAAAGGGAGTCAGCAACATAGAGAATATTTTTTTCATATCAGTCATTCTGATTAACCTCTGGGAATTATTACTATACTTACTTTAAAAAGAGCTGGCTTCAATGTCCAATTAAGTTTTCTTCATCTTCTGTGGCAGCATTTCACCCTTACTTATTGGTTACTTATAAGCAGGCTTATCGATTATAATAGTCGCAGAAATTACATAATTCAGGGGAACCTATGAAAAACAGACTTATTCAACTCATCTATGAAAAGGCATTCAGATACAGCGCGGAGCCGACCTTCAAGCTCGTCTCAGGAAGAATGAGCAACTACTACTTTAACTGTAAGACTGTAACTTTTCATCCTGAGGGCATGTACCTCATCGGCAATATTATCTTCGAAATGATCAAGCATTCTGGCGCAAAAGGTATCGGTGGGCTCACCCTCGGAGCTGACCCCATTGCAGATGCCGTTGCTTACACGTCCTATGTGCAGAAGAATCCAATCGAGGCGTTCGTCTGCCGGAAGAGCGCGAAGGCGCATGGCACCATGCAGTGGATCGAGGGCAATGTCTCGGCAGGGGATAAGGTCGTGATCGTGGACGATGTGATCACCACAGGCAAGTCAACGATCGAGGCGATCACCAAAGCAAAGGAAGGCGGGCTCGAGGTCATAAAGGTCATCGCGCTTGTGGACAGGCAGGAAGGCGGCAAGGAGAATATCGAGGCTCTCGGTTACAAGGTCGACACGGTCGTTACTCGCGACGAGGTGATGGAGCTATACAGGGCTAAGAATCCCTGAGGTATTTTTCTGATAGTTTCTTTATCTCTGTTCGCTTTGTCTCAAGCTGAACGGACAGAACAGCGGAATCCGTCATTCCCATAAATCCTGAAACGCTTTTAAGGCTTTCCTCATCCTTCTTCAGAACTGCCTCTCCTCTGAGCCTGAGAAGACATTCGACAGTACGGAAAAAGAGATAAGCATCCATTAACATCGTTGCCTCTGTCTGGACAATTATCCTTGCATTTGCAAGCCTGCGGATGGCTGCAAGCGTATTCTGGACAAGGAGCGCCTTGTGCTTTGCACAGTTCTTTAACTGCAGGTATTGGACCATGAACTCGATCTCTTCGATTCCGCCTGGGCCGAGTTTGATATCATACCCTTCAGACTCTTTGGCGCGCTCACGCATGATCCTCTCGCGCATCTGCCTGATGTCAGAGGCATTAACGCCTGAGCCATGGGCTGCCAGTTTTTCATGTGCCATCTGCATGAAAGCACAACCGGTATCGATATCTCCTGCAACAGGCCTGGCCTTGAGCAGTGCCTGAAACTCCCAGAAGGCGGCCGACTCTGCATAATATTTCCTCAAGGCCTCAATCGAAGATACAAGCGGCCCTTTTGAACCTTCAGGCCGCAGTCTTGTATCTACGCTGTATGCAATGCCGTCCCGTGTGTATGAAATGAGCATCCTGAGCTGTTTTTCTGCAATCTTCGTCTGCTCAAGCTGAACATTCCCCTTGGACACAAAGATGAGGTCAAGATCAGACCCAAAAGCGATCTCCCTTCCGCCGAGTTTGCCAAAGCTTATGATTGCCATGCCCATCTTTCCATCGCCGCTCTGCTCGAACGATGTAGAGAGGACTGCCTCGGCTGTCCTGCTCAGTCCTCTGGTCGCTTTGATCACATCTATCCTCTTCTGGAGAAAAAGCAGGCCTATTCTGATCTCTTCCATCTGCTTTATCAGCCTGACTGCATCGCTTATTGATCCGCCTTCTGCCAGGGCTTCTCTGATCTCCGCTCTAAGTGTACCAAGGCTCTTCCGGAGGGTCTCCTGCCAGCCTATCATCTCGAGGTGTTGAGGCCGGGCCATGAGCATCTTAGAGAGATAGTCGCTCTGGGAAAAAACATAAACAATAAGGTTGATAAGCGTCCTGTTCTTGCTGAATACCTCAAGGTAAGACTCGTTGGTGCTGAGAAGCAGAGCAAATGACTGAATATGATTCAGCGCACTGTCAGGGTTGCCGGACTTGAGGCCGCTGTCAACAAACATGGGGAGGATATCAGAGAGAAGTCTTCTTCCCCTCAGGGTTTGGAAATTGAAAGTGCTGTCCCTGATAGACCTTATGTTTCTCAGGGCCTTGTCAATATCCCGCAACCCAGCACCTGACAGGAACTCCTTTAGTTCAGTGTCGGAAAACTCCTCATTAAAGAGAGTGTGGCCTGTGGAGGGTTCTTCTTTCCTGGCAGCGAAAAGAGAATCATAAATAGTGCGCACCTGTTTTCTTCTCTTCTCAAGATCATCTACAAACTCATTCTTTGACGCATGGCCCATCTTTCTGCCGAGCACCTGCAGGTCCGCATCTCCAACAGGCAGAGTATGGGTCTGCAGGTCATTCACCTGCTGCAGCCTGTGCTCAAGTGTCCTGAGATAGCGGTAATTGCCGGAGAGGATGCCATAGTCGTCCATCCCAATGAGCCCTTTCTGAAAGAGCCTGTGGAGTATCTTCAGCACGTTCCGTTCCCTCAGCAGAGACTCCCGTCCTGCATAAATGAGCTGAAGCGCCTGGCTGAAGAACTCTATCTCCCTGATGCCGCCATAGCCCCTCTTGATGTCTGTTTTCTTGAACGTTGCATCTATGCGCGTTTTGAGTTTGCTGATCTCATCAATGGCTGTGAAGTCGAGATACTTCCTGAAGACAAAGGGCTTGATCATCTCCATGAAATCCCTTCCAAGCGTTTCATCTCCTGCAATAGGCCTGGCGCGCAGGAGCATTGCCCTTTCCCATGCCCTTCCCCAGGATTCGTAATACATCTCATATCCTCTCAACGAAAGAGCTATTGCTCCGCGCTGACCCTCGGGCCTCAGCCTCAAATCGACCCTGTACACAAACCCTGCCTCAGTGTTATGGGAAAGGAATTTGGAAAGCTCCTCGCCGATCTTGCAGTAATACTCATGGTTCGATATCCTGTTCGAACACACACCCTGACTGTTCGGCACGCCTGATGTCTCGCCAATCTCTGTGTTGTACACATACATGAAATCAACATCAGAACTGAAGTTCAGCTCTTCTGCGCCAAGTTTCCCAAGCGCAATCACCGAAAACTTCTCGTCTTCAGGGGACCCATAGATACTGCTGACATATTGCCTCACAATATCCAGAGATCCTTCGATGATCACATCTGCGAGGCAGCTCATCTCGGACATGATCTCCACCAGATCAGTCTTCTTCAGTATGTCCCTGAGCGTGATCTTAAGTATTTTTTTCAGCCTGAACCTGCGGACAGCATTCATGTAAAGAGGCAGCGTTGTCCTCTGAGGAGCATCCCCGACAGCATCAAATTCCTGCTTCAATGCCAAAGCAATATCTTCCCTCTCAGCAACGCTCTCTACCTTACTGATGGCAGTAAAAAGGTCTTCGGGGTGCGCATTGCTGTAGTTTGCGAGAAACTGACTGTAGCTGAAAAGAAGGGATATGCTTCTGATATTCTTCTGAAGCGCTTCGCCCTGATCAGAATTCTCCTCAAGAAACGATAGAAGGTTCTTCATCGCCCTCTCAGGATCAGGCGTCAGAGCAGCAGCATCTTTAAGAATATTCTCTATCATCAACTAACATGATACACGATTCCTGAAGAGGTATACACATCGAATTTGACTGCAGGAACGACGTATGCTATCGGTGTACGAAGGAGGTGCGGCGACAGTGAAAATGAGCTGCCTGCGACACCGCAGACACCTTTACGGAAGCTACAACAGCGCATATCAAAAGAACATAAACAATGAAATACCTGCTTAAAGTTCTCACGGTCAAATAATGTCGCATTGCAGAGCTTTTCAACGGAGCTGCAAATCCCGAATCATACAATTAAACGACAAACTCTATAGCTGAAAGACGGACAGCTATTTCCTCTCTGACTCCCACAATCTCGGGTCGATCGAGTCCCTGATGCCTTCGCCGAGGAGGTTGTATCCTACAACAGTGATAAGTATGGCAAGGCCGGGGAATACCGAAAGCCACCAGGCGATCTCGATATTGTCCTTGCCAAGGGTGAGGATGTTGCCCCAGCTTGGGGTTGGCGGCTGAACACCAATGCCCAGGAAACTGAGGGCTGATTCCACAAGCACTGCACCGGCAATGCCTAAAACTGCCGAAACCAGCACCGGCGCCATGCTATTGATCATGATATGTCTGAAGATGATGCGAATGTCGCTTGCGCCGAGAGCACGCGCAGCAACCACATAATCCCGTTCCTTTACAGAGAGAAACTCTGCACGTACAAGACGGGCAACGCCCATCCATCCTGTGAGCCCGATCACGATCATGATGTTCCAGATGCTCGGCTCTATAAAAGCGATAACCGCCAGGATAAGAAAAAAGGTCGGGATCGTAAGCATGATATCTATGAAGCGCATGATAATCCGCTCTGTCCATCCTCCATAGTACCCTGCGATTGCACCGAAGATAATGCCGATTACTGAGGCAATACCTACAGCCACAAACCCCACCGCAAGAGAGATGCGTGCGCCAAAGATCATCCTGCTCAGCACATCCCTGCCAAGGTCATCGGTTCCGAGCGGATGATGAATATCCGGCGGCATCAGAATATGCTTTCGGTCAATATCATTCGGCTTGTAAGGGGCGACGAGCGGAGCAAAAACCGCTGCTACAACAAGGCAGAGGACAATGATAGCGCCAGCAACCGCAAGCTTGTTCTGTGTAAACCTTTTCAAAAAGAGGCTGCCAGGGGAATCTGTCTTCATCTCTCTGTCCTTATCCGTGGGTCAGCAAGCATATATCCGATATCCGCAAGCAGGTTCCCGATAAGTGTCAGGAAGGCGCCGATCGTCAGTATTGCCATTATCAGGGAATAGTCCCTTGTCATTACGCCGTTGAAAAATAGCTGTCCCATGCCAGGGATGCTGAAAATATTCTCAAAGATAACGCTGCCGCCGATCAGACCGGGGATAGAAAGACCGACAAGGGTAATGAGCGGAAGCAGTGCATTCCTGAAGGCATGGCGGTATATGACCGTCTTTTCAGGCAGGCCCTTCGCCCTTGCGACCGTCACATAATCCTGACGGATTACTTCAAGCATGCTGCTCCGCATATATCGGGAGTCGCCCGCAAGACCACCAAAAGCAATAACAAAAAGCGGAAGGACGAGGTGGCGCGCAAGATCAAGCGCCTTTCCCAAAAACGGAAGGGAATCAAAGTTCATCGACTTAAGACCCGAGATAGGAAGCCATTCGAGATACACGCCAAAGAACATCATAAGAAGAAGCGCAAGCCAGAAGGATGGCATGGCAAACCCGACAAAAACTCCCGTGGTTATGAACTTATCATAGAGCGTGTTCTGATGAGTGGCAGAGAAGATACCGATAGGAATGGCTAACATTAAGATGATGATCATTGCGATCAGGTTCAGCATGAAGGTTATGAAAAGCCTCCGCTCAAGCAGAGGCCGTTTGGTATCCCAGATCTTCTGCATCACCGGTCGCCTGTCCATTGAAAACGATTCCCCGAAATCGAGCTTCACGATCCGCTTGAGCCACATGCCGTACTGAACCATGATCGGTTTATCGAGGTTGTACAACTTTTCCAGCCGTTCCCTTGCCTCAGGCGTCATCTTCGGGTTCATCTCGGAAAGCGCATCAGTCGGTTTGCCCGGCGCAAGGTGGATGATAAAAAATGAAATGAGAGTAATGCCGAACAGTGTCGGTATCATCTCAAGCAGGCGCTTTGCAAGATACTTGAGCATTATTGCACCATGGTGTGCCGCTGCAAGGGCTTCGGCACATACCACTTCGGCTGATTATAGCTTATGCCTATGGCAGTTGGCTTGATGTTCTTTATTCTGGCCTGCACGATCGGCGTTGCATCAGGCACATAGAGGAAAATGTAAGGCACCTCGTCAGCAAGAATCTCCTGGATCCTGAAATAGGCCTTCTTCCTTTTTTCGAGATCAAACGTTCTCCTTCCCTTCTCGAGAAGTTCGTCAACTTCCGCATTGCTGTAGCTGATGAAGTTCAGTTCCTTTTCCTTGGTTTTGGAAGAATGCCAGATATCATACTGGTCAGCGTCCAGACCGATAGACCAACCGAGCAGAACTGCCTCAAACCGTTTTTTGTCTATGAACTGGTTCACAAAGGTTGACCACTCAAGAGTCCTGATCTCAACCTTTACGCCTATCTTCTCAAGCCTCGACTGGATGATGGTTGCCGTGTTCTTGCGCAGGTTGTTGCCTGCGTTCGTCAGGATTGTGAAACTGAACGGTTTGCCGTCTTTGTCGAGAATGCCGTCTCCATCTCTGTCTTCCCATCCTGACTCTTTTAGCAGCTCCTTTGCCTTTTCAGGATTGTAATCGTATTTTCTGACATTAGGATTATAGGGCCAGGTGTTCGGTACATACGGGCCTGTTGCCGGACTACCAAGGCCGAAAAGCACCACGTCAACGATCTCATTTTTATCAATGGCATAGGACATGGCCTGTCTCACCCTTTTGTTGCTGAACCAGGGATGTTTCTGGTTGAATGCGAGGTGTGTATAGTTGAATGCAGGATAGCGGTATTTCCGAAAATTGCTCTTGAAAAATGGGGTGTCAGTCTGCTTGGTATACTGGATCGGCGTCAATCCCATCATATCTACCTCTCCGGTCTTCAGCACCAGGAACATGGTAGCGGAATCGGGTATCACCTTGTACATGTACCGGTCAATGTAAGGACGTCCCTCAAAATAGTCCTTGTTCGACTCAAGAATCAGTTCCTGGCCTGATACCCACTTGGCAAGTTTATAAGGGCCGAGCCCCACTGGATTTCTGACCAGATCGCTCTTGGTTATGTCCTTACCTTCCAGCAGATGCTTCGGCAGGACCACAAGGCTTGTCCAGCTGGTGAGTGCAGGAGCAAAGGGTTTTTCGTACGTAACCCTGAAGGTGTACCTGCCCAAAACCTCTGCCTTCTTCACCTGAAGATAATCCTCTTTGTACGCGGAAGGGGTCTTCTCATCAATGATCGTCTTGTATCCGAACATCACGTCTTCGGCAGTGAACTCAACCCCGTCTGTCCATTTTACGCCCTTCCTGAGATGAAACGTTATGACCAGGCCATCCTTCGTGACATCCCATGATTCGGCAAGATCCCCGGTAACGCTCAGGTCAGTGTCATACTTGACCAGTCCGTTGAAAATATGCCCCGCAACGCTGTGAGATGCTGAGTCGCTGGCAAGCATGGGAATAAGGTTCGATGGTTCGCCGATGACACCCTCAATGACAGCATCGCCATATGCAGGTTGATCGTTCGCTGCCTGCAGATTAGCTGCTGTTTCAGGCACGCTCACTTTCTGCTTGCAGCCCGTTGTCAGCAGCATGAAGATCAGGATAATAACAGTCCAAGAGGAGACTATTGCCATGGAATAAGAATACTGTAATATTTTCCTGTTTCGCAAGCAGGGGCATAACTCATTTCAGAGAATAATCGAGGAGAGCGTTTTTTGCAGAGAACTATAAGAAGACAGAGCGAAAAATATGCCTGTTCCTCCGCATGCGCTACCCAGTCGCTAAATAATGTGCTCGAAATCCCTGTTTCTATTATAATAGTGGACATGCTTGTCGGGTACAACACCAACATATCCTACAAAGGAATCGTTTATCACGTTCAGACCGAGGACAGCGGTCTCAAGAACCCGCATATTATAACCCTGCTTTATAACAAGGGGACCATACTTTCCAGAAAGAAACTCAGCTATGCCAATATTGCATCAGCCCCTGACTATAAAGAAAAAGTAAGGGAAATGATGAAGGACCAGCATAAGGCAATGATCAAGGAATTGATCGCAGGCAAACATACCCAGGATGAGGCGGCTTCTCAGCAGACATCTGAGCCGGCAGCAGAAGCAGTTGTTCCTGCTCCCCCTGTTCCTCCTATAGCCCCTGCTGAGCCTGCACCTGTTCAGGAAAACCCTGCGCCGCCTGCAGAAGAAAAACCTTCTGAACCTGAGCCTGACAAGAAACAGATAACCAAGAGCCTCGATGATATTCTCCTGGACTACATCATGAAGGAAGAAGATAAATAGATGGAACAGTCAGGCCCTATGATACATTTTGAAACCGTCACCAAGGAGTATGAGCTTCAGACTGCCTTACGGGAGGTGACCTGCTCCATCGAAAAGGGAGAGATGGTGTTTTTGACCGGACCGAGCGGCTCAGGCAAGACGACCATGCTCAAGCTCGTGTACCTTGCGGAACTGCCTGACCAGGGCAATATTACGATCGCCGGATGGGAAACAGGTTCCCTGAAAGAATCGAGCATACCCTTTGTGCGCCGTAACATCGGCGTTGTATTCCAGGACTTCAGACTCCTCGACAATAGAAATATTTTCGAGAATATTGCGCTTGCGCTCAGGATCCGCGGCATTGGTGAGCGGGAGATCAAAACGCGGGTCTATGAAGCACTCAAGACCGTCAACCTCCGGCACAAGGCCGACAGTTATCCCCGGAGGCTCTCAGGGGGTGAGCAGCAGAGGATCGTGATCGCCCGCGCGATCGTCGCAGAGCCGACCGTGCTGCTGGCTGATGAACCGACCGGCAACCTCGATCCTGATACAGCCGAAGACGTAATGAAGACATTCAAGGACATTCATGCCAAGGGCACGACCATCCTGATAGCCACGCACAACCGGGAACTCTATACGAACTCGGGCAAACGGGTGCTCCGGCTCGAGGCCGGGACTCTGGTAAGCCAGGAGGTGTGCTGATGCCGACATCCTATGCATTCAAGCTTGCAATGCAGAGCCTGAGAAAAGATAAGTGGATCAACCTGCTCTCCATGCTCACGATCTTTGCCGGACTTTTCATCATCAGCATCAGCTTTTTCGTCTTTTACAATATCGAGATAGCAACGCGCAACCTGCCTGAGAAATTTTCCATGGTAGCGTACCTCGACACCAATCTTGGCCAGGAGAAGATCGACCAGGTGATCAGCACGGTCAGATCCAAACGAGCGGTCTCCTCGGTCAAGTTCATCTCCAGGGATGAGGCGTTCAGGGAATTAAAGGGCACGCTCAGGAATTCCCAGTATGTGCTCGAAGGTCTTGAGGATAATCCCCTGCCTGACTCGCTCGAAGTGAAGCTGCGAAAAGATGCCATGGGTGCTGAATCGGTCAAACAGTTAGCAGACGAAACGAAGAAGATCAAAGGTGTCTCAGAAGTTGATTACGGCGAAAAGTTCCTCGCTATCCTGCAGAACATCAAGGCAGGCGTAAAAATTACAGGCCTTATCCTTGCCATCATCCTCTGCACCGGCATTGTATTTGTCTGCTACAGCACCGTGAAGATCCTTTTTTATCGCAGGACTGACGAGATCGAGACATTCAAGCTCCTCGGTGCAACAAAAAACTTCATCCGGGCCCCCTTCATCATCGAAGGTGCAGCGATCGGCATAACCGCGGGGCTCACAAGCCTTGCTGCCGTATTTGTCCTGCATCATTTTCTGTTTCTCAGGCTCATCAGCTCTGTGCCGCTTTTCAAAACAGTTCTCTTTCCTTCCACCGTATTTCTTTTCCTTCCTGTGATCGGCATGTTCCTCGGCATCTTCGGGGCAGCGATCGCGCTTGGAAGGCTCAAATACTAATGTTCTTTGCCGCTCTCCTTGTTCTTGCACTCGCCTGCCCTTCTATCTCCCTTGCTGCGCCATCTGAACTTGAGTACAAGAAGATTCAGGAGAAGATCGACGAAGAGAAAAGAAAACTGACCGCAGCCCAGGAGCGCGAAGCCTCAGTGCTGAACGAGCTTGATGAGGTGAATAAGAGGCTGAACGCCACAGAAACAGATCTCAGAAAATACCGGTCCACTCTGAGGCAGACAGAGGCCGCCATCAACAGTATTACCGTTGAAATGGAAAAAATAAAACGCAGCCTTGAACGGCAGAAAAACTGGATCAGGAGAAAGCTCCGTGCCATGAACCGCCTCGGTTACGGAGGGGATGTACTGACGCAGGTCCTGAGCGCTGAAGACATGGCACAACTCATGAGGACCTGGAAATACCTTGAGCATGTCGCCCTCTATGAGCATAAGGTAATGAAAACATACCGCGAAAACCTCCAGAAGCTGGATACAGAACAGAAGAAGCTCGAAGGCCTCAGTCTCGAATTCAAGGCACGACAGGAGAAGGTCAAGTCAAAAGAAGCCGAGCTCGCAGAAAAGAAAAAAGAAAAAGAGACTATCCTGTACTCTGTCAGGACAGAAAAGGCAACGCGGCAGAAGATGATCTCTGAGCTGAAAGAGGCATCGCGCAGAATGCTCGAGATCATCAAGGAGTCAACAAAAACAGACGATTATGAAGGCAAAGGCTTTACCCAGCTCAAGGGCAAACTCCTCTGGCCTGCGGAAGGGAAAATAGCGATCCCCTACGGCTCCCACAAGGACCCGCAGTTTGATACCCCGGTCTTCAGAAACGGCATCCATATCCAGACAGACTCGCCAGGAGATGCGCGGTCAGTGTTCGGGGGCAAAGTGATCTTTGCTGAGTGGTTCAAGGGGTTCGGCCAACTTGTTATCATCAACCATGGCAGCGGGTATCACACGCTCTACGGCAACCTTGCCGAGATTTTTTCAAAGGTTGGGGATATAATAAAAGAGAACCAGGTGATAGGAAAGGTCGGGACATCAGGCGTCCTCAATGCTCAGGGTATATACTTTGAGATCAGGTACAAAGGCAAACCACTTGACCCGGCCCAATGGCTGAAAAAGAAAAAGAGATAGACCAGGAGGTCGCAGCAACATGCTTAAGATAAAGAAGCAGACATTTATTATATTCTTCCTCGTTCTGGCAGTAGCAACCACAGGCATAGTCCTTGGCAGGCTGTCAGTCACCGCAGTGAGCGCTGAAGGCGAGGGATATGAGGAACTCAAGACCTTTACCGAGGTCCTTTCCATGGTAAAGAAACACTATGTGGAAGACGTAAAATCAAAGGACCTTGTGTATGGAGCGATCAGGGGAATGCTCAGTTCACTTGACCCGCACTCAAGCTTCATGACTGCAGAAGGTTACAAAGATATGCAGGTTGAAACAAAGGGTGAGTTCGGCGGTATCGGCATCCAGATCGGCATGAAGGAGAGCATGCTGACGGTCATTGCTCCGATTGAGGACACGCCTGCGTACAAGGCAGGCATCAAGGCAGGAGACAAGATCGTCAAGATCAACAATGTGACGACCCGTGACATGACGCTGCAGGACGCTGTATCAAAAATGAGAGGTACGCCCAAGACGACCGTTGTCATCAGCATCATGAGAGAGGGCTGGAAAGATCTTAAAGACTTCACCCTGACACGAGAGATCATCAAGGTGAAAAGCGTAAAGTCAAAGGTCCTTGAAGGCGGCATCGGGTATATAAAGATCAATCAGTTCCAGGAACAGACGTCAAATGATCTTGCAGCTGCGCTGAAGAAACTGAATGAGGAAAAGATTACGTCGCTCGTGCTTGACCTGAGAAACGATCCCGGAGGACTGCTCAACAGCTCTATTGATGTTGCAAGCCAGTTCCTCGAAAAAGGCAAGCTCGTTGTGTACACCAAGACACGGAGCGGCGAGAAATCAGAATTCTTTACGAACAATGACAGCCACTTCAAGCTCCCCATGGTAGTGCTCGTAAACCAGGGAAGTGCAAGCGCATCAGAGATCGTTGCAGGCGCGCTCAAGGACTGGAACAGGGCAGTGACCCTCGGCACCGTAACCTTTGGCAAGGGCTCTGTCCAGACAGTCATACCGCTTTCCGACGGCTCAGGCCTGAGGCTGACAACAGCAAAATACTACACACCAAAAGGCAAGTCCATTCAGGGAACCGGCATCACACCTGACATCATTGTAAAGCTCGAGGCAAAGAACGGCTCCAAGGAGCACCCTGTGCTCAGAGAAAAAGACCTTGAACACCATCTGAAGAATGAGCAGGGTGACTCAAAAGGCACTGAGAAGGAAACGGCACCTGTAGAGGTAGATGAGAAGGACGACATTCAGCTTCAGAGGGCCGTGGACATACTCAAGACCTGGAACGTCTTCAAGGAACTGCCTAAGGCATCGTAACGGCCGTGATTCGTAATCGGTGATGCGTAATGAGTAAAGGCAAACAAAGCTTTTACAGACACGCTTCACTGATAACGCGTTACGCATTACGGAATTGAAATGGCGCGAATAATATTCGACATAGAAACAGCTGGAAGGGATTTTGATTCCCTGGAGCCTGCTATGCAGGATTACATGCTCAAGTGGGCTGAGACAGAGGAAGAGAAAAAAGAAGTAAAGGAAAGCCTCTCGTTCTATCCCCTCACTGCAGAGATCGTTGCTATCGGCATGTATGACCCTGATAAATGCAAAGGGTCTGTCTTCTTTCAGAACCATGCTGCCCCCCTCCTGCCCTTTGAAGAAGAAGGCATAACCTATGAGAATGGCACAGAACAGGAGATCATCCAGCAGTTCTGGGAAACAATCAAAGGGTATAACCAGTTCGTCACCTTTAACGGCAGAGGCTTTGACTGCCCCTTTATCATGATCCGCTCGGCAGTGCATAAAATAAAACCCCTCCGCGACCTGATGCCAAACCGGTATGGCGACGCACATGTAGATCTTTTTGACCAGCTCACCTTTTTTGGTGCATCGCGCAGGAAGTTCAGCCTTGACATGTGGTGCAGGACCTTTGGCATCAAGAGCCCAAAAGCAGACGGCATCACAGGATATGAAGTAAAAGACCTGTATAAGTCGGGAAGGTATCTCGACATTGCGCACTACTGTGCAGGGGACCTTAAGGCAACAGCTGAGCTTTTCGCGGTCTGGGAAAATTACATCAGGATGCCGAGTCAGAAGAGATATTAACCGGCCAGATATTCATTCACCCTATCCACTTCGAGCCTGTCTGCTGACAAAACAGCCCTCGCAAAATTAAATATCTTTGTCCTCGCCTCAGCGCTCAGATCAGGATAAAAGACAGGATTTGCAACAACTGCGCAGCGGAAGGCGAAAAAAGGCGCGGTCACTTCAAGGATCTCTGCATCGCCGGAGAGCCGGATATATTCATCAATAAAGAGCTTCAACCCTTCGAGATACACTCCTCTCACATCGCCGTGGTTCTTTATTGAGAAAAAGATATAGTTGATCACCATGGCAGTCAGGTCATCAGCAGGCTCTCCCCAAGGGCCGCGGCTCCGGTCAAGCAGAATAAATTCGGACTCTTTGCCTCGTGCCTCGTGCCCCGTGCCGCTTGCCTCTTTAAACCATATATTCCCTGGATGAAAGTCCCCATGAATTTGAGAGAGCCTTTTATGCCTCGGCTTCAGCTTATACGTCCAGTCAACTGACTTTTTGACAATATCTGCCATCTCTTCATAAGGCAGTGTCCCGTCAGGGTAGATGTCAAAAACGCCCATGAGGCATTCGCCATGGCCGACTGTATCACGGAGCTTCCGCCAGTACAGGGTTTTTGATCCCTTCTTCATTGCATGTATTCCTGAAAGATAAGATGCCATTGCCCTGATCTTTGCAATATCCCTCTCCTCAAGACCCTCCCTGCCTGCAAAATTAGAGAGGTCATTGAAATAATCTATGCCTTCGACCTTCTCCATCATGAGATAATATTCTTTTCCCCCGCCAATCGACTTCACCGTGCCGTCTTCCATCTCTGCAAGCACATCCACTGCCTTCACATGGTTCGGGAGTTTGGCATATTCATCGAGGTCCTGAAGAAAGACCGCTGCCCTGTCAGAGGGATAGTCATGGCCAAAACCCTCGGGGAGAAGAGACTTCACCACATATGACCTGAAACCTTTTTTTGTCTGGAGTTGGACAAGAAAACCGGAACCCTGAACCCCTGAGCCGAGCTTCCTGATCTCGACATTGGTAATATCCGTGAATTCCTTCAAGACATAGGCTTTTATCGCTTTTTCATTGATCATAGTAATTCGTATATCCCAGTCTCAGGATAGCACAAGAGAAACCGCCTTGACAGTGAACGAACGTTCACTTTATAATGGGCTATGGCAAAGCAGATATCAACAGACAAGACCCTTTTCAGGACAAAAAGCATTGCCCATTTTTATCACCAGAAGGGCAGGATGCCGAGTTTCTCGGAGATAGGCGAGATCATTGGACTGCGTTCCAAAAATGCCGTGCACAAACTTGTCAGCAAGCTTCAGCAAAACAATGTCCTTTCGAAAGATGAAAAGGGCAGGCTCATTCCAGGTTCTATCGCCTCGCCGTTACGGATGCTCGGCACGGTAGAGGCCGGTTTTCCGAGCCCTGCAGAAGAAGAACTCGCAGACACCCTGTCCCTTGATGACCTTCTTATACAAAACCCTTCAGCCACCTTTATGCTCAAGGTCTCAGGTGATTCCATGTCCGGGGCAGGAATACTCCCCGGCGATATGGTAATCATTGACAAAGGCCAGGAGCCCAAGAGCGGGGACATTGTCATTGCAGAGGTTGACGGAGAATGGACCATGAAATATCTCAGGAAGAGAGGGGAGAGCATCACCCTCATCCCTGCCAATCCTCTGTACAAACCTATCAGACCGAAAAAAGAGCTCAAGATCGCAGGCGTCGTAACAGCAGTAGTCAGAAAATACCGCTAGCGCCATATTCGAAATCATATGCATGATCAGCCCTTAACGATCCGTTCCTGGACACAGGCGATCCTTCACCTTGATGCAGATGCCTTCTTTGCATCATGCGAGCAGGCTATCCATCCGGAGCTCAAAGGCCGGCCTGTCATAACGGGCAAGGAACGAGGCATTGTGTCTGCTGCCAGCTATGAGGCAAAGGCACGAGGGGTGCAGAGAGGAACAAGACTCTCAGACGTCAAAAAGATCTGCCCGGATGCAGTCATCCTACCGTCCGATTATGAAACCTACAGTCTTTTTTCTGTCAGAATGTTCGAGATACTCAGACGCTTCTCGCCGGATGTTGAGGAATATTCAATAGATGAAGCTTTTGTGGACCTGACAGGCCTCAGGAGGAGCTTTCATGGCTCATATGAAACGATCGCCCAGAAGATGCAGGAGACTGTCGAAAGGGAACTCGGGATCACTGTCTCTGTCGGCGTAAGCCTCTCAAAGGTCCTGGCAAAGATAGGATCGAAGCATAATAAACCCCATGGACTAACCATGATACCAGGCAGGGATATTCACCTGTATCTGGGCAGGCTCCCTGCAGAAGAGATCTGGGGCATCGGGCCGAATACTGCGGCCTTTCTCAAAAAATTCGGCATTGTTACAGCCCTCGATTTCGCAAAGAGAGATGAAGAGTTCATAAAGAAACATCTTTCGAAGCCCTATCACGAGATCTGGCATGAGTTAAACGGCAGGAGCGTTTACCGTGTCAGTGCAGAATCCAAAAGCAGTTACCAGTCCATAAGCAAGGCAAAGACCTTCACCCCTCCCTCTCATGACGAAGCATTCATATTTGGACAGCTTTCAAAGAACCTCGAAAGTGCCTGCATAAAGGCCAGGCGCCATAACCTCGCAGCAACACGACTTTTTGTCTTTCTCAGAACGCAGGATTTCAGAGACACCGGTGTCGAGCTGAAGCTGACCCGGCCTTCAGCATACCCTGCTGACTTTTTTGAATCATTGAGAGACGGATTCCAAAAGGTTTATCGCCCTCACCATCTCTATCGTCAGACAGGCGTTGTGCTTGCCGGGCTCATGCCCCAGACAGGTGTCCATTACACACTTTTTGATGATCAGACAAAAATAGAGAAGATGCGCATGGTTTACAACATTATTGATAACCTTTCAGAGAAGTTCGGGAAATATACGGTCTTTCATGGCACAAGTCTGCCGACAAAACAGCAGGCGCGGCATGAAGGAGAGCGAGGAGACACCCCAAAACGCACAACTGAGTTATTGAAAGGAGAGAACAACCGGCAGCGATTGGGTCTGCCGATGCTGCATATCAAAATCTGATAGTTTGACGATTTCTTAAGCAAAGAAACAGGAGAATGTCTTCAGCGGCCTTGCATAATAAAAAATTGGCGGTCCCAACGGGAATCGTTCCGACATGTCGGGATTAGCCTTGGGAGTCAGGACTTTGAGTGTTTTCACGGGGCAGACAAGTGCTTGAAAATACCCGTAAAACCCTTGCCAGTCAAGGGTTTGAGCCGCTTTTTTGTATTGATATGATACCACAGAATTCTATGGTTTTTGACAAATTTATTTCACGTTTTCTTCACGGTCAGTCTCTGGCTGTTTCTTGACAAAGGTTAACACAGGAGTTAACATAACTCAATGGGTAAGACCATAACATTTTATAGAACGGTTGACGGGAAATGCCCGGTGCAGGAGTTTCTCGATTCGCTGTCCAGCAAGACGGCGCAGAAAGTTGCATGGGTGCTGAGCCTGGTTGAGGACCTCGATGTCATACCGTCAACATATTTTAAAAAACTCGTCAGTACTGAGGAAATATGGGAATGCAGAATTCAGTTTGGCTCGAATGCATACCGGATATTCTGCTTCTTCGATGGCAATACCGTTATTGTGTTGACTCACGGATTGATTAAGAAGACGCAAAAGACTCCTAAGCAGGAGATCGTGCGGGCTGAGGCATACAGAAGGGATTATTTGCAAAGGAGGCTTAAGAAATGAGTGATCTGAAGAAATATGTCCATGAGAGGAAAAAAAGGGACAAGGCTTTTTCCGAAGGATATGACGAGGGTTATGAACAGTTCAAGATCGGCGTGGTGCTCAAACAGGCCCGTGAAACGGCAGGACTGACACAGGAAGAGCTTGCCCGGAGACTGGAGACTAAGAAGACCGCTATATCAAGGATCGAAAACCATGCAGAGGATATCAAGCTGTCAACTCTGGAAAAAGTCGCCCACGCCCTCGGGAAAAGGCTGGAAGTAAAGATAGCCTGAAAGGCCATACTGCGGAGCAACTCTTTAGAGCTCAATGGCTGAAGAACCCGTCATTTTAAATCGCGTGGACCTCTACGAACAAGTCTGGTCAACACCCATGATTCACCTCGCTGCGCAATACGGACTTTCAGACGTCGGCCTGCGGAAGATCTGCAAAAAACTGAATGTTCCTACCCCACCAGCGGGCTATTGGGCAAAACTACAATTCAAGAAGAAAGAGAAGAAACTGCCTTTGCCGCCCCTCAGGTACGGAGACCGCGAGACATATGAACTAAAACCCCGGCAGGAATATGAATCGCAAGCCCTAAAAGGAAAGGAAGCGGCCAATCTCGAGCCAAAGATAGCCGCGCTACTTGCTGATGTTGAAAAAGCGTCTAAGCCTATTATCGTTCCGGAGCGTCTTGTTTCTCCTCACCCACTTGTAAAGATGACTCTGGATGTCCTTGAAAATGAGAAGCCTGACAAATATGGCGTTCTCAGGGCTTGGCGTCAGAAGTATCTCAATGTCCGCGTCAGTCCTTCGAGTCTCAAAAGGGCTTTGCGGATCATGGATGCGATCATAAAAGCTTTTGAGGAAAGATCCTATAAGGTCGAAGTCGGTAAAGGCGAAGGTCCTGGAACATACCTCCTCATCCATGACACTACCTTGAATTTCGAACTTACGGAGAAGATCACTAGTGTCTCGCATGTCCCTACCGCTGCCGAAATTGAAAAGCAGAAAAAATATTCCTGGGAGAAACCTCAACCTTATGATTTTAGACCGTCAGGCTTGCTGACCCTCAAAATCGATGAATACAATGCTCAAGGGTATCGGAAATCCTGGGCGGACGGGAAGACCCAACGCATAGAAGATCTTCTGGATGATTTTATTGTTGGCGCGATTAAGGTGGCGATTCTTGCCAAAGAAGAGAGGCTCGAAAGAGACAGGCAATGGGCAGAAGAAAGCCGGCTGAGGGCGGAACGAGAAGCTCAGCGTCACGCTGCAGAGAAATTTATTAAAGACCTTGAGGAGAAAGCACAGGCATGGACCAAGAGTCAGCAGATTCGAGCCTTTATTGAGAACATGGAAAAGGAATATGCCGAGCGATCACTTTCGCCGGAGGACCAGGAGAAGTTGAAGGACTGGCTGGCTAATGCGAGGAGATATGCAGATTGGCTGAACCCGATTTCAAGAGGATTTCCCTTTGAAGAATAAGGAGTGTCTGCTACACCCGCCCGCCACTCCGCAGCCACCTGGTTTAATCATAGCCCCCAATCGCTTCCCGACGTGTCGGGATCATGCCCCTTGCAATAAGTGCCTTCATGATCCTTTGACTCCGCAACGAACATTCCGGCACAGGCAAGGGTTCACAAACTTTTCGCTGTCGCTTAAAGATTGTTCATGCCAGGGGCAAGCACATGCCTTCGCTCCTCCGAGCTTGTCCAGCGCCTTGCATGGAATGAGAGCTTCAGCAATGCTCGGCCAAGCGCCCGAAGATTAAGCTGACTTCCATTCTGCTCTTTTGCTTTCCCTGTATTCGCGGGCAGCTTCATTTCCTCCCCGTCGACGAGCAGCCATTTCTTCCCTGTCACATTTCCCGCAATAAGATCTATTGTCCTTATTTCTGTAAGAGAACTCGGCTGCAGGGAATCTTTTTCCGCATATAGAGCATTGTTTATTGTCGACACTGCTTTTTTGTTTTGTACCAGTCATGACTAAGCCGCCCACTCACCGCTCAATAGTTCCGCTTGCTCTAATACCGTTTGGGTTGCCTTCTCCTGCTTGTCCGGCGGATAGCCATACTTGCGGAGTATCCGCTTCACGATTACCCTAAGTTGTGCTCTTACGTTCTCACGCACTGTCCAATCAATGGTGACATTTTTCTTTACCGTTTCCACCAGTTCACGAGCAATCGTCTTCAGTGTCGGCTCCCCAAGTACCTTGACTGCACTATCATTGACCTCCAGGGCATCATAGAAAGCCAGTTCATCTTCTGAAAGCCCCAGCACTTCGCCACGCGCATCCGCAGCGCGCAGGTCTTTAGCCAATGCAATCAATTCCTCTATGACTTGTGCCGTTTCGATTGCCCGGTTCTGGTACTTGCGAATCGACTTCTCCAGCAATTCAGCGAATGACCTTGCCTGAACGACGTTTCTTCGTGACCTGGACTTGACCTCGCCAGAAAGGAGTTTCCGCAATAGCTCAACTGCAAGGTTGCGCTGCGGCATGCCCTGCACTTCCTCAAGAAATTCATCAGATAGGATGGAAATGTCAGGCTTCTTAAGCCCGGCTGCAGCGAAGATGTCAATAACCTCGCCTGAAATAACGGCCTTTGATATGATCTGCCGGATAGCGTGCTCGAGCTCCTCATCGGTCTTCCGCTCGCCTGGTGTGCTTTTGGCCAGCACAGAGCGTACTGCCTGGAAGAAGGCGACATCATCTCTTATTCGGATTGCCTCACCATGAGGAACCGCAAGCGCAAAGGCCTGCGACAACTCAGTAACACTGCGCAGCAGGCGCGCTTTTCCATCCTCTTGAGCAAGGATATGTTCCTGGGCTGCCGGCAATAGTGTCAGTCTATCCTGAGGCGATCCCGTGGTCCAGTGTAACCAGCTGAAGCCATGGAAGAGCCCTTTGCAGATCTCGTACTTCTCCAGCATGAGCGCAACAGCTTCAGCCTGATCTATAGCTGTCTTACCGGTGCCGCCGCTTTCTGTATAGGTAGCAAGCGCTTCCTTAAGTTCATCAGCAAGTCCGAGATAGTCCACGACAAGCCCGCCGGGTTTATCCTTAAAAACACGGTTCACGCGTGCAATAGCCTGCATAAGTCCGTGCCCGCGCATGGGCTTGTCCACATACATAGTGTGCAGACTTGGGGCGTCGAAACCGGTCAGCCACATATCGCGCACAATCACAATTTTGAACGGATCTTTTGCATCGCGGAAGCGCTGTGCAAGTGATTCACGGCGAGGTTTATTGCGAACGTGCATTTGCCAGTCCAGGGGGTCAGATGCAGAGCCCGTCATCACAACCTTGAGCGCACCCTGCTCGTCATTATCGTTATGCCACTCAGGACGAAGAGCAACGAGCTGCCGATATAATTCGACGCAGATTCTCCGGCTCATGCATACGATCATCGCCTTGCCGTCCATAGCGGATAGACGGGTCTCGAAGTGATCTACGATATCGCTGGCAATGAGCTTTACCCGATTTTCAGACCCGACAACAGCTTCAAGCTGTGCCCATCTCGTCTTAAGCTTTTCTTTGCGCTCAACTTCCTCACCCTCAGTTGCCTCCTCAAACTCAGGATCGATCCTCGGGCGCTCTGATTCCTTAAGCTCCAATTTTGCAAGTCTGCTCTCGTAGTAGATAGGCACCGTGGCGCCATCGATAACAGCCCGCTGAATGTCGTAGACACTGATATAGTCGCCAAAGACCGCACGAGTGTTAGCATCAGTCTTATCTATGGGTGTACCAGTAAAGCCGATGAATGACGCATTGGGAAGCGCATCGCGCATATGCCGGGCATAGCCGTCGATAAAGTCATACTGGCTCCGGTGCGCCTCGTCAGCAATAACCACGATGTTGCGCCGGTCTGAAAGCACTGGGTGCTGATTCCCCTTTGAATTATCTTCGTTCCGTGGGGGAAAGAACTTCTGAATTGTCGTAAACACGACACCGCCGGAGCCCCTCCGCAGTTTCTCTCTCAAGTCATCTCTACTTTCTGCCTGTTCAGGCTCATACCGCAATAGATCGCGGCAGCGGGAAAATGTTCCAAAAAGCTGATCATCCAGGTCATTGCGATCGGTAAGAACAACGATTGTTGGATTCTCCATTTTCGGATGCAATATCACACGGCCCGTGTAAAATGCCATGGTCAGGCTCTTGCCCGAGCCCTGCGTATGCCAGACAACACCGACACGACGGTCGCCAGGATCACCTCCGGGCTTCCTCCCCGAATCATATCGACCCAACAACTCGCCGGTTCGATCTGCTGCAGCAAGTTCAGCTGCCCTCAGCGTCTCTTCAATCGCAACATTTACGGCGTGAAACTGGTGATAACCCGCCATTTTCTTGGTCAGCTTCCCTCCGCCTTCATCCTCGAAAACAATGAAGTACCGCACAAGATCAAGAAAGCGCCGCTTTTCGAACACGCCTTCAAGAACTACCTGCAACTCGGCGATCTTCGCCGCAGCATCCTCGCGTCCTGTTATCGTGCGCCAGGGTTTGAACCATTCTCTACCCGCGCCGAGAGAACCAATCCGAGCTTGAACACCATCGGATATAATCAGCGCTGCGTTCGTTGCAAAAAGCGATGGGATCTGTGCCTGATAGGTCTGTAATTGCTGGAATGCGCTCCAGACAGTGGCATTCTCATCAGCGGGATTTTTGAGCTCGATTACACCAAGCGGCAGTCCATTGACGAACAGTACAACATCTGGACGCCGAACGTGCTGTGTCTCGGAAACGGTGAACTGGTTGACTGCGAGCCAGTCGTTATTGTCCGGCCTGACATAGTCAAGAACTCGTGCCTGTGCGCCGCCAATAGACCCATCAGGTCGGCGATACTCCACAGTGATGCCATCAACGAGCATGGAGTGCACAATGCGGTTGCGCTCCACGAGAGATGGTGCATCAACCCTTGTGAGCTTGCGGAAGGCATCGTCGATAGCCTCTGATGGCAGGTCCGGATTGAGAACTACAAGGGCCTGACGCAAGCGTCCTTCCAATATCACGTCGCGGTAGTTCGGATCGTTCCGCTCGGCTCCCGGAACGCCTGGTGCTATGTCCTGGCCGTGCTTAACTGTGTAACCAAGGCTTTCCATCCAGGCAAGGGTAGCGTCTTCGACGACTGATTCGGTAAATTTAGACATAGGCATCACTCCCGCTGCCTAAACAAAGGCCCCACGGATGAGGCAGCTTTATAACGAACAGGCTTGGAGAGCTTTTGCAGCACCCCCTCACTGACCAAACGCTGTAACCACTCTTTGGCTTGGCTTTTTGACACATTGAGTTCCTCTGCCACTTCAGCATCTGTCTTGGGTGTCTCCATCCGTTCCAGGATCTCTTTTACCTTGGCAAACAGTTCTTCTGCAGGAGACACAGGTGACTTCGCAGTTTGTGAAAGCGTTGTTGGTTCACTCAGCAGCACATCTGCTTGGGCCTCGTAAGGCTTCTCCGGTTCCTCATTGACAGCAAACGAAAGCTCATCTTGACCATGCAAGACTTTCCCCGGCGTATGCTCGACGGTAAATACCTGAATAAAAGTTTCCGGTGAAGATGGATCAGGCCAAGACAATGCGCCCTTCTTTCTAAGTGCTTCCAACCCCCTGCTGCCTTCCCCTGGCTTGCGAACGTAAACCGGAACCAATCGCAGCTTTTCTAACTGTTCGACAGCCCCTGCCCATGTGCCACCCTTCTCATAATCAGAACTCACGACGAGCGCTGCATCAGAGAAAGCATAGATCAATTTGTTACGTTGCATGGCGTGGCCGACATTGAAACCAGCTGATGGATCATACGGCGAAATCAGGACCAGTTGTCCCTCTATCAGAAGATTACGGTGTTCTCGATTCATAGCTGTCCGTTCCAGGCTGTCCGCTAAAATACCTGTCACCTTTCCACCGGCTTCAAGCGCACCCCGCATTGCAGCCTGGTCAATCCCTCGGGCACCACCCGAAACGATTGTGCAGCGGGCGGCAGCAGCAAGTCGTCCAATACTTTCAGTATATTTGACAAGCGTATCATCCACATGTCTTGATCCGACAACCGCCAGACCACCAGTGTCTAATATTGCCGCGTCACCGCAGCCATAAAGGACTGGCGGAGCATCACCCTTGAGATGTTTTTTTAGCCGCATAGGGTAGTTGTCATCAGCTCTGCTAACGACCCAGATCGCGCGTGCCTGCCAGCGCTCAATCGCCTGGCTTAAGAGAAACCCGCGTTCTAACAGGCGCTTAAGTCTATCAGTCTTGATAAGTGGACTACACTCTGCAATCAATCTTTCAGCATCCTGTGTGAGTAGATCAGACGGCTGCCGTTTATTTTCATGGAGAAAGCGTGCCAGCCGCCTGTATTCACTGAAGGTCAGAAGATCCGCTGAGGGTACACTTCGCCCTGCAATTAATGGCGCTGTCAGCAGAAGAATTGCCTGCGTGTTTGGTGATAGTGACATGCTCATTTATCGTGCCCCGTCAAGGCAAGCGCCAGAGGGAACACCTCGGCACTGCCATGTGATCTCAACAGCCAAGCCGCAACAGTTATGGTCCAACGGGAATCAACCATGTCATCCACAAGCAAGACAGGGCCGGGAGGCAACTTTTTAACTCCAACGCCCAAGGAACCATCTATATTGCGCGCCTGTTGTATGCTATTAGCCATGGTCTTTTGTTCCGGACGGTCGTCTGTCTTTTCCAGAACCGCATGAAAAGGCAGGTTCAAGGCAGCTGCCAGACGCCCGGCAAAGTTTGGGACAAGGACAGGATGTCTTCGCGAAGGAATACACGTTACCCACGCAGGAACAGGTTGGGGGTTCCACTCCCGCACCAATGCAGCGCAGGCTTCAACCAGCTTATCGGAGAAGTGTCTTTCACGATATTTACCATCACGCACCAAACTGCCCCATCCTGCATCGCCCCAGACGCAAAGCGCCTTGCCTTGCTGGGCCTGTAAATTAACTTGTATATTCCCTTTAACATTGTACAATGGCATCCCACCTGCCGGCCATTTTTTCCTCGGCTCAATAGGCAGACTGGTACGGCGCAGATATGCCACGGCCGCATTGACCAAAGCAGGTGTTATCGAAGTCGGCAGCGGCGGCAAAGAGTGCGGACGAACTGTTCGTGGATCACCATCGAGCGCCTGGATAAGAAACTCCATGTGACCCGAAGTTAGACTCACATATTCGTGCATCTGGTGTTGCTCATCACGCCGCAGGGCAGTCAGTCGCTCTGCCCTTTCCCAAAATGCTTCACTCAGGGTTGCCGCTGTCAATTGCCACTTTGTTCCTTGTTTGGCTATTGGCGCTGGAGATTCCAATGCCAGCAGAGCTATTGTTTTTTCGATCCGGCCCATGCTGACATTAATCTTTCCAAGCAGCTCAGGAACAGAAAGGCCATGTGGCGCAGCTTCCAGAGCATCAAGCACCTTGCGGACTTCCTCGCGAGTCGGGAATGCGCTTTCAATGAAGTAGTTTGTAATCTCAGTCTCTTCTTCGCCGCTGAGCAGCACTCCATAAGCGGCATCGAGTGCACGACCTGCACGACCGACCTGCTGGTAATAGGCAACGACCGAACCCGGTGTCTGATAATGAATCACAAAGGCGAGATCCGGCTTGTCAAAGCCCATTCCCAGCGCAGTCGTAGCAACTAATGCCTTCACCTGATTATCAAGTAACGCCTGCTCCAGTTCAGCCCGGCCTTCGCCGGTTTCACCGGTATAAGACGCTACATTCAAGCCTTGCGATTTGAGCCAGTCAGCCACCTGCACTGCATCGCGGACTGTCAGCGTATAAATAATTCCATGTCCAGGCAAAGCAGACACCTGGGCAGCAAGCCAGGCCAGACGTTCCGCTTGACTTGGCAAACGCATTGTCTGAAGCATCAGAGACGGCCGGTTCAAGTCGCCACGCGAAACACTAAGATTCGGCCCAAGAACAGCTTTCAGATCATCCATAACACGATTATTTGCTGTCGCCGTAGTTGCCAACAGCCGCAAATTCTGAGGCAGTGTGCGCACTATCCGTTCTATCAGACGATAGTGAGGCCGGAAGTCATGACCCCAGTCTGAGATGCAGTGGGCTTCGTCAATCACCAACATGGCAATTCGCCCTGCAACAGCAGCCAGCACCTCAGTACGAAAGCGTTCGTTGGCCAACCGCTCAGGCGAGATCAGCAGGATATCTACTTCGTTACGCTGAATCTTAGCCTCGACCGTTGCCCAGTCGTCAGTGTTATCGGAGTTGATCGTGGCCGCGCGCACACCTATGCGATCTGCTGCTGCAATCTGGTTCCGCATAAGCGAAAGCAATGGTGAGATGAGAAGTGTCAGGCCGCTGCCTGATTCGCGTAACAGTTTTGTTGCAATAAAATATACGAAGCTTTTGCCCCAGCCGGTCTTCTGCACCACCAGCAAGCGCCCTCGGCCATCGACCACGTGACGTATCGCTTCCTCCTGGCCTTCCCTGAAAACAGAGTCGGCACGGCCTGTGCCTTGACGAAGCAATTCCAAAGCACGATGAGGATTGTAACTCATGGCATAATCTCCACAAGCCGCTCGCCATCTGATTCACCAGCCGCGATTGCCGCGTCTTCGACGATAAATTCGTTAAGGCGCACCACTATACTTTCCTCACTTGAAGCGCTCCTGCAAATAGGCCTTCATCTGGCTCATCGGTATTTCCTGTGAAGAATTGCCACTACGCACAAAGAATTTCTCAACGCTCTGCCCAGCGTTGTCCTTCATCTTGACAACTAAGGGCTCACTCGCCATGCTGATTTCGATCTGACAAATTTCCATGCCCCCTACACTCGGGAATGTAATCGCCAGCTTGCTAGTAACAAAAGTGACTCCAAACTGCTGATTGAGCAAATTGCGCAGATGCAGCTCGAACTTATCCCTGTCTGCATCCATGGTGCCATAGTCTCTCTCAAGACCTAGTACGGTGCCAGTATCATCGATCCCTATCAGTAGGGCGCCTCCATTGGCATTAGCAAAGGCTGCCACCGACTTTATAACGACATCCTCCAGTTTCTTATTGACAGCCCCTTGTTTATAATCCCAACGTAGCGATGACTTAAACTCCAGGCCATCACTTTCCCCTTCCGCAATCACTTCCTCGATACTTGCAGGTACCGCAACTTCAACTGTAACAGTAATATCTTCAACAAACTTGTTTAACGCATCTGCAAGCAGGCGGCGACGCTCAATCAAAAAATCTTCAAATCGCTCGTGCTGCCAAAGCGACTCGTCTTCGGGAATGCACTGCAATGCCAACGCCTTGGGGAAATCCCGCTTCACATCTGCCAGATAGTCCGCCGCCGTTGTTGCTGACTTAGTCCTGTTAGCTACTTGGGTCAGTATGGCGCGGTTAGTCAGCTCCTGTGCTAAAGCGTATTTCAGTCGATTGCCTTTTCCATACCCGACTTCCTTCAAACGGGAGTATGGAAAGATATGGTCATTCTCCAGCTGGTACTTTGCGCCCATATTCATGCGAAGACCAACTCCAGTGGTCAGACAAACAGCGCCGCGGCTCTTTATGTACCAACGCATGAGGCCGAACAGGGGATGAGAAATGGAACGCCCTTCAAATTCCTCAGGAGTAATCTCTAACCTGCGCTCCTCCTTGATGATATTCAGGAGTTCATCAAAAGGCTGAGACGACTCCGCAATGATGCGAAGATCGAAATCAAGCTTTTGCGGCAATTGGCTGACATAACGGGCGCGAATCTGCGAGTAATAGAACCATTTAATCATCTTGCGGATCTCTCCATCCGTAAGATGAGTGCCCTTCTTGTCGAAGCAGTAAGCAATGATCGGAATTAGAGCATATATGGAGTTAATCTCATCGGTGTGATCGATAAAGGCATGTGTTCGTAGAACATTCACAACATAGTCCAGCACCTGCGTGTCGAGACGCTGCCAGGCGCGTCTCACCAGTTCGTTGTTCTCATCCCCGTGCAGCTTGCGCATATCTGACCCTATATGTTGGAGGCAAGCCAGCAGCGCATACACAACAAAGTCCAGCTTGAAGATGAACCCCTGCTGGGCAAGTTCAGCAAGCTTTTTCTTGAAAGTATCGCGTGCCTGTGGCCAATAGCCCGATATCTGGGCCAACGCCAGTTCGGCATCCGTCAGAGCAACGCCGCTTGCGTTGACCTTGTAGAAAATATCGATAGCCTCCCGAATGCTGGCCTTGACCGGAATCGTCTGCTCGGGAAACTCTCGGTCCTTAATCCGCGTAATCACATTGATGTTTTCGTTGAGCCGCTTAAGCTCATCCATGCTGATGTTCTTCCCGCCCTCTGCAAACTGTGTCTGCAGATCAAATGCGCTAATCTTCCCACGAAAAACATCAGTGATGTTCTGCCACAGCGGATTATTTTCCATCTTCGTCTTCATGTAGTAGGAGAGTTCGAGAGTCTCAATGTTCACATGCAGCCCGCGAGTATCGTTCATGATCTCCTGCGCGCTGTAATACGAAGGAATATCGCCGCGAATTAGCATGTACAGCGTTGTCACTCGCTGTTGCCCATCCAGCAGTATGCGCACAGCGCCCTGCTTCTCGTTATATTTGTGAGGTCCTTTGAGTTCTGGGGGGGTAGCGGTTTCCCAAGTCAGCATCGTGCCAGTTGGATATTCCTTGATGAGCGAATCAATCAACTGCTTGGCATCATCACGCTTCCACACGTATTCGCGCTGAAAGGCAGGAACGAATAGCTGATTTTCATCTATTTTCTCAAGGATAGTAGAAATTTTCATAAAACCTCCTTAAGGAACGTATCAGCATCCCTGGATTTTGTAATTTTCATATTAATACCCATTAACTTTTACTCTTAATCCGGCCCCAATCCAAATAAGCTGCGCAGCTCAGTAAGTTCCACCCTGAAGACAGTTCTGTCCTCATCCCATCGGGACGCTTCGCCGATGACCTCATACTCAATTCGGCGACTTGGAGCATCTCCTCGTGTCTTCCTGAATATGCAGAGTCTCGTTGTATGTCCAGTTACTTCTTCACGGTAGTAAACTATAGGTCGGAGCCCAATAAATTTCCCGTTTATTAGTGCAAGTATTTGCCCTATTTGAAAATAGCGGTTCGATTCGAGAACATTATTAGGGGATAACATTACGTTACGAATTGTTCTTGTAAATCCATGGCCTTTAAAGACTTCGCATCGCAATGTATTGCCATCGACATGCCCCATGTAGCGAAAAATATCGACATCCTTTAGCTCTCTTAATTCACCCATAATATCTATCACGTCTGCGTAACAGTCACCAATCCAGTTTTGAGCCTGTATTTCAGATTGTGCAGCACTGTGAGAAAAGGCATTGCGCGATTGATTGAGATCCCGCATTGTGTTTATTGTAGAGAGCGGCGCAATTCGCGAGATATCAAGCGTTATACCGCTATTATTCGTATGCGTGATAATTCGTTCTACATTTAGGAGACGTTGGGCAACGCTATCAGTTAGTAGGTGCGAGAAACTAATCGGCTCAGCCAAAGATACACCCAGAAACCGACATTCTGCAATTGTTATCGCGTGAATAAAATCGATAGTAGCTTCCCAAGAGTCGCGTAGAAGATGCAAACGCTGAAGCTCGTTTTCGTATCCATTTTGGAATCTGTAAAAATAATAGGCAATTGGCGAAGGGAACTCACTAAACACAATTTCCTTCAGCTCGTCTTCTTGTTGTTGTAGAAAATCAGCAAATGCAGCTTGATAGGTGTCGTGACTCAAAGAGAATAGAACAAAACTGGGTCGTGGCTGGAAGCCAAGAATATCAAGTAGACCAGATTTTTCAGTGTATTGCTCGTCTATCCAGTCATTATACTGTGGGCATGCATCGTAATTACTTGGCTCGAGTTGAAACTTCATCCGTTTCTTATTCCTCGACCGGAATCATTTATCAGTCGTTCAGCATGCTCTATACGAAGTTCGCCAGAGATGAGCTTCGGTAGCAGCGTGTTGCGGAGTGCGGTAAGAGTTCGAACTTCTTGCGCCACCGAGCTTGCTCGTGCGAAATTCGGCTGAATAAATTTCCCAAATTGTTCAGCAACTTTTCTCGATGGTAATATGACATGGAAATGTGAAAGTGATTCGGCTGGTACCCTTTGGCGGCCACTTGATCCGGTCATGCTTTGAATCGCAAATTCCCGAAAACCATCGCTCCGTGCGAGGCAGTAGGCGTACACCTCAGGTAGCGGAGGCGTTGGACGCAAGACGATGTATTCAGTCGAACCCCAACCGATTTGATCCTCCTCCAAAAAGTCGACATAAGCAGTCTTGCCGTTCTCAAGGCAGGGGGTAATGCGTGCGACGAGGGTGTCGCCGTTGACAAATCGCATGCCGGAGCCGAAGGGCCGATCTATAACCTCGTCGGGCGAATGTCCTCGCGTGGGCATGTTTGCCATGTCGAGATAGGGCGCTATATCACCCTTCCGAAGCGACCGCGTCGGATTAACTTCAATTGCTTCTGGAAGCGGTACCGCCCGCCATCCCTTCGGAATCTCGCCTAATTCTGAGTCCTCAAAGGAATCCGGGAAAAGGTCTGCGATATGTTTCGGCAGACCAATACCACAGCCTTTGGCGTTAGCTCTAACGGGGTCAAAATCTACGAACCACGACTTGAAAAGCGCCCGGGCAATAGCCTCCAGCGTCTCGTTCTTCCTCCGGTTCAGCTCGATTTTGTCGTCAAGTGTTCCGAGGATGTGGGCAATAGCGCGTTGTTCAGGAAGAGGCGGCAACGGAATTTTAATAGTACGGAGATAGGTTACCGGCTGAGCGATTGACGGGACGCCAGAAGACGAAGTGTTGGCAAGTAGTTTATGCTGGCCTTCACTGCTCGTGAAATAATACGTAATAAACTCTGGCAGCACTTTATTAAGATCTGGCCTCATATAAAACTGCCGTTGAGAAATTACATATCGATCATGCTTCGATGACTCCGGAATGTATGCAACCTGGCCGATGTTTCCAGCATGAGTGAATATGACGTCTCCGCGCCTCACATTTGCGTTTGCGAGTTTGTCGGCATGTTCTAACGAAATGAAGTTGTACTCGCCGTCTTCCAAGCGTGCGCCACGTAAGTGTTGACCACTGATAACAGGCACACCTTGAGATACGAACGTTTCAACTTTGATCGAAGAACCAAAAGGCCCCATTGCAACCTTCTCAGAAATTTCCTGGATGGATGCAGTCATCCATTCACCTGCCATATTTCAGTTCTCCCGATCGATTCTTCAATTTTGATTCGACTTTCTTCAACACGTTAGTGCAAAAGGCAGTAAAAGATAAAACAATTTTCTCTGTCGGGAGTGTCGAATACTCGATGTTGTGGCCTTCCTCGATTTTCCATTTTTTTTGAAGAGATTTGCTGATTTGTGTATGGAGTTTGTCTGCTTCAGGACGGTAGTAGCCATTGCTATGCTTGTAAGAGTTATTAAGGATACGAATTGCATCAACAGTAATGTAGCCTTTGCACTTGCCGATTTGAATACCTGTTTCTTTTTCAATTGCCCTCTTAATGTCCTCAATTCTAAAAGGAAGTGGCTTATGCTCCCCTCGTGCTGTATAACAGGTGCGAACAAGAGATTTAAGGAAATATTCCATCTCTGACCAGATTGAAACTATAAGTGCGGCATACATATTATTTGTGAGTTCACGGGTATTAATGTATTCCTCAGCTATGAAGTCTGTGAAATACGGATCGTCCGGCGAGACGCTTTTCAATGCTTTTTCATATTGTTTTTTAAGCGTGTCTTCTTCAGCGTCATGACCAGATTTAATGCGTTGTTCCCAAACATACCAGCGTGATCCGAAATAATCATCGCGGAATGCATGTAACGTTGCCAGCTTCATAGCTATCCGCCAGCGAGGTATCTTTCCAAAATGTCTTCTTTCACCCGCCATACCCAAGCTCCTTCAGGTTGGCGGCAATGGCACTGTCCAGTTTCGCAGCTTCCTCTTGTTGCTCCCGCAGTGTCGCGGCAAGTCGGTTCATCTTCTCATCGAACGGTTCGCCGTCGTCTTCCGCAGCTTCGGCTCCGACATAGCGGCCAGGTGTGAGCACGTGACCATGTTTACGGATGTCGTCGAGCTTCGCGGATTTGCAGAAACCGGGCACGTCCTCATAATTGCTCGCAGCTTTGTCGCCGCGCCAAGCGTGGTACGTGCCAGCGATCTTGGTGAGGTCATCATCGGTCAGTTCCCGGTGCGTCCGATCCACCAGCGTACCCATCTTGCGTGCATCTATGAATAGCGTCTCACCACGACGGTCACGGAAACGTCCGTTTTTCTTATTGCGTGTCAGGAACCACAGGCAGACCGGGATCTGCGTCGAATAAAAGAGTTGACCCGGCAGTGCGACCATGCAGTCAACAAGATCTGCTTCGATGATTGCCTTTCGAATCTCGCCTTCCCCTGATTGGTTTGTCGACATGGAACCGTTAGCAAGCACAAAACCCGCAAGTCCGGTTGGCGCTAAATGGTAGATGAAGTGCTGCACCCAAGCGTAGTTGGCATTTGCAGCAGGCGGAACGCCATAGACCCAGCGTTTGTCGTCCTTTAACAACTCTCCGCGCCAGTCACTATCATTAAAGGGCGGGTTAGCCAACACATAGTCGGCCTTAAGGTCAGGGTGCGCGTCATTATGGAAAGTATCACCATGGCCGATCTGAGCATCGATGCCGCGAATAGCGAGGTTCATCTTCGCTAAGCGCCATGTAGTGTAGTTGGACTCCTGGCCGTATATTGAGATGTCTCCGAGTTTTCCACTGTGAGCTTCGATGAATTTCTCGCTTGATACGAACATCCCGCCTGAACCGCAGCAGGGGTCATACACCCGGCCCTTGTAAGGCGCAAGCATCTCGACCAGCACGCGCACAACACGTGAGGGCGTGTAGAATTGGCCTCCGCTCTTGCCTTCAGCACTGGCGAAACGGGCAAGAAAATATTCGTACACACGGCCCAACGTATCTTTTGCGCGATCCGCTGCACTCCCAAGAGCTATGTCACTGACCAGGTTGATGATCTGGCCAAGCCGCTGCTTGTCGAGCCCTGGCCTGCCAAAGTCCTTGGGCAACACGCCCTTGAGCGATGGATTATCCCGTTCAATTGCCGTCATCGCATCATCAACCAGCTTGCCGATTGTCGGCTGCGGCGCACTCGCCTTGAGTTGAGCCCAGCGAGCTTCTTTCGGAACCCAGAAGATGCTGACAGCACGATACTCATCGGGATCTTCTGCGTCAGCACCTTGCGCCTTTTGAGACTCCAGTTCGGCATGCTTTGCCTCGAAAGCATCGGAGATGTACTTGAGGAAAATCAGGCCAAGAACGACATGCTTGTACTCTGCTGCATCCATATTATTGCGGAGAGCATCGGCAGCCTGCCAGAGCTTCTGCTCAAAGCCGAGATTTGCACCTGTATCGCCATTTCCATTCTTATTCTGTTTTGCCATAAAGTCCTTACCTCGATTTATTTATGCTCTCTCACGTTTATATAATCTCATGTCCACGCCATGGACATATCCCAATGACGTGGACAAATAAGCCTGTTTTATGGACATGTCGACGGCAGCGACAGATTCCTGATATATGTCGAAATATCGCTAAAATGTCGACATGTTCTCCCAGCGATTTCAATTAGGTAATAATCAGCTTCAATGAGGTAATGACTACCTCCTTATTACCCTATTTAAATCCTGTTACCTATTTAACCTTCCTCCATCTGGCAAAACGGCCCTTGCCGAGAGAAGAAATTCTGTCATCCTTCTTCAGTTTCTTCAGGACATGTCGTATCATATCGACGCTTACGTCAGGGCATGCCTTCTCAAGGTCAGAAACACTGAAATCTCCGACTATGCTGTCTATGGCGTTCATAACAATATCAGTCTTGCTGCCTCGTCCTTTAGACACTCCTGCGAATCGAGACTCGAATTCCTTATAGGCTGCAAGGATTGTAGATAGCGCATATTCTACCCAGGGCAGCGCATCATGTTTGCCCTTATGCCAGCCCTGCGATGACTTCTGCAAGGTTTCATAATAGGATTCTTTTGTCTGCTCGATGACTCTCTCAAGGCTAATGTATCTGCCGACTTCATAGCCGTTGCGGTACAGCAGGAGCAAGGTAATAAGCCTTGCCATTCTTCCGTTGCCATCAAGGAATGGATGAATACATAGGAAGTCAAGGACATAGAGCGCTATGAGAATGAGGGGATCAATATCGCCTTCCTTTGAAATGCTTTCATATCGTTCATGGAGTGTCTGCATATAGTCAGGCGTAAGGTGCGGCGCGACAGGGACAAAACGGATTTTCTTTGTTCCATCAGGAAGGATTTCGGTTATCTCATTGGAAACTGATTTCCAGCGTCCACCCTCTTTACCGGCGTATTTCATCAGATCGCGGTGGAACTGGAGGAGCACTGACTTGTTAAATGGAATGTGCTCATAGTTCGCATGTACAGTGCTCAGCACATCCCTGTAACCTGCTATTTCTGACTCGGAACGGTTTGCCGGCTTTGTCTTCTCTTCAACAAGATCCTTGATGCGCTGGATATCAGCGGTGATGCCTTCAAGCCGGTTAGAGGACTCAGTGCTTTGGATGATCGCTACATGCCGAAGGTTTTCAAGCATCTCCGGGGCCTGCTTTTTATAAAGTTCCTGTTTGCCCTTGTACTCGCCGATCTGGCGGATGATGGTGATAAGATGATGGGGTATAGTCAGTGCTGCGAGATACTTTTTATCAAAAGATTTCATGTTATCTTTTCCCCATCAATGTAACACATCAATACCTCTTCTCCTTCTTAACAACTTTCCCGACGATCCGGTACTTGACGCCCTTCTTCAGTTCAATATCCTCATATTTGGAATTGAGAGGATGCAGGACAAGCGTATCGCCGAATTTCTTCAGCCCCGACATATAGCTTCGGGATGTCGTACCACTAAGCTCCTTCTGGTCGCTAAGTGGTGCCTTCGGCCTCCACTGCTTGAAGGTGGCTTCGTCTTCATTGTTCTTGACGATCACGTACATGTTATATCTCTTTATTCTTCCCTGCGAAACCCGATTTTTCTCTTCTTCGACTCAACCGGCGGCCGCATTAGTTCCCTAATCGCATCAAAGACCATCTTGAATTGTGAATCGTATTTTTTCTCCATATTGGCAAGTTTCCGGGCAAGGTCTTTATGCGTAGAAAGCATCTCGCGAATCTTTACAAAGGTCCGCATAATGGCAATGTTCACCTGAACCGCTCTTTCGCTATTGAGCACACTTGAGAGCATGGCAACGCCCTGTTCAGTAAAGACATATGGAAGATATCGCCTGCCGCCGTGACCTGAACTTGAGGTCGCAAACTGCGATCTCAAGTTATCAGCCTCTTCGGTTGACAGCTGAAACATGAAATCAGAGGGAAATCTTGAAATATTTCGTTTGACTTGCTCATTCAATCGTCTTGTAGGAACTTCATACATCTCGGCGAGGTCTTTATCCAGCATTACCTTGTGACCGCGGACAAGATAGATTTTTTGCTCAATCGTTTCAACGAGCATCAATTCTTTCATCCACCCCTCCGGAATCCATAATAGTATATATTCTTTTCCCCATTCTTCAATTCGCTGTATTCTACATCATGTCCACATTATGGACATATCCCATTAACGTGTCCAAATAAGTCTGTTTTATGGACATGTCGACGGCATCGACAGATTCCTGATATATGTCGAAATATCGCTAAACTGTCGACATGTTCTCCGAACTATTTCAATTAGGTAATAATCAGCGTCAATGAGGTGACGACTACCGCCTTATTACCCTATTAAAATCCTATTACCTATTTAACCTTCCTCATGGTCACCGCCACCTTATAGCCTGCCACTGCCACATGATTATGCGAAATTATAACAGAAACAAGTAGTTATCTGAGGAATTACATGAAAGGATTCCGGACCGGCCACAAAAAATATATTGATCGTTTAAGGGAAATGCCATGCCGCAAGGAAAAAATTGGCGGTCCCAACGGGAATCGAACCCGTGTTTTAGCCTTGAGAGGGCCACGTCCTAGGCCGCTAGACGATGGGACCATGATGGCTGGGGAGAGAGGATTCGAACCCCTATAAGCAGATCCAGAATCTGCCGTCTTGCCCTTGGACGACTCCCCAAATGAATAGATTTTATATCATAAAACAGGGCTTTTTGTAAATGTTTACGCCTTGAAACGCCTGTTATTCCTTAGGGGTTCCCCTATGTTCGAAAAGGGTCTTCACCTCGTCCATCAGTTCATTGATATCCTTGAACTGCCGGTACACAGAGGCAAACCTCACATAAGCGACTTTGTCGAGTTCCTTGAGCGCTGCCATAATCTCTTCACCAATGGAGGAACTCGGTATCTCTTTTTCGCCGAGACCGATAAGTTTCTTCTCGATGTTGTCAACGATCTCGTCGATCTTGTCTGTCTCAATAGGCCTTTTTTTGCAGGCAATGAGCAACCCACTTCTGATCTTGTCCGCATTAAAAGACTCCCGGCGGCCGTCCTTCTTGATGACCATGGGAGCCAGTTCCTCAACCCGTTCATAGGAAGTAAAACGCTTGCCGCACTTCAGACATTCACGCCTGCGGCGGATAGCATTGCCCTCCTTGCTCACACGCGAGTCAATGACCTTGTCTTCCTGGCTTTCGCAAAAAGGGCACTTCATGAGAGGGACTCACTTATATTTGATCTGAACATCAATTATCTGTAGATCGGGAACTTATTGCAGAGGGTCTTGACTCGCTCGGCAAATGCCTGGATCTTCCCCGGGTCTGTGCAGTTGTCTATGACAGAGGATATAATTTCAGCTATTTCGACCATCTCTGCCTTGCCCATGCCGCGGGTCGTGATGCTTGGCGTGCCGAGTCTGATGCCGCTCGTCACAGCAGGGGGCCTCGTGTCATAGGGAATTGCATTTTTGTTTACGGTTATGCCTGCCTTATCCAGGGCATCTTCCGCATCCTTGCCTGTGCTGTTCTTATTTGTCAGATCAACGAGCATAAGATGATTGTCAGTGCCGCCTGAGATTATGCTGAAGCCCCTCTTGACAAGCTCATCTGCAAGGGTCTTGGCATTTTCGACAACGCGTTTCTGATAAGTCGTGAAATCCTCGGTCATCGCTTCCTTAAATGCAACTGCCTTTGCTGCAATCACATGCACCAGAGGACCGCCCTGAATGCCGGGGAAAATCACCTTGTCCACTGCCTTTGCATGCTCTGCCTTGCACATGATCATGCCGCCGCGCGGTCCTCTGAGAGTCTTATGGGTTGTCGAGGTAACAAAGTCAGCATAGGGGACAGGCGAGGGATGCACCCCTGCAGCGATAAGGCCTGCAATATGGGCAATATCTGCCATCAGATAGGAACCCACTTCTTTCGCAATATCAGAGAAACCCTTAAAATCAAGAGTGCGCGAGTATGCGCTCGCGCCGACAATGATCATGCGGGGCTTATGCTCCTGAGCAAGTTTTTTCACCTGATCAAGATCAATAACACCGTCCTTGTTCACCCCATAGGAGAAATTCTTATACAGCGTTCCTGAGAAACTGACAGATGCACCGTGGGTAAGGTGACCGCCATGGCTCAGACTCATGCCGAGGATCGTATCCCCTGGTTTGATCGCCGCAAAATAAACAGCCATATTCGCCTGGGAGCCTGAGTGAGGCTGAACATTAACATGCTCGGCGCCAAAGATCTTCTTTGCCCGTTCGATCGCGAGTATTTCAACAGTATCAGCATATTCGCAGCCGCCATAATACCTTTTTGACGGGTATCCTTCAGCATACTTGTTTGTGAAGATCGATCCCTGTGCCTCAAGCACCGCACGGCTCGCATAGTTTTCCGAAGCAATGAGCACAATCTTCTGATGCTCCCTGTTCTTTTCCTGCTCAATCGCATCATAAACTTCGGGATCGCTGGTTTTCAGGCTTTCATCAATCATTAGCTGTTTAAGGTTCCCTCTATTTTCTTGATTTTATTCAGTCTTCTCATATGCCGATCACCTTCAAAGGCGGTGCTCATCCATGTCCGCACGATCTCCGAGGCCAGGTCCTTGCCGATGATCCTGCCGCCAAGAACAAGCACATTTGCATCATTATGGAGCCGACTCATCTTTGCGCTGAAGAGGTCATTGCAGAGCGCTGCCCTGACATTCGGAAACTTATTCGCTACCATGGACATGCCCAGGCCAGTGCCGCAGATCAAAATACCCCTTTCAACCTCTCCGGCAGCCACCATCTTCGAGACCTTTTCACCGAAATCAGGATAGTCCACAGAGTCCGTGTTATAGGTGCCACAGTCGACAATATCATGATTGAGCCCTTTCAAAAGCTCAAGAACGTCCTCTTTAAGGCCAAAGCCTGCGTGATCTGATCCAATAGCTATTTTCATCGAATTGTTATCTTATCCGAGATGAGATTTTCAAGTCAACAGGGCTTCCCTGCTCGAAATCCGATCCAGGCAGAAGCTATTATTTTGGCGGTTTTCAGGTAAAATACGTCCAAGAATAGTTATAACTCTTCAGGAACAAGGAATGGAACCGAAGAAAGAAGAATTTATCTCAGAAAGCACAAAGGAAGTCCTGCGGAAAGAGCTGGCTCAGATGAAGAAGCCTGTCAGTATCGTCGCAGTGCTTTCTGATGAGCAGAACAAACCTTTTAATGACTTTTGCAGAAAGCTCCTGACAGAACTCTCTACGATCACTGACAGGATTATACCGGTGATCGTAGACCCTGACAGCGAAACTGCAAAAAAATACCTTATAACCCGCACCCCTACTCTTTTAATAGAGCCGGAACAATATGCGATCAGATTTACCGGCGCTCCTGCAGGAGAGGAAGCGCGCGCATTCCTGCTCGGCGTGATCATGGCATCTGCCAAAACAACCATGCTTTCTGGGGCATCGAAGAAACGCCTGGCTGAACTGAAAGAGAACCGCAACATCAAGGTCTTTGTGAGTCCAACCTGTCCGTACTGCCCTCAGCAGGCATTACATGCGGTCTCTGCGGCCATAGAAAAGAACGACCTCATCAGCACAGAGATCATCGAGATCCATGAGAACAAGGATCTCGCAACAGAATATAATGCATTCTCAGTGCCTCAGGTATTTATTAATGACCAGCTTGTCGGCACGGGCCTTCAGCCAGAAGAGGTCTTTATCGAGGAAGTGCTGACAGCAGCGCCTATCGAGATCAAGCCATTTCAAGGCAACGGCATCATCGAAAAGGATCTCGTGATCGTCGGTGCAGGTCCTGCAGGCCTCACAGCAGCAATCTATGCTGAACGGTCCGGACTGAATTCCGTTGTCATTGAAAAGGGCAATATCGGCGGACAGGTTGCCATCACTCCCGTGGTAGAGAATTATCCCGGTTTTACGCGCATCGGCGGCAAAACGCTTATGGACATGATGGCACAGCAGGCAATTCAATATACAGAAATTCACCAGGGTGAGGAAGTGCTCGATCTGCAGAAGGCGGATGATCTTTTCGAGATACGAACGAACAGGGCCGTATACAAGACAAAGGCATTGCTTATTGCAACTGGAGCAGAGAGCAAGAAGCTGAATCTGCCAGGAGAAAAGGAGTTTCAGGGACGGGGCATCAGCTATTGTGCGTCCTGTGACGGGTATTTTTTCAAGGACGGGAAAAAGGTGATTGTTGCAGGCGGCGGCAACACTGCAGCCACAGAGGCGCTCTATTTGAAGAACATCGGCGTTGATGTCACCATTGTCCACAGGCGGGATAAACTGCGGGCAGAGAAGATCCTGCAGGATAGTCTTGCTGCAAACAACATTCCGGTCATCTGGAACACAAAAGTGACTGAGATCAGAGGTGAGAAGTTTGTGAAAGAGGTTGTCCTTGAGAATGTGATTGATGCGTCAACAAGCACCCTGTTGGTTGATGGGGTTTTCGTTGCCATAGGTTACGTGCCGAGCAATGAGATCGCGAAGAAGCTCGGGGTCAGGATGGACGAAGAAGGCTATATCAAGGTGGACAAGGGCTTCAGGACAACTTTACAGGGAGTCTACGCTGCGGGGGATATTACAGGAGGGTTCAAGCAGATCGTTACAGCAGTTGGCCAGGGAGCGACAGCTGCCGCGACTATTTTCGAGGACCTTTCTGCTCCCTCTGAAAAATGGTATTCGTAGTATAATGAACTATCTTATTTATCGGAGGATTTACCATGAAGATCGAACTTGACGGAACACTCTTGAAAATGACCCCTGAAAATGACAGAGAAAAAGCAGAACTTAATCAGCTCTGGTCCATCATCATCGACTGCGTTAAGGAGAACAAGAAACTGGTGCCTGTGGGTCAGTATATCCCCGGCATGAAAGAGGTAGCAACTTTTAATATCGAATAGCTGCTTTCCTTGCCTGCATCCGCAGGCAGATCACGCTCGTAATTCCCATGACAGCATGTCGCAGGAAGCGGACGCCCTATTCCTGCGACTGTCAGGGGATTGCATATAAAAGAGACAGGAGGACTGAATGGGGTATAGCATATCACTGCTTGGGGATAAGGATGGATTCGACAAACGCATTCTATTCTATTCCTCTCTGGACGAAACAGAAATAAGGAACAGATTCGACGCATTCAAGGCGAAATGCTCAGGCGTTGCCAAGGAACATCTTCCGTTCCGCTGCCCGGTAAAAAACACCGGAGAAGCAGGGAAGTTTGAACTTGTATTCGATGAGCGCAACCTTAGCTATAATTTCGATACACTCATGCAGTTTCTGGCAGAGCTTGTAACGTCAGGCAGAGTCAAAGCAGCTAAAGTGATGGACGGAGGAAGATTCGGGGCGAGCGCCTATGTGGTAACGCCCGGCATCTCCACAAAATTTGATTTTTTCCCCGTTGACAATATGATGATCAAAATCCAGAGTGGTCAGCTTGCATTCATGGATGTAATGAAGAACAGCGGCGGCATAACAGTGCGGCAGTATCTTGAGAAATTAACAGACTGAATGGGCAATATCTTTGCTGACAGAATATCTGATGTGCCGAGGTCTTTTATCAGGGAAATCCTGAAACTGGCAGTGGACGAGTCTGTCATCTCCTTTGCCGGCGGACTGCCAAACCGCGATCTCTTCCCCCTTGAGGAGATAAAAAAAGCTACCAACAAACTGCTGGAAGATTCAGGCAAGGACGTTCTGCAGTACAGTTCCTCTGAAGGTTTTGTAGAACTGAGAGAGTGGATAGCAGACCGGTACCGGTCAAAGCATATCCATGTGCATCCTGATAACATCCTCATCACCTCAGGTTCTCAGCAGGGCATGGACCTCCTCGGCAAGACTCTGCTGAACGACGGCGATAACGTTATCATTGAAGAGCCGGGTTATCTTGGCGCTATTCAGGCATTTTCGATCTACAAGGCGAGATTTCACCCGATTCCGGTAAACGAAGAGGGTATTGATCTTAACGCATTCCATAAGACCGTGACTGATCATTTCATTAAACTCTTCTACTGCGTGCCGAACTTTCAGAACCCTTCAGGCATAAGCTATTCTGAAGAGAACCGAAAAAACGTCGCGCATATGCTCAAGGGTAAACCGACAATCCTGGTAGAAGATGATCCCTATGGAGAACTGCGATTCCTCGGCAAGGAGAAGTCATCTTTTTATCAGCTCCTTCCTGAAAACACGGTGCTTCTGGGCTCGTTTTCGAAGACCGTGGTTCCTTCCTTCCGCATCGGCTGGATCGTTGCAAACAATGAGATCATGGAAAAGCTTGTGATTGCCAAGCAGGCATCTGATCTGCATACCAACTATTTTGGCCAGAGGATCATCCATCAGTATCTGAAAGATAATGATATAGACGAGCATATCAGCAAAATTCGGCAGGCTTACGGAAAGCAGCGAGACGCCATGGTCAAAGCGATTCAGGAATACTTCCCATCCGAGATCGCCTATACCCATCCTGAGGGAGGCATGTTCCTCTGGGCGACTCTTCCCATTGGTATGTCTGCATTAAAGGTTTTCAAAGAAGCGGTCCAGCAGAAGGTGGCCTTTGTGCCGGGCGACCCCTTTTATGTAAATAGAAAGGACGTCAACACCCTCCGCCTGAACTACTCAAGCGTTGATGAAGAAACAATAAGGACTGGCATTAAGCGTCTTGCGAACGTAATGAAGGCTATGATAATAGGCAAGTAGCCGGTCGCCTGTTTTGGCTTCGAATCTAAACAGAAGGTGTATAGGGATCTTCAGGGGCCGAAATAAACCTTTTAGCTACATCTCCTCGACAAACTGTTCACCTGCATTGGTAAGCTTGACGCCGCCTATGGCATCAGCATGGCAGACCTTGCATTCAAAACCTGTCTGGCGAGCGTAATCAGTAGCGGCAAAGGAAAAAGAGGGAATAAGAGACAGATAAAGGAACAGGATAATGATCAGCTTTTTCATGATGCAATGATACTGGAAAAGGAGGGCGTATGTAACCGCCCCCCCCCTTAACGTTAAATTATGCTTTTTCCTGCGCTGCTGCTACTGCCGGAACAGTCCCCTTGCCGAGTGTGAAGAAGTCGATCACAAAAATGCCGACACCGATCAGGAATCCCACACCAAAAATCGCCCTGAATATCCAGAACCAGAGATTGTAATTGGCCTTCACAGCCACAAAGTCAAGCCCCATAAGCCTTTGCATGTAGACCTGGACCATGCCGGCACCGGTGATGGTCAGCACGATCATTACCATCGAGATCGTCATCCACCAGAACGACTGGAATGCCCGGGATGCGTCAAATGATTTCACTCCGCGTATTGCAGGAAGCGTTATGTAGATCATAGCCATGACAAGAAGGACATAGGCGCCATAAAATGCCAGATGGCCGTGCGCGGTTGTTATCTGCGTGCCATGCGTCCACTTGTTGATCTGAGGAAGCGTATGGATAATTCCCCATAAGCCCGCTCCCACAAAGTTAAAAATGGCATGCGCAACCGTATAGTAAAGGCCAGCCTTGTTCTCCACATTTCTGGCATCCCTCGTTGTTCTGAATGCATCCCAGACCATGAAGAGCAGAGGAAGGGGCTCAAGTGAACTGAAGATACCTCCGATCCACATCCAGTAGCTTGGGGTGCCAATCCAGTAATAATGATGGCCAGTGCCGAGGATGCCGGTAAACATGACTAATCCGACTTCGATGTACATCCACTTCTCAACAACCTCTCTCTTGGCGCCGACAACCTTCATCAGCATGAAGGCAAGGAGAGCGCCTGCTATTACTTCCCATGCGCCTTCAACCCAGAGATGGACAACCCACCACCACCAGAACTGGTCTTTCACCATGCTCTTGCTGTAGACCATGCCCGGCAGGTACATAAGGGCAAGCACCAAAAGACCGCCCACAAGCGTACCCTGAATGCCAGTCCATTTCTTGGTCTTCAGCATTGTCATGAAATTAATGAACAGGAAGAGGAGAACCGAAATCACGATCAGGACATCTGCCCAGCGAGGCGCCTCGATATATTCCCGTCCCTCATTCAGAGGATTGATGCCCATGATCTGACTGTTCGCCTGGGGATTAATCCCCATCCAGATATAGCCCAGAACAACAGCAGTGATCGTCACGACAGTAGCCCAGAACTGGAGCTTTGCAAGCGGCAGACTCCAGAGCTCTGTCTCTGACTCTTCAGGCACAACATAGTAGGTTGCTCCCATCAAGCCGGTAAGGATCCAGACGATCAAGGCATTGATATGAAGGGTCCTGATGGTGTTGAAGTTCAGGATAAAGAAACTCGGCCAGATGAACTGGAGAGCTGCAATGATCCCGACCAGCACCTGGACCAGGAACAGGACGACCGCAAAGGTATAGAAGTATTCTGCTATCTTTTGGCTTTGGTATTTAACGCTCATTTCACCACCTCCTATTTCAATGTGAGCATGTAATCGGTTAATTTTTCGATGTCTGGCTCAGGCGCCTCGACCTTTGGCATGGCTGAGTTTTTGACATATTTGCCAGGATCCTTGAAGTGGCCGACAAGCCACGCCCGGTCATGCTTTGCGCCGACCTTGGTAAGCTCAGGCCCGGTTGTGCCGCCAATGCCGTTGATCGTATGGCAGGCAGAGCATCCTTGGGACTGATAGATCTTCTCGCCTTCTGTAAGCTCCTTGCCTGCGACCCCTCCTGCTGCGAGTATCGGTTTGGGTGGCCACCCATTGGTGTCAACCTTGGAGGTCCAGTCAAGGAAGGCAATAAGATCATCCGCCTCATCAGCCCTGATACCGAGCTTTGGCATGGCTGCGTTCGGATTTGCAGACTTCGGATCCATCAGGAACTGCTTGAGATAGCTCTTGGGTTTGTTCACGGTCGTCTTGGTCAGATCAGGTGCAAAATACGATCCGTTGCCAAAGATCGTATGGCAGCCGATGCAGTCATACTTGTGCCAGACCTTTTTACCGGCATCTATCTGCGCCGTAATCTCCGGCGCTCTGCCGTCCAGTTTACCCATGGTGTCATAGGTAAGCCCAAGAAAGATCGCAAAGAAAAAGAGACTGCCGAGAATGAAGAGATTTCTTGCTGCTTTGTTGCTCATGAGGAACACCTCCTTTGTTTTTTCTGTTTTTACCATAGCAGACAGCCTCACATACTGGTATGATGCTAATCATATTTATCTGACTGGTTAGCAGGTAGCGTATAAATAAGAGATCTACCGTAAAAACAACGTGAGGCATAGAGACAATGGAACCTGAAAAAAAGGCGTTGGATAAAAAAGATGCCGCATTCCCCGCAGAAGTCTCTGACAGCGATATCTATGAGGCAATGAAAGATATCCAGGGATATCTTGATATCACAGCTTCAGATTTGAAAGAGGTGTATCGCCACGCATTCCGTCATGCCATGGATCGCATGGCCATTTCTGTCAAAGCAAAAGAGATCATGACAACCGCTGTCCATACGGTCAGAACAGATACGCCTCTGAAAGATGTGGCAGAACTGATGGCGGAAAAGGGAATTTCCGGATTGCCGGTTCTCGATGATGCAGGCAGAGTGGCAGGGGTCATTTCCGAAAAAAACTTCCTGTCCCGCCTGGGCGCGTCAGGCAAGACGCATGTTATGGCTATCATCGCTGCAAGCCTGAAAGGAAAAGCATGCCTGACAATGCCGGCCCAGAGCGCCGTAGCGTCAGATATCATGGCATCGCCTGCCATTACTATACAGGGGGAAACTTCAGCTTTTGAAATTACAGGCATCTTCAACAAAAAGAATATCAATCGGGTGCCGGTTGTTGACGGTTCAGGCAAGCTCATTGGCATTGTTTCGCGCGCTGATATCCTCCGCGCACAACTGGTCAAGCAGGGGTAGCGTGCTGAAGGCTTATTTTGCAAAGATGAGGGGCACGACTACAAGCCCTCCCCGCGTCAGTTTGACTGAGATCGCCTGGTCCTGGCTCGGAGCGTTCCTCGGCATCGGTTTCATCTCATTTGCCAATTACCACGTTTTCGAGAAGATAGATCTGCTGATGATCGTAGGGTCCTTCGGTGCCTCTGCGGTGCTGATCTACGGAGCGATCAAAAGTCCGCTTGCGCAGCCGAGAAATCTGATTGGAGGACATATCTTTTCTGCAGTCGCTGGTGTAGCATCTTACCAGATCTTTCATAGTCATCTCTGGTTTGCTGCTGCAGTCGGAGTTGCCACAGCAATTGCACTAATGCATGCAACGCGGACACTCCACCCACCTGGCGGTGCAACCGCACTCATTGCGGTCATCGGAGGAGAAAAGATTCATAATCTCGGATTCATGTATGCATTGTTCCCGGTTGGCGGAGGCGTGCTGATCATGCTGATCATCGCCCTTCTGGTGAATAATATCCCGAAGAACAGAAGATATCCTGAGTTCTGGCTTTAACGATGATCATAGAATCCCTGAACATAGGCCTCCCCAAAAATGAGACATTTCATGGCAGAGAAATTATTACTGCCATATGCAAGACTCCGGTATCCGGCCCGCTCAATCTAACTGCAGTTGGGTTTGAAGACGATGGCGTTGGAAACCTGAACTACCATGGCGGTCTGGACAAGGCCGTCTGCGTGTACAACAGGGATCACTACCCCTACTGGGAAAAGCTTCTCGGTATAAAACTGCCTGTTGCTGCATTCGGCGAAAATATTACTGTTTCAGGCCTCCCAGAAGATGAGGTCTGCATCGGTGATACCTATGAAGCCGGGTCAGCACTGCTGCAGGTGAGCCAGCCCCGCCAGCCATGCGGGACACTATCATTACGGTTCGGCAGGAATGACATGATAAAACTTGTAAGAGATTCAGGGCTTACTGGCTTCTATTTCAGGGTGTTAAGATCTGGCAGCGTTAAAAAAGGGGATAAGCTGCAGTTGAAAGACAAAGACAAGAACGGCGTGTCCATAGCCTTTGCAAACAATATTTACCATCATCAAAATACTGACTGCGAAGGTATTGAGCGCGTGCTTGCTGTTGCTGCTCTCTCCGCATCATGGAGAAGATCCTTTCTTGAACTGAAACAGGCCTGCAGCTAAGAAAGCCCTGCTCTGAATTTACTATTGTAATCAGCCTCTCTCTGCCTGCTGCAAAACCCAGACAGCTTCATTGCAGGATCTGCAGGTGACGAGTTTTGCTGTAATCGCATCAAGGGGATGGTCAACCTTCTTGTCTGATTGATGCGCAAACAATGAGATCAGTTTGCGTTCGGCATTCGCGACTCCCTCTGGCAGACTGAATTCCCAGACCGTCTTATAGGGAATAATACCGGCGAGGAGTTTTATCACTTTAATGCTGTGCACCGGGGTATTTGCAACTGAAATGAGTATCCGTTCTTTGCTGTCAAACTTGATCTGACTAAAACAATGCCGGTCCGTGTTCTGATACGCAATAATCTTGCTCATGAGCTATTTTATCAAAATCACCTGACATCTTCCAAGGTCTGAGAATCATAGCAAACCAACAAGCAGTAAGCGGCTGGAGTGCCGGGAAAAGGCTGCCAGTAAAGACTCCTATAATTTACAGATGCCGTCTTTCTGACATCTGTCCTCTTGGGCCTTCTGGTCAAGCCTCAACTTCTTCCGCATCAGCGCCTCCTGATTTCTCCGTCTCTCATCATCATTCTCAAAAGACAGCGAAGGCACTGGCCTGGGCCTGCCGTTTTCATCGAGAGACACAAAGGTCAGATAGGCTGATGAGGTATGCCTAACCTCACCGGTGATGAAATTTTCTGCCTCCACGCGCACACCAACCTCCATGGACGTTCTGCCGGCCATGTTGATGCTTGCCTTCAGAAAGACCAGGTCGCCCACAAAGACAGGATGATGGAAATCAAGCCGGTCAAGAGATGCGGTAACAGTATTGCTTCTGGCATGCCTGCTTGCCACAACTGCGGCGGCTGTGTCTATAAGCTTCATGATCACACCTCCATGAACATTGCCTGCAGGGTTGGCATCCTGCGGCAGCATCACCTGCGCCATAGTTACACTCGTTTCTCTGACTGTCTTGCCATTCATCCCTATTTTGTTCCCTTCTTTTTCCCGGCTGGTTTGATCGTGAACCTGCCGAACGATATGCCAAGGTCAACTCCTTTGCCTGTCCCGGCAAGAGCAAGGGAAACCTCTCCCTTGGTAAGCACCTGCGCACCGGCAGACTTCACCGCACCGGCATGGGCTTCTGCCTTCGCATATGCTCCATAGAGTTCTGAGATATCGGACACGCCGGAGAACGTGCCGGTACCTTTGATTCTCGATTTCCCTGCCGTGAGCCCACCCCCCTTTGTATCGAGCAATACGTTTGAGGACTGACCGTTATCACAGGTAATGGTTGCTGATCCAGAGGCAGTCTGATAAATGGCTGACCAACCGCGAATGCTGAAATGCATCTTACATTTCGTTTCCGCGGCCTGGGCCGTCGAAATATCAAGGAGCAGTCCGGATGCTGCAAAAACCCCAAGAATAAGAACCGTTTTAATAATCTTTCTGTTTGTCATGATACCTCCTTTTTTATATAGTATATCACGCTGTCCAAGTGTCTCTTTCAAATGCCCCCATACATTTACAACAAATCAGTGCTGATGAGCAGGAGCAGCGGCTGGCGCTGTAGTTCCTTCGGCCTTGCCGTGGCTGTGACCCATAGGACCCATGGCATCAATATGCAGCCTCTCGACATAATGGGTGCACTCAACATATGCAGCAATAAATTTCCTGCCGTATTCAATGAGGGACTGCATCTCCCCATGAGTATATGCCTGAAACCGTTTTAATATGATCACCACCATCTCCAGAGGGAGATGATAAATACGATCGAAAAGATAAGAAATAGGTTCATGTAAGCAAAGAAGTAAAAGATCCTTATCTGAAGAGGCGTCTTCTTCTCTGCCTCCTGAATCAACTTTCCGACAACAGGCATTGCGATAATCTTGTCCTCTTTGTGTGGTGCCATCTTAAGGACATCGGACATATCAGATCCTGCAGCATGCTTTTTGAAATGACTGCCTTCACGCCAAAGTTTACTGTTGGTCACATCATAAATTATGCCGTTATATGCTATATAAACAGGACGCCCCTCTTTTCCGTCATACTGGGATAATTCGTCGGAGGTCATATCTCCCGTACGGTGGAGAATGCCCTGTTCTCTTTTCTTTCTCAATTTTGGACCAACAACAAAGGTAACAAATACCGCAGTCGAAACCATTATGAGAAAGAGGATGATCTTAATAGTCAAAAGAATGCCGAACCTCGTATGAAAAAGCATATGCCAGGTCGGCACTCTGGTGATAGAAAGAAGAGTGCCGGTTACTGCCATAATTATGATAGAGCCCCAGCCGATCATTAATTCGCCTCTCGGAAGCCCCCCCGCTGCATAGGCTGGTTTCAGAACAATATGAACGTAGAGAATCGTTCCGAACCAGATAATGGCGGTTATTGTATGGAGATAGCCAATGATGAAGCGGATTACGCGCTGGGCAGGATTGAGCACCCTATACTGGCCCCTGATCCTGAGGTTGTCCTTGAAGGCTTCTCCCTCTTTGGTAAGTTTTCCGCCACCTGTTGGATCAATATGGCAGTCACTGCATATTTTGCCGGTCTGTCCTGCGTACTCAGTAGTGCAGAAACCGTAAGAAGGAAATGACAGGAAAGAAGCCAACAAAAAAAGCACCGATAGTTTACATGATATCTTCATGCGTCATTTCACCTTTGACAACAGATTCATTCCCAGGAGAGGAGCCGTCTTTCACCCGTCAGTGCGCGAATTTCGGTCACATCCTGGCTTACCTCAAGGGTTCCGCGGTATTTTCCTTTTGCGTCTCGCACGGCAAAATACCTGATCAAAATAAACCTGCCGCGCATCTGGATCCAGAAATCAGCGTTCTCTTTTTCTCCGCGCTTGAAGGCTTCGAGAATCTTTTCGACAATGTCGACGCTCTTGGGAGGATGGCAGTTCTGGACCTTCCTGCCGATGATTCCGGGGCTCCTCGGAAAGATGCGGTCCCGCGTAGCGGAGTAGTAGATCACTTCATCATTTTCGTTCACAAACGAGACATCAACCGGCAGATGGGTCAGTAAAAGGTTCACCTGCTCGGGTGTAATCTGGCCTGTATCGAGGTTAATGCTGCCCACCTTTTCTTCTGAAAGCGGTTGCCCTGCAATACCTGATGGCACCCACTCATCCACCGTATCAAGCCAGGCATAGCCGATCTCCTCTTCACCCTTTTTGACTTTGAACCAGTCTTCGTCGCTCAGTGTTTCAAGAGCCATGGGATAGAGGATATGCTCTTCCTTGTAAATCATGTCATTGATCATGGTGATGAGTGTCTTGATCTCGAGATCTTTTAAAGTTCCCTCAGCCACAGCTGCCTTTACATACCTGAGCATGTCACGTATGTCGTCATGAAGAGCCCACATAACCTTGGACGGCCCTGTGATACCCTTTATCTCGAGTATCGGAAAGAGCTGATTCTCTTTTCTTGCATAATGTTTTTCGATCGGAGCAATCTTTTCGATCAAACCCGGCAGTCCTGCTTTATCTTTGAGCCCTTCCATCTCCTGCATGATCGACTCAGTGTGACGGTTTTCGAGCATAAGGGTATGAACAGGATGCCCAACAGGAAGGCCAGGCATGGTCTTCTTTTCGAGTGACTCCTTAAATACTTCGACATGAACGCCGCAGAGCTGTTTCACCTCCTGCTCAGGCATGCCTTCGCTGATCAGCTTCTGCTCCATCTGGGCTATCTCATAGGGAGACACATCCTTGATCAAGTCCAAAAACCTTTTTTTCAGAATGTTGATATCAACACCTTTATGGATATCTTTAATGATCCCCTTTAAAATCTCTTCTCTGTTTTCGGGTGCAGTTTCGTCGCTTTTTATTGATACTTCCTCCCCGGTCTTCTTTTTGATCTCCGCAGCAATACCCTTCATGAGATCATCAGAATTAACGCCTCCAACAAGTGCGACCTGGTTCAGAGTAGCCACCCTGCCGAGGGTATTGCGCATAAAAGGATTGTCGAGCGCACTGAAGTTTGTGTTCAGACTGATGAGATAGTCCTTGATAAACGGATACTGGGCAAGCAGTGCAGAAATCTTTACCCCAGAGTTCAGTTCCATAATGATATATCCCCCGATTAGAATGTAGTCTGTTCTTCAGATGACGTTACCTACAGTCTATCACAAATATTTTTTGATCTTATTGAGATTTATTACAGAAAAGCGGGATCAGACTTTCCCAAACGGGCAGACAGGGTATTGACAGACTTCGCAGTTCAGGCAGAGGCCGCCGTGACCAAGCTCTGCAAGCTCTTTCCTTCCTATCTTCTCTCCCGCAAGCACCCTAGGAAGCATGAGATCAAATATTGTGGTCTTATGGTACATACCGCAGGCAGGAATACCTAAGATCGTGATGGGTGATGGGTAATGGGTAATGGGTGATAAAACTGCTTCTTTCTTCTTTAACTCATTACTCATTACTGATAACTTATTACTATTATTAAGAGACGCTACAAGGAACATCGCTCCGGGTAATACTGCTGAGCCATACGTTATATCTGTTGCGCCGAGGTTCCGTATTGCAAAGCGCGTAACATCATCAGGGTCAACTGACATGCCGCCTGTTGTGATCAGCAGATCGCAGCCAGCATCGATCAATTCACGCAGCCTATCTTCTATGAATGAGGCATCATCAGGCGCAAAGTAAACTGCAGCCACCTCCCCGCCAAATGCCTCGATCTTTGACTTCACAATAGGCGCAAAAGCATCGGGAATCCTTCCATGATATACTTCATTGCCGGTGACCACAACGCCGACCTTTGGCTTCCGCATCTCTTTTACAGCAATGACGCCTGAACGGCAGGGTTCGGGGGTCCGGGGGTCTAGGGGTTCGACCCCTCCCATCCTCACCTTGGCAAAGGAAGGAGCAAGGTGGGGTGCCCCTGAACCCTTGAACCCTTGTCCCCTTGAGCCGTTTATCATTCTGATTGCCTCGTCTACAGCCGTCTTTTTAACTACCAGCGGTATCGCCCGAGTGCCGGCAATCTCCTGCCCCTTGTTCACGACAGTCCTGTCATGGAGCGTGGCGCACATCACATCGCCAAGCATATTAAACTGAAGCAGGGCTTCACGGTTTATTGAAAGCAGCCCGTCCCTCTCAGCGATAAGCGTGATCTTGCCTTCCCTCGGCTCTCCCTTTATACAGACGCCTTCACCCATGAGCGCCTGCGCAATAGCATGCGCTGCATCATCTTCATGCATCTCATCTTCCGCGATCTCGAGCACAAATAGATTCTCCTTCCCAAGCCGCTGAAGATGGCAAACATCTTCCTTTTGGATAACATGGCCTTTTCTAAAGGCCATGCCTTTGAACTCTCCCGGGCGTATCTCGGTAATGTCATGCGCAAGAATAGTCCCTATCGCCTTTTCGACAGGAATGGTCTTGCCGTTGATAGGGGTATGTTCATTCAGGGTGTCACACATGCCTGCCTCCTTGAAAAAATGTCCTGAACCGTTTGTCCACAAACTCGTTAATACCCTCTTCAAGGGAGCGGTATTTCTCCAAAAAATCCCGTGCTTCAGCAGTCAGCAGAGCACCGCCCCCGTTCTTGCCGCCTTTCTGCCTCTCAACAAGTTTGATGCCAAGCCGCTCTTCCATATTCTTTATGTAGCTCCATGCCTTGCGGTAAGAGATATGTATCTCTTTTGCCGCCTGATTGATCGACCCATAGGAATCAATTGCTTCCAGCAGGTATCTCCTGCCACGGCCAAAAACAGGATCGCCATCCACCTCGATCCAGATCTTGGAACGAATATCAATGTCGTTATGCTTTTTCTGCATAACGGTCTCCATGCATAATCTCGTAATAGCTCCCAGAAGTACAGGGCCGGCAGTGCACCTTGCCATTGATACGGACTTCCCGCATGTCCTGAACCTGCTCTCCGCAGGCTTCGCATTTGACCCGGCTGAGCGGCCGCCCCGGCATGTCTTCCGGTTTGATTGCCACCTTCACTTCAGTCACCTCAAAAAGCTCATCATCAGACATGACTTTGTAAGCCTCAAGTTGAGCGGCATATATATTTTCGAATGCAGGGAAAAGGTCTTTTGCTTTCTGGCGGGATTCCTCTTTTGCAAGAACTCTTACTGCCTTGTCTGTCTTAAGGTTCAGAAAGGTTGCTGCCATCTTGCCGTAGTCCATGAACTTCATGGTGCGATGCCCGAGACTGCAGCCGGTCACAGATTGCACAGCATCTGTAGCGCAGCGGTCCATCTCTACAAAGACAATAATGCTTTTCCGGTCTTTGCCCCTCGGGTCTTCAATGCCGATACTCCTCAGACCGAGCATAGACATCTTTACCCCCAGCACCTGGCCTGGACAGAGGTGCCCGTGGATCCTTGCGGATTCTTCGAGAAGCTGTTCGAAATCTGATATATTAGCTATCATTTATCCTAAATTTACCACAGAATACTACAAATAAAACGTAAATATTACAGGCGGGCTTGCTGTTCATAACCTCTTGAATTTAAGTGATATTGTACAGCCAAAAACGTTACTTCGTTTTGTCAGATGAAAAATGGAACCTTTTGATCTCCTCCAGAAGAAGTTCTGCATCCTTGTTGAGATTATTGATCGTAGATACGACCTGCATGGCGAGTTCACGGCTTTCGACCGGAATGTCCTTGATCAACTCTATGCTCTGGTAAATTTTTTCCGTTCCTTTGTTATGTTCCATGAGCGAATCAGAGATCTCCTGACTGCTTTCAGAAACAAGTCTGGTGGTTCTGGTGATCTCTCGACTGCTTGAAGCCTGTTCATTTGCAGCACGACTGACTTCCCCTGAAAGGGTTTTCAGCTGCTGAGCCGCGTCCTTCAGTCGGAAGACGCCTTCAGCCTGATCTAAAACGGCCTGAACAATAATACCGACCATCTCCTGAACCCGCCGTGTCGTTTCAAGGACCCTTTCAGCTGCCATCGTCTGGTTCTCGGCTGACTTTTTTATAGACAGCGTCATTTCGGATGATCGAGTAGAACTGCTCAAAACTGTGCCAAATGCCTTTTCAGTTTCATGGGCGAGTTTCATGCCATCATCGACCGCACTAATGCCATTTTTCATGGACAGATTGGCATTTCGCACGTCTTCCTGTATGTCATGGATCAGCGCTGCGATCTCCTTTGTCGACATTTCTGTCCGGTCAGACAGCTCCTTCATTTCAAAAGCAACAACCGAAAAACCTTTGCCATGCACACCTGCCTGGGATGACAGAATCGCGGCATTCAAGGACAGCAGATTTATCTCGCTGTTAACATTCTGAATAACATGAAGCACTTTCTCTATCTCGCGCGATCTTGTCAGGAGAGCCTCGATACGCTGCCCGGTAAGTTTGACAGAGGAGTCTATTTCCTTCATGCCATGCAGGGTCTTGGCTATGGATGACATGCCAAGGGCGCCGGCCTCTGTTGTTACCTGTGCTGAAATAATGGCTGATTCACGTGATTCTATCTCGATGTCCTTTGAAATCTGAGCTATTTCAGAAATCGCAGCGGCTGTCTCCTCAGATGCCCCATAAAGATCTGTTGACCGGTTCGACAGTTCCATCACAGATTCGGAAATGTGCTCAACCTCAATGGACGTTGTATCGACAATGCCCCCCAGTTGCTGCATGCTTTCGTTGATTTCACTTATATTCTGCACCATGTGTTCAATGGAACCTGATGAACGCTCTGCAGAACCTGCCAGGTCATGGGTTTTCGATGCAATCATAGAGGTCGTTGCATTCATATCCTTGACAGCTGACGATATACTCTCGGTTGCCTCAGCCTCTTTATTCGCGCCACGAAGCACTTCCTGAATCTGGCTATCAACCACATTAACTACCGAAAGTATCTGCAGGGACAGGCCCTTAATTCTCAGGAGTATTTTTTCGAAGCTCTGAAATGATTCTCCAAGGAGCCGGCCGGCCCTTCCAATCTCGTCATCTGCTGCTGAGTTGATCTGAAACGTGAGATCTCCTGCAGCAATCTTGATTGCCGCCGCCTCAATTGACTGGACAGGCCTGATAACCATCTTCCTGAGCATGAACCAGAGAATCATACTGAAAGAGATTGCTGCGAAGATGGTGATTATGATAACAACGGTAATTAAGGACATTGCTTTTTTATACTCGTTTTCTATGTTGACGGCAATGCGGACTGCACCTAATACAGGCTTATTCTTGTCATGACAAGTATGGCACGCTTGAGCGTTTCGAAGCGTTAGATAGTAAACAAATCGCTTCGGCTCTCTAAAGACCAGGCTCTCTTTTCCGGATTTCAGTTGTTTCATTGCAGCATCTTCGGAACCCGCTGCATTTTTCCGGAAAGCCGGATGGCCGTCAGAGTCAACAATATCTATAGATTCCATTCCTTCCGCTCCAGCAGTGCCTTCAATGACCTTTAGTATGATGTCATTGCGTCCCTCGATCATAGCTGTCTCGAGATTGCGGAGGATGATATTTGCCGTTCTGCGGGTATTAATCTCGGTAATGCTATAGAGAGTCGCCTTCTGGATCGAAATTGACATAATTGCGGCGATAATGATGCCGATCGCCAGTATTGAAACGACGACAGTGAGGATCCTGAATTTGAGGCCTTTTTTTGTATCTTTCATTTTGGTCATGGCCCGTCTCAAGTAAATCTGACTTGCATTATATCAGACTGCATAATAACTTTAGGATATGTTTTTGCCATAGTACATTATGCGTCCTAAAGACAAAGACTATTTTGAGAATATTTTTGTCGGGCAGGCATTACTGTATTGCATTGAGGATATGCATGAATAATGAACCGAATATGAAACGTTGCCGCTGTCCGTGGGTTGATCTGTCCAAACCGGACTATATCGCTTACCATGACGAAGAATGGGGTGTTCCGCTATATGACGACAGGGCCATCTTCGAATTCCTGACGTTAGAGGCAGCACAGGCCGGATTGAGCTGGTACACGGTCTTGCGCAAGAGAGATAATTATCGCCAGGCCTATAAGGATTTTGATCCGGAAAAGGTGGCAAGGTTCAGTGCAGCGGACATTGAACGTATGATACAGAATCCGGGAATAATCAGAAATCGTCTGAAGATCGAAGCCTCGGTAAACAATGCCCGCAGATTCCTTGAGGTTCAGAAGGAGCACGGCAGTTTTTCAAACTATATATGGGGCTTTGTGGACAATAAACCGAAGATTAACACCATAAACAAGCTGACCGATTATGCCGCAAAAAGCGAGGAGTCTGATGCCTTGAGCCGCGATTTAAAAAAACGAGGATTTAAATTTGTGGGCTCCACAATATGCTATGCGCATATGCAGGCGACCGGCATGGTAAACGACCATTCGATGGACTGTTTCAGAAGAGATGAAATAATTAAGGGCTATAAGTAATCAGCTGAGATCGAGGGCAGGTCTCCGAAAAAGAGCGCTTCGGCTTCTACAAGACTGCCTTCTTTACTGCCCGATCAGAAGCTGGCATATTTAGGCAAGCTTCTCGGCATGAAATACGAAAATCTCCCCTAAGACTATTGCACGCAGGTCTTCCTGCCTTGCTCGTCGAGGCAGACAAAGGTGATGGTAGTCGAGAAGATCGCATCCCCTCCTCCCATCCTGAACTGGTCGGAAAAGACCTCGACAGTGTAATGCGCAGAGGTGTTGCCAACCTTTGTCTTCTTCACCTCGAACCTGAGGATAGCCCCCTGACGCACGCTCTTTCTGAACTCGACCTTGTCCATTGCAACAGTAACAAACCTGCAGGCAGGGTATTCGAGGCTTGCACAGATCCAGGCTGCCTCGTCGACCCACTGAAGGAGATACCCGCCGAAGAGATATCCGTAATGGTTCAGATGCTCAGGAAGAACGAGCTTGTAATTTTCCATTCTTTCTATTTCGCTGCGCTTTTTGGCTGCTTGCCCTTCTTATCCTTCAGATCCTGTGCCTGCTTGACTGACTTCTGCTTCTGGCCCTTCTCTTTGTCCTTCTTACCGCCTTTGTCGCCCATGGTCTGCCTCCTCTTGTAATGCAGTTCATACGCAATTCTTTCGGGAACATGGTTCCCTTATAATGATGCTATCAGAAGCATGAGCCGAAGTCTATCTGCAACCGGGAGGACATAGGCCACGAGGGGGAAGAGTGAGAGGGAGGTTGTGAATTAATCTAATTGCGCTCCTTTAATGGTGATGGCCAAGGTGGCTGTTATCTGCATTCACACTGCAATAGATCTCATTATTGCAGCAGTCTGCGCACTCCATCTGTATCACGGCATGTTTTATGCCATGATCTGAAAGCATATGCTCAATTTTCTTTCTGATGGCATCTGCCTCACTGATCTTCTGGTCATTGACCTGCACATGTCCGGAAAAAGCCGGGATGCCATGGCCAATAGACCATATATGAACATCATGAACATTCCGCACCTCAGGAATATCGGCTATTGACTTCGCCAGATCCTCAGCATGAAAGCCGATCGGACTGAGATCCAGGAGTATCCAGAGGGCTTCCTTTATGACTCGGGTCCCGCCGATAATGATCATGCATCCGACAATAGTACTCGCTATGGCATCGGCAAGCACCCAGCCAGTAAACTGGATAATCAATCCTGCTATGATGACGCCAGCCGAAGAGACAGTGTCGCCAAGCACATGGAGCCAGGCGCTTTTCATATTAAGGTCATGATGTTTGTGCCCTAATATCCATGCCATTATGAGATTACCCAGAAGGCCAATAGCAGCTATTGAGAGCATGACTGATGAATTGATCTCGGGAGGGGCATGAAACCGCTTGTACGCCTCTATGAAGATGAATATCGCGATGAGAACAAGGCTGATACCGTTGATAAGGGCAGCAAGCAGGCCTATGCGCTGATACCCATAGGTTGCTTTATGGTCAGAAGGACGCCTCATGATCAGAAGGGCTATAAGGCTCAGCCCGAGCGCAAAGGCGTCGGTCAGCATATGCCCTGCATCGCTCAGGAGTGCAAGGCTGTGGCTCATCAGTCCGCCGATCACCTCGGCAACGAATATAATCAGGGTAACGACCAGGCTCCAGCCAAGTCGTTTTATTGAGCTATTATCCATGCTGGTTATCAATAATCATCTTGATATTCTCTAATAAAGCTTACACGATTATAATTATTCTTTATCTTTGCCGGAAATATTCATCAACATTTCCTTCGCGTTGTCCGCAACACGGCGGACATCTCCGAGGCATCACCTGCCTTCGGGGTGACTGCGTTTGCAGTTGCATGTCCCCTGCTTTTTCTCGTTCAATATCCTCTGCAGGATAAGAGAAGTGCCTTTGTTTTCGAGAACATCCATGACAATGTCTTTTTCTGAATAGCCAAAACAGTAACAGATAAGATTCTTTTTCATAAGCGTTCTCTATCCGCTATTCCTTGAAAGTTCACGCCAGATTAGCATCATTAACCCTGCAGGAATCAACGGTAAAATATTTCTTCTGGAAATACAGCGCAACATTTACCAATCCAATCAAGACTGGCACTTCCACAAGCGGGCCGATGACTGCGGCAAAGGCAGCGCCTGAATTTATGCCAAAAACAGCAACCGCAACCGCTATTGCAAGTTCGAAGTTATTGCTTGCTGCAGTAAAGGAAAGCGTGGCTGTCTTAGGATAGTCCGCGCCTATCCTTCTTCCCATATAGAAAGAAACAAGAAACATCACGACAAAATAAATAAGCAACGGCACCGCAATCCGCAGGACATCCAGTGGGAGCTTGACGATGTAATTGCCTTTGAGGGAAAACATCACGACGATCGTAAAGAGAAGTGATATAAGAGTAATGGGGCTTATCCGCGGGATAAAACTCTTCTCATACCACTCCCGGCTCTTAATCTTGAGTAGAAAAAATCGGGTAAGCATTCCTGCAAAGAAAGGTATTCCGAGATAAATGAAGACGCTTTCTGCAATCTGGCCTATAGTCACATTGACCACAACGCCCTTGAGTCCGAACCATGCGGGAAGGACAGTTATGAAAACATACGCATAAACAGAGAAGAAAAGCACCTGAAAGATAGAGTTAAAAGCCACAAGCCCTGCTGCATACTCAGTATCACCACAGGCAAGATCGTTCCAGACTATGACCATGGCAATGCATCGGGCAAGGCCGATCATGATCAGGCCGACCATATATTCCGGGTATCCGGAAAGAAAGGCTATGGCTAACAGGAACATGAGAATAGGACCTATAACCCAATTCTGTATAAGCGAGAGCAGGAGGATCTTTTTGTTTTTGAAGACTTCCCCTAATTCCTCGTATCTCACTTTTGCCAACGGCGGATACATCATCAGGATAAGTCCGACGGCAATAGGGATATTGGTAGTGCCTACCTGAAACTGGTTGATGAACCCCTCTGTCCCGGGGATGAAATATCCGAGGCCAACGCCGAAGGTCATTGCAGCAAATATCCATAGTGTGAGGTAACGGTCGAGAAATGAAAGCCTCTTGCCTGCTATTTCAGTCACGGTCATCCTCCGCAACATCTTTTATTGTCTTTAATGGGAACAACTTGAGCTTTTGCCGGCTTACCGCCGATAAAATCGTTAAGTCTGGCTTTATCCCCGGCCATCAGTTCCTTGTCGATCTTCTCCGTAACGAAGAGGACGAGCATCCTTCTGAACATGTCATCCGGATCGACCCTGTAGTGGCTCCATTTCCCCTGTTTCCGGTCCTTGATCAATCCTGCCTCTTTCATTACGTTCAGATGGAACGAGACCTTCGGCTGGCTCATATCCAAAGCAGCAACCAGATCGCAGACACAGAGTTCTCCTCCTTCCAGCAGCTTAATAATCCTAAGCCTTGTCTCCTCCGCAAGCGCCTTAAATACGACAAGAAGATCTTCCATAGCCTCCTAAACCTCCATCTTTATCATTTCTTTCACCTTCTCGATACCCGGCAAAGGCTTGCCCGAATGTTTTAGCTTGCCATTGACCACAAGTCCCGGTGTTGACATGGTATATTTCATGATCTCCTGAATATCGGCAATCTTCTCGATCTTGGCCTCGATGCCTAGCTCCTTCGCAGCTGTTATTGCCAACTGTTCCATGGTGTGACAGTTTGCACATCCCGGACCTAATATTTTGATTTCCATAGTCAAAGCCTCCTTATAAAATAGCGTTAAATAAATAACCGACAGCCATTATAGTTACAGTCATAATCCCAACAAATACAGCAAGCAATGGAACCTTTAACACTTTTCTCAAAATGATCATCTCCGGCAGAGAAAGCGCCGTTACTGCCATCATAAAAGCGAGCACCGTCCCGGTGCTCAGACCCTTCTCCATAAGTGCATACACGATCGGGATTACTCCTGCTGCATTGGAATAGAGCGGCACGCCAAGCGCCACAGCGATAGGGACTGCGAATGGGTTCTGAGGTCCTGCGTACTTCACCAGAAAGTCCTGGGGAACATATCCGTGGATAAACCCGCCGATGCCAATAGCGACAATAATATAAGGCCAGACTTTTTTTACTATATCTGCAGTATTCGCTTTCGCATACCGCAGACGGTCCCTGAAGACCGATTTTACTATTTCCTGTCCTTGCCCAATCTGGATTTTGTAAACATATTCCTGCACCCACTTTTCGAGTTTCAGCTTTCCTATTGTCAACCCCGCAACTATGGCAACCAGAAGCCCGGTTCCTAAATAGATCGCAGCAATCTTCCAGCCGAAGAGTCCCCAGAGAAGAACTACCGCAACCTCATTTACCATGGGTGAGGAGATCAAAAAGGAGAAGGTCACTCCAAGTGGCACGCCGGCTTCTATAAAGCCTATAAACAGGGGGACGGCTGAGCAGGAGCAGAAAGGAGTAACAATGCCAAGAAGTGCGGCAAGAATGTTTCCTATAAACTCTTTTTTATGCGAAAGTATTTTCTTTGTCCGCTCAGGGGGGAAATAACTCCTGATAACAGAAACTGAGAATATGATAACCGTGAGCAGCAGAAAGATCTTTATGGTGTCGTATATAAAGAAATGAAGAGCGTCACCGAGCCTGCTCCCCTGAGAAATGCTGAGCAGTCGGTATGTGATAAATGATGCAAATGCGTCAAGCATATATTATCTCCCTGCGACCCATACAATACATAAACATATATTTATGTGTTAGTCAAGAAAGCTGTGCGGTCTGGTTCTCGGGAGAAACTATTTAATCAGTCAGGCGGCTGGTTTTTTCTGATCCTTTTTCATGCTCTTCGTAATAGGAATAGGCAAGCTGGACCGAGAGGACATGGGGAAGATTCTGTATCTCCCCCATCTTCTGCATCCCTCCGCTGACCTCATCGGCCTCAATCGTGACGATGATCTTTCCTGATTGATCTGATAGGAAAACCTCGCAGAGCTGCGACTCTTTCAGCTCAGCGAGGACCGTTTCGAGGTTCTCCGGCAGTGTCATAACAACCATGCTCGATATGCTCATAGAGTGCAGCCTATATCAAGGGACATCTTAACGCTATATCGTTTGGTCATTCGTTCTTGACCCCCTCGTTCAGGGAGTCAAGGAGATTTGAGCTGGTCTTCGATTTCTTGCTTCTGAAGTCAGCCTTGAAAGTGTTTTTTATCGGTTCCGGTATCTTCACCTGAGGCACATGGCACTGCATGCACGGGTAGCGTTTCCCATCCAGGCTGCCCTTCAGGTCCTTACCGGTCTCCATGTCCGTAAAGTGAGATTTCGGCAGCGGCGTGGCATTCATTGCCCGGGCAGCATCTGGCATATGACAGTTAAGGCATGCGTTGTTCGTCTCTGAAACCGGAAGCATACCGGTCAGATCATGAGGGATAAGCGGCGGGCTGTTCTCAAAGGCCCGCTCTATCCGTTTGCTCTTGCCAGGCTCTGCCTTGCCGTAATCGCCATGCTGGGGCATGACCTTGCTCTCGTCATAGAGCGTCTCTCTCCTGATCCCAAGCTCTTCTTCGCTCCTTTCTTTCTGTTTCTTCTCATCAGCAATTGACGGGCTTACACCAAAAGCCAGGATAGCGGCCACCCCCACTGCTATGAATCCTTTTCTGCAGATATCTTTCATGGGACCCTCCTTATACGTTCAAGCAATACTGGTTATATTTTTCTCAGGAAAACCGGATTCCGAATTTCATGGCATTGTCACTACATACCTCTACGCATCTGCCGCAGTTCGTACACTCTCCTGATACTACCGCACTGCTGACCTTTCCGATCATGGGCAGAACCTGCTGTTCAGGGCAGATCTCAAGGCATTTCATGCAGAGGGTACATTTCTCTTTACTGTGCCTTACCCGGACCAGGCTGAACCGGGTAATAAGAGAGTAAAAGCCGCCCAAAGGACAGAGGTGACCGCAGAAGCCATCTTTTTTTACAAACAGGTCAAATAGAAAGACTGCAAGTATAATGGTCCATCCCATACCCATGCCAAAAATAATGCCCCGATGAAGCATGGATATAGGACTAACCCACTCAAAAGCAGCAATGCCTGTTGCCGATGAAACAGCAAGGCTGGTAACAATAACCCAGTACCGTGTCCTCCTGCTGATCATGGGGCCTTTACCTGAAGCATCAAGGCCGATCTTTTTTCTGAGCCATTTGGCAAGATCTGTCACCATGTTAAGCGGACAGACCCAGCTGCAGAAAGATCTGCCAGCGATCAATCCAAAAAAAAGCACAATGATCACAGCCCCTGCAAGCGCTTGCCCTGAAACCAAATGTCTTGCAGCAAATATCTGGAGCAGTGCAAAGGGGTCAGTCAACGGTACAACATCAAGAACCTTTGATGTGCTCAGATTACCTTTCAGAACATGCCATCCCAGGAGATTCCCTGATACAAAAAGAAGCATAATAAATATCTGGCTGATCCTGCGCAATGCCATAAATTGATATTTTCTGAACTCAGGCATATCAAAGATCTCCCTTATTCAGATAGTCAAGCGGAGACTTTTCTGAACGCGGCGTCTTGGTCGTTGTCTCATCAGAAAGGCCACTCATCCGCTCCTCATCAGCACTGTCCCATCCTCTTATATACCGGTCTGATGACTCTCCCCTGGCCAATTCTCTGGGGAGCACGAAGATCGAAGCCTTTTTCGTTACGCAGGAATGTTCACATACGCCGCATCCGGTGCAGTGATCGCTGTGAACGACTGGCGCAAGCATCGCGTGCTTGCCTGTCCGTTCGTTTCTCGTGTATTCAACCGTGATCGCCTTGTCCATTACAGGACAGGCACGGTAGCAAGCATCACACTGGATGCCCCAGTATGCAATGCATGTCTCCCTGTCGATCAATGCAATGCCGATCTTTGTCAGGTTGACATTCAGATGTGCCTTTCCCTGTTCATCGCTGTCACTCACCAGCAAAGGGGCAAGCGCACCTGTCGGGCAACTCACGGTGCAGGGGATGTCCCTGCACATCCTGCAGGGATTCTCGCGCATCTGAAAATACGGCGTGCCGACAGGACGTTCATCTCCCGGCTTTGCAAGCAGAAGTGCCTTGAACGGACATGCCTCGACGCAGAGGCCGCATTTCGTGCATTTTGCAAGAAACTCCTGCTCAGGCACTGCACCGGGAGGCCGCAAAATTGTCGCATGGACCTTTTTCCCGTCAAGAACACCTGTCCATGCAAGTCCCCCAACAGTTGCAGCGCCAAGGCCCCTGACCATGTCAAGCAGGAATTTCCTACGCTCAGGCATATTCTCTTCCTTATCTCCACTTTCCATGAATAGGCATCACTCCTATGCCTTGTATATCTTTACCGCGCATTTTTTGTAGTCCGGCTCTTTTGAAATCGGACAGGTGGCATCAAGCGTTACCTTGTTGATAAAAACATTCTCATCAAAGAACGGGATAAAGATAAGACCCTGTGGCGGCAGATTTCTTCCCCGGGTTTCGACGCGGGCCTTGACCTTGCCACGCCGCGATTCGACCCAGACAAGTTCGTTGTCCCTGAAGCCGTTCTTCTTGGCATCATTTCCGTTCATGAAACAGAGCGCCTCAGGCACTGCGCGGTACAGTTCAGGCACGCGCATGGTCATGGTGCCGGTATGCCAATGCTCAAGTACCCTGCCGGTGCATAACCAGAAGGGGTATTCGCTGCTCGGGTTTTCGGGCGGCTCAATGTAGTGCCTTAGAAATATCTTGGCCTTGTTCGGCAGTTTCAGTTTTTCATCGCCTTTCGGCCCCATGAGATCGCCCTTCGGAATCTCCTTCATGGCATCACCGTAGAAAGCAAACTTGCCGCGGTTCTCTTTCTTTGCATAGGGGTCATATTCAGCGTTAAACCTCCAGAGCGTCTCCTTACCGTCAACAACCGGCCACCTGAGGCCCCTCACCTTGTGATACGTGTCAAAATCCGCAAGATCGTGGGCATGACCGAGACCGAACTGCCGGTATTCCTCCCAGAGATATTTCTGCAGGAAGAACCCGTACCCCTTGAAGCCTTCAACGTTCCTCTTGTCCCCGCCAGCCTCAGAATTCATGAAGCCTTTGCCAATAGGGTCAGGCCATTTGAACGCCTTTGCCTCCTTGTTCGCAAATAGAACATCAAAGAGCGTGTCCGTCTCCTTATATCCCATGGCCTTGGCCTTTTCGATCACACTCGGAAGCGTGTTCTTGTCATCGATCTTCCATTCCTTCCAGACCTCGGCAAGGGTGAATCGCTTTGCAAACTCCACGGTCTGCCACGTGTCTGACATAGAATTACCGATAGGCGTCACCTGCTGTCTCCAGTGCTGGGTTCTGCGCTCCGCGTTTCCGTACGCACCCCATTTCTCGAAGATCATGGCAGCAGGAAGGATCAAGTCAGCCACCTTTGCCGAGATGCTCGGATATGCGTCAGAAACAACAATAAAGTTGTCCATTTCCCGTGCAGCAGCAACCCAGTGATTCGCGTTCGTAGCGTTTTGCCAGGGGTTATTCACCTGGACCCATGCCCATTTAACAGTGCCATCTTCAAGATCTCTCAGGAGCTTAATAAAATGTGAGCCGACAACAGGATTCAATGTTGCCTCAGGCAGCTTCCATATTTTCTCTGTTATTGCCCGATGCTTGGGGTTCGCAACAACCATGTCAGCCGGCAGACGGTGCGCAAAGGTTCCGACCTCGCGCGCAGTGCCGCATGCAGAAGGCTGTCCGGTAAGACTAAATGCTCCGTTGCCGGGCTCTGACTGCTTACCGAGGATGAGATGAATCGCATAGATCTGCTCATTAACCCATGTGCCGCGCACATGCTGGTTAAAGCCCATGGTCCAGAAGCTCACGACCTTCCGTTCTTTTTCTGCATACAGATCAGCAAGGGCTTTGAGCTTTTTCTTGAAATCCTCAAGAGATTCGGAGGAATCGCCTTTGGCAAGCGCTGCGACGAAATCAAGCGTGTAGGGGTCAAGCCCTTTCTTGAAATCCTCAAAGCTGATAGCCCAGTGGTTTCCTGCCTGAGCATTGTGCTTCATCTCCATCTTGTCGCCCTCTTTATAGCCGAGAGTTCCCATGGCGATAGCTTCTTCCTTTGTAATGATCTTGAAGGCTTCTCTGCTTGCCGTATCAAGCTCTTCCTTTTTGTACTTTGGATGATCGATCTTCGGCCTCAGGCCATACCCTATATCGACAAAGCCGGTTGCAAAAACACAGTTCTGATTCACAAAATCCCAGTCAATGGCTTGCGGTTGGTTGTAAACGATCTCGCGCAGGATGTAGTTCTGTATTGCAAGGTCAGTGTTCGGTTTTATGATGATCTCGCTGTCAGCCAGGCTCGAGCAACGGTTCGTAAAAGTCGTAAGGTTTACAACCTTTACCCGCTTTGGGTCTCCAAGTTTCCGGTTCGTGATCTTGGACCAGAGCACAGGATGCATTTCGGCCATATTCGCACCCCAAAGGACAATGGTATCCGAATGATGCATATCGTCATAGTTGCCCGCAGGCTCATCTATGCCGAAGGTCTCCATGAAGGCAGCCACAGCGCTGGCCATGCAGAGACGCGCATTCGGGTCAATGTTATTAGATCTGAAACCAGCCTTCATGAGCTTTACTGCTGCATAGCCTTCCTGAATCGTATACTGTCCTGAACCAAAGATAGCAATACCTGTCGGCCCGAGCTTGCTGTAATGCTTCTTGAACTGTTTTGCCATTTCATCGAATGCCTTCTGCCAGGTGATTGATTTGAACTTCCCCTTCTTGTCGAACTCGCCCTTGTCGTTGACACGCATGAGCGGTTCGGTCAGTCTGTCTGCACCGTAAATGATCTTTGCGTTGAAATACCCCTTGATGCAATTAAGCCCCATGTTCACCGGCGCAGCAGGATCTCCCTTCACAGCCACAATCTTATCATTCTTGGTCGCCACCATGAGACCGCAGCCTGTGCCGCAAAAACGGCAGACCGCCTTGTCCCAGCGCCAACTGGCCTCTGTCTGCTTTGCGGCTGCCTGCAGTTCGTTCGGCACGCTCATACCAACCGCTGTCGCAGCCGCGACTGCAGCAGTTGTCTTAAGCAGTTCCCTTCGTGTGAGCTTCATATTAACCCTCCTTGAACCTTACGCACATATTTTCGGTTATTTTACCTTCCACAACTTTGCTTTCTTGCTGGCGATGAGCTTCCGGGGTCACGCTCTTTTCCTTCATATGATGTCTGCTGAAAAGAAAGAAGGCGGGGAATGTCCCCGCCTTCTTTCCTGCACTGCCTATTTCGCTGCTGCCTTTGCTGCAAGTGCGTCATTAATAATCTTGGTGCCTTTCATCGACTCATCTACTGATTTGGTAAGCGATTCGCGTGCCATTTCAGGGTTATGGAAGCCGTCAGAGTTTTCCGCTGTCCAATACTCCCAGAGGATATGAGCCCTGAGGTGCTGATCCTGGGCCTGCTTAATAACATCATCTCCAAGACCGGCTTTCTTTCCCTCAACGATCTTGTCGATAAGGACTGAAAGATGGAATTCTGCTTTTCGCATCTTGCCCCTAATATGAGCCTTTACCGAATCAATAGAATAGCGTGCCATCTCCTCTGTCCATTTAGGATGGCAATTGAGACAGGTCTCCTTGAGCTGCACCTTGGGAGTGACGGCAAAGTGCGACGTGAAAACCTTGCCGGCCTTGTTCTTCATCTTCGGCGTATGACAGCCGTCACAGCCAACCCCTGCCCGTGCATGCTTGGAATTGTAATATGACTCTGACTCGGGATGCTGAGCCTTCCAGAGCAGGCCACCGGTTAAACCATGCTTGAAGTCGAGAAAGTTGATCTGATTCACATAGTGCTCGTATAAGCCGAACACATCCTTATAAGGGAAATGGTTTGTTCTCTGGTCGGACATCTTTACCGGTTCTCCAGTCTTGGTGTCAGTGCCCGGGTTGCAGTTGTACTCGACATGGCATTGGCCGCACTGGAGTCTCGTGTCATATTTATCCAGGAGAGCGATCTTTCTGGTAAATCCCCTGACACCCATATCGATGACTTTGATGTTGGTATGCTTCGGGTCTTTGTGCCAGAGCGTATCTGCCTCTTTTCTTGTGAGAGCCTGAATAAGTCCGTCTCTCACAATTCTTGGCTTGGCAGCATGAGGGTCATGGCAAAAGATACAGTTCAGGCCGTGCTGAAGATCCTTCACATACTCAACAACGTTTGATGTACGATCCCAGGTTGTCTTGCCCTCAACCTTATCCCCCATATATGACCACTTCAGTATCTGATCCTGGGTCTTGCACTGCATGCAGACAGGATTTGCTGCGGCAGCGGTCTGCGGAATGAAAGTCTTCTGCTCCTTGTTATCAGGATACTTGTCAACAAGCAGATCCCATACCTTGCCTTTTTCGAATATATAGTTCCATCCGTTCTTTCCCTGGAAACGGCCGCCAAAGGCACGGTCAACAGCGAACTGATCGACAAGCATATTGACGTGACTTCTGGTAGTGTTATGCTCCTTTGTAAAACCGTGACCTGCCATCAGTTTGTCCCAGTAGGGGTTTGGGGACCTTCCGGTGAGTTGTGATTTCTCGTCTCTTGCCGGCCTGTGATAGGCCTCTTGCATGAAGCTTTCGAACTGCTCCTTGTGGCACTGTCCACATGCTTCCCACGAAAGGTTTGTGGCAGGCCTGGTATCGGGTCCGGGCGATTTCAGGTGCTTTTCGAGTCCGCTATGGCACTTCGTACAGTTGAGTTTTGCATGTTTCCCCATCTTGTGCAGATCCTTGACTGTTGCGTGGCACCCATAACAGGTATCAGACTTCACATCTTTTTCAGCAGGTATTGCCTCAGTAGACTTTGCAGGTTTATACTTCTCTGCCTCTGCGCCTGTGTAATAAATACCGGCGACTATTACGACTGCCATAATCAGTGCTGCATAAACTTTCTTTTTCATGGAACCCTCCTTTTTCTGTTATTGACACAATTTTTCCTTCTCTTCATTTGCGTGTACTCTTCCTTGATATGTAAAGATATGTAACCTCTCGCCTAACATGAGTAATCACATCTCAAGAAATATCCTACAAAAATGTATGGTGCTATAGAAGTAGTCTATCAAACTATAATTTGTAGTCAATGTAATAAAAATTGTATATATCTTGCTTTATAAATAGTCCTGGACAGTTTCATGATATGATCCTTTACTGAGACTTTCTATGATATACATCATATTCAGCCGCTATGATGTCGACTAAGATTGAAGAATGAAGCCAACAGTGCCTGAGACAGGAAGAGTAATTAAACTGGAGAGGGGTAGCGCACTAATCATGTTCGAAGGCGGTAAGTCCTGCAAAGGATGCGGCGCAGCTAAGATAGGGCTCTGCAAGGCAGGAGGGAGATCCATGTTCCTCACGGTGCAGAATCCCATTTTTGCCAAAGTTGGAGACGAGGTGATAATAGGAATTGACAAGAAAACTCAGTTGATCGGCTATCTTCTGGCGTATCTGATCCCCCTGTTTGCTTTTGTTGGTGGTGCAGTTATTGGAAACATCATGGGAGAACGCCTTGCCATTCCTGCACTGGACGTGTTGACGGCTTTTATCCTCTTGGCTCTTACAGCCACATTTTCTTTTTCGAAACTGAGAAAGCTGGACAGATCACATCCAATGGAGGTCAAGAAAATCGTTTCTATCGGGGAATTTTCTGAATTTGTTGCGACCGAGGAAGAAAGTCGTTATCTGAGCTATTTCAATCAATGCTGAACTTCATCAATACCAAAAGACTTTTGACTATAACCCGCAGATTACGAACTGAGCAGAAAAATCAAAGGGCTCTTGCGAGCCCTTTTTATTTGCAGCTTTTTTTCCCTTTGCCCGAAGCCTTCGGGTTAGGTACCGCTCAAGTAGGGACACCAAGTCTGGGAAAAACAAAAACCTGGAGTACAATCCAGACCGCAACAATACCTATCCCTACAAGCAGGTCGTGCACTAATCTTTCTTCTCGGTCTTGCTGTCCTTATCTGCTTTTGCAGCCTTGCCCTTTGGCTTCTTTACAGCCTCGTAATCAATGAATTCAAGAATTGCCATAGGCGCTGAGTCCTTAAGCCGCTGCCTGGTCTGAACAAGCCTCAGGTAACCGCCTGGCCTTCCTGCAAAGCGGGGCGCTATCTCATTGAAAAGCTTGGACGCAACATCCCTCGCCGTTACATAAGAGAGCACCTGCCTCTTTGAGTGAAGATCTCCCTTGATGCCAAACGTAATCATTTTTTCCGCGATCCTTTTTGCCTCTTTCGCCTTTGCAACGGTCGTTTCGATTCTCTGGTTCTCAAAAAGTGCTGTAACAATACAGCGAAGCAATGCCTTCCTCTGGTTCGAAGGCCGCCCGAATAGTCTTCCATCTACCTTGTGACGCATGGTATCTATTTCCTCCGGTCTTAATGACTCTTAATTAGCTGTTAGTATCGGCATCTATCTTCATGCCGAGGTGGAGTCCCATTCTGCTGAGAATCTCCTTGATCTCATTTAACGACTTCCTTCCGAAATTCTTCGTCTTGAGCATCTCCGGCTCGCTCTTGGCAACAAGCTCGGCAATGGTCTTAATATCAGCATTCTTCAGGCAATTATAGGAACGGACAGAAAGCTCAAGCTCATCAACAGTCTTGTTAAGATTAGGATTAGAACCGGAAATACTCTGCCCCTCCCCAGCTTCTGCTGCTTCTGTTTGAACAGTCTCGTATTCTTCATCAGCCACAAAAATATCCATGTGATCAATCACGATCGAAGCTGCATCGGAAAGGGCCTTTTGAGGAGTTATACTCCCGTCTGTCCAGATCTCAAGAATGAGCCGATCATAGTCAGTTGATCTCCCAACTCTTGTCTTCTCCGGCACAAAATTAACTTTTCTGATAGGTGAGAATGCAGCATCAACGGAAATATCTCCGACAGAAGGATTTTCCTCGGTCTGCTCCTTTGATGAAATATAGCCCTTCCCCTTTTTCAACTGAACTTCGGCACTGAAATCAGAATTTTTGTCCAGGGTCGCTATTACCTGCTCAGGATTCAGAACCTCAAAAGAAGAATCACACTTCAAGTCTGCCCCGGTCACAAGCGCCGGCCCTTTGACACTGAATGTTGCTATCTTACTTGCATCGCCATGAGATCTGAACCTCAGTTTCTTCAGGTTGAGAATGATATCGATCGTATCTTCCTTAACACCGTTTATGGAGGAGAACTCATGAAGTGCGCCAGCGATCTTTACTGATGTTATAGCTGTACCCTCAAGCGAAGAAAGAAGCACTCTCCTGAGGGCATTTCCTAACGTAACTCCAAAGCCGCGTTCCAGTGGCTCAACGACAACCTTGCCGTATGTGTCTGTTAATGTCTCTTCATCAAACCTGATCTTTTCAGGTAGCTGAAAGCCTTTTTTCTTCAGGTTCATCAGGCCTCCCGTAGGGTAAATTTATATTTTATTAATACTTAATGTTCGTTATTAAAGACGAACTCCGCTGCCGGTATTACTTCGAGTAGAGCTCGACGATAAGCTGTTCATTCGCCGTCAGCTGAATATCTTCCCGTGTCGGTACCTGCGTGACCTTTCCCTTAAAGTTCTGGAAATCCATCTCAAGCCAGACAGGAACGCCGCGGTGTTCCATCTTGGAGACATTCTCGTTGATAATCACGATATTTCTGCTCGCTTCCTTGAGTTCCACAACATCCCCAACGCGAACCGCAAAAGATGCAATATCAACCTTTCTGCCATTGACGAGGAAATGACCGTGGGTTACAAGCTGCCGAGCACTGTTCCTGTTCGGTGCAAATCCCATTCTGTGAACCACGTTGTCCAGCCGCGACTCAAGAAGCTGCAGCAAAACTTCACCGGTTACACCTTTCTTCCGCTCTGCCCTGCCAAAGGTGCTTCTGAACTGTTTTTCAAGAAGGCCATAAATTTTTCTAACTTTCTGTTTTTCCCTGAGCTGAACGCCATAGTCCGAAAGCTTGCTCCGGCGCTGTCCGTGCTGTCCAGGCGGATACTGCCGCCTCTCAATAGCACACTTCTCTGTATAGCATCTGTCCCCTTTCAGGAAAAGCTTTTCTGCTTCCCTGCGGCAGATCCTGCATAATGCTCCTGAATATCTAGCCAATTTACACTCTCCTCCTCTTCGGCGGCCTGCATCCATTGTGAGGCACGGGGGTAACATCCTTAATGAGATTGATATCGAGCCCGGCAGCCTGGAGCGCCCTGATGGCTGACTCTCTGCCTGATCCCGGACCTTTCACATACACGTCAACCTGCTTCATGCCGGCATCAACAGCCTTCTTTGCCGCGGACTCGGCAGCCATCTGTGCTGCATAAGGTGTGCCCTTTCTCGATCCCTTGAATCCCATATGGCCTGCGCTTGCCCATGTAATAACACCACCAATCTGATCCGTTATCGTCACGATGGTGTTATTGAATGTTGCCTGTATATAAGCGGAGCCAGAGCTGATGCTCTTTCTGTCCCGCTTGATACCTTTTTTCTTCTGGGTCATTCCCTATGCCTCCTTCTTCTTGCCGACTACCGCTTTTCTCGGACCTTTTCTTGTGCGAGCGTTTGTCTTAGTGCGCTGCCCTCTGCAAGGCAAACCGGCTCTGTGCCGGGTGCCGCGATAACAGCCGATATCCGTGAGTCTCTTCACACTCAGAGATATATCACGACGCAGGTCTCCCTCGACCCGGTAGTCTCTCTCAAGCACGGCCCTTATCTTGACCGTATCCTCATCAGTGAGATTCTTCACCCTGGTGTCAGGGTTCACTCCTGCCTCTTTTAGTATCTTTTTCGAGTGCGGCCGACCGATACCGAAAATTCTTGTAAGGCCTATCTCGATACGCTCGTTCTTGGGCAAATCAACTCCGGCGATTCTTGCCAATTGAAACCTCCTTAACTTAACCCTGTCGCTGTTTGTGCTTCGGGTTGTCGCAAATAATTCTGATGACGCCTTTTCTCTTTATTACCGAACACTTTGAACATATTGGCTTTACTGATGAACGAACCTTCATGTGATAATCTCCTTCAGATCCTATTTAAACCTGTAAGTAATTCTCCCCCTGGTAAGGTCATAGGGGGAAAGCTCAAGGGTTACCTTGTCGCCCGGCAAGATCTTTATGAAATTCATCCTCATCTTGCCGGAGACATAGGCCAGTATGACTTGACCATTCTCAAGTTCTACCCTGAACATTGCATTCGGCAGGGTTTCGACAATAGTTCCCTGAACTTCAATATTATCTTCTTTTGCCATAGAACGAGAATTATACCCACTTTAATCGAATTTAGTCAATATTCTTGCCCTGTCGGGCATTACCACAACTGTATGCTCAAAATGCGCTGACCGCTTGCCATCCGCTGTAACCGCAGTCCAGCCATCCTCCAAAACCTTGACCTCAAAGGTGCCGGCATTTACCATGGGCTCTATGGCAAGTGTCATGCCGTGCCTTAATCGCGGACCCTGCCCGGGAGGCCCAAAGTTTGGAACCTGAGGTTCCTCATGGAGCTGTCGGCCAATTCCATGCCCGACAAAGGTCTTTACAACTGAGAATCCATGCTGTTCAGCGTGTTTCTGTATGGCATGGGAAATATCATTCACCCGGTTTCCGACAACAGCCTTGTCTATGCCGCAGTATAAAGCCTCTTCCGTAACCTTCATTAGCATTGCTGCTTCCGTATCGATTTTGCCGACAGGAAAGGTATGGGCAGCATCACCAAAAAAACCGTTGTATAAGACACCCAAGTCTATACTGATAATGTCCCCGTCTTTCAGCTTCCGGGAAGACGGGATACCGTGCACAACTTCTTCGTTGATCGAAGCGCAGATGCTCGACGGGTAACCCCTATAACCCCTGAATGCTGATTTGCCGCCGAGAGACTGGATTCGCTTGTCAGCAAACTGCTCTATCTCGTTCGTCGTTGTGCCGACCGTGATGACTTCTTTAAGCGATCTCATCACCTCAGCAACGATCTGGCCGGCCTGGGCCATAATTTCTATTTCTTGAGGAGACTTAAGAAAAATCACCTAATTGCTCAAAGAACGTAATGTTGTCTGTACGGTCATGCGCAGCATATCTCTGTCGATGTGTGCGCTTCAGGACTAACTTTTTCTTCCCCGGATCCTGCCCTTTTTAAGAAATCCTTCGTATGAGCGGGTTACGAGGTGTGACTCGATCTGAGATACCGTATCGAGTGCTACGCCAACAGCAATGAGGAGCGATGTCCCTCCAAAGTAAAAAGGTACATTAAATCTCCGTATCAGCACTTCCGGTATAACGCATACAACAGCCAAATAGATCGCACCCACAAACGTTAACCTTGAAAGCACTTTGTAGAGATATTCCGATGTTTTCTGGCCCGGCCTGATACCAGGGACAAAACCGCCATATTTCTTTAGATTATCTGCAATATCAACGGGATTAAATACTATGGCAGTGTAGAAATATGCAAAAAAGAATATCATGCTGACGTAGAGCATGGTATAAACAATTGTTCCTGGTGAAAGTTGCTTGGCAAAAGCCTGAACCCATGGAATTTCAATAAATCCTGCGACAGTTGCCGGGAACATAATAATTGATGATGCAAAGATTGGTGGGATTACACCCGCTGTATTGACCTTGAGCGGGAGGTGGGTAGACTGACCGCCATAAACTTTTTTGCCAACAACGCGTTTCGCATATTGAACAGGTATTTTTCTCTGCCCTCGTTCAAGCATTATAATTGCCGCAACAACGCCCACCATCATCACAACAAGAAATATCACAAAAAAGAGATTCAACTCACCAGCCTGGATGAGACGAATAGTGCTAATGATTGCATTGGGAAACCTGGCAACAATGCCCGCAAAAATAATGAGGGAAATCCCGTTTCCAATACCACGCTCCGTAATCTGCTCACCAAGCCACATGATAAAAGCAGTGCCTGAAGTAAGCGTTATCATGGTGATCAGCTTGAAGGCAATGCCTGGATTCTGCACAAATAAGCCGCCCTGCATCTTTTCAAGTCCCGCGGCTATGCCAAATGACTGTATGGCCGCGATGACCACCGTGCCATATCTTGTATATTTGACGATCTTTTTCCTGCCGGCCTCGCCTTCCTTTGCAAGCTTGCCGATGGAGGGAATGACCACGGTAAGAAGCTGCATAATAATAGATGCGCTGATGTAGGGCATAATACCAAGTGCGAAAATAGTGACTCTTGAGAGTGCACCCCCCGAAAACATATCAAAGAAACCCATGAAGGCCCCAGCGTTCTGGGTAAGAAACTTGCTCAGTTCCTCTCCATTAATTCCAGGAGTTGGTATGTGACAGCCTATTCTGTACACGACAAGGAGTGCAAGAGTAAAGAAGATCCGATTCTTAAGCTCCTCGACCTTGAATATGTTCTGTATTCTTGAAAGGAAGGTCAAGCTACAGCACCTCTGCCTTTCCGCCCGCTGCCTCGATCTTTGCGGCAGCCGAAGCACTAAAAATCATAGCCTTAACGGTAACCGGGCCCTGAACATTGCCGTTACCCAAAACCTTAAGGCCATTCTTCATATCTTTGACAATCCCTTTGCTATATAACAACTCGGGAGTTATTATGCCTTCTGTTCTCAATTTTTCAATGACATCAAGATTCACAATGGCATAGTCAACTCTAAAATTGTTCGTAAAGCCCCTTTTAGGTACCCTTCTCTGGAGCGGCATCTGACCGCCCTCAAAGCCGGCACCTTTCGGTCCGCCTGAGCGGGCTTTTTGGCCTTTATGACCTTTGCAGGAGGTTTTCCCATGACCCGAACCAACTCCCCTACCTACTCTCTTTCTTCTTTTCCTGCTTCCCTCAGCAGGCTGTATATCTTCTATTCTCATAGGACGCCATCCTCCGACTATTTATCTACTTGTTCCACTGCCACGAGATGAGAGACTTTATGAACCATGCCCTTAATCGCCTCATTATCCGCCTGCGTAACACTGCGACCTATTTTTGTCAAGCCGAGTGATGCAAGAACCTTCCGCTGTTTGTCAGGAATTCCGATATAGCTTCTCCTCAATGTTATCTTCAGCATCAGCTTACAGCCTCCTGTGCTTCCTCGTCACTCCTGCCTCTGAGTCTTGAAACAACATCAGGATCCTTGAGATTCACCAGCCCATCAACAGTTGCTTTAACCGTGTTGTATGGATTATTGCTGCCTAGTGACTTTGCAACGATATCCTGAATACCGGAAACCTCAAGTATTGCCCTGACAGCGCCGCCCGCAATCAGACCAGTTCCTTTTTTGGCCGGGTTCATGACAACGCTTCCCGCTCCAAATTTTCCGATTATCCGATGAGGGATTGTTCCCTCCTTGAGCGGAAACTTCAGAAGACATTTTTTTGCCTGCTCAACAGCTTTCCGTATCGCCTCAGGAACCTCGGTTGCCTTACCCTTTCCTATGCCAACCGTGCCAGCACCGTCGCCCACTACAACAAGGGCACTGAAGGAGAACCTTCGCCCACCCTTGACAACTTTGGCGACTCTATTGATAAAAACCACCTTATCCTTGAGATTCATCCCTTCTGGGTCAATCCTTCCCACCTTGCCTCCTTGCAACAATATGAATCATCATTAAAATTCGAGCCCTGCCTCTCTTGCGCCATCCGCAAGAGCCTTAATCCTGCCGTGATACAGGTACCCGCTCCTGTCAAATACTATCTGCTTGATGCCTTTTTCAACAGCCCTTTTTGCGATCAGGCCACCCACTTCTTTGGCCATTGCAATGTTGCCTTTTCCCTTTGCACTCTTAAAAGATATGTCAAGGCTCGATGCAGCTACAAAGGTCACGCCCTTGGTGTCGTCGATGACCTGAGCATAAATCTGGTTTAAACTTCTATATACAGAAAGCCTCGGCCGCTCAGTCGTACCGACAACCCTCCTTCTAATGCGCACATGGCGCCTCTTCCTGCCTATCTCTTTGCTATTTGCCAAGGTATCCTCCTGATTAAAGCCCATGATTTCCGTCCATGGGCTAAGTGCTCCTAACTATTTCTTTCCTGTCTTTCCAACCTTAAGCTTTAGACGCTCGCCAGAATACCTTACACCCTTGCCCTTGTATGCATCAGGTTTTCTTAATTCCCTGAGGTTGGCTGCCGCCTGCCCGATCTTCTGCTTGTCGATTCCATTTAAGGTTATCTGCGTCTGCTTTTGATCTACAGCAGCAGTAATCCCATCTGGCAGAGGAAATTCAACGGGGTGGGAATAACCAAGAGTCATAACAATCTTATTCCCCTGCACCTGAGCCCTGTATCCTACACCGACAATGTCAAGCACTCGCTGATATCCGGTCGTCACGCCTGTCACCATATTGGAGATAAGGTTTCTCGTGAGACCATGCAATGCCTTGTTCTTTTTAGTATCATCTGCGCGTTCCACGACAATGCTGTTAGCGGCAACTGATACTTTTGTGCCAAAAGGGTGCGCCCATTGCAGTTCTCCTTTTGGACCTTTCACTTTTATAGTGCTATCCAGCATTGTGACATTCACTCCAGATGGAATATCTACTGGTTTCTTTCCGATTCTTGACATCCCGCTTCTCCTTTTACCAGATATAGCAGAGCACTTCACCGCCGATATTTTCGCGGCGGCATGTCCTGTCACTCATAAGACCCCTGGACGTAGTAAGGACAGATATACCAACTCCGCCCATCACCATAGGGACAGTGTCATGACCGACATATACCCTTCTCCCTGGCTTGCTTATCTTCTTTATTCCACTTATTACTGGTTCATTGTCAGGCGCATACTTGAGCGTAACCCTCAGGATGCCCTGTTTCTTGTCCTTTAGAATTTTATATGCCCTGATGAAGCCTTCTTCTTTCATGATCTTTGCGATCTCAAGTTTCATCTTAGAGGCCGGTATATCAACCTTTTCGGCCCGTATCATGACCGAATTTCTTATCCTTGTAAGCATATCTGCAATTGGGTCAGTTAGCATCCGTCACCTCTACCAGCTTGATTTTGTAACTCCGGGGATCTGTCCCCGAAGCGCCTGATGTCTAAAACAGATTCTGCACATCCCAAACTTTCTGAGATAGCCACGCGGCCTTCCGCAGATCTTGCATCTGTTATGGGCCTGCACCGCAAATTTCGGGGGCCTCTTTGATTTTTCTATCATGCATGTTTTTGCCATGTTTCAATACCTCTCTAGTTTCTAAAAGGAATGCCGAAGTAACGAAGGAGCGACTTGCTCTCCTTGTCTGTCTTGGCCGATGTGCATACGATTACATCAAGTCCGTGGACCATTTCCACCCTGTCATAATCGATCTCAGGGAAAATATACTGCTCCTTGAGGCCTATGGCATAGTTGCCTCTTCCATCAAATGACTTGCCCGAAACGCCCCTGAAGTCCCTAATTCTCGGCAAAGCAATGCTGATAAATCTGTCCATAAACTCATACATGGAACTGCCTCTCAGGGTAACTTTGCAGCCTATCGGCATATCCTTCCTGAGCTTGAAGGTTGCAATGGACTTCTTCGCCTTACAGACAACTGGCCTCTGGCCGGTAATCGTCGCAAGTTCCTTCTGCGCTGCCTCAAGAAGCTTAATATTCTGGATAGCCTCGCCAAGCCCTACGTTAAGCACAATTTTCTGAACCTTGGGCACTTCCATGATGTTGCCATAGGAGAACTCTTTCATCATGGCAGGAATGATTTCTTTAATATATTTTTCTTTCAGTCGTGGAGTCATTATTAATCAATGACCTCCTTGCATTTTTTGCATGTCCGGTGCTTTTCGCCGCTCTCGAGAACAGTCACTGCCACCTTCGTGGCCTTGCTGCACTTGGGACAGGAAAGAAGGACATTGGATATATGGACTGGCGCCTCTTTCTCGATAATGCCGCCCTGTGAATACTTCTTGTTCGGTTTCATATGTTTCTTGATTATATTGATCTTCTCGACAAGAACCTGATGCTTATCCCTGTTGACAGCAAGGACTCGGCCTTTTTTGCCCTTCTCTTTGCCGGCGATAATAACCACGGCATCTTCTTTCTTTATTCCTAAACTCATCTCGCCTCCTACAGCACTTCAGGAGCAAGGGAAATTATCTTCATATACTCTTTCCATCTTAGCTCTCTTGCGACTGGTCCGAAAATTCTTGTTCCAATGGGCTCACCCTTGGCATCGATCAGGACAACGGCGTTCTGATCAAAGCGAATATATGAGCCGTCAGGCCTTCTTGAATCCCTTTTTGTCCTTACGATCACGCCCTTCACAACAGCACCCTTCTTGACGTTCCCTTCCGGGATTGCCTCCTTGACACTGACAACGATGACGTCTCCGAGCCCGGCATACCGCCTCTTAGATCCGCCAAGGACCTTTATACACGAGACTCTCTTAGCACCTGAATTGTCTGCTACCTCAAGGACGCTGCTCATCTGAATCATTTCTTGGTACTCCTCGCCGATTTATCAAGGATTTCAAGGACAAGCCATCTTTTGTCCTTACTCATGGGCCGTGTCTCTGTAATCTTAACCTCATCGCCCACCTTGCATTGGTTGACCTCATCATGGGCCTTGAACTTAGAGACCTTCTTCACCGTCTTCTTGTAAACAGGATGCTGAAACATTCTGGTGATAGCAACGACAACAGTTTTCTCCATTTTATTGCTTACTACTTTTCCTGTATAGACCTTGTTAATCATGGTTCCCTTCCAAATCCTTTTTATGAAGCTTTTGGATTGTTCTTCTCTGTTATTACCGTAAGTATTTTTGCAATGCTTTTCTTGATCGTACGGATGCGCATCGGGTTTTCAATCTCTCCTGTTGCCTGCTGGAACCTGAGATTGAAGAGTTCTTTTCTCAAATCCTGCTCTTTCTTTCTTAGTTCATCTACTGTTGTTTCGCGCAACTCTGCGGCCTTCATTGTACGCTCTCCTCCCTCTTAACAAACCTCATTGACAGGGGAAGCTTATGAGACGCAAGCCTGAAGGCCTCTTTAGCTACTTCTTCAGGTACACCTGACATCTCATAGATGATTCTTCCAGGTTTAACCACAGCCACCCAGTACTCCAGAGCACCCTTACCCTTACCCATTCTTGTCTCTGCAGGCTTCTTGGTAATAGGTTTGTCCGGGAAAATTCTGATCCAGACCTTGCAACCTCTCTTCACATGGCGATTGATTGCAATTCTTGCTGCCTCGATCTGCCGTGAGGTTATCCAACCTGGCTCCATAGCCTTAAGCCCGAACTCACCGAAGGAAACATCAGACCCGCGATAGGCCTTGCCGTTCATGTTTCCCTTCTGCATCTTTCTAAATTTGACTTTCTTCGGCATTAACATAACGTATACCCCTTATTTCGCTACTGCCTGGGCTTCAGTCTTGGCCACTTCAGGCAGCACATCTCCTAAATACACCCATACTTTGACACCGATGAGGCCAAAAGTTGTCCGAGCCTCAGCGAAACCAAAGTTGATATCAGCCCTGAACGTATGCAGAGGAACCCTTCCCTCGCGATACCATTCTGTCCTCGCTATTTCAGCTCCAGCCAGCCTGCCCGAGCTGGTAATCTTAATGCCAAGAGCACCAAACCGCATGGCTGACGATACTGACTTCTTCATTGCCCGCCTGAAAGCAACTCTTTTTTCGAGCTGCAGGGCTATATTCTCTGCAACAAGCTGAGCATCAATCTCGGGCTTTCTGATCTCCTTGATATCAACGGAAGCCTGCTTGCCGGTCATTGCCTCGACATCCTTGCGTAGCTTCTCAACCTCAGAGCCCTTTTTCCCGATAATGATACCGGGCCTAGCTGTATGAATGATGAGTCTGATCTTCTGGCCTGCGCGCTCAATCTCTATCTTCGACACACCTGCATGGAACAACCTCTTTTTGATCTCCTTGCGGATCGCAATGTCCTCAAGCAGCTGGTCAGCATATCCTTTCTTGATATACCATCTCGAATCCCATGTTTTGGTAATGCCCAGCCTGTTTCCTATCGGATGTGTCTTCTGGCCCAAAATCTCCTCCTGATTATTCTTCGGTTAATACCAGCGTTATGTGACAGGACCGCTTCTTGATCACATTGGACCTGCCCATTGATCTCTGCTCAATCCTCTTCATGGTAGAACCAGCATCTGCAACTGCCCTGCTGATTACCCATGCCTCAGAGTCCGTGTTTGCATTTTTCTGCTCCGCATTCGACATTGCGGACTTCAGAACCTTCTCAATAAACCGCGCTCCTCTGTATGGCATGAACCTCAGCGAAATCAGCGCATCGCCTGCGCGCTTGCCCTTAATGAGATCCATAACCCGCTTCGCCTTGCGCGGGGTAAGTCTTGCATACTTCTGAATTGCTTTTGCCTCCATGGAATCAGCCCTTTACCGTAGTAGTCTTTCCTGAGCCAGAATGGCCCTTGAATGTTCTTGTCGGCGAAAACTCGCCAAGCTTATGACCAACCATATTTTCTGTCACATACACTGGTATAAATTTCCTGCCATTATGCACTGCAAAGGTGTACCCGATGAATTCCGGCAATATTACAGAGCGTCTGGACCAGGTTTTGATAAGTTTCTTATCGCCTGAAGCGACCATGCCCTGCTGCCGCTTCAGCAGTTTCTCATCCACGAATGGACCTTTTTTTAATGACCGTGGCAATTTACTTCCTCCTCTTGACTATGAACGTATTCGTCCGTTTATTATGCCTGGTTTTGATTCCCTCAGGCACGCCCCAAGGTGTGCAGGGAGGTCTTCCGCCAGAACTCTTTCCCTCTCCGCCACCAAGTGGATGATCGACAGGGTTCATGACAACACCTCTCACATGAGGCCGTCTGCCAATCCAGCGGGATTTGCCTGCCTTCCCGAAGGAGATGTTCTCATGCTCAGGGTTGCTCACCTGACCAACAGTTGCCATGCAACGAGACAGAATCTTTCTTACCTCACCAGACGGCATCTTAATCTGGACATAGTCATCATCCTTGGCGATCAGTTGAGCAGATGTTCCAGCGCTCCTTACCATCTTAGCACCTTGGCCTGATTTCAGCTCGATATTATGAATGAATGTTCCAAGAGGAATATCGCTAAGAGGCAATGCATTGCCAACCTTAATATCAGCGCCCTTGCCTGAAACGATTTCGTCGCCCACCCCGAGCCCTACCGGTGATATAATATAGCGCTTGTCTCCATCTCTGTAGCTTAGGAGAGCAATACGGGCAGATCTGTTCGGGTCATATTCAATGGTGGCAACCGTAGCAGGAATGCCAGCCTTATCCCTCTTAAAATCGATAATTCTGTATTTTGTCCTGTTGCCGCCGCCTCTATGCCATGATGTCACGCGTCCGAGGTTATTTCTTCCGCCCGTTTTTTTCAGATTCGTGACCAGAGACTTAAGCGGTCTGTCAGTTGTCAGCTCAGCATAATCCATAACGGTGCGATGTCGCCTGCCAGGAGATGTCGGTTTTAATATTTTAATTCCCATTATACACCCTCGATGAAGTCGAGTTTTTCTCCCTCTTTGAGGGTAATCACGGCCTTTTTACGGTCAGATGTCTTACCGGCAAACTTGCCATACTTCTTCATCTTGCCGTGAGCCTTTATGGTTGCAACTTTCTCGACCTTAACTTTAAAAAGTTCTTCGACAGCCTTCTTGATCTCTATCTTATTTGCTTCTCTCGCAACTTCAATCAGAACCTTATTCTCTGCCTCTTTAAGGCTACTTCCCTTTTCAGTAAATAGGGGACGCTTAATCACGTCAAAAACATTTTTCATTTCTTTCCCGCCTCCGCAAGCATCTCAACAGCCTGCCTCGTGATCAGCACCACATTATGAACTGCAACTTCATAGGTATTGAGGTCTGTTACTCTGGTGACCTTAACACCCGGAATATTCCTTGCCGACAGGACAACATTGTCATTCTTTTCCGGCATAACAATAAGCGTTGACTTCCCGTTAATCCCAAGGTTCTTGAGAAGAGCAAGAATGTCCTTTGTACATGGTTTATCCAGGGATATGCCGTCGATAACTATTATCTCTCCGTCTGTAAGCTTCGCTGAAAGCACGCTATGCAGAGCAGCCTTCTTTGCCTTTCTCGGCAGACTGTAATAATAATCTCTCGGCTGAGGTCCAAATACGGTGCCGCCACCCTTCCAAAGCGGCGACCGAATACTGCCAGCCCTTGCCCGTCCTGTTCCCTTCTGTTTGAACGGCTTTCTTCCTCCGCCGCTAACAAAACCCTTGGTCTTTGTCGCTGCGGTTCCCTGACGCTGATTCGCAAGGTAATTAACAATGGAGTCATGGACGGCTCCCTGCCTTGCTGATATACTGAAAACAGCCTCAGGCAGAGTTATTTTGCCAACAGATGAGTTGTTTTTATCTTTTATATCGATCTCTGCCATCTTAATTTTCCTTCCTGATTTCGAGATATGTCCCTTTTGAACCAGGGACTGCACCCAAAATAAGAATAAGGTTCTGGTCCGCTTTAACATCAACGATTTTCAGGTTCTTTACGGTGATAAGCTCGGAGCCCATATGCCCTGGCATGCCCTTATTCTTCCAAACTCTTGAAGGGAAAGAGCTCGCGCCAATAGAACCAGGCTCCCTATAGGACGTTGACCCATGCGACGCCATACCACCCGAATAATTGTGCCTTTTCATGACACCCTGAAACCCCTTACCCTTCGACACTCCAGCTACCGAGATGAGATCGCCCTTCTGGAACTTTTCGGCCGTGATCATCTCCCCTACTTTCACATCGGCCATGGGAAATTCCTTCAGCAGTCGATATGATGCTGTTCCAGCCTTCTTGAACATACCCTTCATGGGCTTGTTCACATTCTTTTCTTTCTTGATTTCGTCAAAACCAACCTTAATAGCCTCGTATCCATCGTTTTCTTTCGTCTTTATCTGCACAACACAGCACGGTCCAGCTTCAACTACAGTCACAGGATATATCCTGCCACTTTCATCAAAAACCTGGGTCATCCCAAGCTTTCTGCCAAGTATCCCTGTCATAGTTTTATCTCCACATCAACGCCTGCTGCCAGCTCAAGCTTCATGAGCGCGTCAACGGTCTGCGGCGTTGCATCATGTATGTCGATCAGTCTCTTATGTGTCCTAATCTCAAACTGCTCCCTTGACTTCTTATCAACGTGAACAGACCGCAACACTGTTATTTTGCTGATATGCGTTGGAAGGGGAATCGGCCCGGCAACCCTTGCACCCGTTCGCTGCGCAGTGTCGACAATCTCTTTTAGTGACTGGTCGAGGACCTTATGGTCGTATGCCCGCAATTTTATTCTTATCTTTTGATTCACGTTTATACCATGACCTCGGTAACGACACCGGCACCAACCGTGCGGCCACCTTCCCTGATTGCAAACCTCAGTTCTTTCTCCATCGCTATCGGTGAGATCAGCTCTACCGTCATGCTGACGTTGTCTCCCGGCATTACCATTTCTACTCCCTCAGGCAGCTCTGCCACTCCGGTTACGTCTGTCGTCCTGAAGTAGAACTGCGGCCTGTACCCCTTGAAAAACGGCGTGTGTCTGCCGCCTTCTTCTTTGGTCAGGATATATGCCTCTGCCTTGAACTTGGTGTGCGGCGTGATGCTGCCCGGTTTTGCCAATACCTGCCCTCTCTCTACATCATCCTTGCCAATGCCTCTCAACAGTGCTCCGATGTTGTCGCCTGCCCTGCCTTCATCAAGCAGTTTCCTGAACATCTCCACGCCGGTCACTACGGTCTTCCGCGTGTCTCCAAGGCCGACTATCTCTATTTCCTCGCCTACCTTGACGATGCCTCTTTCTACTCTGCCGGTCACTACGGTGCCACGGCCTGAGATGGAAAATACGTCTTCTATGGGCATCAAAAACGGCTTGTCTATTGGTCTCTCGGGTGTCGGTATATAGCTGTCAACTGCATCCATCAGCTCCCAGATGCACTTATATTCTTCTGCCTTTATATCGGCACTGCCGCTCTCTACGACTTTCAGCGCGCTGCCCTTGATGATCGGTATCTTGTCCCCAGGAAACTGATACTTTGTCAGAAGCTCTCTTACTTCAAGTTCTACAAGGTCCAGAAGCTCAGGGTCATCTACCATATCTACTTTGTTCATGAATA
>CAZDLA010000005.1:0-128559 GCA_964506525.1 uncultured Nitrospiraceae bacterium
ATATTGTCGGCAAAAAACTGAACCAGCTCTTTCGCGGCGAAAAGAAGATATCTCCCCTTATCAGGAAAAGCATTGACGAAGAGCGTTCCTTCAGAGGAAAATCGGTAAGCATTTCGATGGGTCGGCAGATGAATATCGACTTCAGCCTCTCGACCTTTTACGTTCAGGACCGGGTCGAAGGGGCTGCTCTGTCACTGTCCGAGAACATACCGCTTGCCGAAGGCGGGGACCATGATCAGGAAGCAGTGGTATTTCTGCTTGGCTCTATATCACACGAGATCAAAAATCCCCTTGGCGGCATAAAGGGCGCAGCGCAGCTTCTTCTTCAGCGAACAGAAGACTCGGCCCTTGCTGAATACGCTGACCTCATCGTCAGAGAAACAGACCGTCTGAATGTTATCCTTCAGGACTATCTCACGATATGCAGAAAGCCTTCTTTTCAGGCAATCAATATCCACGAAGTCGTGGAAAAAACCATTGCAATTCTTTCTGTTCCGATAGGAAAGGCGGGTATTACGATCAAGAGGCTCTATGATCCAAGCCTCCCTTTTATTCTCGGTGATGAGTCAAAGCTCCTTCAGGTATTCCTGAACATCATCAAGAATGCTCTGGAATCCATGAATAAAGGGGGGTTGCTCGAGATATCCACCGGTCCGTCAAAGGAGCTCTTTGGAGAACACGGAAAGATAAAACGCATGGCCCTGATAACCATCAGAGATACGGGGAAAGGCATATCTGAAGAAGACCTACAAAAGATCTTTCTGCCCTTTTACACAAAGAAGAAAGGCGGAACAGGCATTGGGCTCTCGCTCTCGAAGAAGATCATGAAAGATCACAATGGCAGGATCTCGGTAGCAAGCCAGAAAGACAAGGGCACAACATTCTCGCTGTACCTGCCCTTCAGGGAACATGGATAAGAAAATCCTCATCATAGACGACGACGAAAGCATCATCTGGGTCATTAAAAAGGCGCTTGAACCCGGTGGATACAAGACCAGCTCGCGGACCAGGCTCACCTCAGGTCTAAGGGCAGCAGAAGATCACTTCCCTGTCATTCTGCTTGACCTCATGCTGCCTGACGGCAGCGGACTCGACGGCCTGCGCGAACTGAAGGCATCGCAGCCGGACACGATCGTGATCATGATAACGGCAAACGCCATGATGGACAGCACGATCAGCGCCATGAAAGAAGGTGCTTACGATTACCTTGAGAAGCCCTTTGACATCGAAGAACTGAAGATCCTCGTGGATAAGGCGTTCAAGGATCTTGCTCTGCGGCAAGAACTGAGGGAACTAAAAAAAGCTGCCTTTGAAACCGAGACACCACAGATGGTCGGCAGAAGCCCGAAAATGCTTAAGGTATTCAAGGATATCGGCAGGGTTGCATCAAAAGATATTACCGTTCTGATCACCGGCGAAAGCGGCACAGGCAAGGAACTGGTGGCAAAGGCAATCCATCTGAACAGCAGACGTTCAACCGGGCCATTCGTGGCCATCAATGCTGCATCGATCCCTAAAGACCTGCTCGAATCAGAGCTTTTTGGGTATAATAAAGGGGCCTTTACGGGCGCAGCACGTGACAAGACCGGAAGGATTGAGGCAGCCCATGGAGGCACGCTCTTCCTTGACGAGATTGGTGAAATGGAACAGAGTCTCCAGGCAAAACTCCTCCGTTTTCTTCAGGAAAAGGAGTTCAATCCCCTCGGGAGCACGGATACCATGAAAGCAGATGTCCGCATTATCGGAGCAACAAACAGGGATCTTTCCGAAGCTGTCAGTCAGGGCCGCTTTCGCGAAGATCTCTATTACCGCTTCAATGTCGTGCAGATCAAGGTGCCGCCGCTCAGAGAAAGGAAGGAGGACGTTCCCCTTCTGATAAAAAGCTTTCTGCGAGAGTCAGTTGAAAAACTGGAAACCGGCGAGAAGGAATTAGCCAAAGAAACAAAGGCCTTTCTCGAAAAATATGACTGGCCCGGCAATGTGCGCGAACTTGAAAATGTGATCAAAAGAGCCTGTGTTCTCTCCACCGGGACCATTATAGAGAAGAAAGACCTGCTTATCGAAGAGGCAAATTCTTACTCCATAAAGGATTTTCTTGAGGAGAAGCTGAAGCGGTATCTCAAAGACATGGCAAAGATCACAAATTTCAATCTTTACGACACGGTCCTCTCTGAAGTGGAGAAAGCACTAATCTCAATAGTCCTTAAGGAAACGAACGGCAACCAGCTCAAGACGGCAAGACTGTTAGGTATTAATCGCAACACGCTCAGGACTAAAATTAAGGAATATAAGATCAAAAAGTAGTTTCACCCTCCCCTGACTAAGCCACCTACTGTTGGTGCTTCTGGTGCTTAAGGCATCTACTTCAGGCTAATCCCTCAGTCAGACTGTCCATCGCCCGATCTTCTCTTGCAAGTATTCCCACGTAATGCTAATCTGAACAATATCAGCGATCGGGAGGGTATTATGGCCAATGAATCTGCATCAATCAAGAAACCTATGATCGGGGAAGTCCTTGTAAAGTATGAGATCATCACCCAGAATATGCTTAAGAACGCATTGCGCAGGCAGTCACAGGTTGGCGGCCAGATCGGCTCCATCCTGATCGAGATGGGATATGTGACTACCGATATACTCCTCGATTTTCTGAGCAAGCAGTTCGGCGTTCCTGCAGTCAACCTCTTCAAGATAGACGTGCCGAACGATGTCCTGAGAGCAATGCCCCTTGAAAAGATCAAGGAATACAAGGTTCTGCCCCTTGAGATCGATAACAAGCTCACCCTTGCCATGGTCAATCCAAAGGATTATGTTGCGATCAGGGATGTTGAGTTCATCCTGGGGAAAAGGGTCAATCCTGTGGTTGTCCCTTCTCAGCAGCTTGAGGCAGCCATCAGGAGCATTGAGTCCCATGGCATGGACGCTTTAAAGGGAAGCGAACTTGAAATCTCTATAGTAACCAGTGAGGCCGAGACAGGAGCAGTCGATATAAATATGCTGCTCAAATATCTGAAAGAATCCAAGGCAACTGACCTTCAACTCACTGCAGGCGTGCCGCCGAGTCTCAAAATGAGCACTGAACTGAAGCGTCTGAACATGCCGTCCCTTACACCGGAAAACATGAAGAATTATGCTCAGACCCTTATGGACGAAGATCAACAGGCCTCATTTCAGGCAGAGAACAACCTGGATTTCGCCTTCACGAATAACGAATACGGCCGGTTCAGAGTAAATATTTACAAGCAGCGCAACTCGGTATCAATAACCCTGCGCAGAATCCCGGAGACTATCCCCTCGATGCAGGATCTCGGCATTCCTGAGGATCTCGAAAGCTTTGCGCTCAAAACTCAGGGGCTGATCCTGATCACCGGGCCGGCCGGACATGGAAAGTCAACAACCCTCGCTGCACTCGTGGATATCATCAATACCAAGAGAAGATGCAACATCATCACGCTCGAAGATCCGATCGAGTATCTGCACAAGCATAAGAACAGTAATGTAAATCAGCGTGAAATCGGGATTGATACCTCTTCATTCCCTGACGGCCTGAAGCACATATTCAGACAGGATCCTGATGTGATCGTCATTGGTGAGATGCGCGATCCCGAGAGTTTCATGATAGCACTACAGGCAGCAGAGACAGGCCATCTCGTGCTGAGCACGCTCCATTCGAGGAATGCGACTTCCACCATCGAAAGGGTCATTGATATCTTCCCTGCTGAACAACAGCCGCAGATACGATCGCAGCTTGCAGATTCACTTCTCCTTGTGCTGTCACAGCGGCTGGTGATGAAAAAAGACAAGTCAGGGCCGGTTCTTGCGTACGAGAAACTTGTGAACTCCTACAAGATCAAGAATTTCATTCGCGATGGCAAATTACATCAGATCAGATCGCAGATGCAGCTGCCCGGAGAAGAATACTCGTCAATCGACGTCAGCCTTATTCGCCTAACCCTTGACGGTCTTATCACCGCAGAGGAAGGTGCAAAGCATGCTGACAACCTGACCTACTACCAGGACGGAATAAAAGGCAGGGGCCTGAGATAAAGGCCTCTGTAAAATCAGTTAATAAGATATTCGAATCGTTTCCTGAATTCGGGGACCGTCATCTTTGCTGCCTTTGCCAGTGCCTCTATGGCACGCGGTTCAAAGTCTTCTTTTTCGAGGCGGATCATGTATTTTCTGCCGACCTCATAGGCCTCTGACCTTATATCAACAAGCCGCACCTTTGTTTTGCCGGATGCAGGGTCTGCCATTTCCACAAAAGAGACAGGTCTTAGCCTGCCTTCGTCAAGAGTGATCATGGAGCCGGTCCCTCCGTTCAACAGAAACCGGACCGCACCGTACCCGAGGTCGCGAGTGTATTCGATGTCATAGGGCACAGGATCTGCAGCCCGCAGTTCGTAGCCAATGGTCTTGTGGACTATCGTCATATGCACGCCTCTCGCTTCGAGGCTTTTCTTCACCATGTCACTCATAATTCTGCCAAGCTGAATCTCTGAGAGCCTTATTCTGCCGACCTCATCACACTTAATATCATCGCACGCACTGAGTTCATGCTCGTCAACCTTTGCTGAAATGCCTTCAGCCAGCACTGCAATGCCATGATCCTTGCCATGGGCAAGCCTCTTAATAATAGATCCCTCAAGGATATCGGAGATCTTCTGAAAGGGAACCTTGTCTTCGGTGAATTCTTCAGGTATTAGCGTTATTGTGGCGCCAACAGCCTTGCCGATACCCAGTGCGAGGTGACCGGCGTTCCTGCCCATAGTAGAGATGAAATACCATCTTCCTGTGGTCCTTGCATCCTCCATAATATTCTTCACGATCTCTACACCCCAGTGGCGTGCAGTGTGATAGCCAAAGGATGACCTGCCGCCCGGAAGAGTAAGGTCATTGTCTATCGTCTTCGGCACATGCACAACAGAGACTTTGCCGCGCGACTCCCGTTCGATCCAGCGTGCCATATATGCAGTGCCATCGCCACCGATTGTTATAAGATACCGGACTTTCAGGGCTTTCAGCGTCTGGAGCAGAACAGGGAATCGTGCTTTTGCGACCTCAGCACTGTCGCGGGATGTTCTGAGAATAGACCCCCCCGTGGTATGGATCCGCGAGACATCCTCGATCGTCAGGGGTATGGCGCTATCTTTGTCACCGGCAAATAGGCTTTTGAAGCCCCCGAAGATACCGATGACCTCTTTGCCTTCATTAATAGCCTCAATGGTCGCTGCACTGATGACCCCATTAATGCCAGGCGCAGGGCCGCCGCCGACAACAATTGCTACAACCTCTTTTTTCATGCCTATGCCTGCTTCTTGTCGCTGGTGGTAAACTTGAGCGCAACCCTTCTATGCCTCGGCCCGTCGAACTCGCAGAAGAAGATAGACTGCCAGGTGCCTAACACAAGCTTGCCTTCTTCAACAAAAACATGACTGGCAACACCGACAACCGCTGCCTTGATATGCGCTGATGAGTTGCCTTCGCGGTGATGATAGTCTCCTTCAAACGGTATGACTTTATTCAGATAGGTCTGGATGTCGCGCACTACAGACGGATCAGCACCCTCATTGATCGTAATACCTGCTGTCGTATGGGGCACAAAAAGATAGCAGATACCATTAGAAATTCCTGCTTCCTTGACCGCTTCCTGTATCTTCTCCGTAACGTCGACAAACTCGGTCCGTGTCTTGCTCTTTACGTTTATATATCTGACCACGTAATCCTCCTGTATTGTTTAGACCAGTTATGCAAACACGCTATCAAAAAAAGGCTGGTCTGCAATGAATGCAATTTCTATTATAAGAATATTCCCCGGCAAATCAAGATTTCTGAGCTTAACAAAGTCTTTCTCTGTTGTAATGATCCAGGATGCGCCTGACGCTAAACTCTCCCTGCTGACAGCATCAATGTCCTGCTGACCATAGCGATGATGGTCGCGGTAAGCCTTCATGCCTGCCACTTCTGCCCCCGAACCTGCCACCGTAATGCTGAACGATTCAGGATCTGCCAATCCGCAAAAGCAGAATACTTTTTTGCCTCTTAGAGAATCAGGAGACATTCTCTCTCCTGACCCTGATCTGATCGAGACAACACGATGTCCAGAAAAAAAGATTGGAACATGCTTATTGTATTTTCTTATCTCAGCGATAAGACCCGGGTCTTCCCGCCCCGCCTTGGTGATCATGATAACATCTGCCCGGTGGAGCGCTGTCAAAGGTTCCCTCAATCTTCCAACAGGAAAAAGCCTCTTATTGCCAAAAGGCTTTCTTGCGTCAATAAGCACAATGTCGCGATCCCTGTAAAGTTTCCAGTGCTGAAATCCATCGTCGAGGATGAAAATACTTGGGCTAACGGCTGGGGGAGATAGGCTATTGGCCTGATCGTCTTTCCCTATCTTCTGCCCATTGCCCCTTACCCATTGCCCCTTGCCGGCCTCTATCGCAAACATCCCGGCCTCATACCTGTCAGCGCCTTTTACGATGACTACCCCTTCAAGCCTCTCTGCCATTAGGAGCGGTTCATCGCCAGCCTGCGCTGCGGTGAGAAGCGGCTTGTCTCCTTTTGTCACAAAACAGGGCCCCTCAGCAGTCCCCTTGTATCCACGCGTCAGAATGATCGGCTGGAAGCCCCGCTTTTTTGCCTCTTCAGCGACAGCAATCGCAGCAGGCGTCTTGCCGGTACCGCCCAGGGTGATATTGCCGATGCTGATCACCCTGAAAGGCAGTCTCTTTTGGTTCTTCAGCGCAAAAAACTTCTTTGCCGACAGCCCGAGATAATACAAGTATTCTGCGATGTTCATCTTTCCTGCTGGCTGTGAACTAACACAATGTTTTTATCATCTTGCATAATCTCCGCATTATACCATGTCCATAATGCGATGAATGATTTCAAGTCATTGCAAATTTAACCACGGTTTGAGTCCCCTCCTTACCAAGGAGGGGCTGGGGAGGTTTCGATGATGGATTTAATGCTATGAACGCATTTATACTAAACATAACGTGAGGTGACCATATGACACAGGGAACTGATGGAATAGGAAGACCAAAAGGAACCGATCCTGCCGCTCTGCTCAGGAACAGGGCAACCGGGGACAAGACAACAACTGCTCCAACTGTCTTCGCGCAGATTCTCAGGTCCGAGATCAGGCAACAAAAAGACCTGAAGAGCAGTGCTACGCCAGCTATGAAAAGTCAGTCACCCCCAATCGAAAAACCCGCAGCCCCCCTTGTCCAGCCCTCACCCGACAGCTTCAAAGAGATTGTGAAGGTCATCATGAAGCATGAAGGTAGCGCGTACGTCAAAAAGGACGGAGTTGAATCATCCAAGATGGGCATCCTTCAGTCAACTGCCAATGAATTTGGGTACAAGGGAGACATAAAGGATCTTACCCGCGCTGATGCTGAGGCTATATACAAAAAAATATGGAACAGATCAGGAGCTGCAAAGCTGCCCTATCCTCTGAGCCTGGTCCACTTTGACACGTATGTCAACAGTCCTGCTGCAGCTCGAAAGATACTTGCAAAGTCCGAAGGCAACGTGGATACATATCTTGAGATGCGGGGCCAGAGATTTCAACGTCTTGCCGCCCGGAGGCCTGCACGGTTTGGGCGATATCTCAAAGGCTGGATGGCCCGGGTCAATCATCTGAGACAGATAACCACGGAATATGCACAGATTCACGAAACAGAGCGAGCCAGAAGACAGTCTCTACTGCCCCTGAGTTGAAGCCTTCTAAGGGGTAAGAGAACAAAATTGCCAGTCTCTATTCCTTCCTGAAAGACGCACACTGGCAGTATGACTAAATGGCGTTCATTTCTTTTGAAAATCAATTAGGAGATCATAACAAGCCCTCGGGGCATATTAGTTTTTCGGCTTGAGAAGAAAATGAAAATATTAATGGGAATCATTATTCTCCTATGTGGCATATATACCGCTTATAGCGCCATCAAGGGTCTCTCTACCGGCAAAACAGAAGATCTCGAAGACGAGTTCCCACCTATCAAAAGGAGAAGGAATCCTATTCAGTTCTATTTGTATATATTTACTTGCCTGGCCGGAGGAATAGCCATGATAATATTTGGCGTTATTATGCTGTGGGTGCAGATTGTAAAATAGTAGCAAGAGTGCGACTCGCAAAATGATGAAAACGGAATAAACCGAACGAACAGAGGCACTCAAACTCATGATTATAGGCGTTCTGAGCCTTTCTCCTCACTATACGTAGCGCGATTGGTTCGCTTGCAACGAAACCCCGAGGAGCAGCTTCAGCTCTTCTTGGTAAACAGCCGGGATATTGCAGACAGGAAAAGATCGAGCGGCGGCAGTGTATAGGTCTCATCGATCTCTCCGGAGAACTGTTCTGACCAGCGGTTCTCCACGCCAAGCGCAAGCGCGTAAGGCATATAGGCCTGAAACAGGGCAGGCGTCTTTTCAGGCGGATTCATCCTGTCAAGCCGGTCACCCTCGGCTGCGGCAAGAAAGATCCTGAAGCCCCCGATCTCATCAAGCGCCTTCCTGCCAAGCACTGTCGGCGCCCTGAGCAGAAAGAGAAAGACCATGTGGCCGGTCATCATTACGAACAACGGCGCATAGAACATGAACTTCATGATATTGAAGACCTCGATGCTCTGACTGACCGCAACAGCAACCGCGTAGAGCACCGGAGGGAAGAGCAGTGCAAGATACACAAGTTTAGAAGGCTTCTTCAGTTCGAGGACTTTTTTCCTCATGAGAAAGCGTGTGATGAATCCGGTCAGCAGCATCCAGAGACCAAGACCGGTCAACTCCTTAATATACGAGCCTGCTATATCAACGATCTCAGCATTGATCGCAGCTACAATGAGGGAGATTAGGACTGCCGGTATTAAGTAGAGCAGGTTGCGCGTAAAATACCGCTTGTTCACCAGCCGCCAGAGAGAGCGGCGATGGGCACGATAAGCACGGTGGATCGAAATGGCATCAAGCTCCTGTTTCGCTCGCTGATGGGTGCTGCCGGATGAATCCTTAAAGAGGGCAGCAAGAAGATCTGCCTCATCCGGAGCAAGGCCGACAGCCTGCTTTTCCGTTCTCTCCACAAAATACTTTCCTGCCTGAGACGTGAGTCTGAGCAGACCCTCTGCTGCCAGATTCAGGAGTGCCGCAGAAAAAGCGGTGCGGTCATAACCCATCGTAACCAGCCAGCGGGCAATCCCGGGAGAGCAGCTTGCCGGAGGCTTATATCTTGGGACTATTGACGCTGCTTGCGGATCTCTGCCGACACGCACCCATGCGAAAAGATAATATGCGAAGAATACAGTAAGACCTAACAATCCTGGCCAGTACGCGCCCATGTCACGAAAGAAGAAGACTACGCGCTGATCGAGGTCAGGCCGGGTCACTGCACCCTTGGGCATGCTCACAACAACCGAGAGATAGGGATGCTTTTTCGAAAGAACCTTGCCATACTGCAGGACGTTTGCGGCCTCCGAGGCAGCAGCCTTTGCAAGGAGTTCCGGGATCTTTCCGGTTCCGGCATTCCAGGAGTGGTCTTCAAGGCTCGCCACTACACCGGATGTCCCGGAGGGTAGCGTGACAGTAACACCAACCGTGCCTACTGATTCCGCCCAACCGTGCATGCCCTCACCAAAGACCCACCAGAAGAGCTCATCGTGCTCAGGCAGGAATCTAATATGCCGGTCCACCGTATATTCGAGGGTAAATTCATGGAGACCCGGCGCCAGGGTAAGCCGCTCTGGTCCAAGAAAAACATAATGGGTGAACCAGCGGCCGGAAGTCTTCACCCTGTAGGGGATCGGCTGGCCGTCGAGCCCTGAAGCTTTCATCTCAAATCCCATGAGCCGGTAATAGGCATGCTGCCCCTGAACGCGTCCGCCAATGGCCCGGTAAATACCGGTAAGCTGAGCGCTCTCTTTCTGCTCAACGACTATCTCCCCATCTGTCAGAACCTTCATCGTCTCCTGAACATGGATATTCCCGTCGGCCTGTATGAAGATATTTGCATGGAAGTTCGTTACCCTCATAGAAGCCTTCGTCTTGTCGGAAGGTCCAGACCCTGCTTCTGGTAACGGCATAATCGCAGGAGCCGGAGCGGGAGCCACCACCCTTGGGCTTACACCTTCCGAATCTGCAGCGACCCGTGAGAGCTCAAAACAGCGGATACCTTCGTGAGAAAGGTCATTGATCGGACGCACCAGCTTGCCGGGTTCATTGAAGCAGTAGTGCAGTACATTTCCTCTCAGCGAGAAAGCGCCGAGTGAGGAGGTATTGCGATGGCGAGGTTCGGTTGAATGAATAATGTCGACATCAAGGGGAGCCCATCCAGGCGGCACCCTGACAAAGCCGTCGGTCAGTCCCAGTTTCCAGTGCACAAACGCCGTTCCCTGATTCGAATAGCCCGAGGAACTGTCTGCGCGGACCGCAAAATTCTTTTCAAAAGTAAACTGCCAGACAGCGCCGTCCAGATCGCTTACACCTTTCCACGTTCCTGCGATCCCCTCAATATTCCAGGGCAGTGTCGTGTCAGGTGTTGGACCTTCTCCCTCCCGGTCCCGGCCGATAATGCGGGACATCAGGTCATCAAGGCCCGGTGCATTGATCCGTTTGCCGAGACCCAGGGCGCCGATCATGCCGACGACTACAATCAGAATAAGGAATAGCAAGAACGCAATAAGAATTCTGCGCGTCATATCTGAAAGTGTAGCACAGGAGAGCTCCGATAATAATCCGGCGATCAGGAACTATATTGCCTATTTATGAGAAGAGAATAAAACAGTAACAACGTTATTCTGAAGAGACCTTCACAAAACCATCCACGATCTTAATTGCCCGGTCAACAGCCCCGGAGTTTTTCAGATACAGGGCGCGTGCCTTTTCTCCGGCCAGCTTTGCCTTTTCAGGTTGCATAAGCAGTTCCTTGATCTTTTTCGCAAGGCCGGTTGACGTAACCTCAAAGGCTGCTCCTGTAGTATAGAATTCCTTGATAAAAGGAAAATTTTCCATATGCTGGCCGCAGATGATCGGCTTTCCCCAATATGCAGGTTCAAGCGGATTCTGGCCGCCACGGCCTTCAATGCTCTTGCCCATGATCGCAATATCTGCAATGCTGTAGAGCGCTGTCAGTTCCCCCACCGTATCCAGCAGCAGGATATTGAATTTCTTAACACCAGGATCTTCGCCTTGTGGACTAAATTCAGAGCGCTTAATGTATCTCATGTCGGATTTACTTATCACCTCTTCTGCCTCTGCAAACCGTTCAGGATGACGCGGCGCTATGATCAGTTTCAGTCCCGGGAAAAGATAGACGTTCTCGCGGTATGCATCGATGATTATCTGCTCCTCACCTGCATGCGTGCTGCCTGCAACGATCACAGGACCCTGCACCTCTTTCATCCAGAGAGGAATATGCTGCGAGATGTCCATGTCAAACTTGAAGTTGCCTAACACATTCACTTTGCTCTCTTCTGCGCCGATGGACTTTATCCTGTCGGCATCTAAGGTGCTCTGCATGCAGAAGAGCGTCACATGGTCAAAAACTTTTTTCATAAAAAAGGACAGCTTTTGGTATCCCTTTGAGGACTTTCCCGATATTCGCCCGTTCAGGATAATGACCGGTATTGATCTCTCAAATGCAACCCTGAAAATATTCGGCCAGAGTTCAGTCTCCATCACAATGAAAAGCCTCGGCCTCACCTTTTCAAAACACCTTTTGAGTATGAACCGCAGGTCAAAGGGAAGATAGACCAGATGCGTGCCTTCCGGAGCTTTTTGCCTCGCAACCTTCTGTCCGGTGTCAGTGATGGTAGAAAGGATAAGAGGGATATCCGGATAGGCTTCCTTCAGTTTTCTCAGGAAGGGAATAACAGCATTAACCTCACCGACCGAGACAGCGTGAATCCAGATAGGTGATGGTTGATAGGTGATAGGTGATAGGTCAAACAGACCGAGTTTGTCACGGAGCCATTTCTTTCTTATGTCAGCAGGCCGTTTCAGATACTGCGGCATAAATAGGATCAGGAGAGCTAATGAGTAAAGAATGCTGTATATCAGGAACATAGTTTTATTATCCTTCTCATTGAATTAGACCATCAATCAGCAACAGGCAGGAATTCGGAAAAGGACTGTCTGCAACACCTTCAGGCCTATATATAGACCAGCCAACCTGTTTTATAAAAATCACTATTGAAGACATCTTCGTTTACGTGATATCAATAAGATCATGTTGTCATTGCAGAACTTTTGCGGTATTTCTGCCTGTTGCGATACAACATTTGGGTTATATTACTTCTTCCAGCCGGCCATCTCGATGACCATGTCAGACACCCGATTAGAGGCATGCTTTTCAGCAAATACCTTCCGCACTTCGTTGTACGTCTTCTGCATCTGCGACCGGTATGCTGCATCACTCATCATCCGCTTCAGCTCAAGCATGATATTTTCAACAGTCGCATCCTTCTGCAGAAGTTCCCTGACAACTTCACGTTTTGAAAGGATGTTGACGAGCGACACATGCTTCACCTTTATAATGCGTTTGCCGAGCCAGAACGTGAGAGGAAAAACCTTATACACAACAACAAGCGGCAGACCAAGAAACACGGCCTGAAGCGTTGCCGTGCCAGAGGCGATAACCGCATAATCCGATGCTGCAAGGGTCTTGAGGGACTTACCCTTGTTGATCTTCACGCCTTCATGCTGCAGAGCGTCTATAAGAGCCTTATGCTGTATCAGGTCAGTGTTTGGAGCAAAGGGAATGCAATATTGCGATTCAGGAAAATCCGCTTTAGCCTGTCTGACCGTATCCAGAAGCAGGGGAAGAAGTCTTTCCAGTTCATGGGGCCTGCTTCCCGGAAGAAGAGATGTGAGCTGCATATCAGGGTCAAGACCCAGTTCTGCTTTCAATGTCTTCTTATCTGACTGTAGATGCCGCATCTCGTCAAGGACCGGGTGTCCGACGAACTCTGCATCAAGACCTGTATCACGATAGATCTGCTCCTCAAAGGGAAGAATAACCGCCATCCTGTCAACGAGCTTTGCGATCTTCTTCACCCTGCCCTGCCGCCATGCCCATACCTGGGGACTCACATAATAGAGGACCGGGATATTCTGCTTTTTTGCCTCTGCCGCAAGACGAAGATTGAAGTCAGGATAGTCGATCAGAACAAGCACGGAAGGGCGGTAAGACCGAAATGCGTCTGAGGCTTTCTTGAATGTCTCTTTCAGGGTCTTTATGGAGGAGAGTGCCTCGGTCAGGCCAAAAGCGCTTGCTATACCGGAGAGAAGTTCAACCCCAGCAGCCTGCATTCTTTCGCCGCCAATGCCGATGACCCTTAATTGCGGGACTTTCTTTTTCAAGGCCTTTGCAAGGAGCGCTCCATAGAGTTCCCCTGAGGTCTCGCCTGCAACGATCATGACCGTTTCAGACATTGTTGATGATCTCTGCAATCTCCCTGATCGTTTTTTCTTCAAGCTCCGGATACATGGGCAAAGAAAGCACTGTTGCAGTTGCCTCTTCAGCAACAGGGAAGTCTCCCTTTTTGTGATCAAGGAAACTCAAGGCCTCCTGCAGGTGCAGGGGGATCGGGTAATAGACTACTGACGATACGTCCTTTTCACGCAGTTTCTGCTGAATCTTGTCCCGATGCGCGCTCCGCAAGGTGTACTGGTGATACACGTGGGTCATGCCGGGCCTTTCAACAGGTTTGAGCACCTTGTCCGAGATACAGGTATTGTACAAGGCTGCATTGTCTCGCCTGCGCCTGTTGTAATCATCAATTCTCCTGAACTTCACCAGGAGTATGCCTGCCTGCAGTTCATCGAGCCTGCTGTTAAAGCCGACAGACTCATGCTTGTATGCACCCTTTGAGCCATGGTTTCTGAGTACCCTGATCCTGTCAACAAGCTCTGCATCATTCAGGGTCACCATACCGGCATCACCGAATGCGCCGAGGTTCTTGCTCGGATAGAAGCTGAAACAGCCGGCATCGCCAAAGCTGCCGGTCTTCCTGCCGTTGATATCTGCACCGAAAGACTGGGCGCAGTCTTCGATGATATGAAGATTATGTTTCTTTGCGATCGCCATGATCTTGTCCATCTCAGCCGGATGACCAAAAATATGGACAGGAATGATCGCCTTTGTGTTCTCCGTAATTTTCGCCTCGATCTGCGCAGGATCAATGTTCATGGTCTCAGGATCAATATCAACAAAGACCGGGGTTGCACCGGTGTAGATCACAGCCTCTGCAGTTGCAAAGAAGGTGAAAGGCGTTGTGATAACTTCGTCCCCATCGCCGATTCCAAGCGCCTCCACCGCAAGATGCAGCGCATCAGTGCCGGATGCAACGCCAATAGCCTCAGACACGCCATGGTAAGCAGCAACTTTTTTCTCAAACTCAGAAACCCGCGGGCCAAGAATATAGTGGGCACCTTCGAGAATCTCGGTCACAGTGCCAAGCACTTCGTCCTTTATGTCAGCGAACTGTTTTTTCAGGTCTATCATCGGAACCATAGCTGTTATATCTCCATTATGTTTACTTAATTAAGACTAAGTTCAAAAGCAAAGCGACATCTCAGTTATTTTGTCATTCCGGCTTGTCCGGAATCTTTCTTTGTATTCAGAAGGATTCCCGACGCACTTCGTTTGCGGGAATGACAACTTGTGAGGCCTTACTTATACATCTATATCATTTCGTTAATCTTGAGCACGATCTCCAAGGCCTGCATACCCTCTCTTCCAGATACCATAGGACATGTCCTGCCCTGCAGGCAGGAGACAAAATCCTTCAGCTCCTCCTTAAGAGGCTCCCTGCTCTCCGGTTTGATCACATCAAAGGCAATGCCGGTCGCGTCCTTAAAATAGCGTCTGACTTCCTGAGTCTGGTAATCGATCGAAATGTATGAATCATTCTGATGGACCTTCAGGCTCCGCACCTTTTCTGTAGCAAGCCTGCTCGCCGTGATAAGTGCCTTGCAGCCGTTTTCAAACTCGATCCATGCCTTTGCTGCATCGATCTTGCCGGTGAGTACCCGGTCACCTGCAGCACTGATGCTCCTGACCTTTGAGTTTACAATGCCGCTCACGATATCAATGTCGTGTATCATGAGGTCAAGGGTCACATCGACATCCGTACCCCTGCCTAAAAACGGCGAAAGCCGCTCTGCCTCGATAAACCGGGGATTCTGTATCAGACCCATTGCTGCCACAATAGCAGGATTGTATCGTTCAAGATGACCGACCTGAAGGATACGGCCTCCAGCATCACCTGCAGCTATGATCTCTTGAGCATCTTCAAGGCTTTCGGTGATCGGCTTTTCTACAAAGACATCTTTACCTGCTTTCAGGCAGGCAAGCGCAATCTCATGATGCGTTGTTGTAGGAGTAACAATGCTGACAGCATCGCATTGTTCAGCCAGTTCTTTCCAATCCCCAAAGGATGCACAGCCATATTTTGCTGCAATCTCGTCAGCCCTCACGCGATCACGGTCAGCAACGCCCACAAGCTGAACATGCTCCAGCTCAGAAAAAATACGCGCATGGTGCTGCCCAAGATAGCCCACGCCGATTACGCCAATACGCAGTGACACGTTTCCCCCTCAACAAGAATATGCCGTATATTTTGCACTATCGCAGGAAGTTTGGGCAAGGATACCGGCACCGGGTAATGACCTAAATGAAGAGCCCTGCGCTCAGTATGAAGCTGCGCGGCAGGCGTATCCTGCTTGTAATAGAAATATGATAATTAGTAAAATGAACGCAATCAATGATGAAATATCATATCCTTTTTCCCCTTCTGTGCTTTTTTGCCATTCTCTCTGGCTGTGCCTCTGAACCCGTGCAGATGGCCTCTACAGCCCTGCCTTTCGATGACAAAACCCTTGATGAGTTTATGAGCAAGAAAAAACAGCATATCAGTTCGGTCATGGAATCGGTAGAAAAGAGAAATCAGGACGTCGAAAAGAACCCCTTCTGGATATCGTGGGCATACAGCAGACTCGGCATTCAGAAGCTGCATGATATCCCATCAGGATCGTACGGCGATTACACTAAATATCTGGACAGCAACAGATCGGTCTATATTTTTGTCCATCCTTCCTACTACCTGTTCTTTCACTCAAAAAAGCCCCAGGTAACGCGGGACCCCCTGGACCTGAAAGACAGCATCGTTGACGTGTTTCTGAAGGATCTGCCGAAAAAGGCTGTCGTTCAGCTCGAACGGGAGCAGCAAAGGAATGAGAAGAATTTTATCGAATATCTGACCATGGATGAGAAACTCGTCATACTTCTGCTGCCGCGAAACTACCGGACCGCCGGCAATTATTTATACAAAAAGTCCAACGACGAATATGCGAGATACCTCAATGAGATCGCCAACGGTTCACCGTCAATACTCTATATGGAATCAGAATCGTCAAGCGTCGGCAGGCTCCTCTCAGAGGATCTTATCGTGCTTCTCTCATTTCTTGAGGCGATAGGCGCAAAGTCTGTACTCATCGGGGGGGGATACGTGGGCCGGTGCCAAAAAGAATTCTACAGCTATGTAACAAAGTATTCTTTCGGGAGCAACTACTTTATTGTCCCTGAGCTTTCGACATTCTCTCCTGAAGATCTCAATGAAAATACGGCACGCAGCTTTATTGAGAATGATCGGATAAATCTGAAGATAAGTTCTGAATTCGTGCTGAATAAAACGCCAAGCGATACGAATCTTCAGCATCTCCCACCCCAATTCATTAATACCGTGATTAATATTGCAACGGCAAAAAACACAGACAGCCTGTTCCCGGACAATAAAGAAGCTCAGCTGAATACTGACGCAGCCAGGGAAACGGACGAGATAAAAGATGTGCTGGAAGACCTGGTTGAACGAGATTACTGTTATTAGGGGGATACGACTATTATGATCAAGGAAGCTATCAACCTGCTCGTCGGGGGCATTAACCTCTCTGAATCTGAGATGGCCGAGTGCATGAAAGAGATCATGGAAGGAAAAGCCACTGATGCCCAGATAGGCTCCTTTCTCACGGCACTCAGGATCAAGGGTGAGACCGTTGAAGAGATCACCGGAGCAGCTCGTATCATGAGGGACAAGGCAGCGAAGATCAAGGCTCCAGACGGTGTTCTTGATACCTGCGGCACAGGTGGCGATATGTCTCACACATTCAATATCTCAACAACCGTTGCCATCGTGGTCGCATCAGGAGGTGTTCCTGTTGCCAAGCACGGGAATAAGGCCGTGTCGAGCAAGTCAGGCAGTGCGGATCTGCTTGAGGCGCTCGGCATCAGGATCGATCTGGCCCCGGACAAGGTAGAGAAATGCCTCTTTGAAACAGGGTTCGGTTTTCTTTTTGCGCCTCTTTTCCACCCGGCAATGAAATATGCAATCGGGCCGCGCAGGGAGATGGGCCTCAGGACGATCTTCAATATTCTCGGCCCCATAACGAATCCTGCGGGCGCAAGAAGACAGATACTGGGCGTGTTCGCCGCAAAACTCACCGAGACGCTCGCAAGCGTTCTGGGAAATCTCGGCGCAGAAGATGCGATGGTTGTTCACGGTGAAGACGGACTCGATGAGATCACGATCACAGACGGCACACGGGTATCACGGTTCACAAATGGCAAGGTGGAGAATCTTATCCTCTCGCCCGAGGATTTCGGACTTGGCCGCGGAAAGCGAGAAGACCTTGTCGGCGGGGACAATCAGGAGAATGCGCATATCACCCGACAGATACTGAGCGGTGAGCCGGGAGCCAAGCGTGACATCGTGCTGATCAATGCTGCTGCCGGCTTCATGGTTTCAGGCAAGGCATCTGATGCGAAAACAGCAGTTTCAATGGCTCAGGAAGCGATCGACTCGGGCAGTGCCCTGAAAAAGCTTGAAGAGATTAAGAAGGTCTCGAACAGCCTGTAAAACTAAGCCTGTTTCAGCTTAAGAAAATTCCTTAACAGATCCTTCCCCGCAAGGGTAAGTATTGACTCCGGGTGGAACTGCACCCCCTCTATGAGCATCTCCTTGTGCCTCACACCCATGATCTCTCCTGTATCGGTCCAGGCCGATATCTCAAGACAGTCCGGCTTCGTCTCCTTCCGGATAAGCAGAGAATGATACCGTGTTGCCTCAAAGGGATTGGGCAGCCCCGCAAAAAGTGTCCTGTTGTCATGATGAATGAGCGAGGTCTTGCCATGCATGAGCTTCGGGGCGCGGATGATCTCGCCGCCGAATGCTGCGCCGATCGACTGGTGGCCAAGGCATACACCAAGGATCGGCACTATGCCGCCGAACCTCTTGATAGTCTCGACCGATATGCCTGCCTCGTTTGGTGTACAGGGACCCGGTGATATAACGATCCTGTCAGGCTTCATCTGTCCGATCTCATCAAGCGTTATTTTATTGTTCCTGAAGACCTGAACATCCTCCCCCAGTTCACCAAAATACTGGACCAGGTTGTAGGTAAATGAATCGTAGTTGTCAATCATCAATAACATCGTAGTTCCCTCTTCATCATCCTTTCACTCCTCACGCCTTACGATTTACGGCTTACGGCCTTTTCAATCCAGTCCTTCTTCTGCCATATCAACAGCCTTCATCATACCCTTTGCCTTGTTCACCGTCTCCGTGTATTCCTTCTCCGGGACCGAGTCAGCAACAATGCCTGCGCCTGCCTGGACATAGACCTTGTTGTCCTTTATGACAAGGGTCCTGATCGTAATACACATATCAAGGTTGCCGGAATAGCTCAGATATCCGACAGCTCCGGCATAGGGACCTCTCTGCGCCGGCTCAAGTTCATCAATGATCTCCATGGCACGCACCTTGGGAGCGCCGCTCACCGTGCCTGCAGGGAAACAGGCACCTAACACATCAAAGGAATCAAGGCCGTCCTTCAGGTCGCCCTCCACATTCGAAACAAGATGCATCACATGGCTGTATCGTTCCACTGCCATCAGATCCGTAACCTTTACAGAACCGACCTTTGCGACCCGTCCCACATCATTTCTTCCAAGATCAACCAGCATGATATGCTCAGCGATTTCCTTGGGATCACGCTTCAATTCTTCTTCAAGTTCTTTATCTGCCAGATCAGTCTCTCCCCGTCTCCGCGTACCCGCTATAGGGCGAAGCACGATCTTCCGGTTTTCGACCCGCACCAGGATCTCTGGCGACGATCCGACAATCTGTCCTTCTCCGATATCAAGATAATACATATAGGGCGAAGGGTTGATCACCCGCAATGCCCGATAGATATCAAAGGGGTTCACCTGCGAAGACCGCTCGAACCGCTGCGACAGAACCACCTGGACAATGTCGCCTGCCATCACATATTCTTTGGCGTTTTCGACTGAAGAAAGGAACCCATCTTTTGGAATGTTCGAAATAAAGCCGGCTTCTGTTACAGCAGTGCCGACATTTGTTCCCTGCACGGGAGTTTTCAGCCTGCTGATGATCTCATCGATCTTCTGCACTGATTCGGCATAGATCTTCTTCCGATCCCCGCCGTCAACATGAGCATTCGATACCACCTTGATCTTCTGCTTCAGGCTGTCGAAAACAAGCATGGTGTCAGTAACCATCAGGAAAAAATCAGGCAGGCCAATGCCATCCTTGGCTTTCAGTTCGATCGTCTCAAAGAACTGTACCATGTCATACCCGATGTAACCAACAAGGCCACCGAAAAAACGGGGCAGGCCTTTTACCTCAACAGGGCGATACGCGGTAATCTCTGCCTTGATGACCTCAACAGGGTTTTCGGTCTCGATGATACGCGGCGCATTCATGCCCTCAAGGATTTCCACCCTTCTGCCCCTTCCCTTCAGAATTTTTGCGGGACGGGAGCCGAGGAATGAATAGCGCGCCCATTTCTCACCACCCTCGACGCTCTCAAGCAAAAATGACGGGGAGCCTCCGAGTTTCAGAAATGCTGTCACAGGCGTGTACGTGTCTGCAAGGATCTCCCGGTACACGGGGATCAGATTTCCCTTCTGCGAAAGCCGCTCGAATTCTTCAAAATCAGGATGGAGCATATTGACAAAAATTTCCTTTTTTAATTAATATGTTCAGTATCGTAATTATAGCGCATTTCCTGATGATAAGTTAAGACTAGTCAGATTGTGCTATGCGCATTGAAGATTTTCTTTGCATGCGGGAATAGCTCAGTGGTAGAGCACAACCTTGCCAAGGTTGGGGTCGCGGGTTCGAATCCCGTTTCCCGCTCCATAAACTACCGTAAACAGTAATTTGTAAATCGTAATCAGTGTAGAGGCCGTTACCTTTCCCTGAGTCAGTTCTTTCGCTCAGCACGATTTACTGTTCACGATCTTGGTCTCTGACGGCGGCGTACCCAAGTGGTTAAGGGGACGGTCTGCAAAACCGTTATTCAGCGGTTCAAATCCGCTCGCCGCCTCCATTTACCTTTATAGTTCTCCCTTCCCTGATCGCCTCAAGCTGAGAGATCTCAATCTCTTTCTCCTCGAAATACTCCTGCTCAAGGGACTCAACATAGAAGCGGTCAAGTCCGCTGTTCTGGAGGAAGTCTTCCCGCAGTGCGTAATCGCTGTTCTGTATGACCTGCGGGAGGATCTGGTTCAGATACACCGACTCCTTGCGCAGATCGAGAAAGACCTTTTCAAAAAGCTTGGCAGGTATCTTTATCGTCATGCCCTTTTCCGCGAGCTCATTTGCAATATCCTCCCGAATATGGTTCCGTACCGCTTTCAGCTCAAGACCGGGGAAAAAGCTCCTCATCCGTTCCTTGAGCGCGGCATGGGTCTCAAAATAAAGTTTCTCTTCATCAGTGAGCGCCATGAGTTCTGCGATAACATCCTTGTATGAAGCCTCACCGTTCTGGATATTCTCAACGCCTTTGTTTACCAGCTTCAGCTTGCGTCTGCCATAAGCAGTGATATATTTATTGTCCATGAGGTCCGTAATAAATACCGATCTGAAGAGTTCACTGTCAAGGCGGTCAAATTCCTTCTTATTGCCGACAAGACTTCTGAGTGATTCCTCCCTGAACTCGATGTTCTTCATAAAAGAGAGCTGGCTGAGAAGCGCCTGGACATTATCATACCGGTCAAAATAGGTGATGATAGAACTGAACTCCTCGAAGATGCTGAAGTCATCAGTCTCCCGTGAAAGTTCATCACAGGCCTTGCCGATGTCAAGCAGCACCTGCTCAAAACCCCGGTCATTCTGCGAGTACGCAATATGCTTTGCACGGATGAGCCTTACGATGTCCTCCTTGATGATATGCTGCTTAAGAGAAGGGTCCTTGAAGAAAAGGTTCTCAAGGATGGCGCGCGACTCCTTCAGGTACTCCTGCTCCTGCACTTCGAGTACTTTCTTGTCCTTGAGCAGAAGATCATCAAGGGTGTCAAAGAGCACGATCGGAATGTTATTCCTGATGCTCAGGGTCCTGAGCCTGTTCAGGCGTGCATGCCCTGACGCATCAAGAGTATCAGCTGCAACGCCTTTGATAAGGATATCGCGATACTCATCAACAACCAGCTTATTGTCCGGATGCCGGTACATGACATCGATCTTCATCCGCTCCTGCTGATAGTGGTCAATCCCGTTGCGCGAGACGATCTCATTGAGGAAGAGTTCTTCCTCAGAAGTAATCCCCCTGTTCTTAAAATAAAAGTTCCTGAACGCGTCATAGTACTCACTGTTCGCCCTGTGGATGAGCTTGAAGATGAAGACCATGGACTTCTTCTCCCCAAGCTCCGAACAGAAGCTCTCAAGAAGCTCTGTATCCTTGTTCTGAGACAAGAGGTCTGTGCGTTTCAGAAACTTGCCGACTGCCCTGAGCACCTGCTTCTGCCGTTTCTTGTGGTCACCGTCAGACTCTGAAGCGATCAGGAAGTAATAGTTCGCGACCGCATGACCCTGGAGAAAAAGACGGTAAAAGGTCTCTCCGCCCTCAGTGTCATTCGTAAAAATAACCCTTTCGCTTTCATCCATGAATGCGCCAAACATGATGAGCCGGTTCAGCACATCCTCTTTTTCCATGTCTGCAAGGGGCTTTTCCACACCGAACATATACTCGCAGAAGCTGCCACCTGTCCCCCGGTAGCTTACTCCTGTTTCAGAGACCGTGAACTCATTGCCGCGGGAAAAAAACCGGATTCGCGCAGCTTCCTCTTCGTAGAAATAGGTGCTGAGGGTGTCTGCTCCGGAGATGAGGGCAAAAAAGTCCACCGGACCGTGACTGCCGTGGAGCCTGAGGTCTTTGATCATAGAGAAAATATACCACAGCGTTGCTGTTTTATTCTAATTCAGGCTATGGAACTCCAGCTCATAAGTTGCTGAAAGGCCTCGATTTATCTATTATAAATACAGGTAATTATGAGACAACACCACCAAGATATGCATAGCCGGTCCAGAGCAAAGATAATCGTTCCAGCCTGCTGCACACTGATCCTGCTGACTGTTCTTTTCTCTGTTTCTGCAGGAGAATCCGGAGGCAAAGAGGCCTTTGAAAAGGGCAGAAAGGATCTTGCGGCCGGCCGTTACACCGAGGCAGTATCTAGTCTTCTCACGGCTCAAAGGGAATTTCCCCTTCTTGAGGACTATGCAATGATCTATCTTGCCGATGCATACCACAATCTCGGAGAGCATGACAAGTCAAGGGAAACTCTCCGGGCACTGATCGACAGATACCCGTCCTCGCCTCTGCGAAAAAAGGCGAGAATGGCAGAAATCAGAGAAGGAAGAGATATCAGCGATGAAGGACAGCTGCTTCTTTATGAGGCTTATGTAAAGGACTTTCCTGAAGATGATGAGGCATCGTATATCTATGGCCAGCTGCTGAAAAAGAACAGCCTGAAAGACAAGGCATCTGCCGTCTTCAGAAAGCTCTATATCAAGGCAAGCTATCTTTCCGCTGCTGCGCGCAGCGAACTGGGCTCAGATCAGATCACGACCGCTGACATTGTTGATCACGCCTCAAGTCTTATCAAACAATACGATTTTGAGGAGGCTGAACGCGACCTGAAGCAGGCGCTTGCAGTATGCTCGGCCAAAAACAGGCAGGAGATCCTCAAAAACCTCGCCTATGCCCTGTTCAAACAGAAAAAATACCGCGAGGCCGCAGAGCTTTATGGAGAGGTGAACGACCTCTTGTACAAAGCCCGCTCGCTCTACCGGGCTGGCGATAAAAAGGGCTTTGAGAACACCCTGAACACCCTTACAAACAGGAACGACAAAAAGGCCGGATTTCTGCTGGTCACTGTCGCTGCTGACAGAAGAAGAGAAAAGGATTTCAGCAGGGCTCTCCAGATTTATCAGGATGTGCTGAAAAATTATCCATCTGACGCAGAAGATGCGCTCTGGGGCATAGGTTGGACGCAGTATCTTTCGGGAAACTATCAGAAGTCGGAAGAAACATTCTCCCAGCTCCATGCCCAGTATGATGATGCAAAATATCTTTACTGGCAGGCCAGAAGCATGGAAGCGCAGAACAAAGATGCATCAAGTCTTTATACGAGGCTCACTGCAGCGGACAATAATAATTTTTATGCTGTGCTGGCATATGCCCGTACCCGCAGGATGCTTCCCCGGCTTTCATCGCTGAATATGTCTGACGGAACGCCGGGGAAAACCCGGTCAAAAGAGAGGATAGAGGCACTCATCTCTGTCAACATGAGGGAAGAGGCTGTTGCCGAACTTGCAGCAGCAAGCAGGAATACATCCTCGCTGCCTGATCTCATGTACAACGCAGCCAAGTTCCAGGAGTTAGGAGAATTCAAGCGCTCGATCAGCCTGACAGTAAAGATCCCGTATTCAGAAAAAATGCACCGGTTCTGGTATCCTCTCGCCTTCTGGGATAAAGTAGAACAGGCAGCCAAACGCAATAATATTGACCCCTTTATCGTCCTTTCGGTCATGAGAGAAGAGAGCCGGTTTGATCAGGCAGTAAAATCCCCTGCAGGGGCATATGGACTTATGCAACTCATGCCACAGACTGCATACCGTCTTGATAAAAGCCTCAATCTCGGCATCCGCAGACCCTCGCAGCTCACCGACCCGAAAAACAATATCCAGTTAGGAAGTTTCTACCTGAGATCTCTGCTTGACGAGTTCCATTCACTGGCTCATATGCTTGCAGCATATAATGCAGGCGAATTGGCAGTGAGGTCATGGCAGCAGCGTTTTGATTACCGCTCCATTGACGAGTTTATCGAAGACATCCCGTACAACGAGACAAGGAATTACGTCAAGAAAGTTCTTACCAGCTATTTTCAATACAAGAGGACCGGACTGTCTGAACAGGGAGAGGACCGGGGCATCGAGATTATCCTCGGGAAGACCTTGTGATATGGACACAAAACCGGTGCATCTGGTATCTTAACCAATGGCATGGAAAGCATCCCTTTTCGATGATGAACCTCTCGCGCCATCAGCACTCAGTTCAGGGGGGACACCAGCTCATATCAGCAAGGAGGTAGCACCAGTGGACAGGCTCAAGAACCTTGAGGAAAAGATAGCAACTGCAGTTGAAAGGGTCAAGGCCCTGAAAGAGGAAAAGATATCCCTCGAACGGAAGATCAGGGAACTCGAATCCCTTCTTGATGACAAAAACCGGGAAGTGGAATCCTTGAAAGACGAAAAGACGTCGATCAAGAGCCAAGTCGAAGAGCTTCTTGAGGAGCTCGAAACTCTGGAGATCTGATACAACTGTGGGCAGCGTAGAGATCAGCATCCTCGGCCAGAAATACACCATCAAGGGTGATGCCCAGGAAGATTACATCAAGAAACTTGCCGCATATGTCGAGGAAAAGCTTCAAGAGATTCATGCAGGCAATCCGAATATAACCCCCTTGAAGGCGTCCATTCTTGCCTCACTCAATATCGCAGATGAACTGCAGCAGCTTAGGGAAGATCACGACAGGGCAGCGCAGACCATAGAGGAAAAGACCAACGCACTCAGCGGTCTTTTCGACTGACCAACATCGCCTTTTTTCTGCAACATCTATTCTTATAATTTTTTCGTTTTAACCAGTACCGCCATCCATGCGGCTTTACCTTCCTCTTAACAAATGATGAACACCTATTTCACCGGAAATATTTAGTAAAATCAAAGGGTTCAGAACAATCTCTATTTTGCCTTGACTTATACCATATGTTGTGGCTAAACTCTTACGTCAAACACAAGATGTTGTTTTTTATGGTCATTACATTTGAAGCGCTGAAGTTCAAAAATAGAGGCAAAATAACGCAGCACCGTCAAGATCCGACATCCTGTTTTTTGGCAATAAAACAGCCATTTTTACGACATAATACAGCATTCCACAGGGAGGGAATAATCTTATGAAGAGCACAGCGTCAACAATCGGTCTTACCCCAAATGCCTTAAAGGTCCTGGAAAAAAGATATCTGAGAAAGGACGAGGAAGGCAAGGTCGTCGAAGCACCAGGAGACCTTTTCAGAAGGGTTGCAAAAACCATTGCACGCGCTGATATGATGTATGGGAAATCAGAAGCTGATGTCCTGCTTCTCGAAGAAGAGTTTTATCATATGATGACTTCGCTCGATTTTCTCCCCAACAGCCCGACACTCATGAATGCTGGAAGAAAGCTCGGCCAGCTCTCAGCATGCTTTGTGCTTCCTGTGGGCGATTCCATGGAGTCCATATTCGATGCGGTAAAACAGACTGCCATCATCCACAAGTCAGGCGGCGGCACCGGGTTCAGCTTCTCGAGCCTCAGGCCGGGCGGCGATATTGTCGGCTCCACAAAAGGCGTATCATCAGGGCCCGTGTCTTTTATGACCGTGTTCGACACGGCAACCGAGGCGGTGAAGCAGGGTGGCACCCGGAGAGGTGCGAATATGGGTATTCTCCGCGTTGACCATCCTGATATCCTCAACTTCATCACTGCCAAAGACGACAACACACGGTTCAACAACTTTAATATCTCAATCGCCATAACCGACCGTTTCATGCAGGCGGTCAAGGACGATACAGACTATGAACTGGTCAATCCAAGGACCAAGAATGTCGTCAGATCACTCAAGGCACGGGAGGTATTTGACCTCATTGTCAACCATGCCTGGAAGAATGGTGAGCCCGGCATTGTCTTTATCGACAGGATCAATGCCTCGAACCCCACGCCCAAGATCGGAGAGATCGAGTCAACGAACCCCTGCGGCGAGCAGCCGCTTCTGCCGTATGAGTCCTGCAACCTGGGTTCGATCAACCTCTCGATGATGGTCACTGAGGGCAAAGTAGACTATCAGAAGCTCAAGAAAACGGTATGGAAATCTGTACATTTCCTGGACAATGTGATCGACGTGAACAAATATCCTATCCAGAAGATAGCCGAGATGACGCGGGCTAACAGAAAGATCGGCCTCGGTGTTATGGGCTGGGCAGACATGCTGATCCTGATGGGCATACCGTACAATTCGCCTCAGGCCATTGAACTCGCAAAAGATGTAATGGGCTTTATCCAGAAAGAAGGCAAGAATGCCTCGTCTGCACTTGCAGAAGACAGGGGCGTATTTCCGAACTATGCTGAGAGCATCTATGACGGTAAGTTGAAGATGAGAAACGCGACCGTTACAACGATCGCTCCGACAGGCACCCTCTCGATCCTCGCGACCTGTTCATCAGGTGTCGAGCCGCTTTTCGCAGTCTCTTATGTAAGGAACGTCATGGAAGGCACCAAGCTCCTTGAGATCAATCCGTATTTTGAAAAGGTAGCAAAGGAGCGTGGCTTCTGGTCTCGTGATCTGATGGAAAAAATCGCGGACAAGGGATCGCTCCATGACTTTGACGAGATACCCGAAGACGTAAAGGCAGTCTTTGTTACTGCTCACGACATCAAGCCGGTTGAACATGTTGCCATGCAGGCAGCATTTCAGGAGTTTGTTGACAACGCAGTCTCCAAGACCGTGAACTTCTCCCATAGCGCAATGCCCAAGGATGTTGAGAACGTGTATCTTCTCGCATACCAGCAGAACTGCAAGGGCGTGACCGTGTACCGCGACGGCTCGCGCGATGAACAGGTGCTCTCGACCGGCAAGACAGGGGCAAAGCAGGCAGAGCCTCAGCCGACAGAGACAAAGATCGTCCCGAGGAAACGGCCTGATGCGATCATCGGCGAGACCCGCACCATGAACACCGGCTGCGGCACGATCTATGTGACCGTAAATGAGGATGGAAACGGCCATCTCTTTGAGCTCTTCACGCATATGGGCAAGGCAGGAGGCTGCGCCTCAAGCCAGGCAGAGGCGATCGGCAGGCTGGTAAGCCTTGCGCTCCGTTCCAACATCGAACCGGACGTGATCATCAAACAGCTCAAGGGCATCACCTGCCACAACCAAACCTGGGCAAACGGCGGCAAGATCACCTCATGCTCTGATGCCATAGCAAAGGCACTCGAAAAGTATATGGAGAAGGGAATCAAAGGCAATGGCAACGGCGGCGACAAGCACCACAGAGAGAACGTCTTCATCGGCCAGTGTCCGGAATGCGGCGGCACGGTCGAGCACGAAGGCGGCTGCGCAGTCTGCCACAGCTGCGGCTTCACCAAGTGCGCATAGAAGATTAATCTGAAACTCATCGAACACAAAGGGCTGAACTTTTGTTCAGCCCTTTGTGTTCGAGCAACTCAGAATGCCTTCTAAATCAACATACATGAACATACTCAACATTCTCGAAAGAAAATTCGGCAGATATGCGATCAGGCAGCTGATCGTATATATCGTCGGCATCAATGCGCTGATCTATATCCTGAGGATCGGCATGCCTGAGAGCGACGCCATAAGCAAACTCCTGCTCGACCCACGACTCATCATGCAGGGTGAGGTCTGGCGGCTTATAACATGGGTATTCATTCCTCCCTCTGCCTCTCTGCTCTGGATCTTCTTTATCCTCTATTTCTATTACATGATCGGCACAGGCCTGGAGCATGAATGGGGGAGCTTCAGGTTTAACATGTACTACTTCACCGGCGTGGCAGCAACAGCGATTGCCGCCTTTATAACCGGCCAGGGCGCAACAGCTCTTTACTTGAATCTTTCGCTTTTCCTGGCTTTTGCATACGTCTATCCCGATTTTCAGATCCTTCTGTTTTTCATCGTTCCGGTGAAGATCAAATACCTTGCATGGCTGAACTGGGCCTTTATCGCCTTCACGATTTTTACAGCGCCGCTTTCAGGAAAAATTGCGGCACTTGTCTCTGTCTCGAATTATTTTCTCTTCTTCGGCAGCGATATCATACATACTTTGAAGCACCGGGGTTCAGCGTATCAGAGAAGAAAAGGTTTCAGCAGTTCGATCAATACGCCGCTAAAAAAAGGCTTTATTCATAAATGCACAATCTGCGGCATGACCGAAAACGATGATATTGCGATGGAGTTCAGATACTGCTCGACCTGCGAAGGCGACCATGAATATTGCATGAACCATCTGAAAGCACATGAGCATGTAAGAAAGGCTGACCAGCCGGCAAGCTGACAGGCTGAAAAGCTGACGAAAATGAACTATAGACATTTTATCAATACCAAGTGCGAGTTTCTGCCGTGCCACAAGCTTGAGGACTGGAAGTCCTGCCTCTTCTGCTACTGCCCGCTCTTCCTGCTCGGCTGTTCAGGCAACTTCAGCATCCTGCCCACCGGCTTCAAGGACTGCTCCCAATGCATCATCCCCCATACAGAACAGGGCTGGGACATGATTCAGGAAGAACTCCAGAAACAGCTTTACCACCAGGAGAAACAACACAAGCTGCCTTATTGAGCCTCACATGCTGAAGCAGGTGGCATATTCTCAGCGCTGCATTAAAAAAACGGAGTGGAGAAGTCGGTGAAAATGCACTGCCTGCGATACCTCAGATAATGAAACAGAATATTATGGGGCCAATGTCAGAGCATCATTATCGGTAAACTACCCGTAACCAGTTCTCACTGTGAGATAATATCGCATTGCAGGGCTTTTCAACGGCTTTTCCCGACGATCAATTCAACTCGACGGATAGTAAGCACCGAATTGCGCAGAGAGAATGCACTATGTCGTATAATGTCTCCTATGCAGGATATCCTTTTCCCCTTTGGGCTTATCATCCTGGCAGGTGTGGCCTGCAGAAGGTTCAGGATCGGCAGCATCGACGCTGATTCGCTCCGCCAGGGCATCAATGTCATGGTGCTGAACATTTTTCTTCCTGCTCTCTGCATAAAGACTCTCTACACCTCCAGCATAGATATCGAAACGATCCTGATCCCTGCAACCGCAATTGTAACAACGCTCTCGACATTGGCCATTGCGGTAATGATTTACACGCTGTTAGGCAAAATTATGCATCTTACCCCGCAGGAAAAAGGGGTTCTTGTTATTTCGGCCGCATTTGGAAATGTCACATACCTCGGGCTTCCTGTGCTGACAGGACTGTATGGTCCTGGTGCTGCAAAATACGCGCTCTTCTATGACCTACTTGCAACAACCCCGGTCCTCTGGCTTGCAGGCGCATCACTGGCCGCCCGGTACGGGGAGAACAGGAACATGAACCTGCGGGAGTCATTGATGGCGATCATCTCACTCCCGCCGATCTGGGGTATAGCATGCGGCATTATACTCAGACTCGCCGGCATTACTATTCCCGTTTCTTTCCTGAAAGCGCTTGATATGCTCGGCAGCCTTGTGGTCCCTCTCATGATATTCAGTATCGGGCTGGCGCTGACGCTTCCGAGGGTAAGCCACGCGTACGCCATCATCCCTGCTGTTATCATCAAAATGGCCCTCTCGCCGTTCATCTCGTTCATGACAGCACGATCGCTCGGTCTGCAGGGTCAGGCCCTTTCCTCTACCCTGCTTGAGGGTGCCATGCCGACTATGGTCCTTTCACTCCTGATAGCATCGCGCTTCAAACTCGACACTGCGTTGTCTGCCTTCATAATCGTAGTAACAACAGTGCTTTCTTTTTTTACCCTGCCGATCGGGGTCCATCTCACCGGCCTGCTGGTCAAATAGCAATAGCATCTGTTCTGTCTCCGTTCAACAATTCAGCACAAAATTTATTGATTATGCCCATGGTTTTCACTATAATGGAACCAGATTCCAAGTATGATTTCCTAATAAGGAGGATTTTCTTATGAAAAAGATCACAGCTTTTATCCTGGTGTTGGCTTTTCTTGTGGTTTCGGTTCCTGTATTTGCAGGAACGGAAAGTGATGGACCGATGGAAGGTGATATACTCATGGCGCGGCCCCTTGGTATCGTATCAATTGTCGGCGGGGCAGCTCTTTGGCTCGTTTCGTTGCCCTTTGCGGCCATAAGCGGAAACGTTCAGCAGACAACTGAAACATTGATAAAGAACCCTATTAAATATACATTTGCACGGCCTGTCGGTGACTTCGACTATGAACTTGCTCCGAGCCAGGCAGATGGAAGCAAACAATAGGCTGGTTTAGATCGATCATTTTCTGCTGATCATCTAAGGGACTGAGAGTGCAAGGGTTGCAGCCTGGATACCATAAGGTTGCAGCCCTTTTGCTTTTAGGACTTACCTCTCCTGATCAGAGAAATCCACGACTATGTTCAAAATAATTCTCGCTGAAGACAACAAAGATAACCAGGCAGTGTATCAAAGAATGCTCGAAAGAGCAGGCTACCATATCGACATTGCCGAAAACGGCAGAGAAGCGGTTGAAGCATACAAAAGATCATCCTATGATCTGATCCTGATGGACCTCCAGATGCCGGAAATGGACGGCATGGAGGCAGCCGTGGAGATCAGACGTCTTGACAGCGGCAAGAGAGTTCCCATTGTAGCCTTCACAGCACTTCCCGCAGACACACACAGGCAAGCATGCCTTGATCAGGGCATGAATGATTTTCTGAACAAGCCATGTGATGAAGAGACGCTTCTCTCCTGTCTGGAACTATGGCTCCAGCTGAGACCGGTGATTCTCGTTGTTGATGACATGAAGGAGAGCCGGCGCCTGCTGAAGCTTTACCTGAAGGAATCCCCCTATACATTCATCTCAGCAAAGAACGGCATTGAGGCTATTGCTGCAGTCAAGAAAGAGGACCGAATATCCCTGATCCTGATGGATATGGAAATGCCGGTTATGGATGGATACACGGCCACGCGGACCATACGCTCCATGATGGGCAATAATGATATCCCCATTATCGCTATGACAGCCCACGAGGGTGAACGCGAGGTGCAGCAGTGCCTCCGGGCCGGCTGCACAGGCTACCTCAGCAAACCCATAACGCGTCAATCGCTCATGAAAGTACTCACGGATCATCTAAAGAGACCAGAAACCGTCTCGCCGTGCGATCATGTGCAGGGATATCATGAAAACAGCGTGGTCGAGATCGATCCTGACATCGCTGTATTGGTACCAGGATTTCTGAATAACCGGAAGGGAGATGCTGAAAAGATCAGCGAGCTGCTTAAAGAAAGGAACTTCGGAGAGATTCGCATCATCGGCCACAGCATGGCAGGCAGCGCAGGCGGATACGGTTTCCCTGAAATAGGGAAAATGGGAAAAGCCATTGAGGCTGCTGCCTTAACTGTCAGCCCTGAAGAGATCAAAAAGATTAACAACAAGCTGTCTGAATATCTTTCTACTGTTATTGTTGTGGAGAAAAAGGTCTGAGGCAGTCTATTTCAGCAGGTCAGCGACTTTTGTCAAAAGATCGCTCTTCGAAAAGGGCTTTACCATAAAGGCGTCAGCCTTGAATTCCACAACCTCGAACTTGTATTTCTGGGCCTTGTACACGCTCGACATAAGGATCACCTTCGGCTTCTTTTTCAGTTTCGGTTCTTCCTTGATCTTCTTGCAGAGTTCAAATCCATGGATGCCCGGAATAAGACCATCAATAATTGCCAGATCCGGCTGATGCGTGAGCGCCAATTCGAACGCTTCATCGCCCCGCCGTGATATCAAAAGCTCATGGCCGGAATCCTTCAGGAAATGCTGGATCAGGACAAGCGTATCAGCGTCATCTTCAACGATCAGGATCTTCTTTCTGTTTTTACCCGAATCTGTCATGTACCCATTTTCCCCTTGAATTTCTCCTGACACCCCTTAATGCCATGAGGGGTAACCCTCTGAACAGTTACCGGTGTGCCTCGACTGCAGTGTAACACCCTGAAATAATATATACCTTGAAGCAAAAAAACAAAACAAGAATCTTCAGTCTTGAGGTGCGGAATTCTTCGGTCAGCGTTTATACTATAGCCAGACAAGGGAGGTTCCCGATGACCAGGGCAAAACATATCACACTATTACGCTTCTGTCTGACAGCTGCACTCTGTGGATGTCTTATCCTTACCGCATGTGCTCCACATGAAATCCAGCCGCAGCAGAAACCTGCGAAAATAGCATTGGTGCTTGGAGCCGGTGCAGCACGCGGCTTCGCACATATCGGTGTTCTCAAGATTCTTGAGGCTAATAAAATCCCGGTCCATTTGGTCGTCGGGACAAGCGCAGGCAGTTTTGTCGGCAGCCTCTATGCATATGGATTTACGTCTTTCCAACTCCAGAAGATGGCAAATACTCTTGATAAGAACGAAATCATTGACTTCACCGTGCCGGACAATGGATTCGTCAAAGGAGAGAGGCTCGAAGAATACGTCAATGTCATGGTAAAGAACACCCCGCTCGAAAAGATGAGGATACCCTTCTATGCTGTTGCAGCCAATATCCAGAACGGACAGGAGACGGTATTTTCGCGGGGTAATACCGGCACAGCAGTCAGGGCAAGCTGCTCAATACCCGGCATATTCAGGCCGGTGAAGATAGACGGCAGGATGTATGTGGACGGCGGCGTAGTCAGCCCAATCGCTGTTGATGCAGCGCGAAGACTGGGAGCAGACTTTGTTATTGCGGTTGACATCTCTGCTGATATCGATGCGCGCCAGCCCGAGGGCACTCTCGAGACAATCCTGCAGGCCGCAGGGATCATGCATTCAAAGATCTCCGCCATACAGCTTGCAAGGGCCGACGTCGTCATACGGCCAAAGGTGGGCCGCATCGGATCTGCAGACTTCGAGAAACGTCTCGATGCCATGATCGAAGGAGAAAAAGCAGCCCTCGAAATGCTGCCTCAGATCCAGGCAATCATTGCCCGGCTGAAACAGGAGAAGAGGCTCGATTAAGGGCAGTCAGTCAGCAGCGCCTAAGTTTCACTGTTATCAATTTCCATGTTAACCGGCTGTTCCTGCATGAGCCTCATCGTCTCCTGCAGTTGAGCATTGCCGGGATCATCAATCAAAGCCCGATGCAGTATTTGCACAGCTCCCTCTGCATCGAATATCTCATATCTGAGAAGAGCAAGCTGCAGCCAGAGCGCACTTCTTTCAGCAGGCGTCGCCTGGTGCTTTCGATTCAGCTCATGAAGGATCTCCCCTTCTTTCCGCGAGGCCTCCATTCTGAATTCAGCCCTCTTCATATCTTTGTCGCGTTGAAACTGCCTGACCGAATGAGTATTCCCCAGGATCAGAAAATAAATGCAGAATGCAGCAGCAAGAGCAGGCAGAAGAATCTGCTTTCTTCTAACCAGTGCTGATACTTCCGACAACAAGTAGCCTGCCGCTGGCCAAAGGACAAGAACCAGAGGCAACCTGTAACGCCATGATACAAAGGTCATCAGGAGCGCGAAAAGATAAGAAAGAAAAAAGAGATGTACCATCCAAAATCTTCTGAATTCCCGCAGGGAAAGAATCAGTCCCGCCATGCCAAGAGGCAGCAGAAGGGAAATATTCGGCAGACGGGCAAGAAAGGGAGAATGGCTGGTGAGATACTGATAGTTACCATTGTTCACCACCTCATAAAAGTTGAATAAGAGCTGTACTTTGTTTCTGAGAAGACGCAGAAAATCAGTCGGCTCGTGCATAACAAAAGCCAGAGCCTTTTTCTTCCAGAAATGGGAGACCTCTGAGGCTGACAGGCTTCGTTCTGTCTCTTTTTCCGCAACCCTCCTGGCATCAAAGAAATGGCCGGCAACATTCGGCCTCACACCATCCACCAAACTGTATCCGCCCCAGGCACCTTTATGGTTGCCGATATACATATGTATTCCGTCAACAGTACTGCTTACCGTAAGATCATGCGAAACATAATAGTTCCTGAGAGCAAAGGGAAGGAGCGCTGTTATCAGGCCTCCGGCAAGCAGACCGCCCATCAAAAGCCTTTGCGGCAAGGACTTAACATACGTAAGGTTTTCTTGTTTAACCGTCTCAGACCGCCCCACAAGAAGATAAATACAAGTAAAAACAATAAATACGGCTATCTGAGGATGAGTGGCGTACGTCAGTCCCATCACGAGACCAGTAAGAACCCAGTATCGTTTTTTTGCACGGTCTTTTGCGATAACAAGCATCAGCAGAGACAGTGTCAAAAGAAAAAGCTCAAGGGACGTCTTATACATACTGGTATCAAAGACGATGAAAGGGCCATACAAAGCAACTCCGCAAGCAGCAAAAAGTGCAATACTGTCCTTACTGAAAAGCTTTTTGGAGAAGAGATAGGTCAGGATGGTCGTTCCTGAACCCAATACAACATTGGCTATGCGCGCTGTCCAGAAGGAGTCTCCGAAAAGGGCATAGAGGCCCCCAAGGAAGTACTTGTACAGGGCAGATGAATAATAGTACACATCACTGCCCAGAAGAATGTCACCGGCAGCGATCCTGCGAGCCAGTTCATGGTTGACTGCTGAATCAGAACCCGCAAACGGCACTGCAAAATCCGGATAGGACGAGATCGCCCACAGATAGTAGCTCCTTGCGGCTATCCCCATCATAAGGATTCCCAAAAGTAAAATCTTGCCTCTTCTTTCGGATCGCTCCAAGAAATATCTCCTCTTCATGGTTTCTGTCCGGAGTGATCAACCTCAAGATTTACCGGCTGCTCGATCATCAGCCTCATCGTCCTCTGGAGGCGAAGATTTTCAGGATCATCGGAAAGTGCTGCCTTCAGTATCCGCAGAGCACCCTCTGTATCGCTCAGCCTATATCTCAGGAGGGCCATTTTCAGTCTCAGATCGCTCTTTTCTTCTGCTGAGGCCCCGGCCTGCTGCCGAAGAGATTCATGCAGCTCCTTCTCATCCCTAGATCCCTGCATAAGCGCTGCATTGTGCTTCATATCCCTGTCAAACCGGATCTTTGACGCAGGATGCGCTGTGCCAGCTATCCAGAAATATATCAGGAGAAGGGAGGCTGCAGATACGTTAAGAAGCCGTTTTTCACGAATCCAGTCCCAGGCATTCACGACAAGAAAACCGGCAAAGGGCCATAGGCAATAGGTCAGCGGGATCCTGTATCGCCAGACCACAAACGTCATTATCATTCCTGCAGCGGTTGATAGCATGCTGATATACAGAGGCCAGGCCTTTCTGTAATGCTTCAGTGAAAAAAAGAGGCCGCTCATGCCGAGGGGTAGAAGCAGCCAAATGCCGGGTAAGGTTCCCAGAAAAGGAGAGGTCTTCTGAAAATAGGCATAGTCATTCAGCTCGTAAAATGTGAATATGAGCCTGACCTTCTCCTTGAGGAGGTAAAGGAACGCCTTTCTATCCTCTCTGATGAATTCAAAGACCTTGCCTTTCCAATATGAAGAGACCTCAGTAACAGAAAGGCTATGGCCTACGTTCTCTTCGGCTACCCTTCTGGCATCATAAAAGTGTCCTGCCGGGTTCGATCGTATGCCCTCTATGCGGCTGAATCCACCCCACGAGCCTTTGTGATTGCCGATATAGAAGTTTATGCTCGCCAGTCCGTTCGCGACAAAGGGGTCCTTTGATACGTAATAGCTCTTTAACCAGAGAGGCAGAAGGGCCAGGATAAGCCCAGTCGCCAGAAAGCAGACTCTGAATGACCTGTGTTTCAGGGATTTGAGATAGGGTCCCTCTTCACTCATCAGCATCGCCGCAGGTCCAAAAAGAAGCATCAGAACTATCATGGTGGTAAAGAGCCAGTTCTGTCCCTGCACAGATGACAATAAACCGAGCGACAGGCCCGGCAGGAACCAGCTGCCAGCTCGCTCCCCATCTGCAGCCCGGACAAGCAAGAGCAGAGAAAGACCGAGGAGAAATAGTTCGAACGAAGTCTTGTACAGGCTGGTATCAAAATAAAGATACGGGCCATACAGTGCCGCACCAAGAGCTGCAACAAGCGCTATGCTCTCCCGCCGGAAAACCTTCTTAGTGACGAGATAGATAAGAACAATACTGCCCATTCCAAGCGCGATATTGAGCAGGCGGGCCATCCAGAAAGAGTCACCGAAAAGCGCGTAGATTCCACCGAGAAAATAGATATAGAGCGGCAGTGGATACTGATAATCATTCTGCAGCAGAAAGATATCGCCGGCAGCTATGCGCTGGGCCAGGATATGGTTCAGTTCTTCATCAAGACCTGCAAAGGGGATCTCGAAATTCGGATATGCCGAGATCTCGCGCAGATAGATAAACCTCACACAGAGACCGATGAGAAGAACAAAAAGGAGCAAAAACGGTCTCCTTCTGGAGGTAACTGACAACCCCTTTTTCTGCACAGAATGAGATATAGTTATGGCCATAGATTATCGAAGGGGAATCCCCGTTTCACCGCTCTTTGTGTATACAATTTTATAACCCGGCAATTTAACTAAAATAGCCTTGACAATTATATTTTCAGTTGATATCTTAACTCTTATGAAAAATATACTATACACCACCAAAGCCTTCTGTCTCACCGTTTTACTCATCTTTGTTGCATCCGTATCCTACGCCGATCTTGCCCCAGACTATGAGGTGAACATCTCGAGGGGAATTTCCAAGATCGACAGTAAGGAATACGATGATGCGGTCACGATCTTCAGGGAAGTTCTGAAGACCAATCCTGGTGACAACCAGGCCATGCTTATGCTTGGCATTGCCCTGAACAGAAAAGGGGCATTGCGAGAAGCCGAGAGCACGCTTAAGGACGTCGCCAACAAACAGTATGACCTCCCCCGCACCAACTATGAACTCGGCGTGGTCTACTACAAGCAGGGAAAATACTCTGCATCAAAAGAATATTTCAAAAAGGCAGAACAGAGCATGCCTGACCCTTCGCTTACCAGTTCGATTGCCGGGTTTAACGCAGACATTGACCGTCGCGAACATACCAAGCGGTTTAACCTTCAGGCAACGGTAGGGCTCCAGTATGACAGCAATGTTACCCTCAGAGGTCTTGGCGAGAGTGATTTTGTCCTTGCCAACCCATCAATCTTCAAGAAAGAGTCGGGTGAAAAAGCAGACTCCCGTGTAGTTCTGTTCATGAAAGGCAGCGCACTCATTACCGATGCCCCGGTTCGGACTGAGGCAAGCTATTCATTCTATCAGAGCTTGCACTCAAGCCTCTCCGGCTTTAATGTCCAGAACCATGAACTTGAACTGAAGGCATCATACAGCCCGATGAACAGGGTAATGCTTGAGGCACAGTATCTGCTCGATTATACGTTCCTCGGTAGTGATGATTTTTCAAAAATACAGACACTTCGGCCTTCTATACGGCTCATGCTGATCGATAAAATGCCGACAACGCTGGTCTTTGCATACGCGAAAAAGAACTTTTTCAACAGCGAGCGTTTAGAGGATAACTCCGATAGAACAGGCTTCAATGTAAGTGCCGGTATTGAGCAAAAGATACCTGTGACACACGATTTCTTTTTAACGCTCTCGTATTATTATGACAACAACAACGCACAGGAGCGCATAGCCCGATCTGTCGGAAACAGGTACGCCGCCTCGGCGTATTATGACCACCACAATCTTTGGGCATTCGGTGCCAGATTCGAATACTCCAATAGGAACTACCAACAGATGGAATCCAATCCTGTCTGGTCATTTAAACCAGGTTATTGGTGGGATGACTGGACTTTCAAAATCAACAGAAGCGAAATCACAAGGACATACGAGGCATTTTTCGTAAGGCCCATAAACCAGACACTGTCAGTTGCTCTCAATCAGACTTTTGTGGTCAACAGGTCTAAGGAAATATCTTCTTCCTATGACCGTTCTATAACGGGGATATTCCTCACTGCGAGGTTTTAATCAATGAATACTAAATATATCAAGATCTTCGGAATCATTATCTGCCTGGCGCTTATGGCAAGCCTGGTCATGTCAAGTGACAAGGCAGGAGAGATCAGGGCATTGAAAGGCAAGGCATCGATCATCAGGTCTGACAAGCCGGTGAATGCAGCAGTCAAAGACAGCCTCCTGCTTATGGATGTTGTCGAGACAGAAAAAGACTCCAAGGCAAAGATCCTTTTTGTCGATGACAGCCTTCTGACCCTTGGTGAAAAATCCAGGCTTCTGGTCAAGGAATACCTTCTCGGCGACGACAAGAAAAGAGGTCAGTCAGTTTTCAATCTTATAGACGGCAAAGTTCGCGCAATCGTGGGCAAGAACAAACTTGAGATAAACACACCGACCGCAGTTGCAGCGGCCCGCGGCACTGTATTCGTCACTTGGGTCAACAAAGAAGGCTCTTCACCTGCATGTCAGGCTGCACTTGGCAACGTTAAGGAGGGCGCTTCCTGTCTTGCCGTAATTAAGGGAGTTGTTGACTCAAGCAACAAGGATTCTTCTGTAAAAGGTACGGAAGCAGTATCAGGTGGATATATGAACTGCACAGACAAGGGAATGCCCCCTGCAAAGCCTGTTCCTATCCCGCCAGACTGTTTGAAGCAGCTTCTTGCTGATACCACGGTAGAGGAAACCCCAGGCCTTGAAGTTCCACAAGGTGCTCCGGGCCATGGCGGTTCTGAAGGTGGCTTCTCAACGCCTCCGATCGAACTGGAGTCCAGATTTCCAAAACTGCCCAAGCAAAGTGGCTGCGGTTACAGCTGCTATTAGTTATCGTTTACGTATAAGTCAACAGACAAGGTTGCATGATCGTAATGGGACAATCGCTAAAAGCGATTGTCCCATTAAACTTTTAAGGCAAAGAGAACAGCACAGTTACGAGACAATCTTCATGTGATGTATTATAATCCTCAAAATGCTCAGGAATATGCGCCGTACACTTGTTCATAGAATAGATTTAGCGATCAGCCTCATTTCTATCGTCTTCTTTGTCTGGCTGTCAGCGGTCAATCCGGCCATTATCGAAGAGCGGATCGAGACGCTTACCCTCATCTACCGCTTTCAGATCAGGAACCTCATCCAAAAACCTCCTGTGCCAAAAAATATTATCACTGTGCTGGTTGACGAAAAGAGCCTGACCGAGTTCGGAAGATGGCCTTGGACAAGAACTATCCAGGCAGAGCTTATGTCGAAGATTCTTGACCAGGACCCCAAAGTCCTGGCAATCGATATTATGTATCCTGAGAAATGGGCTGGTGACAGCAATATTGCTGGTGCTCTCGCTCCGCATAAGGTAAAGGTTATTCTGGCAACAGCATTCAATGTTCCGGAGAATCAGACTGACCTGAAAGAAGGACCTGAAGCGCCGGATTATGCGACAGATTCCACTATACAAAAAATAAAGGACACAAAACTCGGCAGGGCAACACAGGCTGACGGTATTATCCCTCCGGTGCCTGAGATAGGCAAAAGCGTGCAGTTAGGCCACGCATACAACCGCAGAGATATCGATGGCAAGACAATATGGGATATACCCTATCTCAAATACAATGATGATTACTACCCGTCTCTTGCTCTTCAGGCGGCAAGAATAGCGCTTGATCTGCCGATGGAGGAAGTCTCTCTCTATATGGGCAGGGGCATTGCCCTGGGCAACAGGATAGTTCCCTTTAACCCTTTGGGGGGCAAGGTGCTGATCAACTATCTCGGCCGTGAGCTCACGATCCCCCATGTCTCTGCTTCAGATCTGCTGAAGGGGAATTTGGACAAGGCATTTTTCAAAGACAAGATCGTATTTCTTGGTACATCAGCCATATCCACTCACGATATTATCGTGACGCCATTTTCAGCAGATATGCCCGGGGTTGAAAAGAATGCAACGATTACCGAGAACATAATCAACTCCCGGTTCATCACAAAGGCATATCAGTCAGCCGAAATAGGGTTGATAATCCTTACCGGCATCCTCTTCGGATTTGTCTATTCACGCTTAAGGGCTCTTCAGGCATCTCTCTGCTCTCTTGCAACCGTTATCGGATATCTGCTTGTTGTTCAGATCCTCTTCACCTATTACGGTATATGGATGAATGTCTTTTACCCTATGACAAATATGCTGGTCATCTTTACCGGCGCAACCGTCACGAAGTATTTTCTTGAAGAGAGAAAAGCAAGAGAGATCCGGAAAATGTTTTCCAATTATGTTACAGACCAGATCATACAGGAGTTTATCGATCACCCTGAGCTGGCAAAAATCGGTGGTGAGCGCAGAGAATTAACCATTCTTTTTTCAGATGTCCGCGGCTTTACTTCATTTTCCGAAAAGTATTCTCCAGAAGAGGTCGTTGCCATACTGAACGAATATCTCGGCGAGATGACGGCTGTGATCATGAAATGGAGGGGAACTCCCGATAAATTCATCGGAGATGCAATAATGGCCTTCTGGGGAGCTCCGGTGCGGCAGGACAACCATGCTGAACTGGCTATACGATGCGCTGTCGATATGATCAATCGCCTTGCCAGTCTGCAGGATAAGTGGCGTGCAGAGGGCAAACCGATCCTTGACTGCGGTATAGGCATTAATACCGGAGAGGTTATTGTTGGCAATATCGGCGCTGAAGGCAAAAAGATGGATTATACTATTATCGGAGATCACGTGAATCTCTGCTCCCGGATAGAGGGACTGACCAGAAAATACAATGTTAAAATCCTTATAACTGAGCATACCCTTGCAAAGATAAGAGGAGCAGTGGAAAGTGCAAAGATAGGTCATATCAATATACGCGGTCTGGACAATGTTGCGGTAAAAGGCAAAGAGCATCCGGTAAAAATATACGAACTGACTTCAATGAAGGATAGCGCACCTTCATGCGTCACCGAAGTTTTGTCGGATGAGATCACCCGATTAAAGGAAAAATAACGGTTCAACGTTCTGAACAGTTGCAGATATCAGACTATGGATGAGAGGAGCAGCAGTCATGAAATACCAAATCGGAAAGCCGGGCAGAGTAGTCGTTGTCCGTTTTGAGGACCGCGACGATGTCCTCTTAAACCTTGTCAATATTGCAAGAAAGGAAAATATAAGAGCAGCAGTGGTTCATCTTGTCGGCGGCATGAGAGAAGGAAGCATTGTGGTCGGCCCGGAAAGCGACGAGTTCCCGCCAAAGCCCGTATGGAAGAAGCTCGGAGAAAGTCATGAGGTCATCGGTTTCGGCACTATCTTCTGGCAGGATGACGAACCCAAGGTACATTTCCATGGCGCCTTTGGCAAAAAAGATATGGTCAAGGTCGGATGCCTCAGAGCAGATTCAGAGACCTTCCTTGTGCTCGAAGCGGTTATCACGGAAATAGAAGGTGTGACCGCGAGGCGGGAACTCGATCCTATATCCAACATGGTGCTTCTGAAACTGTAGAACAGACGCCGGTTAAGCTAACAGCCAGGATCAGAGCTCAGGTTGCAGTTCAGAAAAAAGGAGCGATAACGAAGCAACAAAGAAAAGTTGTTCTCAATTCTGATCTCAGCCTCTTATCTGCAGTGCAGCTTCTTCTCCCATTCCCATGCGGTCTTGATAATATATTCGAGATCATCGTGAGCCGGCTTCCAGCCGAGTTCCTTGCTGATCCTTGCTGAGTCCGCAATTAGGGCAGGAGGATCACCATCCCTTCGTTGAACTTCCGCGATCGGGAAATCAATACCGGTGACCTGCTTCACCATCAGAACAACTTCCCGGACAGAATAACCATGTCCATACCCACAATTGAAAACCCTGCTTACCCCTCCGCTTGAGAGATATTGGAAGCTCAGCATGTGAGCATCAATCAAGTCATCAATATGAATATAATCCCTGACACAGGTGCCGTCAGGCGTATCATAGTCAGCACCGAAAATATTTAATTCCCTGCGCATGCCCAGGGCAGTTCTGAGTGCAACAGTGATCAAATGAGTAGCGTCCTTGCACCGCTGTCCAATCCTTGCAAGAGGATCAGCGCCTGCCACATTAAAATACCGCAGTGCGACGTATCTGAGCTTGCTGATTCGGCTCACATCCTGCAATACCTGTTCAACCATGCATTTTGAAGCTCCGTAAGGGTTAATCGGCAAAAGAAGGGCTTCCTCTGTCACAGGAACTTGGTCCGGAATGCCATACACTGCTGCGGTTGAAGAGAAGATGAATGTATCCACGCCATGCCTTGTGCAGGCCTCGATAAGATTAAGGGCATTGACAAAGTTGTTCCTGTAATATTTAGCCGGTTCCCTGACAGACTCATCGACCACAATATATGCCGCAAAATGGGCAACCGCATCGAATTTCTCTGCGCGAAAGACCTCGTCAAGCATTGCCGTGTCAGCAAGATCAGCCTCAACCAGCCTGCCATACAGCACTGATTCCCTGAATCCTGTACACAGGTTATCAAGAACAACTACATCGTGCCCCTGCTCCCCAAGCGTCCTCACCATATGGCTGCCGATATACCCTGCGCCGCCGGTAACAAGTATCTTCATAAGACTGGTGTCTGCCCTCCACTGTCAAAATTACCGCTACTTTACCATGAATACAAGACCCATTTCCTGTTCAGCTGCTCCTGAAATCTGAAAAAATTGCTTTTTGAAGTACCTTTTTTTTATGCTAAAAGAAATCAATTTACGGAGGTTACTATGTTGAAAATTTCTGATATTGCGGCTGAAAAGGCGAAAGAGATCCTCAAGGCTGAAGGCAAAGAGGGCTGGGGACTGAGAATATTCGTTCAGGGCGGAGGCTGCTGCGGCCCGAGCTACGGCATGGATATTGACGAAAAGGCTGCTGACGGAGACCAGACTGTCGAGAAAAATGGTCTGAAGGTCTTTGTCAATGACGAAACCTTTGCAAGTCTGACAGAGAAGGAGATTGACTTCATCAAGACCGAACAGGGTGAAGGCTTTGTGATCAATAAGCTTGGCGGAGCAGATTCCTCATGCGGCACGGGGTGCGGTTCCAGCTGTGGCGGCGGCTGCGACTAAAAGTCGTCCCATGTTTCCTTATCAGAGACCAAGAAGGCTTAGGAAAAACGAGACGATCAGGAGGATGGTGAGGGAAACCTCACTGTCTCCGGATAATTTCATATACCCTCTTTTTATCACATTCGGCAAGAATGTCCGCAAGGAGATCAAATCCATGCCAGGCTGTTATCAGGAGTCTGTGGATATGGCCGTTAAACATGCTAAAGAGATTTTTTCTCTCGGCATACCTGCGGTGATCCTCTTCGGTATTCCTGAACATAAGGATGAGATTGGCTCCGGGGCCTTTGACCCTCACGGCGAAGTACAGAAAGCTATCAGGGCCATTAAGAATAAAGTGCCTGAGCTGTATGTTATCACGGATGTCTGCATGTGCGAATATACGAGCCACGGTCACTGCGGCGTTATCAAGAACGGTGAGGTCCAGAATGATCCGACGCTCGAGCTTCTCGCACGAGAAGCGGTCTCCCATGCAGAAGCAGGAGCTGATATGGTCGCACCGTCAGACATGATGGACAACAGGGTAGAGGCGATCAGGCTGGCCCTTGACGAGCAGGGCTTCTCTGAGATCCCTATCATGAGCTATGCGGCAAAATATGCCTCTGCCTTTTACGGCCCGTTCAGGGAGGCAGCAGAGTCAACACCTGCATTCGGCGACCGCCGGTCCTACCAGATGGACCCGGCAAACAGGAGAGAGGCCCTCAAGGAAGTCGCGCTCGATATCGAAGAAGGAGCTGACATCATAATGGTGAAGCCTGCCATGACCTATCTCGATATTATCTCTGACGTGAAGGAAAGCTTTGATCTTCCGGTTGCAGCCTATAATGTAAGCGGTGAATACTCCTGTATCAAGGCTGCAGCAAAAATGGGCTGGATAGACGAAGAGCGGGCAATGATGGAACTGCTCACTTCAATAAAGCGTGCAGGCGCTGACCTTATTCTCACTTACTTTGCCAAAGATGCTGCAAAGGTGCTCAACCGATAAAGGACTTGACCGTCCTGACAGGGCCTCTTAAATCCAGACCACCTTTTGAAAATCTTTCAACCCTTCAACAATATGGTTAGTTGTCCCGCGATAACCGACCTTCAGTTCTGCTTCAAGGTTGTAATATTTGAGACAGGTTCCGCAGGAGAAGATCTCCACCCCCATATCCGCTAATTCTTTCAGAACCGGGATTACATCCTCGTTCACCGTGGTCAGCTTAACACCGGCGTTCAGAAAGAAGATCGTATGAGGAATCTCCTTTGTCACTTTCATCGTCTCAAAAAAACCCTTGACCAGAATTTTGCCTATCTCCTCCTCCTTGCCTAATGCATCAGAAGCAACAACAAGCATGAGATGCTTTTCCATGTTTTCCATATTCGCCTCCTTTTCCTGAATTAATATATGCATTGATCCTGTTTCTCGATAACAACGATGACAGCGCTATGCCATCACCATACTGAAAAGAGCCTCCTTATATTCTTCACTTCTTTTGCCCATGTATCAGCCCTCTCAAGGGTATAATCCTGATAGGTCTTCACCTGCAACTCTCCTGCTGTCTCAGTGATCTTAACTGCCCCATCATGATCGGTCCTGCAGATGCGTGTTCCTGACAATACATCGAGCATTTCAGGCCGCGGATGTCCAAAGGAGTTGTCTCTGCCAACAGATATCACCGCAATAGAGGGCGATATCTCAGAAAGAAATTTATCATGAACAGACGACCTCCCGCCGTGATGAGGCACCTTCAGAACATCACTTTTCAGCCGCGCACCAAGATGGGACAGATCATCCTCTGCCTCATCTTCGACATCTCCCACAAAAAGAAATGTATGGTTCTTCGCGTTTACTTTTAGAACAAGTGATGAGTTATTCTCCTCAACAAAATCATTCCCCTCCAGCGTGTAAAATTCCGGATAAGGATGCAGCACGGTCAGGCTGTACTTCTCATTTTCTATTATATCGCCCCGCTCAAGGCTTCGGTGCTTCATTGTCAGAACAAGCTCTTCAGGGTATTCCATGCGGCCATTGTCCCAGATCTCCCTTACAGAGAACTGCTTCAAAATATAACCCACGCCGCCCGTATGGTCGGGATGTGAATGGGTAATGACAAGGGCATCGACCGTTCTTCTACCGAGATATTTGAGAAAGTTAGCTGTTTCATAGCCGCCTCTGCCGGTATCCACTATGAGGACCTTTCCATCAGGCAGTTCTACAACAGCAGAATCTCCCTGCCCCACGTCAAGGAAGGTTACACTAAGCTCCTTCGAGGAGAATGCATTTATTATTACATAAAGCAGAAAAGGCAGAAAGGGCAGGAGAAGCAATCTCTTCTTTCTCCCCCATGCGAGATAACAGAAAAAACCAACATAAAATAAGACGACCAGCGCCAGGGGAAATGAAGGTATCCGTGCATCAGCAAAAGGTATCTTTGCCATCATCTTCACAAGCCAGAGAGAAAGATCTGTTGAGAGCCCCACCAGCGGTCCAAAAATATAATACCCGGTGAGCAGATACGTAAATGATGAGATAAGTGCCAGGGGCACAACTACAAACCCAATCAGCGGGGCAGCAACCAGATTTGACAAGGGTGATACGAGAGACAAATAATGGAAGTGATATGCCACAAGCGGCGCTGTGCCAATGGTTGCCGCCAAGGTCAGCCTCAGTGAACTTTTCAGGAAGTCAGCTAACGCATTGTCCTTCTTCGTCTCTGCAATCTTCTCATCATCTTCCCCCTTTCGCTCAATGGAGAACCCAATAAAAAAGACCGCAATGAATGAAAGTTGGAAGGTAAGGGTCATGATGGCTTCAGGATCCCAAAGCACAAGCACGAAGGCTGCAAGAAGAACCGTATTGAGCCAAAAACCCTTTCTGCCCATCAGAAGACCAATAAGGAAAAGACTGATCATCAAAAAAGATCTGACCGCCGGTATGCTCCCGCCTGAAATGCCAAGATAGAGCACCATCAGCGGAAAGCATATCATCGCCGCAAACTGCTGCGGACTCAGGTAAAGGGTCAAGCGCTGAAAAGCGCTGTGCGGCAGCCTTTTTATCAGAAAAAGGAAAAGAGTGAACATAACGACTGATAAAAGGCCAAAGTGAGTGCCTGAGATGCTGAGGATATGGGCAAGGCCGGTTACATTGAAGGCGCTCTTCAGATCTTCGTCAAAATGGACCTCACCGATGGTCACCGCAGAAATAAAATCCGCACTATCCTTGCTGAAACGCCCCATGATGTAATCATGAAGAGAAGCACGGTATCGTTCGAAGATATGCCCAAATACACTTTTACCTTCTTCCTGTCCCAAAATCCCGATAAGGCGTCCGGTAAGAGAAACTCTTGCGCTGCTGCCGGGGTTCAGGCGAGTTCTGTCCTTTCCCGTCTCCACGAGAAGCTCATACGTATCGTCAGTATCGAACTCGGCATCTGAACGGAGTCTGATCTTCTCATCCTCCAGAGCCTCAATCTCCTGTCCAGTCTCTTCATCAAGCGCCTTTTCGATAAGGAAGTTCTGCGAATCAGGGGCTGATGAAGACGCGCTGTAATGGGGAAGAAATCTGCCTGTCAGTTCCATTTTCTTGTTCCAGGGCAGCAACGGCTGATCCGCAAGAGGAACCCTGACCAAAGCATAAACGATCCCTGCGATAATGAAGAAAACCCATCTGCTTTTTTTATTTTTTATGAGCCAGGCAGTAGATGCAAAAAAAAGAACAATACTGCAGAATAGAAAATATTGGGAGATAAAGAAAAAGACAGTGCCGGAAAGAAAACTGAGCAAAAAGGGCATCAGACCATCTTTTCTTTGATTACCTTTGCAATGTTCCTGCCGAGCCTGTTGATCGTCTTGAGGCTCTCGCCTTCCAGCATGACGCGTATCTTGGGCTCTGTGCCTGAGGGCCTGACAAGCACCCTGCCCTTGCCCGCCAGAGCCTTCTCAGCAAGCCGCACCGCATGTTCTATGGCAGGGAAGGAGCGGATATCCTGCCTCTTTTCAATCTCAACGTTGATCAGCACCTGAGGGAAAAGCTTAACCGGTGATACCAGTTTCGAAAGCGGCAGATTCCGTGCCTTCATAAGATCAAGCACCTGAACAGCAGTTATCGGACCATCGCCGGTCGTATTGTGATCAAGAAAGATAATATGACCTGACTGCTCGCCGCCGAAATTATAGTCATCAGCGAGCATCTTCTCCACAACATAACGGTCACCGACCTTTGTCCTGAGCAACGTGATGCCATGTTTCTGCAGAAATATCTCAAGGCCGATATTGCTCATGACCGTGGCAACAACGGTGTTTCTCCTGAGATCCCCCCGTGCGTCCATCTCAACAGCACACATGCCCATGATCTGATCACCGTCAACGAGCCTGCCCTTCTCGTCGCAGAGAAGCACTCTGTCTGCGTCGCCGTCATGGGCGATGCCGATATCAGCCTTGTTCTTTATGACAGCCTTTACCAGATCTTCCGTATGCAGAGAGCCGCAGTTGTTGTTAATGTTCGTGCCGTTCGGCTGGTCATGAATCGATATCACCTCAGCGCCCAGCTCTCGAAGCAGCCAGGGCGTCGTCTTGTACGCAGACCCATTTGCACAGTCCACAACCACTTTCATGCCCTCAAATGTCACGCCTTTTCTCAGCGTTGACTTGATGTATTCGATATATCTTCCTGTTGCATCGTCAAGCCTGAAGGCCTTACCAACGTGCTCACCCTTTGCCCTATACCGCTCAAGGCCGTCATCTTTAACCAAGGCCTCGATCCTGGCCTCAATGTTATCAGGGAGCTTGAAGCCGTTATACGAGAAGAATTTTATGCCATTATCATAAAAAGGATTATGCGAAGCAGAGATCACAACACCTGCATCGATTCGGAGGGCACGCGTCAGAAAAGCTATGCCCGGTGTCGGAAGCGGACCCACCAGGGTTACATTCATGCCCATAGAGCAGATGCCGGAGGTGAGGGCACTTTCGATCATATAGCCGGAAAGACGCGTATCCTTGCCGATAAGAACCATGTTCCTTCCGTGGTGCTCCTTCTTCAGCACAATGGCAGCTGCCATGCCGACCCTCAGGGCTATCTCAGGAGTTATCGGATACTTGTTGACCTTGCCCCGCATCCCATCAGTGCCGAACAGTTTCATCTCTTTTGCTCCGTAACGGTTATTTTTACCTTCACTTTTGCAATATCCGCCTTGATGTTCGTTCCGGACGTATCTATGTCAAGTTCCTCTCTTATGGTTCCCGCAATCTGCGAAATGTCATACGGCTCAGTCCTGATCATATCGATCTTTCTCAGCTCTGACTTAAGACCCCTGATGACTGCGGTCCTTGGTTCAACGACAATTGATGTCACTGTTCCCTTCTCAGGCGAACCCAATAGCTGCGGCTGGACAGGAACAGTCTTGAGCGTAATCTCTTCCAGCTTCACCCTTACCGCGGGAGGAGCAACATTGGTGACCGTCATGGCAAAGGGCAGTTTTACATCTTCCTTGTTCACAGGATAGACTACTTCACCGGGCTTAGCCTTTCCCAGATCAAGAAAAACCCTGAGGTCAGATGCGTTAAGGTTTTTCATGAACCGCTCCTGACCTCTCATAGTGAGTGTTACTGCCTTGACCGTACTGCTGGCAATGCCGAGTTCAGCAGGGATATCCTTAAACTCGAGCGGCACTTCAAGGGATATTTCAGACTGTCCCTGGGAAGTGACGAAAAACCAGAGACATACGGCTATCAGCACGGCAGAAATCTTAAGCCCGAAATTATCAAACAAACGATGGTTCACTTCTTGCCCTTCTTGGTCGCAAATATATCAGTCAGCATATCTCTCAGCGTACTCATGTCAAGCTTTCCTTCTATCTTGCCGCCCAGGACTATGGATATTTGGCCGGTTTCTTCGGACACAATTACCGCGACAGCATCTGTATCCTCAGTAAGACCGATACCTGCCCTGTGGCGTGTTCCGAATGACTTGCTCACTTCAGCGCTCAAAGTAATGGGGAGAAAGCACCCGGCAGCAGCAATCCTGTTGCCTTTGATAATCACGGCGCCATCATGGATCGGCGACGAGGGATGAAAAATGCTCAGCAAAAGTTCCCGGGAAACCTTTGCGTCAAGGGTCGTACCGACTTCAATGAAGTCCTTAAGACTCGTCTCGCGCTCGATAACAATGAGAGCGCCGATCTTCTTGTTTGCGAGCGAAACCGCAGCTCTGACAATCTCCTCATGAGACCGCAGCTCCTCAGCAGTTGTAAAAGAGGTCAGAAACTGAGTTTCCCCCATATGCGCCAGTGCCTTGCGGATTTCCGGCTGAAACAGAACGATAATAGCAAGAACAATCTGAGCCCAGAAGCTCTGGACAAGCCAGTCTATGGTAAACAGCTCAAGATGGCGCGAGGCAAAAGAAGCAACAAGCAGAACCCCAAGTCCAAGCAACATCTGGACAGCTTTTGTGCCCTTAATAATCAGAAGAAGACGATAAAGGATCAGCGACATCACAAGGATGTCAAGAATGTCAAGGATCCATCGGTGCTGTCTCAGGAGTTCGAGCATTGTATAAAAGAGCCTGCCTCTGCTTATGGAGATGGCATATTATATATTATGCCCTGCACAAAATTACAGAAGGGGACCGCTACCGATAGAAATATCTCTATTTTGACACCGTAATAGAGTTTTCAGCATCACACATTTGACAACTTAAGAAGCGATAAGGTATTTTATAGGACTGACGCGGGGTGGAGCAGCCTGGTAGCTCGTCGGGCTCATAACCCGAAGGTCAGAGGTTCAAATCCTCTCCCCGCCACCAAACAAATACAAGGGTCTGTCCGGAAAATATTCGGGATAGACCCTTTTTATTGTCCATTTCAGCCTGCAGAGGCATTGGATCGAGATAAAAACGTTTTTAGTAGAACATTGTAAATACACCATAAATGATGTAAGATAGGTTCAATGGAACGGAAATGGCAGGTCCTGTATTACGAAACAGCCAATGGAGATTGCCCTGTTGAGAAGTTTATTGATACCCGTAAGGATAGAGATCAGGCAAAGATCTTCTCATGGCTCTCTCTTCTGGAAGAACAAGGCCCAAACCTTCCAAGACCTTATGCCGATCTATTGACAGATGGAATACATGAACTAAGGGTTAAATTATCAGGCGACCAGGTTAGGATACTCTACTTTTTCTGTTACAAAGACTATATCGTGCTGACTCATGCATTCAGAAAACAGACAAGCGGAGTCCCAAAGGGAGAAATTAAGAAGGCTCAGACCAGCAGGGCAGATTTTCTGTCCCGTTTCACTGAGAAGAAGATTAAGGAGGTAAAGAAATGAGATCTTTTAGAGAGCACCTGAAAGAGAAACTGAAGGACAAACAGTTCAAGGAACTCTATGATGAAGAGAGGCAGATCGCAGAGCTTTCACTTCGTATTGTGGATACGAGAGAGCATCTCGGGCTTTCACAGGCAGAGGTAGCAAAGAAAGCACATGTAACACAGCAGCAGGTATCGAAGATTGAAAGTGGGATAAACTGCAATATGACCACGTTCCTAAAGGTCTGTAATGCCCTCGGCATCAAGGTTGATATCGAACTTCCAAAGGTTGCAAGGATCGCATAAAAACGTTTTCGTAGAAAGCCCAGTTACGAAAAGTTTATATTGCCTACATAACCCGAAGTTCAGAGGTTCAAATCCTCTCCCCGCCACCAAACAAATCAAGGGGTCTGCAGAAATGCAGGCCTTTCTTTATTCTCATCGGGCGTTCATGACCGGTGTTGTGCATCCGCTGTCAGTCAGCAAATCAGAATCTGATATTGAGTTTATTAAGGGTTTTCATTGCGTCTGAATGACCCAATCTTGCAGCATCTCGGCAGTCGCTTAGGAACTCGGTTTCTTTATCAATCATGGAGTAACTGACCGCTCTTCCAAAATATGCTTCAGCATTTGATGGATTGGCTTTTATTGCCTTGGAATAAGAATCAATCGCAGCCTTATATTTCTTTGCACCCTTGAGTTCCTCGGCCTTCTTCATTAACGCCATTTCGTCTTCATTAACAAGCGCAGTCTCCTGCACAGTTACTTGTTTGGCTCCAAAGAGTTTGTCATATATCCTGAACTCGATCGGAATTACGGCTAACAACCAAAGTGTGGTGACTGCTATCGAAACATTCCTGAATGTTCTGGCTTCACCCTTTACCAGATTGTAGATAAGACAGACTACCAACGGAGGCAGAACAAAACCCACACTGATCTTCAGGATATAAGGCATCAGGTTCATGGAAAACATTTCAAAGCGCCATACCTGAAGACCAAAAACTATACAAACATATGCCAGGAACAAGGCATTCGGCAATGTGGCAAGAGGTTTGAAAGCAAATACTGATATCGGTATCTTGATCGGCTTGGCAGGAGACACGGGCGGTTCCTGATCAGGTTCAGCTTTCTGAGACTGTATCTTGTTATTTGGTGTTGCTTCGGCAAGGGTTGCCCTCTCAAAAGGGTGATACTGGTACTGCGGATGGGTCATGTAAAGAATGATATTCTGATAAGCCTCATCCAATTGCTGGGTCTTCTCTTCTGCCTTTTTCTTGAGGTCTGGCCTGGTGTGCTGGGCAGGGTCACAGATAGCGAGAAGCTGTTTGTACGTTTCGGTCACTTCCTGCTTTGTAGCAGAGATGCCAATACCAAGCACTGCATAATATGATGAGATGCTCTTGAGAATGTCCTCTTTCTCTGCCGCCATTTCTACCCCCTGGCTTTAATTAATTCCTGTTTAATTTCGTTAATCCTTACGGCACAATTGTAAATGGTGCATTAACTGCATCCGACGCGATAGCGAGGAGAGAGAAAAGCGCCTGTCCGAACTCGAGAATAAGCGCGCTATTGCCCGGCCAAAGTCATAGCGATTAATGAGCGTTTAAGATGATACAGAACTCATGGGAAGGCAGGACAATTACCTGCCGACCCATAGATTCTCCTTTCAGTTTGTGCAAGGAATCATCTCAGTTCAGACTGAAGCCTAATGACTGGTCAGTGGATTGGGCCTCTTCTATCTTGCGGTAGCGTTTTTCATATTGTGCAATATTGTCCTCAATAGCCCCGCTGATGCTGCGGATCTGCTGGGTGCTGATCAGCAGTCTGGCTACGATCTTGGTGTTAGGCGGGAACTTCGTCATGAAATCAAGAATGAATATATCACGGGTATACCTGCTGGTCATGGCGTTAGAATAACTTCCACCCAGAAGTTCGTCCGACAGATGAAGCTGGGCATACAGATCTCCGGCATTAGTATTTTTTGAAGATGCATTCGCGGCTATCGGAGGGATAACACCGAAGGCCTTTTCGTAAAGCCTGATATTTTCCCGGAGAACGCCGAGTATCCGTTTAAGCTGCTGTGAGGTCACGATTATTCTCGCGGCAACAAAGGGCGGGGCAGTGATGCCATTGATAAAGTCCAGCATAAACTCCTCCTGCGAGTGAATAACCGCAAGGCCTGTTGCATAGGCTCCGGGCATTATCAGCGGATCGATACGTGGTTCCTGTTGCTGAGGCTTGTCTTCATTACTCATCTGAGTGCTCCATGGACTGTACTATAACCAAAAGATCATCATGGCATCAACTCTGACATCGGCACAGATTCCCGCACCTGCCTCCCACTCATAAAATCTTCACGCAGACTATTTTGACCTCCCAAGGCTGCACATAGTAAAATATAATAAATAGCGTTATTGCAAAGCTGACTCAGGAAAGCATGCGACCTGCGATTCCCTGTCCTCAGCAATCATACATCCAAGGAGACTCCATGAAAAGAAATTGTTACGTGCTGTTTATTATAGCTTTCGCACTTATCTTCACTGCGCCGCTCGCCCAGGCAGCAGAAACACTGAAGATCGGCATTTTTGATCTGCAGAAAGTGATAGCGTCTTCAAAGACCATATCCGGCTATCGCCAAACCTTGACAAAGGATGCTGAGTCCAAGAACAGGCTTTTTTCCGATAAACAAAATGCTGCTCGCCAGATCGACGAAAAGCTGCAGAAGGAAGGTTCAAGACTCCTGTCCGGAGAGAGGAAATCCCTTGAAGAGAAGTTGGAGAGGGAAATGAAGGAGCTGCAGAGGATGAAGGAAGACATGGAGCTTGCACTGAAAAAAGCTGATCGAGATCTGACAGAGAGGTCCATGAAAGGCATCAATATGATCATTGACCAGATCTACGAAAAAGAGAACTTTTCGATCATCTTTGAAAAGAACGCTGCAGGCGTGATAAAGGTCAGAAATTCGCTGGATATCACTGATAAGGTCATAAAGGCTTACGATACCAAGTGATCGGGAAGCAGGGAAGAAACATTCCCTGCTGTCCTATTGCAGCTATCTTACACTTTTGACTGTTTTTCTCACGGCCTTCCCAAGCATGGTCTCCTGGGCTGAAAGGGCTCCATAAGGGCAGACCTCAACACAACAGTAACACCGGATGCATCTGTCATAATCGAACTTCAAGCCGTTAAGCTGCGGTTCGATTGCCTTTGCCGGGCAGTAGCGCCAGCACTCTCCGCAATGTCTGCAGAGCGATGCATTACAGACCGGCCTCTGCACGAGATGCTTTCTCATAAAACCGTGAAGTCCCTTTGGCCCGAACACGAGCGGAGACATGGCAGGAAACTGCATATCCGTAACTATTGGCAGATCCCCATCAATAGCTATCTTTTCCGGCATAAGCTCACTGCGCGCTGCCGCTCTGTTCGTCGGCAGATCGTCTCTCCCTATCCCAAGCATCCTGCAGACGGTCATATCGAGAGCAACGGCATCATCACTCGCCATGACAATATCGAGTGCCCTCGGCTTGCCGCCCTTGCCCGGCCCCTGCCCCTCCATGGCGAGGATACCGTCAAGAATCGTGATCGCGGGTTTGACCGCTGCATAGATTCTGACAAGCAGCTCTGCAAAACGTTCCCTGTCAATACCTGTTCTGAAGTGCCACTCAGGCTTTCTCATACCTACAATGCAGCCGAAGATATTTTTTACGCCAAGGGTCAGGAGCATCTGGGTATGGGTCTTGAGTTTGGGAAGATTGATAACAATATCCGCGTTCATTGCATCAGCAGCGATTTCAATATTATGAAACGGCGGACCGACATTCACAGATACAGATTCCTTGAAGGGCCGGCAGTCAACAGCCAGTCCTTGCAGAGCCTCTGCAATACCGCTCTCCCTCATCACCTTGTCAAAGGTTCCCATAGCAGGACTATCAGATACCTGGGGCAGACCGCCACGCTCAAGCACATACTCAACAACTGCCCTGACGATCAGAGGATGCGTGAGCATGGCCTTGTCCGGTGAAGCAGGCGCAAGCAAATTCGGCTTTATGAGAACACGGCTGTTCTTTTGGATGGAGCCATGATCAAGCGAACAGAGGAGATCGAAAAGAAGAGGTTTTAATGTCTGATAGGTATACGCTGCCTTCCTGACAAGGACTCTGGCCAAAACAGGGTCCTATGCGGTCTTTGCCAGCAGCTTTTGCGGCAAGCGGACCGTGAATGTGGTGCCTTTGCCCAGCTCACTCTCCACCTCTATCCTGCCGAAGTGGTCCTGGATAATGCGGTAGCTGATCGAAAGGCCGAGGCCGGTCCCCTTCTCCTTCTTGGTCGAAAAAAAGGGCTCAAAGATACGCTGCTTAACCTCGCTCGAAATACCCTGGCCCGTATCGGAGAAGCTGATCATGATATACTCGCCAAGGGTAAAGGTTCTGATGGCAATGCTGCCACCATCAGGCATCGCGTGGATAGCATTCGTAATAATATTCAGGAAGACCTGCTTCAGTTGATCAACATCACCTATGGTCACCGGGATGTTGCTGTATTCCTCGGTAACCTTGACCCTGCCCATGCGGGTCTGCGAGGACGAGAAGACAACAACGTCCTTAACTACAGCATTGATGTCCACCTCAGTCAGATAAAGAGGCTTCTTTCGTGCAAACCCAAGCAGCTGCTTAACAATATCCCTGGCACGCAGTGATTCTTTCTCGATAATATCAAGGCTTTTCCTTATGGATTCAATATCATCGTCTTCCTTGGAAAGTTCCGCAAATCCGATGATACTGGTCAGCGGATTATTGATCTCATGGGCAACGTTCGAAGCAAGTTCTCCGATAGCTGCCAGCTTTGCCGACTGAATAAGCTGTTCCTGCGTTTCTCTCAGTTCAGCCATATTATTTTGGAGATTTCGGTAGAGATCAGCGTTCTCCATGGCAACTGCCATATGATTAGCAAGAATGATAAGGATCTTGGAGTCCTCATCAGTGAAATATCCCTTCTTATCAGAGACACGAATCGCACCGAGAATCTTTTCCTTGGTAAGTAGCCATGCAAGCATTATATTGCTCTCATGCTCCTCCTCAGGAACAAGAGTGCTGAACAGTTCGACATGGCTGGCATCGTTAATAACAACTGGTTGACCCTCTGATTTCTGATACAGGTCAACGACCCTCTCAAGGGGCATCTGCATTGCAGCCCGTAAGCGATCAGACGTCGGCCTTGCAGAGGCAAATGGCGCGTAGATCTTCTGTTTATCATCAAAGAGCAGGAGAATAGCCTGATCCACCTTCAGGATGTCCGAAATATTGATACATATTTCCTGAAAAGCCTGCTCCATCTCGAAGATGTCGTAGAACGAGAGCGTGACTTTATACAGGCCGGACAGCTGCTCAATGTAATGCTCTGTCTTGTCATGCTCTGTCTGAAGCGCAGCACTCATGGCATTGAAACTGTTTGCAACTTCGCCGAATTCAGTTTTGTCTTTGTAACCGGTCTTGTATCCCAGCTTTCCTGCTGCGATCATCCGGGCAGCATTCACAAGCTCATACACAGGCGTAGTTATCTGCCGGGTAAGTGTTGCAGCAATGCCGAGGGCAAGAAGCAACGACACAATAAGAGTAACGACAAGGATGATTCTCGACTTTTTAATAGCATTAACCGCTTCGATCGTGCGATTTCTGAGAGTTTTATCCGCAATAGTGGCCATCTCCTGCGTTTTTGTCAGAAGAGAATCGCCGATGCCTACAGCCACCATCTTGAGACGCGCAATCCTGTCCTCATTTGCCGTGCTTGTCACGAGATAACTGATTGCGTCCTTATACTGCTCCACCACATTGTGCACATTATTTAACCTCTCGGTCATCTCCGGATTGTGATGACAGTTCAGGCAGTTCTGGATAGAATCATCCATGGCAGAGACATTGTCCACAATCGTGTCCAGCTCCTTGCCGAAGACCGTTCCCGTGGCATAGAGATTCGACTGCACATTTTGGATATTGATCACAAAGCTCTGCCTGACGATCTCTATTCTGTGAAGGTTGATAACTGATTCAAGGTCATGAGAAATCCTGTAGGTATACAGCATGGAAAGCCCGGCTCCCAAGGTAAAGAGCAGGAAAAGCGAGGCAAGGGAATATATGAGCCGTTTCTTCATCTGTATTTGTACGTTTTCACGGTTATGCCAGCCTTCTGGGCAATTTCAAAAAAAGGCTGGAAATCGCCCTTCTTCGCCTCAACGAACATCATTGCTTCCAGTTTTTTCAAGACATCCCTCCCTTCAGCATCCTTATCCATGCCAAGAAGGATATCCTGAATCTGCTGACGCTTGGCAGGAGGAAAATCCTTTCTCAGGAAAAGCGTAGAGTCAGGGAATTCCCGCGATCTTGCCAGGATTGTCAGTTCTTCTTTAATGCTGTGCTCCTTCTTGACCAGCTGCTGGAAGATCTTGCTCTTGGCGGTGCCGATGTCTGCCCTGCCGTCAAGCACTGCGTAAATTGCTGAACCGTGGCTTCCGGTAAAGGAGAGATCCCTGAAGTATGTATTCGGGTCAGAAACACCCCGCTCCTTAAGAAATGAAAGGGCATAAAGGTACCCGGTGACCGTTGCTTTGTCCACAAAAGCAATTCTTTTCCCCTTCATATCCTGAACGCTTTGAATGTTGCTGTCTTTTCTCACAAAGATATAACTCTGCACCGCCGATGTACCGTCCAGATTTACTGGGTGAACAATGGGTTCAGCGTTAAGCTGTTCCATAGCGAGCACACTGGTAAAAACGCCGAAAAAAGCGCCGTCCATCTTTCGGGACATGAACCTGTCGAGCACATCACCATATCTGCTCAATATCGTGAACCTGACCTTGGTTCCGAACTTCTTGGTGAGATATGCAGCAAGCGGCTTGTGCCTGTCCATCTGCGTGAATATATTCTCCTCAGGTATAAGGCCGATAAGGATCTCTTCTTCCGCAAACGCATTTGCTGAGGAAACAAGGAGCACTATTAAAAGAACAATCAGTGGTATGAAAATTCGCTGTTTCATTTTATCAGCCGTGTGGCCTCGGTAACGAGGTCCATCGGCATCTTCCAGCCCATCGAGACAGCCTCTTTGAAATTGAAGATCAATTCCACATCCTGGGCCGTCTCTACCCTGATCTTTTCCGGGGAAACACCCTCAAGAACTTTAATGACCTTTTCAGCAGCCTTTTCCCCTTGCTCGAGCGGACTCGTCGAAAGTGCTACTGAGGCGTGGGAATCCCTACAGAGCATAAATGTCGCAAGAGGTATCTTTCTCTCCCTGCCAAATTCACTGATCACCGGCATTGCCATATGGACAACAGAACTGCCAGTGACCAACAGAGCATCAATCTTAATGCCGCTGAGCTTTGCCTTTGCATCCTGATGCCTGCTGAGGTTGACGCCTTCGATCCTGATGCCATACTGGCTGGCAAGTTTTGATACCTCCCTGAACTGGAACAGGGAGTCCTCCTCATTCCCGCTGTAAATAACAGCAAGGGTTGAGATCTGAGTCAATTCCCTCAAATACCGCAACAGTCTCGATAGAGATAGTTTTGCGGTTATTCCGGTGCTGTTCCTGGTCTTTATCTGAGCCATGAATGGTTCATACGCAGCAGCATAGACCATCGGTATCTTTGTCTGTTCATGCAGGACAGAAACAGCAGCAGAGGCTCCGTATACTACGATGACATCAACATCAGCGGCAATGAGCTTGCGCGCTGCATTGCTCAGGGAAATGGCATCAGGATATGGGTTTTGAACTATGACTTCGGTCTTTGCTGAAATCCCCTCCCTGCCAAGGCGCACCATAAATGCCTTGTGGAGATCCTGGTAATAGGGGATATTCCCTGTCATGATAACGCCGATCCTGTTTTCAGCAGAAAGACCGACAGAGGGTATCATCAGAAATACGATAACAAGTATTCCCGATAAAAAAGCGACATACTTTTTATTGATCACGAACATACAGACCTCATCAACAAGACCATCCTTCTGTCTATACATATATCAGCTCTATCCATAATTGTAAATAGCAATTAAACTCAAAACAATGGGGCAAATTAACTGCTATCCATAATGCAGTTGCATCGTTACATCCGTAAAACAGATGTGGTCATAGTATATACGGCAAGAAGAAAAAAGCCCAAGTATGAGGCCAGGGCAACCAGCGCGAGTCTTCTCTGTATGCCCGGAACGAAACTCCTCATGCTGCTGACCTTTGCAAAAGGCTGAAGCAGACCAACACCCAGGCCAGAGATAACACCGGCGAAAAGCGTCATATAAAACAGATAACCGACATATGCATACTCCTTCTTGAATATACAGAAGGGGCAGTGATGCGTCGGAAGCTCGTAAATGTACAGCACAATGACATGCACCAGGAACCATGCAGATGCCAGGAAGGCAAGCAGGCTGAAGCCTGCAAAAAAAGAGGCGCCCTTCCCCCTGCGGTAAAACAGGAACCCGGATATACCTGTCCCGGCCATGGCTGAATAAAACAGCAGCTTCATCGGCACAAGAGGGGCAGCATAGAGAAGAGGAAGGGAATCCCGACCCTCTTTGCTGAAGAGGCTGCCGCAGCAGGATGTTATCACCTCAGCCTCAAGGCCAAGAAAATATCGTGTCTGGAAAACCGTCTCAGCGATCACAAAAGGGGTTATGAACAGGAGCAGAACATATTTTTTTCGTATGAGCGGATAGTCATAGGCCCTGTTATCTGCATGGTTCAGGATCAGCCAGAGGCCTGCAAGGATAAAGTTGCCAAGCTTCAGGATAAAAGCCGGGTATCCATAAGCATTCACATTAAGTGTTCCTGCAGCACACATTGCGCCTACAAAAAGCGTGCAGAGACTATCCGCGGTGTAGATGAAGAGAAAAAGAGAGACAAGCTGAAAAATAAAAGCATAGGACATGATCGTGGAGATGAGATATGTGCGTTTTTCGAGAACAAGCTGGACCTCGCTGCCTGAGCGGAGATCCCACTTCCTGATGATCTGAATGCCGAACCAGGAGGAATAAAGCAGCATTGCCGAGGCCATGAAGGAACCGGCAAGAAGCGCGAGTATCGCAGGGTGCAGGATCATGAGTAAAGATAATGTTGAATGTTAAATGTTAAATGCTGAATGTTGAAGTTGGCATCATTAAGCATTAAGCATTCAACATTAAACCTTATCACGGTATGATCTTTCCGTCGCGCATCTCGACGATCCTGTCGACGAGAGGGGCGTCATACACAATGGGGTCATGACTTGCTATGATGATCGTTCTGCCTTCCCGATGCAGCCCTGCCATGATCTCCATAAACTCTGCTGAGAGCTTTGTATCAAGGTGGGCAGTGGGTTCGTCAGCAATAAGAATGGATGGGTTGTTAATCAGGGCTCGTGCAATGGCAACCCGCTGGGCCTCACCGCCTGAAAGCCACTCAGCCTTTGAGGCTGACTTATCCGCAAGATTGAACATGGCGAGCAGATTCATCGCCCTCCCCTTCAGGCTACCGTATGGTTCACCCTTCGGATATGCAGGTATCATCACATTTTCAAGCGCTGTGATACCGCGGATCAGATTGAACTGCTGAAAGATAAAGCCGAAGGTCTCCCCCCGAACTGCTGTCAGAAAGCGCTCCGGCAGGCTCGTGATCTCCCGCGCACTGAGATGTATCCTGCCCGCAGTGGGCCGCGTCATACATCCGATAATGCTGAGCAGCGTGGTCTTGCCCGAACCGCTCGGCCCCTTGAGTACCGTGACCTTCGACGCATCGATCGACAGGCTTGCATCAATTACTGCAATAAGCTCATTGGGTCTGCCCTGATTGAAAACCTTTTTTACATGCTCAAGCACGATCATAAATTCAGTCCTCAGTGTCAGTATCTGTGATCAGTATCAACATATAACTTCTTCTTCGCCTTGCGCCACCTATCATGAATCATGAGCTTCTTTTTCGCTTTCACGCTTTACACTTTACGCTTCACGGTCTTTATACGCATAACGATTCACGGCCGTTATGTTCTCATTACCGAATCAGGATCCACAATAGCGGCTCTCCATGTTGGGATGATCGTAGCCGTTGTATAAGGGACCACGGTAAGAAAAAAAAGCGTGGCAACCTGGTATGCATTGATATAGGGCACAAGCCTGAACTGGGGATAGAGCACTGCCCATCCTTTGAGCACAGGTTCAAATAATGCAGCAGAACTGAAAAAGACATGGATATAGGCGAAGATCATGCCTGCCAGGAATGATGTGAGCGATATGACCGTGCCTTCCCAGAACTTCATCAGAATGACATCAGCCGTCTCCCAGCCCGTTGCCTTGAGAATGCCGATCTCTTTGCGCTCTTCTGCGCTCAGTCCGGAGGCCTTGTCCCAGGCAAAAATGATGAATGCAAGCAGGGCGCCTGAGAAGATGACAAGCATAATGCCGCTCCGCCAGTCAAAGATCGTGTCATAGGTCCTGATGATCTCCTCGCGTATGATAGGGCGCGTGTCCGGAAGCTGCTTTTTTATCTTGTTAGCTATGGTGACTACTTCCTGCGGATTGCCTACGGTTACTGCAAGATCGGTTGCCATGTTCTTAGGTATACCGAAAAGCGCCCTGAAATCCTGCTCTGACATAAGCACAAGATCAGACGTTATCAGTTCTGATTCAGAAGAAAGCAACTCCCTGATCCTGAAGCTCGTCAGCTTGCCGTCAATGCCGAAGAAGGGCATGATATTGCCCTCCTCAGTAACTGCGGACCTTGAGACCCCCTGACCTATGGCTATCTCTCCCTGCTGATACTTGAATTCAGGAGGAACCATCAGCGTGTAGTTTGCCTTAAAGAGCGGGTCATAGTAATATCCCCAGAGCCGTCCCTGGGCACTGCTCACACCCGTGATCTTCTTAATTTCAGCCGCATAGTTCAGATCCATGAGATCATGCCTGCCTGCAACCATGCGCTGGACAATGACCTCAGGAGCATCTTTCAAAATGATCATCGCCTCTTTTTTAATGGCATGCGTGAAAAACATGATCGAGGCGAGCACAAAAACTACAACAGTGTACACACAGACAAGGGCAACATTTTTACCCTTTCTTCTCAGAAGAGAGGAAAGGGTAAAATCCAGTATATTTTTCTGTTTGTCTATCCACATATCAGCAAACGATTCCTCAGCACTCTTCACGAATTACGAATTATCCGCCTCGGTCCGCACACAGGCGGATTCGCCGAGGAGAACGGACCCGACCGTGGCGGGCGAGTTACGGTTTTTTCATCTCTTCCTCACAACATCCGGAACAGGCATAAGAGAGCCGGATGGAAAGTGCTCGAAGGAAAAAGGGTAATCCTGAAACGCGGTGTTGCGATCCGCCATGGAGGGATGGCGGGTATAGCGAGCTTCGGTGAAAAGACAGAGGTCAGTAAGCTTCAGGGCTGAAACAAGCCGGACCTTCTGCTCGAGCCCTGGGCCGGCTGCATTCCTTCCGGATATCGCATGCACCATAAGCAATATGGCTATTGCCGCCTGCACGGCAATAGCCATAAAAAATACCGTCGATCTTCTCATTACCTCTATACAGTGCAGTATTGACTGCTCGTCCGCTTCAGAACGGCACGCATACCATTACCGAGCTGTCTATATCTATGGAGTAGTAAAACTTACCTTCTTTATATTCTTACCGCTCAGCGTAACTGCTCTGCTGTCCGGCGTAAAGGCATGACCTGAAACCGTTGTCTTGTCAGGAACAACGAGGTAACTGCAGTTCGGCAGGTCATTGACGGCAAATCTGCCCTTTGCGTCTGTCGAGACAATCCATCCAATATCGCAGCCGGTCACCGTAACATTAATACCAGAAACAGAATCACCCTTGAAGAGCGGTTTGATAAAGCCCGCAATAGAATATGTCTTGACTATAAATTCCAATCCCACATTGTTGTTCGAAAGAGTAACCGTCCGGGAAGGCTGCAGGAACGAAAAGGTGATCTTTGAAGCGGTTACGGTATAGGTTCCGGCCGGAAGGCCGGTTATTGAGAAATTGCCATCCTCATCCGTTGTTGCTGTCGTAGATATGGGTCCTGACACCGTTATGGTTGCTCCCTCCACAGGAGTTCCGCCCCAATTGCGCAATGTTGTGCTAACCTGCACAGTTTTTACTTTTCCATGAATCGTCATAAGTCCCTGGCCAGTAATCGCACCATTCAGGTCTATCCTCGGCTTGACGATCGGACTGGTTGTCCTTGAATCTGTAATCGGCTTGCCGGTCCTAACCATCCTGTTCACCGTTATGTCTGCTGATTCTCCGGGGAAGGCATTATCACCCTTCAAGATAGCGACAGCACCTGCAACATGCGGAGCAGCCATAGACGTGCCCCCATAGGTGAAGCCGCCGGCCGTGATCATGGCACCCGGTGCCAGAAGGGTCGTATAGTATGAATTATTCGAAAAACAGGTTATCTGATCGGCAGCAGTGGTATCGTCAACACAGTCGCCCCAGTCAAGCCCGCCAAGATCAGCATCATAAACAGCGCCGACAGACACTGCCGCCGGTACACAAGCAGGGGTAGAAGAACCGGTGGTAAATCCGTCATTGCCTGAGGCAATGGTGGTAAGAATGCCGGCAGCTCGCGCCTCAGCAACAGGCAGAGCAAAGGAATCTGTTGGACAGGGCGTCGAAAGACCAAAACCCGGCACACCAAGGCTCATATTTATCGCGGTTATATTGTAGACAGACTTGTTCTCAATGACCCAGTCGATAGCAGCAAGTATATTAGCATCATCTGCAGTGCCGCCAAGACCAAAGACATCGAGGCCGAGAATATTCGTGCCCGGTGCCACACCGGCAACAATAGCTGAGACATTCGTGCCATGGCCCAGATCATCAGGAAGGACAGCATCCCCTACAAAATCATGCACACAGGCAACACGGCATCCTGCAGCCGGTGCCGGCAGAGAAAGGCAGTCGCCCGGCACGCCGCAGGTACCAAAGTCGGCGTGGGCGTAGTTAACACCCGTATCGATCACCGCCACAGAGGTGCCGGTGCCGATCTGACCTGCAGCCACGGCAGCTGGCTGATTGATCAGCGGCAAGCTCTCCGCAAGAAAGGTTTTCATTTTCCTGTTCGGATAGATCCCCTTGACGCCGGGCTGGGCGGCCAGCTTCTGCAGTCCTGCCAGGGATTTCACTTTCACGAACATGATTGGCAGACGCTTATAATCCTTCAGGGGCTCAACCTCCTGAGCGGTAAGCGTGCTGAGGGTATCCATCTTCATGGAGCGGTACATGCCAGCTTTTACGCTGACAATATCAGACGTATCATGGCTGACGCCTGCTGCTGACCGCAAGGTAGCAGCCTTTTTGACCGCTGCTGTCTCATCAAGGACAACGATAAGTTCCTGAGCCTCTCCCTTTGATATGGATTCAATGACCACAGACTGTGCCACCTTGGAATCGCCCGGAAATGATGCCGCGTCAGACAACGTAATAACTGAGAGAACGGATAATCCTATAACCAAGAAACAAAGTAGTGCCCTATGGAGAGGGTGTTCTTTCCCGTATCCCATGTGATGTCTCCTCCTTGAACATTAATAAATCGCTTTCACATTCTACCATAAATAGAGAGAATGCAACACTTTTTTACTCTTCGAAGACAGCATAGATAGAAATTATTAAGGCAGCGGAGAACCCCTTGCAGGGAAATAGAAGGTCTTAATTGTCAGTAGGATTTTATCTTGAAGTCTGCAGTAACATCTTTTTTCTTCAGGATAAAGCTCCTCGTGGAGGGCAAGAAGGCAAAACCCGGTTTATTTATGGTGACCGTATAACTGCCCGGAATGGCCCCCGCAAATTGATAATGACCGACACTGTCCGTCAAAGTTTCGGCTGACGAAGCACCCGACAGCGCCACGGTAACATCAGAGAACACAATTGAGGCGTTTTTCGCCCTCAGATACCCGGAAATGATGAATGCCCGGACAAAAGTGACGGTATTCTGGTCAGCATTGCTGATGATCAAATCTCTGGCCGCAGGGGCAAAGCTGTATCCTGCACGGCTCGGCGTGACCCTGTAATTGCCATTTTTCAAATCATCGAATACAAAAGAGCCATCAACCGCTGTTGTCGTTGAACCAGTTCCATCTCCGCTCAGCGTAACCGTTACCCCTGACAGGGGTGAACTGCCCGCAACTGCATAGACATGTCCGGCAATTCTATAGGTAAGGACAGTAAAATTCTGGCCAGTCACATTCGCGTTGAGATTCACTGACGCTGAAGACGGTGAAATCGTATAGCCCGGCTTACCCGGCGTAACCAGATAATTACCGGCAAGGAGATCGACAAATCGGAAGTTCCCTGAAGCATCCGTTATGACTGAACCTGAGCTCGGCCCGCCTGAAAGGGTTACTGTAACTCCCGGCAGAGGATTACCCTTAGAGGTCCTGACAACACCGGAGAGCGAATAGATCCTGGCCGTAAAATTCACTCCTGATGCAGGGGTCGAAACTGTCCTGACTGATGGGCTGAATTCAACAGGAGGATTGCTCGGCTGAACAGTATAAGTCCCGCCGGTAAGACTGTCAAAAAGATAGGTCCCGCCCGCATTCGTTACCGTAGTGGCTGTGTCGGGTCCTGAGATGGTTACGGTAACACCCGCCATTGGTTCTCCGGATGGCTTTGTGATGGTGCCGGTAATGTTCTGGCTGACTGAGAACTCAAGATTGATCCGGGGAGTAACAATACCATTCGACGGGTCAGTGACAGGAACTGCAAGACTCACCAGTCTGCTGATCGTTTCGTCAGGCGTATCAGAAGGATAGGCATTGCTACCCTTCATCACCGCAATAGCACCTGCCACATGAGGTGATGCCTGTGATGTTCCGCACATAGCCTCGGTCATATTAGCAGAAAGGATCTCGCAGCCCGGCGCAAGAAAGGTCAAATAGTATGCACTGTTCGAAAAGCACGGGACCAGATCCGGTGCAGGCACGTCGCCAGGGCATGCCCAGCCGATCGACGGATCAGAGGAATCATATACAGCACCGACCGATACTGCAGCAGGCACACAGGCCGGAGACGATATGGCGTTGTAATAGCCGTCATTGCCTGAAGCAACTGTCGAGAGGATGCCGGCTGACTTTGCCTCGGCAAGAGGTACCACATATGCATCACCGCTGATACAGGGGGATGTATGGTGTTCGCTGCCGCCCAGACTCATGTTGAGGGCAACTATGTTATACGTGCTTTTATGCGCTATAACCCAGTTTATGGCCGCCAGGATGTCAGAATCCCAGGCGCTCAGTGCGTTACCGGACCCCGTAAAAATATCCAGGGACACAATCCGCGTATCAGGAGCAACCCCCATTACAATGCCCGCCACATTCGTGCCGTGACCGTCATTGTCAAGGGAGCCGTCATCCGTTTTGGTGAAATCATGAGAGCAGGCAACCTTGCAGCCAGACGGAACAGCAGGCAGGGAAAGACAGTCGCCAGGAGTATTCAGGCCTGTGCAGTCACCGAACGTTGTCCCATTACCGTAGTTGTCCCCCCGGTAATCTACCCCTGAATCTAGAACAGCAACCGCAGTTCCTGCACCCAGGAATCCGGCCGCCTGAGCAGAAGGCTGTTTGATGAGCGGAAGACTCTCTGCAAGAAAGGGCTTCAACGCCCTGTTCTTGTATATGCCCTTGACTCTTCTATCACCCGCCAGTTTTTTCAGGCCATCGAGACTTTTCACGTTCACAAACATGACAGGCAGATGACTGTAGTCCTTCACAGACTCAACTTCAGGGATTGCAACAGCGCTCAGGATGTCCGCCTTCATAGAGCGATAAAGGGAGGCCTTTGTCCTGACCATCTCCTCGGTATTAGGAATTGCCCCGGACTGCGACCGGAGAGCAGCAGCTGTTCTAACAGCGCCGGTCTCATCCAGAACAACAATAACGCTCTCCGATTCGCCCAGTGAGACCCGATCCACCAGCGTTTGGTGGACAATCTTCTCCTCACCAGGGAACGCGAGGGCATGAGAGGCTGAGCTCCATGCAAACAAAAGGACAATTATTGCAGAAATAACTGACAAGATTCGTAATGAAACATGCTTCGTATTAGCTGTCATGGTTCCGTTGCACCTCTGCGTAAAGACTCCAAGAACTTTTGTAAATATTTTACCATAAAAACCCAATATAATGGTCATTCCCTTATAAAGTAATGCTGTTCGAAAAAAGGCAAAAGAATTGACATTCCATATCTTTATTGTTTACAATTGCCCAGTTGCAGTTGCGCTCTTTAATGTTTTAGTTTAGTTAAGAGGGGAAAATTAATGATGATCAAAAACATGGTAGCTGTCTTATTATTGGTCTCATTCTCATTTGTTATTATAGCTCCTGTCTCTGCCCAGAGCATTGCAGTGCTGGGTGAGGTGAAGGCAAGCGGCAAGGTATCCATAGAATCAACAAGCGGTCAGTGGCTCTCTGCCCCTGCCGCCTATCCCCTTCTGCAGAATACCGGTATAAAGACGGAAGAAGGAAGCGCTGCCCTCTACTTTAAAGACGGATCACGCATAGACCTTTCGAAGAACTCTCTTGCCTTAGTCGACGGCAGTAACAGCCAATACACAGTCAAGATGGCAAATGGCATTTTGGCATTTAATATGGCTCCGGGTGCATCCCTTTCCGTACAGACAGCATCTACAACGATCTCAGTAAACAAGAAGAACGCTCTTGTTCAGAAAGTGAGCCTTGAAAAATCCGGCCGTGTTCTTGGCGTCATCTCGTCATCTGATAAGGGAACTGAGATTAGATGCATTTCAGGACGTGTTGCCATTGAAGTCACCCCTACTGAAACAAAGTTGCTTTCCACCGGAGAGAGTATCTTTGTTGATGCAAACAGTGCATACAAGGTCTACAATACTCAGGCCTTTGTCCCTGAGACACGGAATAGCAGTTCTTCAGGCGACTGGACCGGAGCGTATATTGCCGGCGGGATTGGACTTGCCAGTTACTTCGCGCTTTGCCGCGGGTATGCCAGCCCTTCTCATTTCTGTCCGAAGTTTACGCGTAACTGGTAGAATTGGTGATCATCACTTTTTCCTGCAGCAGTTTCTAATGAATAGCATAAAATCTGGAGTTGCTTTCTTTTTTCTCACTGTTATAGTGCTCGCCGGATGCGGCGGCTCTCCTGCAGTCAAAACCTCATCCCCCGAAGATATCATGGCCTCTGCCAAAAAGTCGGACAAGCTGAATGAAGCCCTCATGATGTCTGCAGTAACCCAGCAGACCCCTCTGGAGGAGAGCTATCTAATCGGACCTGAAGACCTGCTCGATATCGAGGCATATAATGTCGAGGAACTGAAAAAGACGGTCAGGGTCAATTCCCAGGGTGATATAGCCCTTCCTCTTGTCGGCATTCTCAATATAAAAGGGCTCACCACTGCGGAAGCTGAACAGCTTATCGCGAAAAAGCTCGACAAATACGTACAGGAAACCGTAGTAACGGTCTTCGTAAGGGAATACAAGAGTCAGCGCATATCGGTCATCGGTGCGGTCAAGAAATCCCAGGTCTTTGCCATTACCGGCCAGCGCTATCTTCTGGATATGCTGTTGATGGCCGATGGCCTTGCAGGCGAGGCAGGCAGCGTCTGCTACGTTATCAGGCCTACGCTCAAAACAAACCCCAACGGCAAAGCAGAGACCATCGTCATAGACCTGGATGAACTTATTATGAGAGGCAATTTCAGCCTGAACATCCCTGTCTTTGCAGGAGATATCATCAACGTGCCAAAGGGTGGTATCTTCTTTGTTGATGGAGAGGTGAAAACTCCGGGCGTCTATACCATGAAGGGCAAGACAAGTCTTGTGCAGGCGATCACCATGGCTCAGGGAGTCGGACCAACAGCATCGACCGATGACATGCGTATCTTTCGGAATAATGGAAAAGGTGAGCGTGAGATCATCGTGGTCAACTACGATGACATCAAGAGCGGTGCACAGCCGGACATGATGATCAATGAAAATGATATAATTATTGTTGCCACAAGCGGCGCAAAAACCTTCTTTAATAACTTCGTCAGAACGATAAGGGGCGCGGTCAGCTTCGGCGGCATGAGCATGGGGTTCTAACAACTATGGCAGAAGACAGAATTAATTCAGCACAGGAAGACAACAGAAACAGAGCGCTCGAAAAAATAAGCGAACACCCCCTTGTCCCCAGTTCCTATTATCCGTATGGTGAGGACGAGGTCCATCTCAGGGATTATCTCCAGATCATTCTCAGAAGAAAATGGATCGTCATCACGTTCCTTCTGACCGTCTTTACGACTGTGACCATCGGCACTTTCATGATGAAGCCACAGTACAAGTCGACTGTCACCATGAAGATCGATAAGGAAAATCCGAATATCCTCACCTTCAAGGATGTCTATGCAGTAGAAAGGCCTGAAGAGGACTACTACCAGACCCAGTTCAAGGTTCTCAAATCAAGAAATCTTGCAAAGCGCGTAATCAGGCAGATGAAGCTTGACGCAAATCCTGAGTTCTCCGGTCAGAAGGCAGAGATTAAGGTCGCCTCATTCCTGAAGAAGCCCGACAGCATGCTCAAAGAAGAAGGCATAGACTCGTCCCTTGTGGACGGCTTTCTGAAAAGAGTAGAGGTTATACCCCAGCAGAAGTCACGGCTCGTCAATGTAACCTTCACCTCATACAACCCTGAGCTTGCTGCCCGGGTAACTGATTCCATAGCAAAATCATTCATTGACTTGAACATCGAATCAAAGTTCGAGGCAACCCAGCAGGCCCGCGAGTGGCTCGAAAAACAGCTTGAAGCAATGAAGATCAAGGTCGAGCAGGCAGAAGAAAAACTGAACGAGTATGCAGGAAAAAACGAGATCATTTTCCTTGAGACAAAGGTCGATGACAAGGACGGCAAGGGCGGGGGCAGCGAAAACATTGTCTCAAAAAAGCTCGGAGCTCTCTCTACCGAGATGATCACGGCAACGTCCGAGCGGATACAGAAAGAAGCGATCTTTAACGAAGTAAAATCCGGGGAGGCTGAGTCAAGCCCCATTGTTATGAACAATGCAATGGTGCAGGCTCTGCGCAAGGACCATGCTGCCCTTGAGTCAGACTATAACCAGAACCTGAAGATCTATAAGCCTGACTACCCAAAGATGGTAAAGCTCAAGGAGCTGATGGATCAGGTTAAGAAACGGCTTGATACTGAGACCAAGAGGGTCGTGTCGAGCATCAGGAAGGACTATGAAGCAGCAGTCAAACGTGAGGCGTACCTCAAGTCAGCCTTTGACAAGCAGAAACAGGAGGCCCTTGACCTGAATAACCGCGCAGTCCAATATCAGATCCTGAAGCGTGAAGCTGACACAAACAAGGAACTCTATCATGGTCTGCTCCAGAGACTGAAAGAGACCGGCATCTCGGCAAGTCTCACCTCAAGCAATATCCAGATCCTTGACCGCGCAGAAGTTCCAAAAGGGCCGTTCACTCCCAAGAAGGGCAGGAATATTCTGCTTGCCCTGATCATCGGCCTCTTCGGAGGTATTGGTCTTGCCTTTTTCGCCGAATATCTGGACAACACGATCAAGACCCCTGAGGATATAGAGAAAAAGATGTACATGCCGTCTCTCGGGCTTGTTCCTCTCTATGAGCCTGAAAAAATAGCATTAAAGCCCGGCAGAGGGAAAAGCAAAGTTCCTGCAAAGCAGACCAAGACCTCACCTGTTGAATACATAAGCCACTCTGACAGCAAGAGCCATCTGAGTGAGGCTTACTCATCCATAAGGACCTTTCTCCTCTTCTCTACCGCAGGGAAACCGCCAAAAGTGATGATGGTCACCAGCGCCCGCAGGGAAGAAGGCAAGACAACCACCGCGATCAACACAGCCATCAGCCTTACCAAGTCAGATGCCAAAGTTGTCATCCTTGACGCTGATATGCGCAGACCGAGGCTCCATAAGGTCTTCAAGATAAGCAATACTTCCGGGCTCTCTTCCTTCCTTTCCGGAAACGAGGAGTTCGGCGACACCCTGATCAAGCATACAGACATACCAAACCTTGATGTCATAACATCAGGCCCTCTGCCGCCCAATCCTGCAGAACTGCTCGGTTCGTACAGGCTGCGCGAACTGATAGACGGCCTGTACCCGCTCTACAATTACATCATCCTCGATACGCCTCCGATCCTCGGGCTCGCTGATGCTGCTATAGCAAGCACACAAACAGATGGCGTTATCATGGTCGTGCGCTCAGGCCAGACCCCGAAAGAAGCAGCAGTGCAGGCAAAGAAGATCCTTGAGAGCGTCAATGCAAAGATCCTGGGCGTTGTGCTTAATGCCATCAATGAGCCGAACATGAAGTACGGCTATTACTCCTACTACCAGTATTACTACCAGAATTATACGAGTGATGAAAAATAGTCTGGTCGGCCAGAGAGGGGCTGCCCAGGCAGTGATTATCTCTGTTCTTGCGTTTATCCTTTTCATAGTATCGCTCTTTCCCCTTGGCACCAAGGTCCTTGGCTGGTATTTTGTCGGGGAATTGAACGAGAAGTCCCTCCTTTCGGCAATCCGCTGGGATAAAGGAAACGCATCCTATCACTATATGCTCGGGAAATACTACCATGTGAGTCTGGCAAACCCTGACATGCCAAAAGCGATAAGCGCGTATCAGGAATCACTCAGGCGAAACCCTCTACAGCCCGGGGTATGGATCGATCTTTCAAAGGCTTTTCAGTTGAACAGTCAGCCGGCAGAGGCAGAACATGCACTCGAGAGGGCCGTAAAACTGAACCCCAACAACCCCACTCTCCTCTGGGAAGCAGGCACATTCTGGCTTATGAACAACATGACAGACAAAGCAGTGAGTGTGCTCAGGCAGTATCTCCTGCTCGAACCTGCCATGCAGTCAATGGTCTATGATCTCTGCTGGAAGCTCAAGCTCGACAACAGTTTTATTATCACGAACATTGTTCCGCAGTCATACTCCTATCAGTCGGGCTATCTGTCCTATCTGATGGCAACAAAAAAAGCTGCGGAATCAGCAGATGCATGGAAGACGCTTGACCAAAACAGTATTGAGAAGAAGGATTTTATTGCGTACACGAACTTTCTGATCGAACAGGGACTTTACGCAGAGGCAGAAACGATCTGGAATGCTGTCACCGCAAAGATCGAGGGCATGCATGGACGCGAGGCAAACTCAATTCTCTGGAATCACGGATTTGAAAGCGAACCCCTCAACGGAGGATTTGACTGGAGGATAACCGATGGCCAGGGGGTCAATGTTTTTATCGATGATTCGATCAAGATGACCGGCACCCGTTCCCTGGGCATTTCTTTCGACGGCAAGAATAACCCCGAGATCACGGTTGCACAACAGGTCGTGCCGATTACTCCCGGTACACAATACACGCTCAGGACTTACATTAAAACAGACGGCATCACCACGAAAAATGGCGTATTTATTCAGGTGCAGGGGCAGCGCTGCGCAGGCCTTGAAGCGCGGACAGACAGCGTTGTCGGAAGCGGGTATTGGAAAGAGGTGACCGTGAATTTCGAAGTTCCTGCATCCTGCAGTGCAGCAGTCGTAAAAATACGGAGAGAGAGGTCTCAAAAGCTTGACAACAAGATCGAGGGCACAGCGTGGATAGACGGGATAATCCTGAAACCGCAGACAGCCATTCAGACGAGCAGTATCAAAAAGCATACGAAGTAATCTCCCTCTCGTACAAGGGCGATGAACCTGAACGCCTGTACCGCGAGGCGATAACATGCTTTGACAGCCTCATCGAGATCTCTCATGGCAATGAGACGATCAGGGAATTTGCCCAACGCCGCAGCATTGACATGAAATATCTCGTTGACGGTGCAAGCTTCGTCATCTCCAAGATGCACTTCAACCCTGAGAACAACTACTACATAACCCTCGGCCTGCCGCAGCATGCAACGCCGGAGGAATTAAGCAGAAGATGGAAAAAGTTCATGCTGCTCTATCACCCGGACAAGCAGGTCGGCAATGAAGAATGGGTCTCGGAACGGGCAAAGAAGGTCAATGAGGCATATACCGCGCTCAAGGACGAGACAAAGCGGGCGGAGTACGACCACAAACTGACCGAGCAGATGCTGAGTCAGAAATTCCCCGCCGGACCTTCCCACGGAACCACGTATCACCGAAGGCCGGCAGGAACGTTCAGCAGACGCAGGAGCAGCGAAGCGTCATCCGGATGGAACAGCATCCGTCCTTACATGACAAAGATCCTGGTTGTCCTCTATATTTTCATTGCGCTGATCGTCTTCGGATCCATATACCTGCGGAACAGGTCAGCAGACCTTGAGGCCGAGCTCGTACCGGAACCGACCAAAACAGGCAGCAGTGAAAGAGCTCAGACCTTCGCAGCTGTTGCCCCGAACACAGCAGCAGTCGAACAGAATACGCCGCAGATCGTGCCTGCCATTCCTGCAGAGCCCAAAAAAGATCCTGTTCAGATGCCGCAGGAGACAAGAACTGCCTCAACAAGCTCTCCTCTGCAGACGATAAAGAGCTGGTTTCAGCCAAACGAAAAAAAGCAGGCTCAGGTTCCGGCAAAGGTAAAGACAGACAACACCACGTTGGCAGGGAAGAATGTAAACAGCGTTCAGGACAATGCAGGCCTGCCGATAATAACCCCTGTCAGGCCTTCAAACGGAGAGCAGATACGAAGAGAAGACCCTCCTCCGCACCAGGCCGAGGTCCAGAAAGTTTCGGCTGAACCCGCAAGACCGCAGCAGGAACTGAAGCAGACTGCTGTGGCACCACCAGTTGTGGAGCCGATCACCAAAGAAGAGGTTGAGGAATTTATGCAGAGATACGTCCGCGCATACACGAAGAGCGATCTGAACACATTCCTGTCTCTCTTCTCCCGTTCTGCTGTGGAGAACAACACCCTGACCTATAACGAGATACGGAATGCGTACAAAGAGACCTTTGGGGAGAAGATCAATCACTACAAGATAATCAATATGGATATCAGAACCGACGGACAGACAGCAACCGTGTCCGGCATCTATAATATCAACAGATACATATCCTCAGACGACCGCTGGGTAAGATACAGCGGGAAGATCGTGTGGAGACTAAAAAGAGAGAACGATCAACTCAGGATCATCAGCACAAACTATGATAAATAATATCCTTGCAGCCATCATTGTTCTATCAGTGCTCCTCTTCGGAGCGGTTGAGGTTTGGTCAGCGTCCGCTGTAATGATCCTGGTCTTTGCCACAGGTTTTTTCTGGTCGATAAACAATGCGAACCTGAAAGGGGATCTTCCTGAAAATACGGGGAAACTGTTTCTTGCAGCCCTCATCTTCTGCGGATATATTGCCTTTCAGCTCATCCCTCTCCCTGCAGCAGTGGTCAGTTTCATCTCCCCTGTTACAGCCAGAACAAGAGACTTTTACAGCATCGCAGGCATGAAGTTCATGCCGCTCAGCTTTGACCCGTACCTCACCATCAATGAACTGCTCAAGGCAGCAGCTTTTTTCATGGTTTTTTTCATCTCCTCGATCATGTTCAGAGACAGAGAAAAACTGACAAAGATGGTCATCATACTGACTGTCTTCGGCTTCTGCCTCGCAATCTTTGCGATCGTGCAGAAAGCAACCTGGAACGATAAGCTTTACTGGTTCAGGGAACTCACTGCCGGCGGCGAGCCATTCGGTCCATTTGTGAACAGAAACCATTTTGCCGGCTTTATCGGCATGCTCGTGCCCCTCGGACTCGGATACACCCTGACCAGAGAAAACCGGGAAAAATTCATTTTCTTCGGGTTTCTGACCGTCATCATGACCTTATCGCTCTTCTTTTCCCTGTCCCGCGGCGGCATTGTCAGCTTCTTTTCGAGCATAGCGCTCTTCAGCATTCTTGTAGTGATCACCAGGGTAAAAACAAGAAAGATATGGGCAGTTACTGCCTTCCTGGTCGTAGTAGCTGCTTACCTTGTGTACCTTGGCGTTGATCCGGTCATAGACCGTTTTTATAAGACCGATGTCACGAAGGAGCAGCGCATCATTGTCTGGCAATCGACCCTCGCTGCGTTCAAGGACTTCTGGGTCACCGGAACAGGTCTCGGCACATTCATCGACGTATTCAATCTCTATACCCCTGCCTCAGTGCAGGGTGTCTATGACCATGCTCACAATGATTATCTCGAATATATGCTCGAAACCGGTGCAATCGGCATAGCGCTGCTTTTCACCTTTGCAGGGCTTCTCCTCTATCCCTTTGCAAAAGCGGATTTCAAGGGGAAAAGGGGCATGATACGGATCGCTGTCATCTCATCGGTCTTTTCGATCATGATGCACAGCATCTTTGATTTCAATCTCCATATTCTTTCGAACATGCTGCTCTTCGCAGTGGTGCTCGGCATGCTCTCCTCCCTCTCCATTAGTTCGGAAGAAAAATATCACAGGCGCAGCGCTGCGGCAAAAAACAAAGAGCATAGAGCTGAGAGCACAGATGCCGAAACAGTAACACGGGATGAGGTTGAAGATTGGGAAAAGGATCTGAAAAGCCAATAATGCTTACACGGTCTTTTGCTCTCAGTTCTCTAACCGTTCATCCGCCTCAGTCGCCCCGGGCGACTCGCGCCCGCGCACAGGCGGGTTCGCCGAGGAGAAGAGGAGAGCGGACCCGCCTGTGGCGGGCGATTCACGCTTTACGATTCACGCTTTACGGCCTTTTGTTTGCTCTTTGCCTCTGCTTTCTGCCCGTTCTTGCTTCTGCTGCAGAAATTTCTTCAGGAGTGCGGGCAGACCTGAAGCAAGTGACCATCCTCAAGCATCCCGAATCACCTCGTGGCGCAGTCACAAGAAAAACCGAAGAGATCTTCCTGGTTGAAGTGGTCAGGGATCTTCAGGGCCTGAAAAAGGGCCTTTCTCAGAGGCAAAGTATGCCGGAAGGACACGGCATGCTCTTCTTGCTTGACGCGGCAAAGGAACATGCCTTCTGGATGAAGGGCATGAAGTTCCCTCTTGATATCATATTCATCGGAGAGGATAGGAAGATAACCGAGATCCTCGAAAACCTCCAGCCTTGTGAGGAATGTCCCGTATATTTCCCGAAGATACGGCCAGCATATGCCCTTGAGCTGAACGCAGGCCTGTCCAAAAGACTGGGAATTGCCATAGGAGATACCCTTGTTATCAACAAATAGGGCACAAGGCAAAGGGCTCAAGGTAACAGTCCTTCACGATTTACGATTTATCCGCCTCGGCGGACCCGCCTGTGGCGGGCGCCTTACGGTCTTTCCAAATGATTGACATCCACTGCCATATACTGCCGGCCATTGATGACGGTTCTCCTGATATGGAGACGACCATGAAGATGCTCGAGATTGCAGCGCAGGACGGCATAGGCCATATTGTGGCAACTCCGCACTTCCGGTATGGAGAGAAACCTTCCTTTGCGGATATCCGGGAAAACCTCAGGACAGTTCAGGACGAAGCAGTCAGACGAGGCAGCCCGGTCAAGCTTTACAGCGGCGCAGATGTCAGGCTCACCTATGAGCTCTTCGAGGCCCTCAGCAGAGAAGATCTGCCTTCGATCAATAATTCGCGCTATTTTCTGCTCGAACTGCCTGATCTCATCCCTCCGCATCTTGATGACTTCATCTTTGAGGCAAAGATCAAAGGATACATCCCGATCATCACGCATCCTGAACGCAACTACAGCCTTCTCTCGGCATTCGAAAAAGCCGATGCACTCAGGGAATCAGGAGCCCTTTTCCAGCTCACTGCCATGAGCATTACCGGCGATTTCGGCAGGAACATCAAGAAGTTCTCCCTGCACCTGCTCAAAGAGGGGCATGTCGATTTTGTGGCATCTGACGCTCACAGCACAAACAGGAGAACGCCGGTGCTTTCGCGTGCTTACAGCGAAGTAACAAATATCCTTAATGAAGGCGAGGCAAAAAAGATGTTCATTGAAAATCCCGGGGCTGTGCTGGAAAACAGAGAATTATCGTGAGGCCGGAACATGCGCATTTAGATCGCTTTGTTTACGCCTTCACGCCTCACGCTTTACGCCTTCCGCTTCACATGGCTGCACTAAAATGAACTGGTACGCCATATACACGAAACCGCAGTGCGAGGAGTCAGTATCACTGATGCTCAGGAATGCAGGTCTTGATGTGCTCAGCCCGAAGATCCGCATCAAAAAATATATTCGCGGCAGGTATGAACATGTAATTGAATCCCTCTTCAAGAGCTACATCTTCGCCTGTTTCGACAACGACACGCACCACCATATGATCCGCTATACCCGCGGTGTCAAATACATCGTCGGCAAGGATCATCCGCTTGTTGTGCCGCAGGAGATCATTGATATCATGCGGGATCAGATGGAAGGTGATATGATCACACCAAAGCCGGAGAATCTCTCAAAAGGCGATCGGGTCGTGATCAGGGAAGGCCCCTTTGCAAGCTTCTACGGTATCTTTCAACATCCTGTGCCGGGCAGGGACAGAGTTGTCATCCTCCTCGAAGCCCTCAATTCGAGGCTTGAGGTAGAAGACGTATCAATCAGAAAGGCAGAGGCGTAGATGCTCACATGGACATACGTGTAAAATAGTCAATGCAAGCACACGACCAAAATAAGGAGTATTATGCCTAAGGTGTTAGTGACCGGCGCAGCCGGCTTTATCGGTTTTCATCTATCAAAAAGATTGCTCGAGCAGGGAGACGAGGTCGTCGGATTAGACATTCTGAACGACTACTATGATGTGAAGATCAAGCTCGCCCGACTGAAACAGGTCGCCATGGACCCAAACTTCAAGCCCGTGCGCATAGACCTTGCAGACAGAGATGCAATGAAGAGGCTTTTTGAGGAGGAGAAGTTCGATAAGGTAGTCAACCTTGCAGCACAGGCAGGTGTCCGGTACTCCCTGATCAATCCCTACTCATATGTAGACAGCAATCTCAGCGGCTTCCTGAACATACTTGAGGGATGCAGGCATAACAGCGTAAAACATCTCGTCTTTGCCTCATCGAGCTCTGTGTACGGTGCAAACACAAATATGCCTTTTTCTGTGCATGACAATGTGGATCACCCCGTCTCTCTCTACGCTGCAACAAAGAAGGCGAATGAGCTGATGGCACATTCATATGCAAGTCTGTACAAGATGCCCTGCACCGGCCTGCGGTTCTTTACGGTGTACGGGCCGTGGGGACGGCCTGACATGGCCCTCTTCCTCTTCACTAAGGCAATCCTCGAAAACAGACCGATCGATGTCTTTAATTACGGGAAAATGCAGCGCGACTTCACCTATATCGACGATATTGTCGAGGGCGTTGTAAGGGTCATGGACAAGGTCCCTGCTCCCAACCCTGCCTGGTCAGGCGACAAGCCCGATTCCGCCACGAGCTACGCACCGTACAAGCTCTATAACATCGGCAATAACAACCCTGTGGAACTCATGCACTACATCGAGGTTCTTGAGGCATGCCTCGGCAAGAAGGCGGAGAAGAATCTTCTGCCCATGCAGGCAGGCGATGTGCCGGCAACCTATGCCGATGTGGACGATCTGATCAACGATGTCGGCTTCAAACCCTCCACTTCCATAGAAGAAGGGATCAGGAAATTTGTAGATTGGTATAGGGAATATTATAAGAGGCCGTAAAGCGTAAAGCGTTAGGCGTGAACGGTAAAAGAATAACACCTGGAGCAGTGAACCGTAAAGCGTAAGGCGTGAACAGTAAAAGAATATCACCTGAAGCAGTCAATCATAGGATCTGAGAAGCAATATGTTAGAAAAACCACATAAGAAATTAGACGTCTGGAAAAAATCTCTGGCATTGGTCAAGCAGATCTATGCTGCTACGAGATCATTCCCTCCAAATGAAACATATGGCCTTACGAATCAGATCAGAAGGGCCGCCATCTCCATTCCATCAAATATAGCAGAAGGTGCAGCCAGACAGACAAAAAAAGAATTTATCCAGTTTCTCCACGTGGCCCAAGGTTCATTGAGTGAGCTTGATACGCAGATCGATATCTCATTGGAACTCGAATACCTAAAAAGGGCAGAGCTCAATGGCATGCAGATGCTCATGAGCGATATAGACAAGATGCTCACCGGCCTGATCAAGTCATTAAAGAAACGTAAGGTGTAGAATGTTCAAACATTTTTTCGTTCTTTCCGCCTCACGCCTTACGCTTCACGGCCTTCTTGACACTTTACGCTTCACGCCTTACGTTTTACGCTTCACAGCCTTCTTGACACTTTACGCTTCACGTTTTACGATTTACGGTAATATATGCCATACATTAGAGTAAAAAAGAAAAGAGAAAAAAGCCTCGCACGGAGACTGAAGCACTGGATCCGCGGAGGAGATAGGGCAAAACCGTTCAGCTTTTATGTGTACGTGCTTGTGGCCTTCATCGTCGCCCTGCTCGTCGGCATGTATCTGATAAGAAAAGCAGAACGCGTTGAACCAGAACAGCCTGTTACCAGCTTGAAAAGTTTCCAGCGTCCCAGCTTTCCGGCCTGATAGCTTTCCGCCTGAAACCTCTTTATATTCTATGACATGAGCCCTTTTTACTCTCGGCGCTATGCTCTTCGCTTTTTGTTGCATTTCACTCTTCACGCCTTACGCTTTGCGATTCAAGGTCGTTATCGTTTTACGGTCTTTGCCGGCTTGACAGCTTGCATTGCATTGTATTAAATTGCATTACAAATACTGACTCAATAACCAGGGAGGCGTATTACCATGCAATCTCAACTTACGGTCAGGCTGCCAGAAAACCTTGAAAAGGAAATGGGCGTTATTTCCAAAAGACTTCACCTGAGGCGTTCCGACATCGTGCGGCTGGCCTTAGAAAGATTTCTTCAGGAATGCCGCAGTGAGGGAGGCGGACAGCCATATGATAGGGTAAAGGATCTGCTCGGGACGTATTCAAGCGGCATCCCGGATCTTGGAGAAGCCCACAGAGAACATCTGATAAAGCGGATGAGACGGCATGCGTAGTGTCCTTTTGGACACGGGAGCTCTGGTCGCGCTCCTTGATAAAAGTGAAAAGAACCATGAACCCTGCCTGCGTTTCCTCAAAGAATTCAGGGGGCAGCTGGTTACAACCGAGCCGGTGCTTACGGAAGCTGTCTATCTCTTAGGACCTTCTGTTAAAGCGCAAAAAGCCTGCATAGAATTCATCATGCGAGGTGGTGCAACTCTTGTTCCTCAATCACCGGCCAGCCTTGCCAGGGCGTGTGATCTGATCGTAAAATATGAAGACATACCAATGGACTTTGCGGATGCTACGCTTGTTGTTCTGGCTGAAGATACGGCGACTCATGAAATATTTACCCTCGACAAAAGGGGCTTTAACTCATACAGACTGAAAGGGAAGAAAGCCTTTGAACTCTGGCCGAAGTAGGCGTATTCTGTGCTCTTTGCTATTCACGCTTTACGCCTTATGGTCGTTACGATCTTACAGGCTCGATAGTTAATTAACGTTATGCAGCCAAAACCTAAAATCATAACTGTTATCCGTGACATCCTACTGCAGCGGCTGCCGATACTACTCCTTGTCCTGGGCATCACCTCAATAGGCCTCATTGCCGCAACTGATCATATCAGCAGGAGCATGCGTCAGGCCTTTCTGCATAATGACATTATCCATGAGATGGAGATTGAACTCAGCAAGGCTCATCTTGCATTGGAGGACAACCTCAGGGGAATACAGGGGCAGGATATCTCCCTGGTCTGGCAGTCCATTGACAAGACAGAAGCGATGATCTCTGCAGCGCTCAGCGGCGGGCGGACGCAGCACGGCCGTATGATCAAGCCCCTGCAGGATGACAACATGCTTAAGGATATGAAAGATGTCCGCACCCTCGTTGCTGGATTCCGTGAGCTGGCACAGAGTGTGTACAATAATAGAACTCAGCCAGCAGAAGTAAATAGGTTAGACAATGCATATCGTCAATTTCTTGAAAAGACATTTAATCTTGAGGAGCAGCTTGAGACGTTTATAACGATACATGAACAACGCTCGAAAAGGCTGATAATCCTCATTCTTATTTCCTGGACCGGTGTTATCACTATTGCAGTAATAGGGCTCCGGTATAGAGAGCTGTTAGGCAGGCGTATGCAGACTGCGATCCTGAATGCAAAACACCAGTGGGAGCACACCTTTGATGTTATCCCTGACCTGATCGCGATTATTGATAAAGACCACAAGGTCGTGCGCATCAACAGGGCAATGGCTGAGAAGATGGGCCATGAACCAAAGGATATTCTTGGAAGAAGATGCTATGAGCTTTTTCATAAATCATCCGGCCCGATCGAATCCTGCCCTCATGCACAGCTGCTGCATGACAAGCAGGAACATGCCGTGGAGATCTACGAAAAGGAATTTGATACATACTATCTTGTGAGCGTCTCGCCCCTGTTCGACGAGCAAGGCAGCCTTATCGGATCTGTCCATGTTGCCCGGGATATCACGGCACAGAAAAAGGACGCGGCAGATCTCCTCAACTACCGGGATAGTCTTGAAGAACTGGTGGATCAGCGCACAAAGGAACTTGCAGGGACAAACGAGAAGCTGAGAATGGAGGTGCTTGGACATGAGCAGACTGATGAAGCCCTGCAGCTTAGTGAAAGCAAGTTTAGGCAGCTCTCACAGGAATTCAATGTACTTCTTGATGCGATACCTGACAGTCTGGTGCTCCTGTCACCTGATCTGAAGGTAATGTGGGCGAACAAAAGCGCACGACAGGTTCTCAATTCCGAGGAAAGTCGGCACTCTGAATATTGTTACACACTGTGGCATAATCAGCAGAGGCCGTGCGATGACTGTCCTGCGCTGAAAAGTTTTCGGTCAGGGAATCCGGAAGAACATCAGGTAATTACCACTGACAGAAGACTCTGGGCGGTTCGTTCCTATCCAATTCGGAACGAACAGGGTGAAGTTGAAAGCGTCATGGAATTAAGCACTGATATAACCGAAAAGAAGAGCATGCAGGCAGAGCAGATGAGGTCAAACCATCTCGCATCGATTGGCGAACTTGCAGCGGGTGTTGCCCATGAGATCAACAACCCTATCAACGGCATCATCAACTATGCCCAGATCATTGCAAACAGCGCTGATCCGGGAAACAGGGATTACGACATTGCAAGGAGGATCATCAAAGAGGGCGAGAGGATTTCGTTCATTGTGACCAGCCTGCTCTCGTTTGCGCGCGAGCGCAAAGAAGATAAAATGCCCATATCGGTTCGGCAGGTGCTTGCTGATGCTCTTGCCCTGACTGAATCACAGCTGAAAAAAAGCGGCATTGATCTGAAACTGGACTTGGGTCAGAATGTCTCTTTTACAAAGGTCCATGCACAACAGATACAGCAGGTCCTCCTGAATATCATCAATAACGCCAGATACGCTATCATCCAGAAATATCCTGGCCCGGATCCTGACAAGATCCTCCGGATAACAGCAAAAGATACGGTGATCGATGGGAAGCCCTTTGTTCAGATCATTTTCGAGGACCACGGCACTGGCATCTCCGATCAAAGTATCGACAAGGTGATGAACCCCTTTTATACAACCAAGCCGCTCGGCGTCGGCACCGGACTCGGCCTGAGCATAAGCCATGGCATTATTGTTGACCACGGCGGCACGATTACGGTTGAGAGCAAAGAAGGCGCTTATACTCGGGTCATCGTATCCCTGCCGGCGCATAGAGAAGCAGCGTAGAAGCAGATTAGGCTGATAGTCTGTAGAGAAATAGGCTATAGTATTTTGTCTTTGTAGAGGATATGGCAAAGTATCTCTCCCCTTTCGTCTCGGCGAAGCCTCCTGAGTGCGAGAGGAGAGAGGCCGGCACCAAGTTAGAGCGTTATGGTGGATTGCCATAATTCCTCTCCCTTGAGGGCAGGCAACATTAGGTGCATTAAGCAAGGGTGAGCGAGGTCTCTATTATATTCCTCTCCCTTTGAGGGGAGAGGGTAGGGAGAGGGTGACAAAAGTAATGGCAAAAGAGCTGACGCATCTTGCAAAGGGCCTCAGAAAGAGATCAACAGATGTCGAACAGCTTTTATGGAGCCGCTTACGGGCTGGCCGCCTTGAAAGCATGAAGTTCAGGCATCAACATCCTATTGGCCGGTATATAGCTGACTTTGTTTGCCTTGATAAAAAGTTAATAATCGAACTGGATGGTAGTCAGCATGCTTTGCCGGAGGAACTTTTGAAAGACAGACAGAGGGATACATGGCTTCGAAAGGAGGGGTACACAGTTGTGCGCTTTTGGGATAATGAGGTTCTGACGAATACAGACGGAGTTCTTGAAATAATAAGGGAGAAGCTTCATCGGACACCCTCCCCTCAATCCCCTCCCCTCAAGGGCGGGGAACAAAACACGGATAAACTGTCCCTCACCGAAGCATGCGCTCTAAGCAAGGGAAAAATACTCGTCACTCCATGAGAATAGATCAGACAAAAGCTCCACACTCTTTCACTGCGAGCCATTTTTTTACTTTACTACAGACTAAACAACCTGAGTCACTAATCTCATGAAAAAGAAAATCCTGATCATTGATGACGAAGAGAGCCTGCGGTACACGTTCGAGACATTTCTGACAGATGCGGGGTACGAGGTTGCCACTGCAGAGACATTCGACAAGGCCGTTGCGCTCATTGCCGAAAAGAACTTTGATCTCATCTTTGCAGATATCCTTCTCGGAGACAAGACCGGGGTCGACCTTCTGCGGGAAATCAGGACAAGCGACCTCACCTGCCCGGTCGTTATGGTAACAGGTTTTCCAAGTTTTGAGACCGCCTCAGAGGCTCTGCGCCTTGGGGCCTTTGACTACATTGCAAAACCAGTGACTCAACAGGCTCTACTTCATGCTGCAGCGCAGGCGCTTAAGCACAAAGACCTTCTTGATGAAAACGAGCGCATCAGGACCAACCTCGAGGCGATCTTCAGAAGTGTCAGGGATGGCATCATCACGGTGGACCCTGACATGCGGATCATTGAGATGAATTCTGCTGCCGAGTCTGTCTGCGGAGTTTCGCGCGACAAGGGCCACCATCAGCAGATAGGTTCACTGCCGAACGGCTGCCTGAAAAAATGTATTGAAGCGCTGGCAAAGACCATAAAGAATAAAGAGACCGTTGAGCTCTTTCGCATCGACTGTCAGCACAAGGGCAGGCAGAGACGTGTGGTCAATATAACTACCTCACCTCTGATCGGTCATCACAACGAATTTTCAGGTGCGGTCATGGTGCTGAGTGACGAGACCCGCATTGCAGACCTTGAGTCTGACATGGCAGAGCGCAGGCATTTTCATAATATGATCGGCAAGAGCGAACAGATGCAGGATATCTACAATCTTGTAGAGCAGATTGCTGATTTCCCCACCACTGTGCTGATCAGAGGTGAAAGCGGCACAGGCAAGGAGCTTGTTGCCGAGGCGCTCCACTATAGGGGAATGCGAAGCGTAAAGTCCCTGGTTAAGGTCAACTGTGCGTCGCTTCCTGAAAATCTTCTTGAGAGTGAACTCTTCGGTCATGTAAAGGGTGCTTTTACCGGTGCGATCAGTGACAGAGTCGGAAGGTTCGAACTGGCTGACAAGGGAACGATCCTCCTTGATGAGATCGGAGACATGCCTCTCTCTGTCCAGATGCGGCTGCTCAGGGTCCTCCAGGAAAGAGAATTTGAACGCGTGGGAGATTCAACACCGATCAAGGTGGATGTCAGAGTAATCGCTGCCACAAACAAAAACCTTGTCGATAAAGTTCAGAAGGGTGAGTTCAGGGAAGACCTCTATTACCGGCTGAAAGTGGTTGAAATTGCGATACCTGCGCTGAGGCAGAGGAAAGAGGACATCCCGCTTCTGGTCTCCCATTTCATCCAGCGTTTCAGCAAGAAATTCAGCAAGAACATTAAGGACGCATCCGCCGAAGTGATAGACCTGTTCATGCAGCATAATTGGCCTGGCAATATTCGCGAGCTTGAGCATGTTATTGAGCATGCCTGTATCCTCTGCAGGGATGGGATCATAACAGAGGCATGCCTGCCAAAGGATTTTGTCGACAGAGGCCGCGATATTCAGAAAAGCCTTGATCCGGCGTCCGAAAAAGAAAAGATCATCCAGGCGCTGAAAAAGGCCGGGGGCAACAAAGCAAAAGCAGCCCGCCTCTTAGGCATCAGCAGAAGGACCATATACCGCAGGATCGAGGAGTTGGAGATTTCGGATACTGCGATCTGAGGGCATTACGCATCACGATTAACTCCTCACGCTTAACAACCTCTAAAAAAGACTTTTTTTACTTTCTTCGACCATGGCTTCTGTGATATCCCCACCCTTCACGCTTCCGAAGAGAGAGGGCTTCATTTTCCTCTGCTTCTTAACAGCAGGCAGGCTGTGCAAGAGCACTCTTTTCAGTCTCGATAGTTCAAGCTCCAAATAATCTATCTGCTTCATCACTGCGCTCACACTATTATCAGTGTTCATTGCCGGTTACCCCCTTCATATTTCATTTATATAGTATATCTTATGCAGAGAATCATGACAAAATGCTTTTTTTGCGGTCCTCTGCCATGAACCACGAGCTTTCTCAGCTCTGCGCCCTACCTCTCATACGCCTCAGTTGCACCGGCGACTCACTCTCCACTCGGCTCACTCACCGCGAATCACGATTCACGATCTATTATTTAGATATCAGCGTGGTAAAATTGGCCATGGACTTGAAAGACAGAAAAACAGCAATCGCAGAAAATATCGCGTGGTTCTCAAAACTGAGTCCATCTCAGAAGATTCGTGCATTAGAAAAATTCAAGCGTCAGGTTAGATATCTAAAAAATCTGCAGACAATTCCCCAGGAAGACGATAATAAGAATAAGATTTGCGCTCACAGCAAATAGATGAATCGTTTGATCCGCTCTCTTTTATCACCAAACTCAATGAAGCCGGCCTTTCTTATCTGCTCATAGGCTCTATCGCTGCCGCCATGCATGATATTCCGATAGGCTCAGCTGATTACGATTTTTGGGTAAAGCCTGAACAGCGCTCACAAGTATATGAACTCACGGCCTCCTGCGGCCTTTCAGGCTCTTATCGTGCCGGGGATAACAGGCCACAAGAAACCTTTTCTGACGGAGAATTTGCCAAAGTCGATTTTTTCTTTGTTCAGGAATTTGCAAATGCAAAGAAGAATATCAGACTTTCTTTTGACGAAGCCTATTCAAGATCTCTCCTTAAGAGGGATGATGACGGCTCTTTTGAGGTGAAAATCCCATCTCTCGACGATCTTATTATCATGAATACATACTTTCAGAACTGAGGCAGGATCAGATACAGCAACTTGAATATCTGATGTCAAAAATGAACAACCCAGACTGAAATCTGCCCGCCAAGCGTTCAGAACTTGATATCTTGCAACTTGTCTCATATTATCATATAATCTGATTATCAGATAATATGAGGTGATTATTATGATGAAGACAATTAATGCAACAGACGCTGCACGCGAGTTCTCAGAGATACTTAACTCTGTAAAATACAAAAGGGATTCGTTTACCGTGATGAGAGGTGGCAAGCCCACTGCGGCAATCGTTCCTGTTGAAGCGACTGTCAGTCTTCGGACATTGAGCGATCTCCGGCTGATCATAAAGAACCTTCCACGCCTTGGTGAGGACAATTCGCAGTTTGCCCGAGATATCAACAGCATTTCCCAAGACCAGCCTGCCTTGCCGGAAAACAGCTCATGGGAGTAATATTTGACACGAGCGAGATCATCTCACTTGAGCGAAACCAGCAGGTTGTAGATTCGCTAATTCTGGGGCGTGAAGAAGAACCCTTTGGGATAAGCGTCATTTCAGTGGCAGAACTTCTTCATGGTGTTGAGCGTGCCGATACAGAAACCAGAAAGATCTTAAGACAGGCCTTTGTTGAAAAGGTGATTGAACTGTTTTCTGTCCTGCCTTTTGACACATCCGTCGCACGCACATATGCACGGCTTTGGGCAGCATTGGCGAAAAAGGGCCTCACCATTGGCGCGCACGATCTCATCATCGCAGCAACAGCGATCTCTCTGGACTATTCCATCGTGACAGCAAATGTCCGCGATTTCGAAAAAATAGAAGGCCTCAGGATCGAAAAGCGATCATAAACCGGCCCTCAGCTCTCTGCTTTCAGCTCTCTGCTTTTATCCGTTCACTCATCACTCATTACTCATCACTGCCGTTATTGCTCTCAGATCTTCACTCCTTAAATCACGATTTACCATTCACGGTCTTTTACTCTTAGCCTATGATCCTATGCCATTAACTCCGAGATTTCTCTGCTCTTAGCTCTATGCTCTTTCCACTTCACGATTCATGCCTTATCAGCCCCTGCGGCTCGGTCACGCTCACAGGATAGTTCGCCAAGGAGAAGTGGAGAAGGGACCCACCTGTGGCGGGTGCATAACGACTCACGCTTTACGATTCACGATTTACGATTTTTGAAAAGAGGACACGGAAGAGGAAGGAGGGATTGGAGATGAAGTTGCCGCGCCAGAGGCGGCGGGGTAGCCATTCAAGTCCCAGTTTTTGAAAGACAGGATGGGACCGTTTAGACTGCCTGAGTAAAAATCAAAGGTTGGAGAGGGAACGGTTGCTTGCCCCGCCCATGCGCATCTTCACGAGCACTTCAGAAATATTATTTCTCTCCTGCAAGCTCTTTGGCTGTTTGAACAACATCATCAGAAACCCAATAACCTTGACGCCTTAACTCGTCAATCTGCGGTCCTACTTTTTTGATCAACCCCTTCTCTTTTGCAAGCAACAGAATGCCGATCAGACCAGTCGTAGGAATCTTCAATTCTCTGGCAGCCGCTCTGCCCGCCCGGTCATCAAGCAAAAGGAGGATCTTATCGGACAATGAAGAAGCGAGACCAATTGCCTGCCGTTCCCCTTCATCCAGGTCAGCCAACGCCTGTTTTACAGGAGGCTTCAAGGGCGTTACTTCGGTCACATGCACAAAATCGGACAAGGCTCTGTCGATGCGGGAAGATTCAGCGCCAACCTTGCCGAGCAACTCCCGATGAACAGCAGGAGGTATCAGCACATCACCTGAGAGATTCTTCAGAATGTCGAGGAGATTAATTTTTGCCAGGCCGATGAGAGGGCCTGTATTGGATACTATTTTCATCTGGCGCAGAGCTTCTTTGCGGTCTTTAGATCCCTGAGAAGTTCGTCTTTCACATCTTCGGCAGGATAATTGAAGATGCTGACACGGTATCTGCCGCATGCCTCAAAAAAGTCAACTCGTGACATTCCTGCCAGTTCGGCAGCATTTCCGGATGATATTTTGCCGAGTTCAAACATCTTCAGTGCAGCCATTAAGCGGATATGATGTTCCATTTCATCTTTCGTCATATGAACAGTATTTTCAAACTTGGACGGATATTTCACTTTAAGCACTTCAGTTTTCATCACTGTTCTCCTCTTTCCGTTATTATATCCAATACTGAAACGTTAACTCTACTTTACCATTCCCTTGCAGTTTTTCTCACAGGTTAAGGGCGAGCAAAGAAGGTCGATCTTCGAATTTACAGAGATTCAAAACTGCAGGATGGAGGAGGTTGAGATTATTAATCCTCAGCGGTTTGACCTTAATTGGCCTGAGTCCACTTACGAATCACGATTCACGTCTCACGATTTACGGCCTCTAAAAACTGGGGGATTTTTGAGAGATTCTTTCGGAGGAGATTTGGCAGTCCGCGCCCGCGCACAGGCGGGTTCGCCGAGAAGAAGAGGTTATGTATCTATGTGAGCCAATAGGTTGCCTGAAGATAATCTCTCACGGCTTGGACAAACTGATATGTTCTCTGTTGGGATAGGTCTGGGAGGCGATGCTCTTAAGGCAGGTTTCGAGATGGTCCTTGTTATTGAGGACTGCAGTGATGATAGAGATTTTCATGCTATTTGAGAAAGTAATCGGTCAGGAGCAAGGCTCACTATTCAAGAGCTTAACCCACGCAGCCGGGATTGCGAGGCCACGCCACGAAAGGGCATACATAAGCAGTGGCGAGATCAAACAAAGGCCTTCTGTGCGAAATTATGCAGTTTTCTGCCGGTCCCCTACGCCGAACAAGAGGCCAGCAACACTGATATCCTCATCAATCTCATTCCAGTGAATACCTGTGCCTCCTCCACTCAACTCGAATTGCGAACGCTGCTGCGGCGTGGCATGTAAAAGCCTCGGGAAATATGCAAGAGGTACAGACAACTGCCTGCCATCAGTAAGTTCCAGCCAAAGGTTTCCTGGATCAGTCCAAACCTTCTTAGCTGCTGCCGTAGCTACCGAAGTATGCATACCAAGCCTCACGGGGCAGTCTATTACTTAATGCACTGTACAAACGTGCTTCCAAGAATTACGGGGTCATTGGTTATCAAAGGAAGCTCAAGCTTTCGCGCCGTACCTGCAATAAGTCTGTCATGAAGTTCGGGAATATCAGTGATCTCAAAGGCGGATTTTATAATGTCGAGAGATATATGAGTGCCTGGGTGTCGATAACAAACTTTTGCATGAGTTACTCACCGGCCTCCTGCAGAATATGTTTTTCAGTATGCTTACTTAGTTTTTTTAATTCCTTTTCTGCCGATGTGTAATCAACTGCATGCCCTTTGAAAAGCCCCCCGAGCCTGGCTATTTTTTTCTTTCTTTCAGGAAAGATGACAAGGACTTCAGCAGTTCCCTTTACCATAGGCTTTTCTATAAGCTCAATCAACCCATCGTGGTAAATACCTTTTACTGCATTCATGACGGTATTCTCCTTATATTTTTGCCGAGAATGTTGCCTATACTCATTAAAGTTAATTATATCACAGTCCCTGGAGGGCTGCTCATAAGCAGGAAAGATAACACTTTGCAGGGTGAACTGTGTTCAATACTAGACGAATCATTATAATCCTTGCACCTCCGGGGTGCAAGGATTCGGGTCAGGGGGTTAGTTTCTGGCGGATGACACGGAGGAGGAAGGAGGGGTTGGAGATGAAGTTGCGGCGCCAGAGGCGGCGAGGGTCGCGTCTGTCAAAGTCGGCATCTTTGCGTGCAATTTCAAGAGAATGTGGATTAGCCGAGGTGCAGGGATTCTGGGAGCCCTTTATTTGTCTGCCATCAGCAAAAAGAGCCAGGCAGGGATATGTCGGATTGTCATCCCCTGCATGGCCCTCTCTTCAAAAAGGTCTTTGGTGACCATAATTCCGCACTTCTCCTTAAACATATGGAGAAATTTCACCAGCCCCTTTACATCTGAAGCCCCAATATTCGACTGGTATTTTACTTCTATTGGCATTACCCCTTCTTCTTCATCCAGAACAAGGTCAACCTCATGGCGGTCGTCTCTCCAGTAAAACACCTTTCTGGCCATAAGGTGGCGGGCGCATATGCTTTCAACGGCCTTGCCGGCATCAGGACGAAAAGCAAGCTGCAGGAGGCCGGGGTCGGTAACATAACACTTCTCCATGCTGCGCACCTGTTCTTCAACAGACTTCGCATATTTGCCATATCTGAAAACAAGATAGGCCGCCTCCAGGTAATGTAGATACCTTTCCGTATATTCCCGGGAAAGCCCGAGCGAGGGCGCAATGTTCGAGATATTCAGCAGTTCCGATGAGTGCTCACAGAGATACAGAAAAAGATTCTCCAGTGCCGCAGGCTTCTTTATCTGATAGAGTTCAACAAGATCGCGGTAGATCGCTTTTTCTATAACGTCTTCCTTTAGCAGTCTCTGCCGCATCGTCTTTTCTCTTGTCTGAAGGAGATGGGGGAAGCCTCCCTGTGACAGATAATCATTGAAGCGAATTTGTATGGTCGTAACATAAGGGACAAGGTCATCCTTGGCCGGCAATGCGCGAAAGGACCACGTATTGCGCATTCCGGCGATAAGACCCTGCAGCCGGCTGTCTCTCTCATGATATGCCAGATATTCAAAAAAGGTGAAGGGAAGGATTGTCTCTTCGACGGTCCTGCCCGCAAGGGATTCCGAACCTTTTCGGATCAGTGATGCAGCCGAGCCTGAAACAATAAACGTTATGCCCAGCTTCCTGTCAAAGTATTTTTTGACCAACTGAGGCCAGTCTTTGAGAAACTGGACTTCATCCAGAAGAAAATAGGACCTTATTGCAGGATGTAGAACTCTCCGGGTGAGCTGCTGATAAGCATTAACAATGTTGTCCAGCTGATCCAGCCCTGCAATAGTGTCCAGAGAAAGGAAAAGAATATTCTCCGGATTTACACCTTTTTTGAGAAGATCTGCAGCAATCTGATAAAGAAGGGTTGTCTTCCCCGTTCTTCTCGGACCCTTGAGAACAATTACCCTGTTCAGGTCGAGATATGACAAGATATCGCTCAGGACTGGACGCTCATAATCAGGCAGCAGCTCTGCTGGGACCTCTTTGGTAAGCCACCAGGGATTATAAAAATGGATAATTTCCTTTAATTTTTCCATAATCATATTATACTTTACAATAATATTAATTAATTGTAAAGTATGATTGCCATAATTAGGGTTGGCAGTCCGCCGAGGTTATGCATGCGCATGATGCGGAGATCTTCAGTGGATTTACGAATGAGCTGTCCGGGAAAATAATTATTTCTCTGGGATTCATCTCAAACCGCATCTGCAAAAGTTTGCGCGAATTATTGAGCTGAGGTCCTTAGCCTTTTCTTGACCAATTCTGGAGCTCTCCTCGTGTGGAGAACAGCGATGATAATAACAGTTTCTTGCTCAACGAGATAAATGATCTTATAGGGAAATCGCCTGATAAAATGCTTTCTTGTCCCTCTATAACCCTTCGGGTGAATTACGGGCGTTCTTTCAAGAACCTTCAATCCTGCTTCTACCTGCAAAAGAAAATCGAAACCTAACCCCTGCCGCTTATCCTCATACCACGAAAAAGTTTCTGCCAGATCAACTTCCGCCTCCGGCCTAATAATGACGGGATAGTTCATCGGCTACGGATTCTTTTAAACACCTCTTCCCACGGGGAACCAGCAGCCGGATTCTTATGAAACGCAGCCACCCGCTCATCGACTATTCTCTTTTCCGCTGCGCTCAATTCAATGGCATCAGCCTGAATAGCTATTGTGTCCCAAATGTCCTCCACCAGTTGAATCCTCTCAGGAATGGAAAGGGCAAGGGTATCAACCGCCGATATCGTCTTCATGTTAACCTCCTGGTCTCTTTTCCTATTTTACCATTTCACTATAGTTTTTCTCAGCCCAGTAAAATGTGCTTACACATTCAGGTTAAGGGCGAGCAAAGAAGGTCGATCTTCGAATTTACATAGATTCAAAACTGCAGGATGGAGGAGGTTGAGATTATTAATCCTCAGCGGTTCTACTCTTTACGAATTACGCTTCATCCGCCCCGGCGGACCCGCATGTGGCGGGCGCTTAACGGCCGCTAATAAACTGGGGGATTTTGGAGAGATTCTTGCGAAGGAGGGTTGGCAGGCCACCCAGGTCATGCATACGCATAATGCGGAGATCTTCAGACGATTTGCGGAGGATATTGGAGATGGAGCGGTTGCTTGCCCCGCCCATGCGCATCTTTATCAGCACCTCGGGGATATAGCAGGTCGAGATGCCGTGCCTGCCTAAAAAGCGCATCATCAGTTCATAGTCAGCAGCTATTCGGAACGACGTGTCGAATACACCGTATTTTTCATAAACAGACCGTCTCACAAAGAATGTCGGATGGGGCGGCATCCAGCCTTTGAGGAGCAGGTCCGGAGAAAACTCCCCTGATTTCCAGTAACGAACAACCGTGAATCGTGAATCGTGAGGCGTGAATCGTGAGTTGTTTTCCGTATTCTGTGGGGCGATATTTCTATCACCTATCACCCCTGACCGCAAACCAGACTCTCTCACATACTCCAGGTCGCCGTAGCAGCTGTCAGAGTTCTTTTGTTCCATGGTCTCAGCGACTTTCGCGATCACTCCATTATCTGCATAAAAATCATCCGCGTGGAGAAAGCCTATGATATCTCCGGTTGCCATCCCGATGCCTTTGTTTAACGCATCGTAGATTCCGTTGTCAGGCTCGCTGATGAGGCGGGTAATGCGTGAAGTGTTAGACGTGAAGTGTGAGATGACTTCCAACGTTCCGTCGGACGAGCCCCCGTCGATGATGATATGTTCGATGTCGGGATATGTCTGGGAGGCGATGCTCATAAGGCAGGTTTCGAGATGGTCCTTGTTATTGAGGACTGCAGTGATGATAGAGATTTTCATGCTATTTGAGAAAGTAATCGGTCAGGAGCAAGGCTCACTATTCAAGAGCTTAACCCACGCAGCCGGGATTGCGAGGCCACGCCACGAAAGGGCATACATAAGCAGTGGCGAGATCAAACAAAGGCCTTCTGTGCGAAATTATGCAGTTTTCTGCCGGTCCCCTACGCCGAACAAGAGGCCAGCAACACTGATATCCTCATCAATCTCATTCCAGTGAATACCTGTGCCTCCTCCACTCAACTCGAATTGCGAACGCTGCTGCGGCGTGGCATGTAAAAGCCTCGGGAAATATGCAAGAGGTACAGACAACTGCCTGCCATCAGTAAGTTCCAGCCAAAGGTTTCCTGGATCAGTCCAAACCTTCTTAGCTGCTGCCGTAGCTACCGAAGTATGCATACCAAGCCTCCTTAAACAGATCCTGTTTCTGAGCTATTATACCTTCAAGCTCATTCAATTCTGAAGTATTAAATTCAAAAGAGTTTTCGAGCATCACCTCAATTACGCTATTCAGTGGCATGGAGTTATTTGCCTGCTCCTTTAATATAATATCCGCCTATTTTCTTGCTTCCACGATATTCTATGCGGTCCTTCATCTTCAGATCGGCAATCCAGCGCTCAATCGTCTTGGCCGGAATTCCAAGACTTTTCGCAAGCTGCGGAATCCTGCTGCCCGGTTTATTGCGCATATGCTCCAGGAGAAGATTTATTCCCTCACTTATTCCCTCACTTATTCCCTCATTTATTCCCTCGGACGTTACCTCCCCTGACGATATCTTCTGTTGTTTATAGTTCAGTGTAGCAAGAAAACCGTCGCCGCTCTCCTTATAATTAAACTGCATGGTCGGATATGACAGGATCTCCCTGCGAATCCGGATAAAGCCACTTCCATACTTTTCGATATCCCTCGTCAGATAAAAAGCCTCTGCAATTAATTTGTTCCGTGTCCGAGACTGATAGTCATCACGCTTCAATTGTTCTATCGTGAGATCACCGAAGAGCTTGCCGGGATTGAAAAAGGTAATAGCCTTGTCAAAGATCTTGATCTGTACATCTGTGGGGCTGGTGTAGTCCCTGTGAACTATGGCATTCAGAAGAAGTTCCCTAAGTGCAGGCAAGGGGTATTCGTATATTTCCTTCCTTTTACGCTCACCGGTAATCTCAAAAGCAATTTTCAGATGACCCAAGATAAAATTCATGGCCTCTTCTGCGACGTTAAAAAGAGTACCTCGAATCATCCGATCATCAATGATTGTAGATGCTGTTTTGAAACGACCGATATGAAGAGAATATGACGGATCCATTTTGCCGAAAAGCATCATGGCTGCATGTGTGGGTTTGCCATCTTTCAGATAGCCCAATTTTCCCAATACTGCCTGCCATCTTCCCTCCGTCCGAAATCGCTCACCCTCCTTGATTTTCTGAACAAAAGAGCGGACTTTGCCTGTATCCAGATCAGCAACAGCAGCCTGCGTTTCCGGATATGCGTCCCATGAAAGCTGCAGAGACTGCAGATGAAGATTAGCTATCTCGGTAAGTGATAATCGGTGATTGCTGTTGGCAACCCGCCTGAAATAGCGATCGCGGCAGGCTACGGGCTTTACAGGAAACTCATCCACCCGAATTGCAACAACCTGCTTGCTTCCCAGAGTGAAGAATGCAACCTCAGGTACAATTGAAGGAGAGGTCCCCTGTTTGATCTGGTTGATCCACCCCTGAACAGTTTCAGTTCCATACGACACACCAACAACCCGTCCGGAGTCATTGACCCCGATAAGCACAACACCGCCTTTGTGATTGGCAAAAGCGCAGAGCGTCTCAATAGCCTCTTTACCGAATGATAACTTGAAATCAACATTCTCAGTTTCACCCGCGGCCAGTAGTCTTTTGATTTTTTGCAGGTTCATACAATACAGTCCATACGGTTAATCAGTGGTAATGAAATGCTACTGTAATCCCTCGACACGCGAGTCTCATTCAGGATTGATGGCATAAAATATCGCATTAACATAGATTCGAAACTGCAGATTAGGAGACAGGAAGTATTTAACTATCAATTTGTACCCACTACTCATCACCACTCACGAATCACTGCCTCTTCTCTCCACAAACCAATCCCCCATAACCAGCAGATCCATCTTTGTGCGGAGGAAACAGGCCAGTGCCTCTTCAGGCTTGCAGACGATCGGCTCGTTCTCGTTGAATGAGGTGTTCAGCACAACCGGCACGCCGGTAATCTTTTTGAATTCGTCAATCAGGGTCCAGTACCGAAGATTGTCCTGCTTCCTGACGGTCTGGAACCTGCCTGTGCTTAATGCGCGTAAAGCGCTCCTCAGCGATCAGCTTGCCGTCTACAACAATACAGGCTGATGAATCGCCGTGATATGCGTTAAGGCCGAGAATGATCATATTTTCACCTCATGATTGTCAGAACAACAGCTGCCAAGCTCAGTGTAACAATACCTTGCACCTTCGGGGTTCAAGGATTGTGGATGCGGGAAATGCTTTACGCAGCATGCGCAGGCGCAGCGATTTTTCTTTTTGCCGGTCTTGCCGTCTTTTGCTCGGGCTCAATCGTTACTTTCAGCTTCATGGAACTAAGCAGTGTCAGAATGCTTCTTATTTCGGGATTGCCCCGGGAAGAGAGCATGCGGTAGAGGCTTTCCCGGTTCATACGTGCTCGTCTGGCAAGTGCTGCCATGCCTCCTTGTGCCTCGGCTACATTGCGCAGAGCGAGCAGAAAAACTTCTCGGTCGCCGTCTTCGATCGCAGCGCTCAGATATGCTGCCGCCTCGTCCGGATCCTTGAGCGCTTCAATGAGATCTTCCTGATACGTGCTTATCCTTTTTCTCATCTTTTTTTCTCCGTGTGTGATCAAGCCAGTATTCTTGAGCCTTTGCTATGTCCTTTCTCTGCGACGACTTATCGCCTCCTATCAGAAGCAGAACAATTGCCTTCCCATCAAGAGCGAAATATACCAGGTAGCCAGGGCCATGATCGATCTTGAGTTCATAAATGCCATTGCCGACCGTGCGATTGTCGCCGAGATTCCCCAAACGGACCCGATCAAGTCGAATGCGGACAGTATTTCTTGCCGCAATATCCCGGAGCCCGTCAAGCCAATTCCCGAAAGGCTTCTCTCCCTTTTCGGTGAGGTAATACTCGATTGTATAGGGGAAAGTTTCCACAAGTCCATGCCCTACTGTATCATATAAGCTACATATATGGCAACGTTGGTTTGCCACGCCGGGAAACTCCTCCACCTCCGGGGTGGAAGGATTTGGCGATCAGCTTGCCGTCAATGACAATGCATGCTGAAGAATCGCCGTGATATGCGTTAAGACCAAGAATGATCATTTTGTACTCCTCGTAATTGAAGTGAGCGACGTTCAGACCATGAACAACACTACAGAGAGACCAAATGTGCTAAGCAACGCTACTTGTAGAGATTCCAGACTCATCTATTACATATCAGGACATAAAAAAAGCGACTGGAGATGGGGCCAAGGGCCCCTCAGGGAGACGCCTTGCGACTCCTTCCAGACGCTGATTAATAATACCCAAGATGGCATTCATTATCAATAAATATGACATATACTTTTTTGAAATGATACACACGGAAGCCAGTCGATTACTAATGCACGTTCGCATTAACATAGATTCGAAACTGCAGATTAGGAGACAGGAAGTATTTAACTATCAATTTGTACCCACTACTCATCACCACTCACGAATCACTGCCTCTTCTCTCCACAAACCAATCCCCCATAACCAGCAGATCCATCTTTGTGCGGAGGAAACAGGCCAGTGCCTCTTCAGGCTTGCAGACGATCGGCTCGTTCTCGTTGAATGAGGTGTTCAGCACAACCGGCACGCCGGTTATCTTCCTGAACTCGTCAATCAGGGTCCAGTAGCGGAGATTGTCCTGCTTCCTGACAGTCTGGAGCCTGCCTGTGCCATCCGCATGCGTAACTGCAGGGATCACATCCCGCTTCTCCTGCCTGATCTTGTACACCTTCAACATAAAAGGATCAGGATAGTCTATCTCAAAGTAATCTCTGGTGGCATCAAGGTGTATGGAAGGTGCAAACGGTCTGAAGGACTCTCTGCGCTTGATCTTCAGGTTCAGAATGTCCTTCATATCCCTTCTCCTGGGATCGCAGACGATGCTCCGGTTGCCAAGCGCCCTCGGCCCCCATTCCATTCTGCCTTGGAACCAGCCGATCACTTTCCCTTCAGACACTGCCTGAGCAGTCTGTCTGCAGAGCTTCTCCAGATCATCTATTTTTTCTATGGTACAGTTTTCGGCCTTTAACTCTTCACTTTTCACGTTTAACGTTTCACGAATTTCTGCATTTGTGAACTCCGGGCCAAGATAGGACTTCTCAAGAACAAAGGAACGGGGCTTATCCAGCACTGAATTCCATACATAAAATGCCGCGCCGATCGAACCTCCGGCATCTCCTGCGGCAGGTTGGATATAGACCTCCTTGAAAGAAATGTTTTGGAATATCTTTCCGTTTGCAAGGCTGTTCATTGCGCAGCCGCCTGAAAGCGCAAGATTCGGCAACTTTGTCTTTTCGTATACATGGTTCAAAATATGGAACAATACCTCTTCATAGCGCTTCTGCAGAGATGCAGCTATATTCTTATGCTTCTGACTCAGTGCTTCATCTTTTTGCCGGGCAAGGCCAAGAAGATGCTCAAGCTCTTTTGAAAATACCGGCCCCATCTTCGGTTCGCCGCCCTCCCAGGTCATGGCCACACCCTCAGAGTGATGGATAAAATAGTCGAGATTCAGCTCGAACAGGTTGCCAGCCTGGCGGCTTGACGGCTTGTCAGCTATTTTCACTATTCTTCTCATCTCGTCCATATACTCTGGCTCGCCGTATGCTGCAAGACCCATTACCTTGTATTCATCACCGTAATTCATAAAGCCGAGGTACTGGGTAAAGGCAAGATAAAAAAGCCCCAGGGAATGAGGAAAATAGGTGCGGTGTTTTACATCTATCGATTTATTGTCAGCAACCCCCCACATTGTGCCGATAAAGTCGCCGAAACCATCAACAGAGACAGCCGCAGCCTGCTCAAAGGGCGAGACATAGAACGAACTTGATAGATGCGCTATATGGTGCTCCACGTTGTGGACGACAGCTTTGAGCGAAGAGCTTTGAGCAGAGAGCGCAGAGCAAAGAGCAGATTTCAGATCAATAACTTTGCCAGCATTCTTAAGACGATTTTTGACCAGACCGAAAGAAGGTTTTTTGGCGAAAGTATATAGCACTTTTCGCATCACATTCGCCTTGGGATCGCGGTTTACTGCGATGTGGTCGACTTCCGCCAAACTTACCCCTGCCTCTTGCAGGCAATACTGCACTGCCAGCACCGGCAGGCCTGCCCAGTGTTTGATGCGCGTAAAGCGCTCCTCTTCCACAGCAGCAATCAGCTTGCCGTCAACAACAATGCATGCTGAAGAATCGCCGTGGTATGCGTTAAGACCGAGAATGATCATAATTCCACCTCATGATTGTCAGAACAACAGCAGCCAAGCTCAGTGAGTCCAAGCCGGGTGAGTATACTTATTGATCAAGATATCACTGTACACATCAATCAAATCAGAGGCTATTTTTTCCCAGGTGAACTGACTAAGAATCAGTTCCCTTCCCTTGACCCCCATTTCCGCTTGCAGCTCAAGGGCATGAAAGAACGCTGACATTGCAGCTGCCACTTGTTCCACTGAGGTGCCACAGACAATGCCGGCGCCTGCACGAGCGACTTCCTTGCTGAGGCTCACCTGATCACTGACCAGAACCGGACATCCTGCGGCCATAGCCTCTGCTACCGAAATCCCGAAGTTCTCCTGCAGGCTTGGTAAGACAAAAAGCGCAGCAGCCCGATAGGCCTCACGAACAGCCTCTTCCTGAAGCAGCCCGACGAATACCACTTGGTTCTCAATGCCAAGTTGACAAGCCAACTGCCGGAGACCTGCCACATAATCAACATCACCTGGGCCAGCCAGAACAAGGGTATGATCGCGGTACTTCCTGCATGCAAGTGCAAATGCCCTTATCGCCACGTCGGGCTGCTTTTTATAATGCAGCCTTCCTAAAAATAAAACGATCTTCCGATCTTCAAGTATCGGAAAACGTTGCCTAAAGGCTGAGGCAGAGGGAAGATCTTCGTATGCTGAAGGAGGCAGACCAATCGGAAGCACAAAAGCTTTTGTGGGTCGGATCGATTTAATGCGTTCACTTTCAGAAGTGAAATGCATGGCTGCTGCTCTCTTTATTCGGGCGCTGCCCCCAAGCAGAAGGTAAAGCTTCTTTTTGAGAGAACTCTGAGCTAAGGACCATTGCTCCAACATTCCACAAGGCCTGATAATGTAAGGCTTGCCAAGATCTTGGCATACCTTCGCCCCTATCCATGTCGGATACTCCCAGACGGTATGGATATGAACAATTTCAGCCTTTTTTATTTGAGAATGCAATGCATCGGCAAGCCCCTTAGACCATCGCCAACCAACAAATTCGCATGGATATAGATATAGCGCCACATCTGGCAATGCAGGGGAGGGCTCTTTGCCAGTACGCGTCGCAACAATACTGACAGTATGCCCAAGCGCAGCTTGGGATTCGGACATTCCTTTAATCGCCTGCACAGGGCCGCCTGATGCAGGATCAAGATCTGGGATGATATGAAGTATGTTTATTTAGTGCCTCGTTAGGGGGTCATACTGATAGCCGCTCAATTTCCTGCACAAAATGATCTGCAGTGCGCTCAAGATTGAGCATCTTATCAGCAAAGGCCTTCGCATTTATGGCTGCGTCGCGACTGCCATCTAAAGACATAAACTTCAGGGCTGCATCCTGAAAGGCTTGAGTGTCGTTCATCGGCACGCTTCGAATAAAATCGTCTTTCACACCAAGCCGGCCCATTTCTCTGGACACCAACCCTTCATATATTATGCTCGGTAAACCACTTGCCAATGCTTCACATGCAACAGTCCAGCCTGCGGGCTGCCATGCCGAATTTACGAGACCAGCGTAAAGTGAGGCGTGCTGCAGGAGAAATCTCATAAAAGCATAACTGATATTCTCAAATATAATAAAACGGTCTTCAATGCCCCGACGTCTAATTTCCGCCTGCATTTCCTGCATATTCCCTGATGAATACTGGGATATACGAACCATCGGAATGCCAGTCTTTGTGACAATATCAAGCGCATCCTGATTAAAACGCAATTCATCTCCAGGCAGGATCATATATGGGCTTGCAATCAATCTCTCAATGAGTGGGCGATATGTTTCAGGCACGTCGGCAATACTTGAAGGAATGCAATAAAATGACGTATCGATTCCACAACGAAATAAAATAACCGGAAGTCTGCTCGAAAGTTCTCTTCTGGCAGCTTCTGCCTGCTCAGTTGTCATAACTACAACAGCCTTTGCAAAGCGAGCTGATACGCGAGCTGATATCGCAGCCTTGCGACTTCTCAACGTCGGAGAGCTGTCTAATTGCCATACATACGAATTCAACACGACTCGTTTGCGAATGGGCATCAAGCAGAACTGCCTAAGAATAGCAGAAAGACCAAGGCCACCCCACAGAGACACCAGATCGACACTTTTCATAGCCTTCGATAAAGCTGGCATGGTATAAACAGCCTCAAATGGATAAAGAGATTTCTCTGCGGATGGCGAGGAGGAAACATTTAAAGCTGATAGTTTGTGCCCTCGCTTAATAAAAGCACCCCCGAATGCGTAAGGGATGGGAAGCCTTGGTCTGTCCTGTGACGGCGTAATAGTATCGCGCCATTCATGGATATTGTTATTAATTCCTACGAGCAAATGCATCCTTGCAATTCTTCGATACTTAATTTAAATGCTTAGTTATACTGAAATACATTTACTGTTAACAAAAACTGCATCACCATAAAGTAAACGTCCATTTTTTGGGCTTCGCACAAGACCATAAAGCTGAAAAAAAACAAATCCACGCTCGCGAAGATAAAGTTCAACTTCAGAAAATAAAGAAGCTCCATCATAGAGTTTCAAAAATTCGACTTCAGCATATATAAGCTTTACTGAACTTAGCAAGGCTCCAAGCCCCTGAATGGCCTCCAACTCATGTCCCTGCAGATCAAGCTTCAGGATGTCGATACCGGATATGCCCTTCTTTGAAAGAAAGTCATTCAAGGTGACAACTTCTACATCTTCCATTGTTTTTGGATCGTTAAAGCCCTGAAAGTAATTCATCGCGTCAGATGTGCTTTTTGAAAGCGAATTCGTCAAGGGAGATAGATTAGTATAAAAAACTGCTTTCCCGCTGTTGTTGCCAAGCGCACAATTCACCGATTCGATTCTATCAATAGTTGCTGTATTTTGGGCGAGGAGTGCAAACGAATTATTCTGAGGCTCAAAAGCATAAATTGTTGCATGCGGGAAAACATTTGCCATGTCCAAACTGAAATCACCTCTGTACGCACCGCCGTCGACAATATATTTGACACTATCTATTCCGAGTAATCTTTTCATGTCATCAATCGGATTACTCCCCAGGCTATAGGACAATCTTAAGTTAAATGGTGTGAGCAGCATCCCGTTAACAATCAGATCAATATAATATTTCAACCTATTTTTCATAAGTACGCTCTCCCTTTAGTGCAATGATAACTGGATTTGAATACAGCAAGGTGGGCCATAGATTACGCAAAGTCTCAAACCGTGTGCCCGGATCGCGTATCAATTGAACAGAAAAGCCATAATGACGCAGTAACCCAAACAAAATCGGAATAGTAAAAAGATGCAGATGACCGCCATCCCAGCCCCAACGCTCTTTCCAGGATGTCAGATCGCCAAGAGGGCCAAACCAACTGGCAGTCACAGGTAACTTTCCAAAAAGCAAGGATAGCCTGTGCCGTATATAGGCGACATTCGGCACGCGCAGAATAAAAAAACCCTGCTGTTTCAATACTCTACTGCAATGCTCCATGAAGTTAAACACATCGAACACATGCTCCATGATATCCAAGGCTATAACGACATCAAATGTTGCGTCGGGCATTAAGTCAAACTGTGTGTCAAAATTGCATTCCATAAAGCGTGTACGAGCACTGAATAGATCCGATGCGTGACTCAGCATGGCTTTAACAAGATCGAGTCTGCTGGAAGATATATCCAGACAGGTCAATTCAAGCTGACTAATGGATTCCAAAAGAGCCAATGACAGCCTGCCATCTCCAATAGAGAGCTCTGCAATTTGGTGCGGGCTTTCACCAGAATTTAAGATCGCCGAATTGATATATTCGATGATAAACTCATTCCGGCCCTTCAAGGCAGAAGGTATAATACCTGCTGATGCATCAATATCTGATTGAAGCTCATATAACGATTTCTGATTCATCGTTTATTTCCGTATAGTAATCGGCTTTCGAGAATGCCGGTCAAAGCCAACTGATGGCAGTGGCGTCTGATGAAGCATCATTTGCCCATGTAAAAAAGTATTTTCCGATGACGGCTGTACAGCCTTGGCAATAACACATGCCAACAATATTCCGGACGATAATTCAAATACCCCTGTAAATCCTGAAAGCAGTCCGAATATTATAAGCAACAACGGTGTGCTGTGCATAACGAAAGACAAGCTCTCGCCTTTGACGGCAGCCTTGAAAGAATATATGAACAATAAATAAACTATGCCCAGAAAGCAAAATAAAATCAAACTGCCCCAGAAAAAACCGCTTTCAGCCCATATTGCCCGAATACCAAACTCACCCGGCTTACCGGGAACCTGACTTTCAGTTCCCAGCCCTGCTCCAAACAATGAAATATCGTCAGGAATGAATGACAAAGTCAGAGACTGATCTATTCGGCTATGAATATCACGTTCAGCGAATGTCTGCTGGATCATAGTAAGAATGGGAATGTCTTCTCTGTTTGGAGCATGTGTTTCAGTGAAAAATAATATGATCAAGCATAGTGATAGAGTTAGGGCGACAAGACCCTTAATTCTCCTATCAATAGAAATGCCAGACACTCTAATCAACGCCACAAGTTGGACTACTGCAATAAATGAAGAAATTGTAAGTGCAATAAAGATTCTTGATCTTGCTCCGCTAATCCCTAAAGCGGCAAAGCTACTAAGTAGATTAACAATGAACCATAAATATCTTTTGTATGAAGCAGCTCCCTTCCCTGACAGAACCATTATGGAAAATACAAATTGCATCAGTGCCATGGCCGAATATCGGTCAGCACTAACAAAGAGAGCTGGGTAACGGTTAAAAACACCCTTATAGATAAGATTCCGTTCGATCACCCCGCCTAAGTCACCGCTATACCCGGTGCTAATCATGAAACTGGGGTCAACCCAATACTGCATGAAACCAGCGATGTTAATCGGAATCATCATTATCAGAAAAAACATAGCCAGCCTGGTCAGTTCAAATTGCGGTAAATATTTTAATATCACGATGATAAACGAAAGAGGAACGGCCATATAGAGAAAATGGGACAACCCTTCATTGAGCGGAGAATTGAACGAAGTGCTAACTTGTAAGGCGTATGTGGCAATCAAAAGGGAAACGATAAAAATGATCTGTTTGGCTTCTCGGCCAAGGGAGACTCTTTTCCCCTTGCTTTGATAAACTATTGAGAGCAAAATCAAAATAGCCAGACCATAGACAGTTGCAAGTGCACCACTCGGGTAAAAGCGCTTTATGATATCCCCGTATAGCGCCAGAAGAGGGATATAGAAATATACTGAACGACCCATCAGATAGTATACTCCAGAAAGGATTGCGCTATCATATCCCAGGTAAAATGCGCCTCGAAATAGCTGCGATTCGCTGCGCCCATCTCTTTGCGCAAATCCTTTGATGTAGCTACCTTGAGCACATTGCGAGCAAATTTTCTCGCGCCTGGCATAGGAGTTAGAACAACGCCGGATACTTCATCCCAAAATGAGTCTGTCATAGGACTTCTGGTGCCCACAACAGGCAAGCTATGCTGCAACGCAGCCATCAACGTCCCCCGCTTTGCACATAACCCAGCGAAATGGGGCGTGAGGAAAATATCACTTGCCTGCAACCAGCCTGAAATGTCTTCTTGTGACAGTCTTCCAGGTGATATGACGGATGATCTCAATTTGAACCATTTACGTGGTACACCTCCCAGCAATAACCAGTAAGCAGTAATGCCATTTTTTATTAGCAGAGCATCAGCAGCATTGACATGGCCGCTCAACCACTTAAGGGAATTGCCACCTCCAAAGAGAACCAAAACAAGGTCGTTCGGACGAATCTGTCTGTCTGATCTCCATCTGCCTCGATCTATTGTTACGACAGGGAAATTTGAACCAATGGGGAGTAATTCAATCATCACATCATCAGCCCATGATTTTATCTCTTCGAAAAGAGGTTGCGAGGCTGTGAAGACATAATTGGAACGTTGTACCATCTTTTTCATCAATTGCTTCTCAAGGGAACCTCTGAGCCAGCTTGGCGGATGCCACCATACTCTGAAATATGTTTCGTGTAAAATGAGAGATGTCTTCCACTTACTTGAGAAGGTTCTCCACAGATCAGCCAACCTGAAATTCTGATATTGCCCCTCTATAGCAAAAGTCAGCGGGGTATATTGGAGAACTAAATGATCGGCGTCAAGCTCCGCTAATGTCCTCACGAGGTCAGCTCTCGCATGAAAGGTCCAGAATTCATGAACAACTCTGCAAGATTCCCCTGGCATCTCCTCGCTTGTTAGATGAGTGACCTGATGACCTTTTGATCGGAGCGAGTCACCCAGCAGTCGACTGTGATCCCATATGCCGCCAATGCCATCACGCCAAGTCCGCGTCAAAATAACTATATGCATGTCGCCGCCCACGAATCGATAGGCATCAGATATCTGAATGAAATAGCACGAAGACCACTACATGCTGCCATAACGTATCTTCTCATCAGATGTGTACCGGCTCCCATTTCGCGATTACAACCGTCAGCAACATTGCTTGAATCAGTGCATATGTAAGCATCGGCAATAGATTCAGAATCAGTGCGTCGGCCGTTGTCAGCACCCCATGCGAACTGATGAAAATGATTTGACTGGCTAACCCGAATACGACAGTCCAAGTCTGTCCGATAGTAAAGTTTCTGGACACGACCATGGTATAGAGCGTGGCCCCGCTCAATGTCAGTGCAGCGCCTAAAAGAGCTAAGGGAAGTTCGTTGCCGAGCCCGGAATACTTACTTCCGAGGATATAAAGCCACCATTGGGGCACCCTATAAACACTCACCATAGCTATAAAGGAAAAGGCTATCAGGCCAAAGAGAACAATCCCGGATAAAGTGACAAACTCTTTTTTATTCGTGAGCCGAGCTAAATAAGGCTGTATAAGAAAAGGATTGAGTAGCATTGGCAGAACGATTATTTGGCCCAGCCGACCCAATGCCCCTACTTCAGCGACAGCCGAAGTATACCCATAGTAGTTAAGGAGGATAATCGACAGCTGGCCCTGGAGTAAATAATAGATTGCCGTTGGTATCAGAGGAATGACGAAACTCCTGATTGCTCGATTCTGGCTGTCACTGGGTTCAATATTGTCTGTCAAGAAGGGCCTGCATTTTCTCGACAAAACAATCCGCCCGATGAATACGCCAGCCAAATTAACCATCAATGCGGCAACCGCTGTCGCCCAAATAACACAGATGAAGACCAAGACCAACCTCACAAAGGCCTCTGCAATACCAGCCTGAAAAAGTCCGTCTGCATTATGATGGATATGGAGGACAGACTTCTTAATGGAGACAGAGTTTTGAATCCATGATGTCAGCACAACAAGACTCACAGAAGCTATAACACTAAAGAGCGACCATTTCCCTCCGCGCATCATGTAAAAAGCCACAGCAATGATGACAAATATTACCATAAAAAATAGATACCGCCTATATATATAAGCACCCGCAACAAGAGCGCTTAGACGCTGTTTGTCAGCCCTCAACCTTGACCCCAGTGTGTTAACTGCCTGAGAAATACCCAGATCTGACCCAAGCGACCCTATAGCCAAGAGTACACTGGCAGTAACATATAGTGCATATTCTCTAATGGAAAGAAATCTCAGGACAAGCAGTCCCACAATGAAATTAGTGGACATTACAACTCCTTGCCCGACAAGGAACTTGCCAATCAATAGGAGTTTCTGCCAAACTCGTGCCGACTGTATCATTTATGGCAAACCAACACTGCGAACAACAAATATAAACATGACTCGCAAATCATGTACGATTATCAATCTGTTTGACATGTCGGCGGGATGCGTCCAATAAAGCAATATCTCATATGTGTGACAATTTTCGCTCGGCTCGCAGTAGTCCAAAGTTTCCAAAGCACCTGTGATCGAGCATTCGGAAACCTAAATCCTGAACCTTTGCCAATAGTTCTTCCAGTGTATGTTGACCAAACAGGTGATACTCCATTGAAAGATACCGAACTCGCTGCCAGCTATCTGTATCCCTGAATAACTCCCATTCTGCACCTTCACAGTCCATTTTAAGGAAATCGACATTCCCGCCGATTCTTGCAATAGCATCACGAAAAGCAACTTGTGTGACAGCACCAGAGTCCGAGCTTCTGGTTTGAGTAAGCACAGATTCTCCCTTGAAATCCAAATCTACTTTGTCGTTTTCCATGCCAACTGCTTCCATGAAATAAGCATATTTGCCGATTGCAGCTTGGACTTTAAGGTATTTCTCCAGGTGAGGATTCGGCTCATATGCTTGTATAACGGCATTCGGAAATGCATTTCGCGCCATTACACCAAACAAGCCGACATTTGCACCTATATCAAGAACAGTATTAATTGGAGAGTTATTCTTTACGATATTGAAGCAACCATAACAATCATCAAGCAACAATTCGATTACGGCAATTTTGATGCCGTGCTCCTCGGGCAAATGCAACTTGCAAATATTGCCATTAATAATAATTCGCGCAGGTAACGTAAAATTTGCCGCCCGATCAAACTTAAAACCCAGGCTTGCTGCTTTCTGTCTTCTTTTAAAAAGTTGTAATCCCCTATTCATGAACATAACTTTCTATCCAATATAATTATCTTTTGTAGTTACCAACTATATTCACGGACAACATCTGATTGAGCTAATATATCGGCATCCAAACTCAGGATGCCGGTATAGCAAACCAATCAACTACATCTTTCGTGACATCAGAAAATGGAGCAGCATGGTATCCAACTGATGTTAAAAAAGTAAATGCCTCATTTTCATTTATTCCCAACTGTCTGATTCGAGACTTATTCTGCTCGTAAAAAAGAAATTTAATTCTTTTATTGCGCAACAGATTTTCGGCTCCCATTATTACCAAAGTATCGGCCCCTTCTACATCAACTTTCATGACATCAACCTTTATATCCTCACTCAATAGATTATCCAATCTATCCATGGGCACTTGTATTGTAGTCTGGCTCGATTTCAAAGCAATCCCTCCCCATCCTGTTTGTTCAGCTGGACCTGGATCAAAAGGCAGCGTTCCCTTCTTATCGCCAAGAGCTATAGGAAACAGCTGAACTCTGTTAGCCACTCCATTTTCCTTAAGATTGTGGTTTAAGATCTCCACATTTCGAGACGATGCTTCGAAAGCCATTACCCTATTTAACGGATTTAGTGCTGCCCAGATCAATGTAAAATAGCCGGCATTTGCCCCAACGTCGATTAATAGGCCACCTTCCATAGCTTTTTGTGATAGACGCTTTGTCAATTCTTCTTCATATATCCCTGTAAAACCTATACAAGCATGCATAACATCACTTGGTACAAGCTGCATTTTAATGTTAGGAGCAACCTTTAGTGAGGCGGCGTCAAATAAAGGATAGTAACGTTTTTTCACGGGATAAAAAAAACGATAAAAAACTTTATTTCTTACTTTGTCAAAAGGAATAAGATTAAAAATAATCGGCCTGTTCATTTTTCTCCTTCGCTCCTTTACATCCAACAAAAGTGGCGGGCATTCAATTTATCGACGATGTTACTTGATGACTCTTAGCTCCCAAAAAATACCTGAGCCACGTATTACATAACATAAATAATTCTCCCAAAAAGCTGGATATCGCTGGATCAGCCACCGCAATGGAGGAATATAGTTCAAAATCCCGTTCAACTCGATGTACCGCTTCACCAGACTATATCTATAGGGAATATAATAGCCGTACTCCTTCTCCAACTCAGACCCTGGAATGAAGTAATCACATGATCTTGCACTGAGGTGGAGCTTATGAGATGGATCAACATAAGACGCAGCTGAACTGAAATGTGGGACTAAAATATTTACTGATGCACCATCCTTCGAGATACGATGGAGCTCGTTCATGACCGCGAAGAAATCCTGCAGGTGTTCTAAAACGCTTATGGCGACGACCATATCAAATGAATTGTCTTCAAACGGATAGGGAAAACAGTCAAGGTTGCAGAGAACGTCAGGGGCGGCTTTTGGATTCATATCGACATTGACAGCGTGCGTGAGGCGAGTCGCGATACCGCAACCCAGCTGAATAGTAGAACTGTTTTCAGACCGCGCCACAATATCTGGCCATATGTCTGTCCATTTCGGTGCAAGCAGCCTTCTAAGCTTTCTCAGATACTTTTTCATTTTGCGACCCATCCAGATTTTCCCGCGCCACTCTGTTTGACATAAAGAGTCGCGCCGGAACCGCCAGAGAGATTTAGATATAATGATCCAGGAGCTGCTGCCACAGTACCCTCCGGGCTTCCTGTACCTGACAAAACATCCGCTGACCCTATCCTTACGCCATTATTTGAAGTAAAACCTTTTGTAGATGTGGCGGCATAAGAACTTGTTGTCCTCGTATAAGCCCCCATATAAGCCGAAGGCTGCAAGGAAGCTCCATATACATATACACTCTTGCCTGCTGTCTGAGGTTGGAATCTGATTGCTGCTGCTACGGTTGTCCCTGTGCCTGTTGGTGTGAGTGTTACTGAATACCTGTTCCATTGGTCTGTTATAGTTGTAGGCTGAGTTTCCGCTGCTTGTCGTCCCGCTTCTATTCTTAGTACCGCATCTGATGAACCTGACCCGGTCCTTAACCAAATACTGAAAGTGAACGATTGATTTTGAACCTGAGCGAAGCTCGAATCATTTCTTTGATAAATCATTCCAGAAGGAACTGATAACGTAAGAAGCTGTGCGTTTGTACTCCCTAATGGATCGAATTGCCCCGAAGTAACGGTTACATTTGATCCGGCACCTGTCCACCGGGTAAAGTCTTCACTATATTCAAGATAGTTGGAGTTTTCTCCGAATCCGCCGTATGGCAATGCTATCGCTCCATGCTTAGGGGTAAGAAGTTCCGCTACTATCCCAAAAGGCTGACCGTGATTTGCCGGATAATTTTCTATCCGTCCGTTAAACCATTGCGGCCCATATCCTGATATTTTAAGCGCCGGCAGATCAGCAGGTAAACCACCTGACGCATAACTGCTGCTCATCTTGAAAGATATAAAACTAAGTGCGGAATCAAAACCCTCTCCATTTATATTTTCAAAAATGGCCTCGCCGGGAAAGACTCCGTTCTTAACAACTTTATTAGTGCCACCAGTCGTTGTTGCTATGTACATATCCCTGAAAATCATGGAACTTGAAAAGCCGGCTGAATCTGTAAGATCAAGGCCTTGATAACCGGAGGCATCTACAGATATTAATCTATTACTGTTGGAATCACCATGTCTTTGGCGGTATTTTATGACAGTCCCCCAAGCACCTGAGGTTGCATTAATGTTTGTGATGTAGTTGAAGAAAGTGCTTTTGTGAGAGGTATTTGAAGGATTTTCATCTGAAATGCGAATTGCTACAGAATTGAGCGCAGACTCACCAGGGCCGGATAATTGCAAATGGTCAAATTTGCTATGCCTAAAACCCGTAATGTCCAATGCTGCCAATTCTGAAGGTGGTTTTGAAACAATCTGTATCATCAAATCCTGTATTGTTGCAACTGACCATACATCAGGATTATTGTCGTCTCTACCACTTGCCTGAATAACTGCATCACCTGAAAAAGCACTGTCAACGTACAAACCTGATGCCTTACTGCGAAGCCTGCCCCCTCCTGCTGAAATACCCAGCAATTTTGACCCATCAGGTATATAAAGCGGAGCATTTATCGCGACCATTCCGGATAATATAACCGGCATCTGAGTTGATAATGCTGCATTCAATGCTGTTAGATTTATTTCTCGCTGCAATTTGGAGACAGACGTCCCATATTGCAGCCCCCACCACTCAGGGTGAACTTCACTAACACTGCCACTCCCGAATATTATGCTGCCGGTGCCTTTGAAAATATTATATTGTCCGGCGGAGAAAGGGCCATTTATGACAAGGGTTTTCCCTGCGTTTACTGTGATGAATCCGCCCTTCATTATCGTTATTGACCGATTATCCGGGATAGACAAATTATCCGCTGTGACCGGCGTGGCTACCAAGATAGTTTTCCCTTCAGTTTTAATGCTTACTATCGCCTCGGTTAGATTTGGAAATGTACGCACATCTAGCCAGCTCACGTCGCTAATGAGCTGATTAGCATGCGCTTCAGTCCATGCAGACACCGTCACCAATATTGATACTAACAATAGAATTCTTATCACAATTATTTACTAACCTTATTAACAAGTTCCTTAATATAGCCGCGCAATTGCGATTCAAAGGCTGGAAAGTAATAATTTTGTAGCATTGGCGATACTGTCCTTTTCGGTCGTGACAATGCCTCAATAATTCCCCGTTTAATATCCTCTCTGTCATTAGGATCTACCTGGATTATTAAGCTGAGGTCAGCATCATTAGCTTCAGATGCATCTATAACTCTACACCCAACAACCGGCACGCCACATGCCAAAGCCTCAAGAAATACAAAACGATACGGGTAACGATCAAATAAATCATTGCTGCCCGGCATGGCGAAAACGTCTGCCATGCGATAATAATCTGCCTTTTCCGACTCAGGGACATACCCTGAGAAAATCGTTATATCGGAGACCCCCAACTCTTCAGCTTTCTGACTCAGCCTTTGCTTGCCGGCTCCGTCGCCCATAATTAGATATGACAAGTTCGGAATTTGTTTTCTCAAGTCGGGAAGCACTTCCAATACTTCGTCAAAACCTTTATTAATTTCTCTTGCTTCAATATCAAGACGGCCAGCGGTCATTATTACCGTTCTGTCACTAAGATTGAGCTTTTCGATCAGTTCCAACTTTCTGGCGGCAATACCATAATTATCCACATCAATACAATTGGGCAGATAATAAGCTTTTGCATTTTTGCACCGAGCCCAATGAATAAAGCGTTCTGAAGTAAGTTTTCTTATTGATATAAAAGTATCTAACTTACTGCAAAGCCTATTTACCATCCAGTGTTTAGTTCTGTACCAGGCATCAATACCATAAATTATTGGGACATATTTGCATCCTGTTACAATGCTCAACATATAGGCAATAGGAATCAAGTGCAAATGGCTACATATAATTAAATCAAATCGTTTCCGCAAAATTGCGAAAACAAAACATTTAGCCATGTAATTCAAATAGCTGTTCCTTTTTCTAACAGCTCCAGTGTAATAGGTCAAATTATCAGGCAACTTTTCCATTTCATAGTCAATCTGTCTTGGCATTGCCACTACTTCTTTGATATCAGGGTTATTGCATAAAGCTTTTAGCAAATTTCTATTATAATGAGCAATACCGCCCCGCCCTCCATAAGCATCATTCAGCAAAACCAGAATTCTCATATCTTCATTAACCTTTATTAATGATTTCAATTTCAGGTAATGGAAAAATAAAACCAACGCCCCTGTCAAGCATCAGTCTTTCGCGTTCGAGAAATTCTTTTCTGAAATGCCACGGCAATACTAAATAATAATCTGGATTCATTTCTCTCGATTTCTCTTCACTGATTATGGGAATCTCAGTGCCTATTGTTTTTGCTCCATCCTTATCTTTGCTCCTATCTGCCGCAAAGTCGATAATTGAATTATCAATACCGCACCATTGCAAAATCGTATTTCCTTTTGTAGATGCCCCGTAAATATGAATTTTGTTGCCTTCTTTTTTAAGTCTCTTAAGCAAAGCTAATAACTTTTCTTTATGTTTGTTAATTCTCTCCTGAAACTTTCTGTAAGGCTTGTCTGTATCGAGTTCTAAATCAAATTCCTGTTGTCGGATATTTTGAATTGTTTCATGATAAGCACCTTTATTGTATTGAAAATTATTCACATGAGTTGCATAACACCGAATGCTTCCTCCATTTATATCATTGAATTTTGCCTGGAATATTTTCATCCCGCATCGCGTCAATAGTTTTTCTATAACAGCAAAACTATAATATTCCAGATGCTCGTGACAAATCGTATCATAGGAATTTACTTGCAACATGGATGGCATATATGACATCTCGAAAATCCAAATACCACTTGGGCCTAAAATGGCTTTAATACTATTAACAAACGAAATAGGATCTTCAAGATCATAAAACATAGCAATTGATGTAATGATATCAAGTTTGTAATCACCAAGCACAGCCAGGAGTTCGCAAGAAGGGAACGTGTCCTGAATTACTCTTATGTCCGAAGAAAGTTCCTGGGCAATATCAGATGGGTCGACACCAAACTTCATGAAAGTCTCCGGATAACATTTCAGCAGCGTTCCATCATTACAGCCTATATCCAGAACACGTGCCTGCTCTTTCCCAACCAATCCAGCAGCATCCAATGCTATATCTTTTAAGTGATCTCGCATTGTCTGGTTTGTTCCTGAACGATACCAATATGATGAGTAGAGAATTGGCGGAGGTACTGTTGTAACCATCTGCAGCAATCCACATGCATTTTCGTCAATCGTTGGATCACAACGGACTAACTCCGTCGATATTTTTCTCATCGAAGGCATTTCTTTTCCGGGCTTATAAAAAGAGCCCTGCAAATATTGCTCGCCCAAATCAATCACTTTTGTTAGGGCTGTAGAACCGCAAATTCTACAGGTTTTTCTGTACGTAAGATGCATAATTACCTCCCACAGGAAAGTTAAGACAGCTTGTTCAGTGTTTTAAGTTCATTTATCCAGAAGGACAACATATCAGAAAGTGATGTCATCAATGGAATTTCAGGTCTCCATCCAGTTTCATCATAAAGCTTTTTATAATTTCCACAAATACGTTGTTGCTCACTACTTCTGGTAAGTAGCTGGTTTTGTTCTATTTTTATTGATAAATTGGAGTAGTTAATAAGTTTTTCAAGCAAAGTCAGCATATATACTTCATTGCCAGAACATACATTATATATGCTTCCGTTTTTGCCATGCAACAGCAAAAGTGCATATGCCCTGGTAACATCACGAACATCTGTAAAGTCACGCGTGGTGTCCAGGTTACCGACAGAAATAACAGGGTCTCTCAGGCCAAGCATAATTTCAGCAATCTGTTTCGAAAATCTTGATATTGCAAACCTGTCACTTTGACCGGGCCCTATATGAGTAAATGGTCTAACAGTGAGCACTTCAAAGTCTTCTGTCTGACTCCACTGATAGCACAGTGCCTCAGCTGCGATTTTACTTACAGCATAAGGACTCATTGGGTGTAAGGGCATTGATTCTGAAATTGGAAGCTGCTCGTCGGTTGGGTGCCCATATACTTCACTGGAACTTACATTAAGAACACGACCCTTGAAACCATTTCTTTTCAGTGCAGTTAGAAGATTTAGCATGCCAAGGAATCCTATATTGTATGTTTTAACAGGATCCTCGAACGTTTCTCTAACTGTTGTTATTGATGCAAAATTAATAACTATATCCGGACTGGTATTTTGTACTAATTGATTTATCTTGTCCTTGTTTCGAATATCTTTATCTTGTCCTGTTGCTATTACATGATATGACGTGTCAAGCAACCTCTTCATATGCCAGCCAGCAAAACCTGACCCACCGATTAAAAGCGCATTTTCTTTTAGTTTGTTTGTATTCATTTATACTTTATTTTAAATCGGCGACATTATTTTAATTACGACTCAATGCTCATCGTTGTAACAATCATAGATAATATGGGCCCACCCTCTTAATCCCCTGCTATGTTTTTCCATCATCCATTCCCTTATTGGCACAGAAAAACCCGTTTTGCCCCGATTCACGACCTCATTGGGCAATGCGAGTAAGGGTGATCGCGCCATATCCTTCTTGTCTGGCCTATAGGCGGTGGCTAACAAAGGGCATAGAGCACGGAGCAACTTCATGTCCACTAAGGGTACGCGAACTTCCAGAGAATGGGCCATGGAAGCCCAGTCAGTGTCTCTCAAAAGCTGATTCTTCATGTACCACTGCACCTCAAGAGCCGAGACCCTGAGATGGTCAGTCCGAATATCTCCCAAGGATTCAGACAGATGGGTCATGGTGTTGAGGGTCTGCCAGCCCTCTCTTACCATCTCACCGTCAAGCAACTTCGGCAGCTCCCATGGCATGTACATGCCCCGCCTGAGAAGGTATGCTCCGCTGTAACTGCTGCCGTATTCGAGGAGCCCTGCATATTTGGGAGAAGTAAAGTGCCTTAGGAGCGGCGCAGAGACCATACGGAAGCCACGTCCCAGAGACGGCATGAGGGCAAAGGGCTTGAAGAACCCTGCAGTCTTCGGCACCTGTTGAAAACTCGGATAGCTGCCAAAAAGCTCATCACCGCCTAAGCCGGAAAGGGCAACCTTCAGCCCTGCTTGGACAGCTGCCTTGCAGACAAAGTAGCTGTTAACCCCATCGGTGGAAGGCTGGTCCATTGAATGAAGGAGCGCATCCATCTCATCTCTAAAGTTCTTCTTATCAACCCAGACAGTCTCATGCTGTGTGTGATAGTGGTCAGCCACCAAGGTTGACAGCGCAGACTCATCATCATGGGTGTCCACATATTCTTTGAAGGCAAGGGTTACGGTATGCAGTCTGCTATTCTTTATCTCTGATGCGAGCCCCACAAGCGTTCCTGAGTCAAGACCGGCTGAAAGAAAGATACCAACCGGCACATCTGCGATGAGATGGTGTTGGACAGTGTCCAGCAGCGCTGCCCGCAGTTTCTCTTTCATCTCTTCCTTGCTGAGAGATAATGTTGTGCGCTCCGCCTCGGCCATGATGGCAGGAATCGAGCAATACACATGCGGCGATCGTGAATCGTGAATCGTGAATCGTGAATCGTTAGAGCCGGAAGACGCATCGGCAATACACATATAACTGCCGGCGGGGAGGGAACGGATGCCTTTATATAGGGTATAGGGTTCAGGAACATGGCCCCAGAGGAAAAAGCCGACATGGCCTGCAGGCTCAATCGAGGTATCTACTTTGCTGCCTGCAAGAAGGGCCTTTACCTGTGAGGCTATCCTGATAGTTTTGCCGTTGTCAGAGTAATAGAGCGGCTTGATACCAAAAGGATCGCGAGCGATAATCAGCCGCGGAGCGGCTGCAGCTGGCAAGCCGGCAGGCTGACAAGCTTGCAAGCGACCGGACGGACGGGAGTCGTAGAGGGCAAAGGCGAACATGCCGCGGAGTTTATTCAAGAGAACTTCAATTCCCCATTCTTCATAACCGTGGATGATGACTTCGGTATCAGAACTGGATCTGAAGCTGTGGCCAAGAGCTATGAGCTGAGAGCGAAGAGTCTGATAGTTGTATATCTCACCATTGAAGGTGATCCAGACTGTTCCATCCTCATTGCACATGGGCTGGCTTCCTGATTCAGAAAGGTCGATGATCGAAAGCCTGCGATGGCCCATACCAAGGCGGTTATCTTTTGAATACCATTCTCCAGCGCCATCAGGACCGCGCTTGATCATGTGGTCGCGAATACGCAGAAGCTCAGAACGATCAACTGACTCGTTCGAGTTGTAATTAAATATGGTTACTATGCCGCACATGGGATTTTATTTCAGTGATTCAGATTAAATACGTTGACATCAATTTAGATAATATAGCAAAGCTTGCGGGTGCAATATAGGTGGCTACTTTTAAGGGAATCGGGATAGTAAGCCAGGTAGCCGATAAAATTCGGCCACCTGGCTATGTGCCTAACTTAAACTAAAAACTCACTACAACAGCTAAGGAAGTGTAATGGTGAACCTCATCGAGTTAATCGCCTCAAAAGTGGCGGTGCTTGATTGATTGCGTGCCATCACACCGATTTCGTAACTTCCCGCTGCAGGCGGCGTCCATATCCAGGTATTAGATGCCTGATAGATAGTCGTATAAGTCCAAGCGCCAACCGGCGAAAGAGTTCTTATGCGGAACCTATAATTATACGGCCCACTACCGCCACTTGCATTTGCCGTAAATGTAACAGTGCCACCCGCTGTCTGTAACGTTGCCCATCCTATCGGAGTTGACCTGTTTGCAGATATTGAGACGGCGCTTGGTGGTATATTAGTCACAATATTAAATTGCATGGAAGTAGTGACTTCGAATGCTGCCGTGCTTCCCTGATTCTTGGCGTATACACCTATTTCGTAACTTCCGATTGCAGGCGGCGTCCATATCCAGGTATTAGATGCCTGATATATAGTCGTAGGCGACCACGCTCCTAATGGCGACAGGGTTCTAATGCGGAACTGATATTCATAGGGCCCGGTTCCACCACCAGCAACAGCAGTAAATGTAACTGTTCCACCTGCTGTCTGCAAAGTGGACCACGCAATAGGTGTAGCTCTATTAGCGGAAAGTGATACCGATGTCGGCGGAGTCGCCGCCGTAATTGTAAACGGCATGGACGTCACCACGTCATAAGCTGCGGGACTTCCCTGATTCTTGGCCAATACACCTATTTCATAACTGCCCGCAGCTAAAGGAGTCCATACCTTAGTAGCAGAGGTCTGATATGTACCCAAATTAGACCACGCGCCGGCCGGTGAAAGAGTTCTAACACGGAACTGGTATTCGTATGAGCCTGTTCCGCCACTTGCATTTGCCGTGAATGTGACAGTGCCACCTGCTGCCTGAAGAGCAACCCATCCATCGGGTGACGTCCTATTTGCAGAAATTGTAACTGAGGCAACAGGCGGAGGGACGGCAACGGACAAGACATTCGATACAGGTGAATTGCCAACAGCGTTGTAAGCCAGGACACGATAACTATACGTTGTCCAAAGTGAAACTGATGTATCGCGATACGTTGTTGTATTTGCCAATGCGGTACCGATTTGAGCAAAACCGGAACAGCCGACACCTGCACAGCGTTCAATCTTAAAGCCGATTTCATTGCCTGTTGTAGGAGTAGGAGCAGGGTGAGTCCAGGTCAGATCAACCCTGAGCGGTCCAACGCCAGCAATTGCGGTAACAAGCGTAGGTGCTGCAGGCGCAAACTCTGGAACATTAAACACAATCGGCCGCATCATATCATTTTCTTCATGGCTGAGGATGTGGCAGTGCCAGACGTACTCCCACTTAAAGTCATACCAATCGTTGGTGAGAGGCGTTGCATACGCATTGCCGGTGATCGGATCGATCTGCGTAATCTCGGTTGGATCGCCAATAGGCGTTGCCGGGTTCAGCGGCCTGTTGCTCGTCGGAATGCCGAACGGAAGCACAGGAGTTACCGGCTTGATGGCAATAATAGTATCCTCAAGCGGGCTAATCCTGACCGTCTCTTTCCAACCCATTTCAGTCGGGTCAGGCAGGCGGATGAAACCGTCCCAGCCAACGCGGTTGAGTATCTGAACGTCAAAGAGGTGGAAGTGGATCGGGTGGGTATCCACGCCGTTATGCGAGATCTTCCAGATCTGAATTCCGCCTGCCTCCATCTTCTCAGTGGCTGGAGAGCTGTACGTCTGAACAATAAAGTTCACCTGCAGACCGCCTCCGCCGGACTTTTCGAGGCCAAGTGCAGCGCGCATGCGGCCGTAATCATCGAAGGTCGCTCCCATCTCATCATGAATGGCTTTATTCTTCATGGCAATGCTCTGCGGTGCTCCCATGGTCCCATCAGAGTCGAGAAGGGTTTTTATCTTGATGGTTTTGTCATTGATGCGTGAAATTCCCCAGTTCGGAAATGTGGTCGGGAAGGTAAAGTTGTTGTATGCCTTGTTGTACGCATCGTATGGCAGTGATCCCAAAAATGTCTCATACAATAGCGGATCAGCACCGGAGTTCATATTCCCTTGTGCTGCAATGATCGGCTCCTGCGCCTGCTGGAATACACCAGTAGCAGGACCTGTTGACGTAAAGGCACTAAACAACGGCCCTGCAGGAGTCACATCAAAAGTTGAACCTGCCGGACAATTTACCGGATCAGCTACTGAATCGCAGATCCTGATCTGCATGATTGTCCTGGTGTTAGGCCCATAGCCAGCCAAGGTGGTGTCAGCAGCGCCGTATGGGCGACCGTCCGGATTACCTGTGTAGAAGTCATACTGTGGATTCCAAGCAGGCCATGGGGCTGAGCCGTCATTGTATAGAATAAGCGTTTTGCCGTAATACTTAGGATCAGAGAAGTCAACGATAACGTCTGCGCGCTCAGCCGGCCCGAGGATCAGCGAGCCGCCATTGATGTTGCCGACATTGAACATGCTGGCGTTTATATTCCAGGTTAACGGATGGCTCGGAATTATGACAGGCATGGGCAGAAAACCGCCCTCATTGCCGATCATGATCCAATCAGGGCCGCGATCGGCCCATTGTGGCACTCCGCCCGGACGGCCGTCAACAGGCCATGTGGCAGGAGAACCTTTAGGAGCAGGGTCGATTGCAGGGATCGTCACGACCTCAGTGGGAGCAAGCGAATCTGCTATATACATCGAAAGGTTCATAAACCGATCGTGCGCAGCGTTGAGGATACGAAGACGATACGCCTGCGGCTTGAGGTCAACATATGGGTATGCAGTGCCATTAACAAGTGGTGTGTCCATGAAGGCTTCTGCACCCCATGAAGGGTTAGGCGTAGAAGGGATCTCAGGCGCCTGACAGAAGCCATCAAGGTATCCTGGGGTGTCTATAGTCGCACCAATTGGATTACAGTCCGGGCTGAAGTACGGGTTCGGGATCGGCTGGTACAGGTTATTCGTGGCCGGGTAGAAGTACGGGCCGTACGCCCATCTGCCCAAGGGGGCTATGCCGCTGACGTCAAACGGGTTCTGCGCTGGCATGTACACATGAGGCCACCAGAGATCGCCGGTTTTCAGTGCCTTGATGTCGGTCACGGTTGCCGTTGCCTGCGCCCCGGTTCCATCCCCGATAGTTACGGTCGGATTGATATATCCTGAACCGCCATTTGTGACTGCTACGGCAGAAATGACCGATGCCACGGTTGCTGTGGCGGTCGCAATTAAGGTCGGATCGTTATTGAGATCAGCTATGGTGATCGTGGGGGTCAATGAATAGCCCCAACCACCACTCGTGACCGTAATTTTCTGAATAACGCCACCAACAAGGTCTGCCGGTAATACCTCGGCTGCTGCTCCGGAGCCCGAGATATCGTCAATCATTACGATCGGCGAAAAATAGCCTGATCCTCCGTTATTAGGAGCACCAAGGCTGATGGCCGTAATAACAGATGATACTACTGCCTGAGCAGAAGCAGACATATTTTCACCCTCTGTAATGGTGACAGCAGGGGGGGCGCCTGGATCATAGCCTGAGCCCCCATTATTGACTGTTATCCATGTAACAACACCCGGTGTGGCTACACTGCCCATTCCCCAGTTCCAAGTCGGATCAGTTGCCCCAATGGTAGTTTCATCAACAAAGGTCTTGTCCATGATAACAAGCGGAATCTGGTCAGCAGGGATGGTGCCGGCAGAGAAGGTCCGGTTTCCGACAGCTCCGCCATTGACCAGCGCATCTTCAACCTCATCCTGGATTAGGTACCCTGCTGCCTCGCCTGCGTACACATTAAGGCGGGTGATGCCCCAGGCATGGTCATGGTAAAACATCATTCTTGAGCTCTGCTGGTTTGTCCAGAAGAAGGTCTGTTCACCAGTGTTTGGTGCCGGAATCGGCATGTCAGGGACGTGCTCGACACTTATTCCCTGAGGATAGAATGAATCCTCTCCTGCAGGGGCAATCCACTGATGGGGAGTTCCATCACTGATCCAGGGGCTTCTGCCGCCGTGCAGATGCAGAGTAGCGCGGTTGGTGCTGAACATGCCGCTGGTGATTGTTGGCCTCATGTCTGCTTTGGTAACAGGGTTATAATTAACATCGTATGCTCCTGCGCCCATGATTGTGTCATCAACAGGGAGGAAGAGGTCACCATCTGTTCCGCGATTGATCGTGTTTCTGAAGAGCACGCGCACAGGCCGGCCTTTCTGTGCAATGATGATCGGGCCGAGGAAGTGCTGGACTGCCGGCAAGAGGGTGTTATTGGCAGAGGTGCAATTGCCGGCTACTAACGGCAATGCAGTTGGCACTGTGCAGCCCGCGATGTCAGTGCCGTTGTTGACCTGAATATATCCCCGCAGAGTGGTAGGGTTGACAAGGTCAGTATGCATCATCTCGCTGTACTGCCGCAGCTCAATTTCGTAATAGTCAGAGCCAGGATAGGTAACCTTATCCGGAACAGCAATGGGGATGTTCTTGTTCTTCATCGGATCAAGATCTGGAGCTCCCGAGGTGTTGCTTGCGCAGTAACTGTTCGCTGCTGAAGGCGCACAGAGACCCGGAAGTGGGTCAATGAATTTTCTTAGCCGCGGTGAGAAGGCCCAGTTCGGGGCTGTGAGATAGTCCGGCAGAACGCCCGGACCGATGGTAAATTCGTATGCCCCGCCAGGAGCGAAGTCAGGGTCATTGTAGTCCGGGGCGAGATAGGCCTGTGCAAGCCCTCCTGAAAGAAGTATCATCAGAGAAAAAACTGTGATGAGAAGTGATTTGAGTGATAGATTACGCATAAGTACCTCCATTATATTGGCTGCTAATTTTGTCCCGCATATTATTTCGAAGTCTGAAAGAGCTGGTCATTTGATTTTGGGCTGCTCTTTACATTCTGGGCCCGTATCTTCAGCTTTTTGTCACGCTGCTTGCGTGCTTCCTCACGCTTTTTGACCGTATCTATCTGGGTCTGAGAAACATTGGTCTGTTCTACACCCTGACCATTTCCCTGGTCAGATCCAGTGCTGCCTGCCATTGATGTTGCAAGCAGGAAACCGACCAGCAACATCCCTGATACTACTGCCAAGAATTTTTTCATCACATTACACCTCCATGTGTAATTCTACAAATTATCCTTATTATTGACCGCGGATTTTTCCTGCACCCTCGGTCGCCTATTCTCAACACTATTGCGATTATCTATTTTAACGATAAATTCATCCGCAATACAAATGCAGTGCCCCTTGATGAACGGGCTGTTCAGCTGGACAGTCAACTCTTGATTGGCTGCGCCCTTGATCATCTGATAGCCCATGGGTTCCATGATATTGCGAAAATCTGTAGAAAGGGCGTTACAGCGCGTTCCGCAGAGGGAAAGCCCGATCTCCTGATCATCTGTGGCATTGGCCGGGACGTAACGGTAATCGTTTACGATGTAAATAGTTTCTGGCGTCTGCGCGGCAGACGAGCTGGCAAGCGTGCAAGCGGCAAGCGTGCAAGCAAAAAGTAAAGCGGCAAGCGACAAGCGGCAAGCGACAAGCGAGCAAGCCAGAAGCTTGATAGCCTGCGGCCTGCTGCTTGAAGCTTGATTGCCTGCTGCCTGCTGCTTGATAGCCTGCTGCTTGAAGCTTGCTGCCTGATTGCTATGCATAATCAAGCCTGCACCTTTCTATAAAAATTCCAAAGTAATTTGCCGACTTCCGCTCGCAACGTTTCGAGTCTCTCAAAATCAGCCGCTTTCAGATACTCCAGTTTCAGTGAGAATTCGATCAAATACTCGGTTTCTGCCAACGAACCCAGTGCGATACTCACAAAACGACCCAGCTCTTTGTCGCCATTTCTTGCATAACCTTCTACGATATTTGTTGGCACAGAAAGGGCAGCTCTTCTCAGCTGCGAAGTTAATCCGTAAATTTCATCTTTTGGAAAGGTTTTAGTCGCTCTGTAAACTTCAAGCGCCAATTCATCGGCCTTCTGCCAAACCGTCAGCTTCTTATAATTCATGGTTTATACCAGAGACAGCTGCTCGGTAGCTGCAAGCGTGCAAGCGAGCAAGACTGCTGCTTGATTGCCTGCTGCCTGCCGCTTGATAGCTTGTTCGCCTTATCATTGTGTCATCCATTCGCTGCGGCGTTCGAGCTGGGGGGTCTTGCCCTTGCTGAGCTGAACAATAAAGCAGCCTTTGGAGGCATACCGCTGGCCAGGGCCGAAGCTGACGCGTTCATAAAGCGGATAATACTGGTCAGCCTTCATGCCGATGGTGTCCAGCAGGAAGTCACGGTAATATTCACCGCGCATCTCTAACAGGGCCTTGCCCAGAATTTCGTTGGTGATATAGGACTGTCTGATGATTCTTGGGTCATAGGACTCTATCATCTTCCCTGACAGAACTCTCTTGATCGATTTATCGTACCGGGCATCTTCCTGAGGCAGTCTATAAGGATAGGTCATGGAGAGGAGATCTCGCAGCTCCTCAGGCACAGTCCAGAGGGCCATGCCCATATATGTTCCAGAGGCGATGACCAGCCCGGGCTGGTCCGGCTTGCCGACAAGGCTCTTGAGCGCAGGAAGAAAGGACGCGTCATCCCAGATCAGCAGGGCAGCAGGCTTTTCCTTTGAGACAATCTGCTGTAGCCGCTCAGGAGTAAGCTTTTCTCCGGGTGCAAGGGTGATCTCTTGCGTGGGGGCATGGCCAGTCTGGGACCAGGTTTCCCGGAAGCCTGCAGCGAGCGCCTCTGCCCTGCGGTCAGTTCTTATAATCTGGATAATCTGGCGGTCCTTGAAGAGATCATACATGCTGTGCATATACCGAGCTGCTGCTTCGCCCTCCTGGCGGATACCGCGGGATGGGTACAGGGTGTACCAGTCTGTGCTGGACAGCACAGGATATTCGGTTATCGGTAGAAGATTTGGAATCTTGTTATCCTCGCAGAAGCGATGGATCGGCTCCCAATCACTGTTGGTGATGCCACCAAGCAGTGCGAATACGGGCTCTGCCTTATAGTAGTCATCAAGCTGCTTGCGCCATGTTGATGACGACCCTTTCAGCACCCAGCGTGACAGGGTAAATTTCATATAGGTCAGATTCCCGGACATGTTGTACGACATGCGGGCCACCCGCGGATCTTTATTGGCTGCAGTGGCAAGGCTGTTCTTTCTGTCAATGCCGAATTGAATGGGGGTGATCATCGCATTAACAGCAGACGGATCAGTGCCCTCAACAATGACTGTTGCGAACGTTATCTCGTTCTTGCCAACGCCTGGAGACGGCTTTTCAGAAAGGGTCTTCAGATAGGCAATTAATATTGCCATGTCTTTATCGTTAATCTCATACCGCGGCATAACGCTGACAACAGAACGGCCGGTCGGGTCGAACCCGGTGGTCATAACAGCAGAGAGGGTTGCATCTGTGTAAGCAGGACGGACTGGCAGATAAACCGCATAGGTATGAATATAGGGAACGAATTCAGATCCCTTTATAAAGGGCTCACGTGGCTGATACAGGATGCGGCCATTGGTCGGCGGTGTGACGACTTTACCCTCGAACGAACCGAGCCCGCTCCTGAGGTGGCAGCTGACACAGGTGAAGGTGGTTCCGGAGACCGGCACATCTCCCTTGACAAAGGCCTTCATAGGCTCGCCGGACGGGAGGATGCCCTCGCGATACATGCGCTCGCCAAGGCGAAGGGTATCGGCCTGATCCGTGGATGCAGCCTGAGCCGTAGGCGGCAGGAAGAGAACTGCCGTGATGAGTAATGAGTAATGAGTAATGAGTGCCCGCCACAGGCGGGTCCGCTCCCCTCGGCGAGTCGCCCGGGGCGACCGAGGCGGAAAAGCCACCAAGCTGGCAAGCGTGAAAGCGTGAAAAGGCCGTGAATCGTGAATAGTGAATCGTGAACGGTTAAGGAACGAAAAAGACCGTAAAGCGTGAGACGAAAAGCGTTTAGAGGCCTTGATGCGTAATGAGTGATGAGTGATGAGTGTAAAGGCTGACAAGCATGCAAGCATGCAAGCATGCAAGCTGGATAGACTGAAAGCGTGAAAAGGCCGTGAATCGTGATTCGTAATTCGTGAAAAGTGAATACGAAAAAAAGCCGACAGCCGACAGCTGAGAGCTGAAAGCTGATTGCTGACCGCTGATCGCAGTTTCATCTAATTCCTGCCTTCTGGCTCTCGGCAACGAACTCAGAGGTGCTCATCATGCCATTGATCCTGATCCAGCTGTCTTCTTTTGGCATGCGGATGAAGGTGACTGCATAGTGGGACATCTTGTTCGGGATATAGGCATCGAAAGCCTTCATGACCCGGTCAATATCCCTGCGGGAGCCGGTCAGAAAGTCCCAGCCCGGTTTTGAACGATACCGCTGCAGATAATCCTTCAGAACAGCGGGTGTATCATTTTCTGGGTCAATCGATATGGAGACCAGGTGGACCTTTTCAGACCCTGCGCCGAGTCTCTGCTGCAGACTTGCATAGCCTGCTGAAAGAACCGGGCATATGGTGGTGCAGGTGCCGAAGATGAAGTCAACAACGACCGGCTTGTCTGAAGAGAGGAAGTTCTTGAAGCGAACCTTGTTGCCATTCTGGTTGATAAGGGTGACATCAGGCATTGCATATTTCTCAACAGAGCGCTGATAGGTCTTGTTGTCAGCGTGAGCCGGCGTAGCAAGCAGGCAAGCTAACAAGCAGGCAAGCAGACAAGCGTGTAGAGGCCGTAAAGCGTGAAGCGTGAACCGCGTAAAGGCAGTGAATTCGTAATTCGTAATTCGTGAACGCTTATAGAACATAAAATGTCTGTAAGATGTGAAACGTGAAGCGTAATTCGTAAAGTGTGAAGCAAGCTGATCGCTGATGACTGACAACTGACCGCTGATGGCTGATCGCTGAGAGCTGAGAGCGAATAAGGCCGTGATGCGTGATGCGTAATGCGTGATGCGCCCGCCACAGGCGGGTCCGTTCTCCTCGGCGAATCCGCCTGTGTGCGGACTGAGGCGGATGAATCGTGAACGGCTTAAGAGCTGAGAGCTGACCGCTGATAGCTGATCTGCTACTATCACTATTTCTTCACCTCAAGCAGCTCTATCTCGAATATCAACGTGGCGCCAGGGAGGATCAGTTCTCCTGCACCAGTGTCGCCATACGCAAGCGCTGCCGGACAAACCAGTTTGGCCTTGCCGCCGGGTTTCATCTTCTGAACGCCTTCTGTCCAGCACTTGATAACACTGTCTATCTTGAACTCAAGGGGCTTGCCATGCTTGACAGAACTGTCAAACTCTTTGCCATCAGGAAGCGTGCCGCGATAGTTGACCCTTACTGTGTCGGTTGCAATCGGGTTAGTGCCAGTGCCTTCCTTGAGCAACACATAGACCAGGCCTGAAGCAGTCTTCACTGCACCCTTCTCAGCAGCAGCCTTGTCTAATGCTGCCTTATTCTGCGGGGCCAGTTTATCGCCCTGTGCCTTGCGGCGGGCACGTGCCATCTCCTGAATCTTGTTGTTGTATGCGCTCAGTTCAACAGCCGGCTTATTTCCTGCAATAGAGTCGGTGAGCCCCTGCTTTACGATCTCGAGTTCAGCGGAGGTGAGGCTGAAGGGCGCCAACGTGCGGCCGACACTCAGGCCTATTGCATAGAGCGTCTTCTGCTCTTCTGTCTTTGGAGCGTCTGCTGCAAAAGCAGGCAAGCTGAAAAACGGTAGAAAGGCCGTGATAAGTAATGCGTAATGAGTGATGGGTGAAAGGCTAAAGAATAAATGGCAAAAGGCCGTAATACGTGAAAGCAGGAAAGCTAACAAACTGGAAAGGCCGTAAAGCGTGAAGCGCCCGCCACAGGCGGGTCCGCCGAGGCGGATAAAGCGTAAATTCGTATTGTTGTCAAGCAATCTGAGCCTCCTCATTAATAAGACGCTGTTTGTAGATGTCGCACTGTGCAAAATTTCCCCCACAAAATCGTATCGCTTTTTCCGCAGCCTGGCTGCTCATATGATGGAAATAGCATTCTTCACAGGGCTCCTTCAGATAAGGGCATTTCTCTGTCTTTTCGGTTTTTTGCATATTTTTGTTTAATACAATAATCAGGCCTAAATGAAAAAATGTTCATATTATCTTTATTGTTATTTAATATTAATTAGTTACCGTAAATATTGAGGTCTTACACTTTGATGGATCTATCGAATATTATGTGTCATGACACAGTAGTGCTTGACACAGATGTGGGACAAGCGAGCGAGCCCCGGTTTCCGGGATGTCGTTCCTCCACAGGCTGGAAAGCTGGAAAACCGAACACTCAAAACGTCGAACCGGCTACTTATATATATCTCCCCGCGGACCAATGGCTTCAATATATATAACATTGATATCTTCATCAACAACATAAACAATCCTAATGCTCCCAATATCATAGCGATACTTGCCGGACAATCTTCCCTTTAGCTTCTTAATATGATTGCCCTCAGAAGGGCTCTCGATAATGCTTTCAATAGCGGTAATCACTCTGACTTGTAGCTTGCTGTCAAGCTTCTTAAAGTATTTGGCAGCCTCCTTGTATAATTCGGCTTTATACACGATGTATCAGTTTTTCCCACGAGACAAATTCAGTTTTTTTCTTTTCTCTCCGAGCCTGCTCTGCCCCCATGATCTGCTTCATGAAGTTCTTGTCAGCGAGAATTTCAAACGTGTCTTTCCATGCTCCGATATCTTCTGCAATGCTTTCCTGGATAAGTGTTTTGAATTCGTTAACAGTCAAATCCTTGATCTTTCTTTTCTCTGCTATAGCAGCCATATGGCAGCCTCCTTCACACTCTTTTATTTCCGCACATGATTTAGTATACCATGCACAAGCTGGTAGGCTGGAAAGCCGGTAAGTTGCGTCTCACTCAGGAGAAGGTTCCTTAGCTATAAATTCTGTAATATGCATTATGTAAGAATCAAGATCTTTCAAGTGGTCCCTCAGAATATCGAAAATCTCTTCAGCCGAAACCTCCCAATAAAGATGCACCAGTCTGTTACGGTACTTCGCCATTTTTACAAGGGATTCGATAAAATCAGAGGGGATGATCTTTTCCTCACCAAGTATCAGAAAAATGTCCTTATAATCTTTAGGGCGGCGTAATGCCTTTCTGGAAATGATATGGTGGCCTACATCCAAACACGCTTCGATAGAAATTTGCAACTGGCGTGCAGAGCTATGAAAGTTACGCCTGTCTGATAAAAATTCGTCTTTCGAATATGCGCCAAGCTCCTTGAGATTTCTAAGGTTTTCCCTAATCCTGCTCAGGCGATCAATAATGAGTCCTTTATCTATCATGTCCGATCTCAAGATGAGCGCCTAAAATAAATTCCCTGTCGTATATATCAAGATAATACTCAAAATCAAAATACTTCTTTGTTATCTGTTCTTCAAAATCAAGTCGTTTATTTTCATTTCTGCTGTAAAGGACCTTTGCATCTCTGATAACTCCGTATGCAATCGCCAAGGGGGCATTATTAAGAATAACGAGACTAACTTCATCCGTCTGAAGCACAGATGTTATCTCGCCCATCATATTAAGCTCGACATCAAAAGGCAGCCGACCACCCTCCATAAGAAGCGCAATATCAACATCGCTGAGTTCGTCTGCTGCATTACTGGCCCGTGATCCGAAAAGATATACTGTTCGCACAGAGCTCAAGTGCGATAGCGTTGCGACAAGCAGTGGGTATTTATCTTCAATATCAGATATTTTTTTTCCGAACTTGATCATATTCTATTCTCTTTTTTCTCAGAAACTGTCTCGAGATTCTTCAGAAACCTGACCTGTTTCTTGAAACTTTCAAGTATTACGCAAATAATATCATATTTTTGTGGATTGCCAATGGACTTTCGGTCAAGCTGGAAAGCAGGCAAGCTATCAAGCGAGCAAGCTAACAAGCGGGCAGGCTGGAAAGCTGGAAAGCTAACAAGCTGGTAAGCCAGAAAGCTAAAACGCTGACACCTTTTTGTAGAAATTCCATAACAACTTCCCGACTTCTTCGCGCAAAGTGCCGATTGCCTCAAAATCCTTTCCTGTGATATATCCCAGTCGGCGAGAAAAATCCAGGGGGCACTGGGGTCAGACTTGCTTATTGACATTCCTGCCTATTTCCTCATCACTAATTATTTTGGTCTTGTGCAATGATACGGTTATACGTTACAGAAAATGACAGCTACGCCTTATAAACATTGTCGTGATGATCGAAATCAAGCAATGTTACCAGCCGCGATTCTTTATTTATTTCGTATACCAGCACGAATGATCCGCCAACATGGACCCTCCGCTTATTTTGCAATGGCCGTCTCAATGGTTTAAACCGAAATGGATCACCAAGAATTTCCTGCACTTTATCATTAATTAATTGCAGCATTGCCTTGTCTTTTTTCTGTAGTTTTTTAAATTTCTTATCAAGGCTTTCTTTAATGGCAAGGCCGTACACTATTTCAAACCGTATCTTTTTCCAAAGTCTTTCACCACGACAGATTTTTCGAGGTCAACATCCCTCATCTTAAGAATGAATGCTTCCCGAAGAGCCGGTTCTTCTGCAAGACTTTTCTTGAGCTGAACTATATCACGCTGCAGATCAACGACCCTTTTGTAAATAGTTTCAAGAGTTACGGTCTTCATATATTGATTCCTCCTTCTTTTTCATTCACTCACCCTACCCTCAAATTATCTACCCCGTTTGTAATTATACCATTCTCCTCTCTCGCTGTCAGGGCGTCAAGGGAGCCGATCAAGACCCGATTTCGCCCTGCTTCTGATGACCGATGATATACTTTTTGGAGAGATTATCTACTTTGATTACTACATCGCTCATTGATTCGCTCTGTTGGTGAAGAGAATATCAAAGCATTCGGCATAGGTTTCAGGCTCTTTCAGATCGAGGCCGCT
>CAZDLA010000006.1:0-126137 GCA_964506525.1 uncultured Nitrospiraceae bacterium
CCTACAACTTATTTCGGTTCGTACTTGTGTCCGGTTTAAAAGGGGGCTACTTCAGAATTTACGGTTGCAGTCTTTCCCAAAAACGTTTATTGCCGATTGTAATACTCACCGTTGGCGTATTACTTCAGGCTATCACCTTCGGGAAGAAAGTGAAAAATGGTTTTCCACTGTTTCTACTGAATATCAACATGTTATGTCCCCGCGCTACAAGGTTATACAATTCGAAACGTTTCATACAAGGCCTTGGTCAATTGTTCAAGTCGGTCATAGTCCAGGGTATCAGGCAGATCGCCGGAATCATGGTAGTTCGGGTTGCGGTAAAAGGCAGTGTCCGTGATCATGAAGCCGGGGTAACCGAACTTCCAGTAGTTCCTGTGATCAGAGAAGTCCACTCCAGGGATGATCGAAAATCCGTTCAAGGATTCAACGGGGAATGACGATACAGAGGTGAAAGCAGATTTAATGCTGCTCGAAAAATACCGCGAAGAGAAATTGCCGACAAAGGCGATGAAATTACCAATGTTCGGATAGAACGGCTTAAACAGGGATGACGGATAATACTGGGAGCCTTCTTCATCACTGTAATAACCAAGCATCTCGAGAGAGATCATGCCGAAGACCTTGGCTCCTTCCTTGTACAGGCTCTCTGCATGAACATAACTGCCCATGTGATGCGTCATATAAGCAGGCGGCTCCTCAAGACAATATGCAACATACCGCACGGTTCTTCTGAGCGGCTTTTCCTTTGTCAGACGTGCAAGCTCAAGCAGCGCAGCCACAGCGCTTGCATTGTCGTCTGCGCCGGGTGTGCCCTCGCTGGAGTCATAGTGCGCGCCGACAATGAGCATGCTGTCTTGCCCCGGATCGCTCCCCTGGATCTCGGTGATGATATTGTGATAAGTGTTTCCCCGGAATATAAAGGGCTGCCGGACTGTCTCACATGCCGAAGCCCTGAGCCGCTCTTCAATAAAAGCGGCTGATCTGGCAAGCTTGTCCAGATCTTTCCAGCATCTCTGCCCGATGGTCTTGGAAAGAAAGCGGACGGTTTCGATGACATTCTTTTTTATCGTATCCATAAGTTACTGCTTTAGTTTTTTTCTGAGGGTGAGCCTGCTGATGCCTAAGAGACGGGCTGCCTCTGACTGGTTCTCATGCACATGGCTGAGCACATAGGAAATAAGAGCTCGATCAACCTCGCCATGGACCCTGTCGAAAATTCCGCGCTCCTTATTGTCCATCGCCTGTTTTGTAAAAGAGATCACTGCTGTGCCGAGCGATTCAGCTTCAGCCTGCTGGGTGACTGCGTGGGTGCCCAGTTCGCTCAGTTCATGTGTTGTAAGATACGGTGTCCGGGTAAGCGCCAGCGCAGACCTGATGGTATTTTCAAGCTCACGGATATTTCCGGGCCAGTCATGGGAACTGAGTCTCTTGGAGAACTGTTTCGTAAATCCCTTAATCTGGCGCGGCGCAGTCTGCTTATACCGGTTCAGGAAGAACTGGACCAAAGGAAGAATATCTTTTCTGCGCTCCCTGAGTGGGGGGATATGAATGGTCGTGACACGGAGCCGGTGATAGAGGTCTTCCCTGAAGGTGCCCTGTTTTACCATTGATTCAAGATTTCGGTTTGTTGCCGAGAGCAATCGCACATTGACCTGAACCTCTTTGGTGCTGCCGATGGGATAGAAGGCCTGTGTCTGGAGAAAACGGAGCAGCTTTGCCTGAAGGGGCAAAGGTAGTTCACCGACTTCGTCAAAAAAAACAGAACCCTCATCAGCGATCTTGAGCATGCCTTCTTTTGATGCTACAGCTCCGGTAAAAGATCCTTTCTCAAAGCCGAAGAGTTCTGACTCAAGCAGGGCCTCAGGCACTGCAGCACAGTTGACCACAACAAAGGGCTTACCGAAGCGTGATGAAAGTTGTGCTATTGATTCTGCGATCAGCTCCTTGCCAGTGCCTGTTTCTCCGGTGATCAGCACAGGAGCATCGACCTGCGAGAGCCTCGCCAGTTTTTTGCACACGTCCATTATGATAGGTGAGTGGCCCACGATGGCGCAGGTCGGCGTTGGCGGCAGGGGCGCAATGGGGATGTTGTCCCTGATCTCGTCACGAAATTCCCGAAGTCCATCAAGAAGGCCGGCAATCACTTCCAGCGTGAGCGGACGCTGTATCACTTCGTACGCGCCGAATGTGGCGGCTTCCATGACCCGCTCTGTCCGCTTCTGCTTTGTGACTGCCATAACGTAGTGGCTGTCAGTCAGTTCCCTGATCATGCCAGGCCGCATGGAATCAATATCAAAAAACACAAATGAACCTTCGCTCTCAGGAGCACCTTCAGTCAGTTTTGTGCCTTTCGGCAGAACGCCTGAAAGCTCCTTGAAAAGTGACCTGTCCTTGCTGATGAGTGCGATCTTTTCCATGGTTTGTATATAAAGTATACATACTGGGCATATATTAATCAATATCAGCAAGATGCTAAATGCTAACTGACTGTTTTTAAAGGATAGAAGTGTTGGCATGGCGGTTGCCTATAGAGGGAGAGCAAGAGAAGCTGAAGAAACCTTCAAGGAGAATGATTATGGATGATGCAAAAATATACAACGTATGCCTGATGAGGGTTAAACACCAGATCGTGAAGGCCAATGAGAGGCTCGACAGTGGCTCTGCACCTGAGACCGGTATTGTCCTTGAGTCATATAATACAGGGGATCTGGAAGAGATTATCGATATTCTCGAACTTTACGATATTGAAGACAGGACTCCTGCTGGTCTGGCTGAAAAGCTCGAAGACCTGGCCTATACCGTTTCGGTTCTTGTCAGGGAGAAGGTTGTTTTTGACTATGATGAGAAGGGGAACCTGGGGCTGCAGTATATTCCCAGAGAGCGCTCATTGCAGATCTACGACAGGACGGATTCAGCCCTGGCGGCAGCATAGGGTGGAAAGAATATCAGAACAGCCATCTGCTGATCTTGCGGGTGTCGATACCGCGGTATCTGCCCTGTTTCAGCAGCGTAATGAAATTGTCGTATGTAACAACATCAGAGAACTCAGTGTAGCACGACCCGATTTCCCCGGCAGCATGAGCATCTGAACCTCCTGTGAAAGGGAGGTTCAGTGCCTGTGCTGTATCAACAGCCTTCTTGTTGAAGTGATGCATATTGCAGCCGTTATAACCCTCGACAGCGCAAAGCCCCTGCAGATTCTTTATCATGTCGCCTATGCTGTTGACTCCGCGGTACGGATGTGAAGGGATCGAGACGCCCCCATGTTCGTTTACGATCCTGACCAGGTCTGCTATCGGTGCATATTTGATCGAGAGCCTATCTGTATTTACGCCGAAAACAAGGCAGTGGCCTTCGGCAGCAGAGAACTCGACACCCCTGAAGAGCAGGATCCTGTTGCTGTATTTTTCGCGCAGGAGTTCGACGCCTTCGGAGGCCCCATAATAATAGTGCTCAGTAAAGACGATACCGTCCAGTTTGTGCCTGATTGCCTGCAGGACAACCTCTTCCGGATCGGTCGGATTGTCCCCGCTGTTTACGGAATGAACATGAAGATCGATCTTGCTCGGCATATCTTAGAATAACTTTGAGAGCAGGGCAGGCACAACTGTTTCGACGCGCAGGGGACGCTCTCCGAGGCTTATAGGGCTGAACCCTGCGGAGATAAGTTTATCGACCTCATACGCAATAAAACCTCCCTCTGGACCAATCGCAAGGGTAACGTGTTTTTTCGTATCCCGCGGGCAGAAATGCTGAGCCGCAGGATGGGCGACAAGCGCGAGAGTATCTTTAATGATTGCCGGCAGTTCATCCTCAACAAAAGGTTTGAAAAGTGGTCTGAGCTGAACCTCAGGCATGGCAGTATCTTTTGCTTGTTCAAGGCCGAGGGTCAGAAATTCCCTCATCTGCTCGTCGTGAAGCAGGGGGCTCTTCCAGAAGCTCTTCTCGACCCGTAAGGAATTGATCAGAAAGATCTTTTTCACGCCCATGGACGATGCAGCAATAAGCACGCGCTTTAGAACCTTGGGTCGAGGCAGCGCGAGGATAAGTTTGACCGGAAGCGGCTCAGGCGGCTTCTGGTTAAGATGAAGTTCCAGCGTGATAGCATCAGGCGTCAGTGTGGTAACGGTTCCTTTTCCTGTCGGGCCGTTCAGCAGTCCAACGGAGAGTTGATCACCTATTGCAGCGCGATGCACAGTCAAAATATGCTTCAGCCTGCGGCCCTGAAGCTGCACGCAGTTCGGTCCTGTGAAATCCTCTTCAGACAGAAGGATGAGATTCATGGTCTGCTGCGGTCATCAGGGCTGAGACCGAGGTCTTGCCGCACCCTCGCAGAGATCCATTCAAGGCCTCTCCGGATATCATCATAAAAAGCGCGCTTGCCATTGTCACTGCAGTAATCTCCCAATTCCCTGCAGGCCTCGCCTTTTGACTGCCGTATCTGATATGCGGGAGTCTCCAGTTCGATATGGCTGTCGGCATAAGCATAAACAGTTTCATAGAGGGGATCGCTGCCTGCGTTGTCCCGATAGGTTGCCCGAACTGAGACCTCGGGACAGAACGTATTGCTCCTGCTGCACTCGCGAATCACGAGGCGCTGGATCGTCAGTTCGAGACGGCCGCGCGGCCTGCTGTCAGACCCCTCTGTTGCTGAGCCTGCTGACGCGAACTCATTCCTGAAAAGCTCTTCCATATTCATTGCATGGATGCCGGCATCAAGATCCTGAATGCACGCTGACCACCTGCTTTCATTCAGCGAGCCGGTCACTGCGCCGGTGGTGATGCCGATCGGCAGATAGAGAATATAGAGCATGACCAGGCCTGCATAACCTCGGGGGTCCCCCCCTGCGCCCAAGCCCGCGGTTCTTGTGACCTCTTCGCTGTCATCAGTTCCTCCGATTCCTGTCGCTTTTGAGATCCCTCTCTTCTGCCAGTCTGGAGAATCGAGACGCCGGCCCTCCTGAAAAACAATCTCAGGGGGAGGGATCTTCAGCAACGAATCCAGGGGCGGATATTTTTTTGCCAGTGAAACCGCTGCAGTGCCGAGACCGGGAAAATACCTGACTGACGCAGCTCTTGCCTTATCGCGCTCATCCAGGATCTGAAGTCCGGAACAGTCCTCAACATTCCTCGAAAAGAACTGTTTCCTGCTTTTGCATGCAGCGATGAACGATCCCGCGTACACAAGCTGCTCCCCCTTCGGGATCGTAAGCCAATAGGGTTCATAGCTGCGGATCCTGTCGAGCTCCCGGCTGAAGGGTGGAGGTTTTATATACAGATAGTGTGATCCGGGGTTGAGCAGGATATAGATCCATCCCTCTCTCAGAGCATCTTCGGAAGGAGACCTGTACGGCCAGAGGTTTTTCAGTTTCCGGTCGCCTTCATAGTCTGCTGATTTCATGATGAAGAAGTTCTCGCTGTTAACGCTGAAGGATTCCACCGGTTCATTTTCAAAGCGCGCTTCGATCCGCATCATGACCAGCGCTTTCCGGTCCGCGTAGATTTCTGAAACCTCATCACTATCCGGCATACGGATTGAGGTGGTGCAGCCGACAAGGACGAGGCACGACAGAAGAGTCGCGAGGCCTGCTGAAAATCTCATAGTGATGTCCTCTGAAAAGATCTGTTAGTTATCCCATTTTTCGTACGAGATTATCTCGCTCAACGGTTTCCGTACAGGCCCTCCGGCCTTTTCCTCAAAGGGATAACCGAGTGGAAACAGGCCGACGACTCTGATGTTGGATGGAATGTCGAGAAGTTCTCTGAGCTTTATCTCATCGAACACGCCGACAAAGACTGTACCAAGGCCGAGTCCGCGTGCAGCGAGCCAGAGGTTCTGGCAGGCGATGCCGAGATCGGTCATGTAGTACGTCTGGTTCCAGAGCACCCCGGACTTCTCCGGGTCTGCGCAGGCAACGATCACAACCGGGGCTTCGGCAAGGGCCTTCTTTGCAGGATTGACCTTATACCCCTTGGGCGCAAAGAAGGACTCCACATAGGAGAGCTCGCTGATCTGCTCTTTTACTGCTTTTTCCTTCACTACAACGAAGCGCCAGCACTGCATGTTCGCCCATGACGGAGCCATGCGCGCGGCTTCAAGCACCTGCTGCAGTTTCTCGTCCTCTATGGCTTTATCCGAAAACTTTCTTACACTTCTTCTTGTCTGAATCGCCTCGAAAAGTTCCATGCTGTTTTGCCTCCACGCGATATTTATTTTAGCCTTTGCCGGCCCTGACCTTTTATTGCTCACATTATAAAGAAACTATACCACATATGCACGCTCCTCTCAGCAGAACGCAGTTCTCTGCTGACCACGGAGTTCTATCGCCGTTCATAGGTAATATTGTAAAGAACATAATTGTAACGAGGGAGACATTAATGTCTTTATTGTAAATCATAATGCTTTTGAAAACAGCATATACATAGGGATTCTGTGGTTGGCATGTCAATTGCCTAATAGGCAATGACGCAAAATAAAAAAAGGTCAAGGAGGATTTATGATGAGACAGATAGCAATCTACGGCAAAGGCGGCATTGGCAAGTCTACGACAACACAGAACCTGGTTGCAGCGCTCGCAGAGGCAGGGCGCAAGTGCATGATTATCGGCTGTGACCCCAAGGCCGACTCAACGCGGCTTATTCTCAATCGCAAGATGCAGAACACGGTCATGGATATGGCGCGGGAAAAGGGCACGGTAGAGGACCTGGACCTGGATGAAGTGCTGCTTACCGGGTTCAAGGGCATCAGGTGCGCTGAATCGGGCGGCCCTGAGCCTGGCGTGGGCTGCGCAGGCCGCGGCGTTATAACGGCCATAAATTTTCTTGAAGAAAACGGCGCATACGGCGATGATACGGAATTTATTTTCTACGATGTGTTAGGCGACGTGGTCTGCGGCGGATTTGCCATGCCGATTCGGGAAGGCAAGGCCAAGGAGATCTACATCGTCACCTCAGGTGAAATGATGGCCATGTATGCTGCCAATAATATCTCACGCGGTGTTCTTAAATACGCCCAGTCCGGCGGAGTGCGTTTAGGCGGTCTTATCTGCAACAGCAGGAAGACTGATATGGAATACGAGCTCATCTCGGAGCTGGCCAGCAAACTCGGCACCCAGATGATCCACTTTGTGCCGCGTGACAACGAGGTCCAGCGCGCAGAGCTTCGGAGGAAGACTGTCATAGATTATGCACCAGATCATCCGCAGGCAGACGAGTACCGGGAACTTGCCCGGAAGATCGCTGATAACAAGAACTTCGTAATCCCGACGCCGATCACCATGGACGAACTGGAACGGCTGTTGATGGACTACGGCATCATGGAGAAAGAAGACGAGGCAGCGTAAAACCCGTAATTCGTAATCAGTAATCCGTAAAGCGGAAACAACTTCCGAGACTGCGACCAATGTCTTAGTTTCTTAGTAGGTTTTTACTGCTGTTACTGATCACGAATTACGATTTACGGATCACGGATATATATAAGGAGGAAACAATGAGCACAGCAATTAAAGATACCCAGAAGATGATAGAGGAAGTCCTGGATGCGTATCCGGAAAAGTCTAAAAAGGACCGGGCAAAACATCTTGCTGCGAACGATCCGACCGGCCAGTGCACGACATGCCAGGTGAAGTCCAACATCAAGTCCCGCCCCGGCGTCATGACCGTGCGCGGCTGCGCGTATGCAGGCGCAAAGGGCGTTGTCTGGGGCCCGGTGAAAGATCAGATAACGATCAGCCATGGCCCTGTCGGGTGTGGTCAATACAGCTGGTGGTCGCGCCGCAACTATTATAACGGCCAGACCGGTATTGATACCTTCGGCACCATGCATATCACTACTGACTTTCAGGAAAAGAATATTGTGTACGGCGGCGACAAGGGTCTCGACGTAGCATTGCACGAGCTCAAAGAACTTTTCCCGCTTGCCAAAGGCATCGGCATACTGTCGGAATGTCCGGTCGGCCTGATCGGTGACGATATCGAGGCCGTGTCAAAGCGGGTGGCCAAAGAATTCAACTATCCGATCGTTCCTGTTCGCTGCGAAGGATTTCGCGGTGTGAGCCAGTCCCTCGGACATCATATTGCAAACGATACCATCAAGGATTACGTGCTTGGCAAAGGGCAGCTTGATGTTTCGACTCCATACGACGTTGCACTCATTGGTGACTACAACATCGGCGGCGATGCCTGGGCCTCCCGGAAGATCCTTGAAGAGATGGGCCTTCGCGTCATCTCGCAGTACACCGGTGATGCAACGATCAATGAGATCGCCATTGCGACAAAGGCAAAGCTGAATCTTATCCACTGTTACCGATCGATGAACTACATATGCCGCCATATGGAAGAGGAGTATGGCATACCCTGGATGGAGTTCAATTTCTTCGGCCCGACAAAGACATACGACAGCATCAGGAAGATCGCTGCCAAATTTGATGAGAAGATCCAGAAGAACGCTGAAGATGTGATCGCAAAGTATAAGCCGATCATGGATGGGATCGTGGAGCAGTACAGACCCAAGCTTGAGGGCAAAAAGGTGATGCTTTATGTTGGCGGCCTTCGTCCGCGCCACACCATCGGAGCCTATGAAGATCTCGGCATGGAAGTGGTTGCTTCCGGGTATGAGTTCGGACACAGCGATGATTATAAACGCACCTATCCGGAACTGAAGGAAGGCGCGGTGATCATGGATGACGCTACCTTGTATGAGCTTGAAGAATTCACGCGCAGGCTGAAGCCGGATATGGTCGGATCAGGCATCAAGGAGAAATACTCTTACCACAAACTCGGCGTGCCGTTCCGTCAGATGCACTCCTGGGATTACTCAGGACCATACCACGGGTTTGACGGATTCCCGGTCTTTGCGCGGGACATGGACATGACAGTTAACAGCCCCACTTGGGACTTGATACGGAGGGAAAAATGATCAAGATAAAAGACCATAACGAATTATTCAGTCAGCCGGATTATCAGGAGCAGTTCGAGCGCAAAAAAGAGTTCGAGATGCCCTGGCCCGCAGAAAAGGTTAAGGAAGTCTCCGACTGGACAAAGACCGAGGAGTATAAGGAACTTAACTTCAAACGGGAAAATATCAAGATCAACCCGGCAAAGGCCTGCCAGCCCCTTGGCGCAGTCTTCTGTGCCTCAGGGTTTGACGGTTCCATGCCCTTTGTTCAGGGTGCCCAGGGCTGCGTTGCATACTTCCGCAGCCATCTGAGCAGGCACTTCAAGGAGCCCTTTGCTGCGATCTCGACCTCCATGACCGAGGATGCTGCAGTATTCGGAGGCCTGAATAACATGATCGAAGGCCTGGAGAATACATACACACTGTACAAGCCAAAAATGATCGCAGTCTCTACAACCTGCATGGCAGAGGTGATCGGTGATGACCTGAATGCATATATCAAGACTTCACGCGAAAAGGGCGTGATCCCCGAAGACCTGCCCGTGCCGTTTGCACACACACCGAGTTTTGTCGGTTCTCATATCATTGGGTATGACAACATGCTAAAGGGCATCCTGAAGGGGCTTTCAGAAGGCAAGAGGGGCGAACCGAACGGGAAGATCAATATTATTCCGGGGTTCGATACCTATACAGGAAACTATCATGAGATCAAGCGGCTCATGACCTTGATGGGAGTTGAATTTACCCTCCTTGCGGATGTGAGTGATACCTTTGATTCACCCAACACAGGAGAATATAAGCTTTATCCAGGCGGCACCCCGATTCCTGATGCTATGGATGCGGTCAATGCCATAGGAACGATAGCACTCCAGAAGTATTCGACCATGAAGACCATGGAGTATATCCAGAAGGAGTGGGGCCAGAAGGCGTTAAATCTTGCGCCGATCGGCATCAAAAATACCGACGCCTTCTTTGCGGAACTGAGCAAGCTGACCGGCAAGCCGATCCCTGCTGCGATCGAAGCAGAGCGCGGAAGGGTCGTGGACGCGATGGTGGACTCGCACCCGTATGTTCACGGAAAACGTTTTGCCCTGGTCGGCGATCCTGACCAGTTGCTGGGAATGATTAGCCTCATCATGGAGATGGGAGGAGAGCCGGTGCATGTTGTCTGCACCAATGGCGACAAACATTTCGAGGCAGAGGCAAATGAATTGCTTGCATCAAGCCCCTTTGGCATGAACGGCAAGGTGTACATAGGCAAAGATATGTGGCATATGCGGTCCCTCCTGTTCACTGAGCCGGTGGATATACTGATCGGCAACTCGTATGCGAAATTTCTGACGCGTGACACAGGGACGCCGCTCATCAGGATCGGGTTCCCGCTCTTTGACCGGCATCATCTGCACCGGTATCCGATCATCGGGTATCAGGGAGCGCTCAATCTGGTGACTATGCTGGTAAACACTATTCTGGACGAACTGGACAGGAACACGGTAGATACAACGAGCTTTGATGTAATCAGGTGATGATGTAGCAGGCTCAGGCGGCCTCAAAATGCTTGTGATCGACAGGATGATAGAGCGGCATCAGTCGAAGGGGATTGCAAATGCCTATTGGATTATTCCGATAACGTCTTTTTTGCAAGGTGTCGCACAAGCATTTATCAACCGTCAAGATCCTCCCAAATTAAAGGCAGACAGGACAAGGAAATGATTAGCAATTTGGACAAACTAACAGAGCACGGATGCAGCACAGAGAAGAGCGACAAGGTCTGCCGCTCTCGCGGCGGCGAGTCCTGTGCTTTTGACGGCGCTATGATCGTGCTCCAGCCGATTGCTGACACAGCCCATCTTGTCCACGGTCCTATTGCCTGCTGCGGGAATTCCTGGGAAGGCAGGGGCACGAGATCTTCAAAAGGGGAACTCCACCGAATGGGGTTCACTACGGATATGAGCGAGTTGGACATTGTGTACGGTTCGGAGAAGAAGCTCGGCGATGCGATCAGGGCCACCCATGAAAAGGTGAAGCCAAAGGCGATCTTTGTCTATGCAACCTGCGTGAGCGGACTTATCGGTGAGGATATTGCCGCGGTCTGCCATAAGGCAGAGGAAGAACTCGGCATCCGGGTGATACCGGTCAGTGCGCCAGGATTCGTAGGACCGAAGAATCTCGGCAATCGCATTGCCGGAGAAGTTCTCCTTGAACATGTTATCGGCACAGGGACTGCGCCGCGGACAGGCGATTGCGATATCAACCTGATCGGAGAATATAACATTGCCGGTGACCTCCATCTGATCGAGCCCGTTCTGAAACGGGCAGGTATACATGTATTGTCCCATATGACCGGAAATGCGACCTTTGAAGAGCTCACCTGGGCTCACAAAGCAAAGCTGAATGTGGTTGTATGCAGCAGGGCACTGATCAATGTTGCCAAAGGCATGGAGCAGAAATACGGTATTCCCTACGTGGAGGTCTCGTTCTTCGGCAAAACCGAAATGGCCAAGGCACTGAGAGCGATCAGGGATCAGCTGTCAGCTGACAACCCTCAACTGCCCGATAAGATTGAAGAGGTCATTGCTGTTGAAGAGCAGAAACTGCATGAAAAACTCAGGCCTTATGAAGATCTGCGCGGCAAAAAGGCGGTGCTCTATACCGGCGGTGTGAAGAGCTGGTCATTCATATCAGCGCTTATGGACCTCGGCATAGAGATCGTTGCCGTTGGAACAAAGAAGAGCACTGCTGAGGACGAAGAAAAGATGAAACAGATCCTCGGCAATGATGCTCTGCTTGTTGAAGACGTAACACCGAAAAATCTGAAGAAGCTGCTTAAGGAGCGAAACGCAGACATCCTCGTAGCAGGGGGAAGAAACCAGTATCTTGCGATCAAGGAAGGATACCCCTTTATCGATGTCAACCAGGAGCGTCATGTCGCGTATGCAGGATATGACGGCCTGGTCAATATAGCAGAGCAGATCAGCAACAGTATCAGATTTTATGGCAGTGGCCATAAAACAGAGGGTTCAAGGGTCCAAGGGGCCGAGGGGCCAAGGGAAAACCAGAACCCCAGAACCCCTGAAACCTCGAACCCTGTCCTCATTGATCCTCTGAAGCATTCGCAGTCCATTGGCGCGGCCATGGCATTGCAGGGCATACATAATGCCTTGCCAATCATACACGGGGCACAGGGCTGCACCTTTCTCGGAAAGGTACTTCTGACAAAGCATTTCAGGGAGCCGATAGCCCTCGCAGGGACGAAGCTTTTCGCGGAGGATGTGGTGATGGGCAGCGATGAGGCACTGATAAAGACAGTCAGAGGATTCATCGAGAAGAATAGTCCTGACCTGATCGGCGTGCTGACATCAGGGCTGACCGAGGTGAAAGGCGATGACATCTCGGCCACAGTAAGATCATTTATGCTTGAGACTTCAGCGTCGGCCGTTCTGCATGTGCCGACACCTGACTATGTCGGAGGGCTTGAGACCGGCTATGCAAAAGCAGTGGAAGCTCTCGCAGGTTTGGCCGGCAGTCCGGATTCTGTGCCACATAGTGCGTGCATAAAAGGCCAGGTGAATATCCTTGTTGGATCGCACCTTACGCCTGCGGATTTTCTTGAACTGCGGGAGATTGCAGAGGCGTTCGGTCTGAAACCGATCATTCTGCCTGACCTCTCCTGTCTTGACGGAAGCAGACAGGGTATATCGCCGCTGGCATCAGGCGGCACTACGATGCAGGAGATCGCAGCAATGAGAGCATCAGAGTTTACCATCGCAATCGGTATGAGCCTGGAGCCTGCAGCACAGATTCTGAAAGAACGGTTCGGCATCGAATACAGGGTGTTTGAGAGCATTGCAGGATTGAATGACACAAACCGCTTTATGGAGACGCTCAGCATGCTCGGCGGAATACCCGTTCCAGGGCAATATGAGAGGCAACGGCGGGTACTTGCTGACAGTATGAAAGACGCCCATGCCTTCTTCGGCAGTAAGCGGATATGTATTGCACTTGAACCTGATCACGCGCTCCAGACCTCGAAATGGGTAGCTGAGATGGCAGCGGACATTCCTCTTGTTGTGGTACCTCAGTCATCTGGCGCGACAGAACGGATTCAGGCAGATACTGTCGTAGGCGGAGATCTTTTTTCGATTTCCGGTAAGTTTGATCTGATCATAGCGAACTCCCACGCAGAAGACACTGCAAAACGGCTGGGAACTTCGCTTCTCCAGACAGGCTTCCCCGTGTACAAGGTCTTCGGCAACATTAACAGAGTCACCATAGGATACCGGGGGACACAGTCCCTGATACAGGAAGCAGCAACCCTATTTGCAAAGGAGGTGCACTGATGAAAGTTGCTTTTGCAACAACAGACGGGATAACCGTAAACGAGCATTTCGGAAGGGCAGGCATGTTCGTGATCTATGAACTGAACAGCAGCGGGTATTCCCTGCTCGAACTCCGGAGGTTCTCTGATGGCAGAGACACTGCGGTAGAAGGGACAAAGGGCATGGGCAAGATTCATGACGAACAGGTCGAAAATAAGGTGGACAGGATATCAGACTGCAAAATTATCTATCTGACCGAGATCGGGGGGCCCTCCGCAGCTCGCCTTGCCCGCAAGGGCATCATGCCGGTCAAGGTGAAGGAACCGGTAGGCATAGCAGAGTCCATATTAAAGCTTTCCGAGACGATAAAAAATTCGCCGCCGCCATGGCTGAAGAAGGCATTGCAGGAAAGTAGTCAGTAGACAGTAGTCAGCGCTCAGCTTAAAGCGGATGATAGCAGCGTATTAATAATTATTTAAACTGACAGCTGTTGGCTGATAGCTGACAGCTACTACCAAGGAGGAAGTAACCATGAAGATGATCAGAGCATTTATAAGGCCGGAAAAAGAGCAGGAGGTAGTTCAGGCATTAGAGGGGGCAGGCTTTCCATCACTGACAAAGATGCCGGTATTCGGCAGGGGAAAGCAGAAGGGATTGCAGGTAGGGCCGATACACTATGATGAGCTGCCTAAAATGCTGGTCATGATGGTCGTTAACGACACTGATGTTGATAAGGTGGTCAAGCTTATGATGGATAAATCCAGGACGGGCTTTGTCGGCGACGGGAAAATATTCATAAGCCCTGTCGAAACTGCCTATACAGTGCGGACCGGGGAGGCGGTGCTATGAAAGAGATTACCGTTATCATACGGAGAGACAAACTACCTGAGACCAAGAAGGTGCTCGAAGACGTCGGCTTTCCCTCACTCTCCATCCAGAGCGTTGACGGCCGGGGCAAGCAGAGAGGAATGGTCTGCAACAATGATCTTGATCCGGATATGCCGGACAACTTCTGCACGCCTGCAAAACTGAAAAAGACACCGGCAACATACGCCCTTGAGCATGCGCTTCCGACGGTTGCGCTCTTTGTTCCTAAAAGAATGCTTACCATGGTTGTGCCCGATGATCTGGTGGGCAAGATTGTAAAATTACTCATCAAGGTCAACCAGACAGGCAAGACTGGCGATGGCAAGATCTTTGTGTCACCGATCGAAAATGCAGTACGGGTCAGGACATCAGAAACCGGCGGAGAGGCGATAGCGTAAATAAACAGGGGCCAAGGGTCCGAGGGGTCAAGGGTTCAGGTCAGTAAAGGCAGTATCTATTCTTTATCCTTAACCCCTGACACCGGGAACCCTCGAACCCTGTTATACCAAGGAGAAAGACATGTCAATCATCGGATACACACGCGGCGGTAAGGAATGGACCCCGAGATTTATTGAATCGATCGATGTTCATAAATGCATCGGTTGCGGCCGCTGCTATAAGGTCTGCAGCAGGGACGTGCTCGAACTGATAGAAAAGCCCTTTGAGGGAGAAGATGAGTTTGGCGATGACATGGGCAATAAAGTCATGTCCATTGCGGACCCTGATAACTGCATCGGCTGTGAGGCCTGCGCGCGAACCTGCACGAAAAAATGTCAGACACATATTGAGATCTAATGGTGAAGTTTCACTCAGACGTGAAAGAAAAGTCCGATGGACTATTCGATAAGACCTGCAAAGGAAGATGATATCCCCCGGATATGTGATCTTCTGTCGGAATTATTCTCGATCGAGTCTGATTTCGCTGCAGACAGGGAAAAGCAGGCAAGGGGTCTTGGCCTTTTACTGCAAGACAGATCAGGTTCCTCACTTGTCGTGGTTGCAGAAACCGATGGAGAAGTCATTGGAGTCTGCTCAGTGCAGACCTTGATCTCTACGGCAGAGGGCGGGCCGGCTGGACTGCTCGAAGACTTGATCGTTCAGAAACAATACAGGGGAAACGGCATAGGGTCACAGCTCTTGGCCCGGATCAGCCGCTGGTGCATGACAAAAAATATCTCGAGACTTCAACTCCTGAGAGATTCAGAGAATAATAATGCTCTGGCATTTTACGATCTGAACGGCTGGAACAGCACCAGCCTCGTCTGCATGAGAAAGCTTCTTTGAGTATGGGACCTGCTCCCGGAAACTGGGCCTCGTGTAAGTAAAAGGCGACACCGCTTCACTCTTTTGGCCAGCATCAGCTTTTTTGAGGTAAGCTACAAATATGTAGCAAGATGGCCAATCTTGTCTTATTGGCATTGCCATCCGTTCCATCATTATCCAGCCTTTACAACCCCTTGGGCGATGGCATCTCTCTTGCAAATACTCTATACAAATACTGAAAGAGAGGTGCACGATCATGGCAGGAATAGCATTATACAAGGGAAGAGACATAAAGAAGACCCATCCCTGTTTCTCGAAAGAGGCCCATCACAAGTTCGGCAGGATACATCTGCCGGTTGCACCGGCATGTAATATTCAGTGCAGATACTGCATCAGAAAATATGACTGTGCGAACGAATCAAGGCCAGGCATAACCAGTAGGGTTCTGAAGCCGCATGAGGCACTTGAAAGGGTAGAGGCGGTGCTTGAGCGGAATGACAACCTGACGGTCGTGGGTATTGCCGGCCCCGGAGATCCGCTTGCCAATGATTCAACATTCGAAACCATGGCTGCAATTCACCGTACGTTTCCTGATCTGACGCTCTGCGTATCGACAAACGGGCTTTGTTTGCCTGACAGAATAGAGGATCTCATGCGCGTTGGCGTCAGGAGTATTACCGTTACGATCAATGCCCTTACGCATATCATTGCAGAAAAAGTCTACTCCTGGGTCAGCTACCGGGGCAGAACACTTCGGGGCAGGGAGGCTGCTGAGCAGATCGTGATCAACCAGCAGAGGGGTCTGATCAATGCCATAGATGCAGGTTTCATGGTAAAGGTGAACACGGTCTACATACCGGGGATAAACGATGCCGAGATACCGATGATCGCCTGGTTCGCCGGCATGAAAGGTGCTGACATCCATAACATTATGCCGCTAATTCCTCAGGCCGAGTTCGCCTCCCTGCAGAGGCCGTCGAATGATATGATCGCAAAGATGAGAAGCGAATGCTCACCCCATATCGAGCAGATGAGCCACTGCAAGCAGTGCCGTGCCGACGCTTGCGGCACTCTCGGTGAGGATAAGGACATGGAGCTTGAGGTGCTGAATGCACGGATCGGAGAGGAATACTGTGAAATGGTTTGAGCGGCTGTTTCTTGTTATTCTCTGCGGCACCATTGCCGTTCTCTTCGTGGAAGAGGCGACTGCAGGGACAGAAATAACGATCTCTGCCGCACTCAGCCTAAAGGAGCCTTTCGAGGAGATAGGCAGGGCATATGAGAAGAAGCATCCTGGCTCAAAGGTCGTCTTCAACTTTGCTGCCTCCGGGGTTCTGCAGAAGCAGATAGAGGCAGGTGCGCCCACATCTGTCTTTGCTTCGGCCTCATCAAAAGAGATGGATGCGCTGAACGCTTCAGGGCTGCTCCTTGAGACCAGCAGGGCTGATTTCGCCGGCAATGAGGTTGTAATGATTGCAGCGAAAAACGTATCAGTGCAGATCTCTTCATTCAATGACCTGAAGAAGAGTGATGTACAGAGGATCGCCATCGGCAACCCGGTCTCTGTCCCAGCCGGAAAGTATGCTGAGGAGACCCTGAGGACTCTCGACCTTTGGAGCAATCTGAAGCCAAAGCTGGTGTATGCCGAAAATGTTCGTCAGGTGATGGACTATGTTGCGCGCAGCGAGGTAGAGGCAGGCATGGTTTTTCTGACCGATGCCATGGGAAGAAGCAAAGAACTTCGGGTCGTTGCCGAGGCCCCTGCTTCCAGCCATAAGCCGGTTGTCTATACGATAGCGGTAATAAAAGGTGCAAAGAACGAAGCTGCGGCCAGGGCCTTCATCTCCCTGGTCATGTCAAAAGAAGGCAAGGACTGCCTTCGGAAATATGGATTTACTGTAAAAATCTGAGAAAGGAGTATGGATCATGGACAGCGCAGCATGGTTTTCGCTCAGGCTATCTCTGCAGGTTGCGTTCCTTGCGACTGCGATGATCGTTGTTGTCGGCGTGGCTCTTGCGTATCTGCTTGCCATGAAGAATTTCAGGGGCAAGGAGATTCTGGATATGCTCTTGACGCTTCCGTTGGTGCTTCCTCCTACGGTAACCGGCTTTTTTCTCGTTATCATCCTTGGCAGGAGAGGTTTCCTCGGCAGGCCCCTCTATCAGCTGACAGGCTGGTCTGTCATGTTCACATGGCAGGCAGCGGTCATTGCCTCCTTTGTGGTTGCCCTGCCGCTCATGATCAAGACTGCACGTGCTGCGCTCGAATCCGTTGACCAAAACCTGATCAATGCTTCATACACGCTTGGCCACTCAAAAGGGGAAACCGCTCTGCTCGTTATTTTGCCGCTGGCAAAGAAGGGCATCATTGCAGGGGCTGTGCTCTCCTTTGCGCGGGCTATGGGAGAGTTCGGAGCGACCCTGATGCTTGCCGGAAACATACCGGGAAGGACCGACACCATGCCGATCGCCATCTATTCCATGGCAAGCAGCGGGGAATGGTCCCGCTCCGGTGCCATGGTTATCTTCTTCACAGCCATCTCAGGAATATTCCTCTATATCGCGAATCTGTACAGCAGGAGGACGATCTGATGGGCATCTTATTCTCAGCACAAAAGAAGCTCAGCGGTTTCACGCTTGATGCATCCTGGGAGATCGGCAACGAACTTGCCGTGATCTTCGGGTATTCCGGAGCTGGAAAGTCCATGACACTCCAGATGATCGCCGGCCTCCTTGCGCCTGATGAAGGGAAAATAGTTCTGGGAGAAACGGTTCTGTTCGATTCAGGGCAGAAGGTCAATCTCCGCCCCCAGAAGCGTTCTATAGGATACGTATTTCAGGATCTGGCGCTTTTCCCTCATATGACCGTTGGTGAGAACATCCGCTATGGCGGCCACGGCATAGATAAACATGAACAGGCCCAGCGCTGCTCAGAATTGCTGGAAATGTTCCGCATAGCAAGTCTCGAAGGCCGTCTGCCCTCTCAGATCTCAGGGGGGCAGAAGCAGAGAGTTGCCCTGGCTCGTGCATTGATCAGGCGGCCTGGAGCACTTCTCCTTGATGAGCCTTTCTCTGCCCTGGACATGCCCGTGCGATTTGAGATGCGAGCAATTCTGAAAGAGGTTCAGCGTTCCTTTAACATACCCGTTCTGCTCATAACGCATGATGCGGATGAAGCCCTTGCTGTTGCAGACCGGATGATCGTCTATGCAGAGGGCAGGGTCATGCAGACCGGTTCATTGGAAGAGATATTTACGACTCCGTCGTGCGAGGAAGCTTTGTCACTGTCCCGCTTTGTCGGAAGATCGGGGCGTCACGTGCCATGCCTGAGCAGAGAACTCTGCGGCAGCCTGACGTGAAGGATGAATATGCCATGACCAGAGAGATATATTTTATTGATGTCACAAACCGGGACGGGGTGCAGACCTCACGCATCCTGCTGCCAAAGCTTGCCAAAACCATGATCAATCTCTATCTCGACGAGATGGGCGTTTTTCAGAGCGAAATCGGTTTTCCCACGCTCAGACATGAGAAGAACTATATCAATGCGAATCTGGCACTCGAAAAAGCAGGTGCGTTTAAACGTATCCGGCTTGAAGGCTGGTGCAGGGCAATACCATCAGATGTTGAGCTTGCCTTTCAGAACTGTCCTGACCTTCGGCACCTGAACCTCTCGGTCTCTACCTCTGACATTATGATCAAGGGTAAATTCCATGGCAGGTCAGCATGGAAAGATATTGTGGTGTCAATGGAAAAGGCGGTCAGATTGGCCAAAGAGCTTGGCGCGAAGACGGTTGGCATTAATGCCGAAGATGCTTCCAGGACAGACCTGCAGAGACTGATTGACTTTGCGCTTGCCGGCAAAAAGGCAGGAGCTGACCGTTTTCGGTACTGTGATACCCTTGGTGCGGACGATCCGATAACCATATACGAGCGCATCAGAACGCTTGGACTGGCAACGCAGTTTTCTATCGAGATGCATTGCCATAATGATCTTGGCATGGCAGAGGCTGTGTCCGTGGCAGGAGCCCTAGGCGCTGCAGAGGCAGGCGTAGATTGTTACGTAAACACCACACTCAACGGTTATGGAGAGCGGTGCGGAAACTGCGACCTTGTATCCTCAATACTTGCACTGAAATTTTCTCAGGGGCTCAGCAGGAAGATACCGTGCGATAGTCACATCGACCTTAAGAAGTCCTGGAAAATTGCGAAGTATGCGTCATACGCCTTCGGCCTGCCGATCCCGATCAACCAGCCAGGCGTGGGCTCAAATGCCTTTGCACATGAGTCTGGGATCCATGCGGATGGAGCCCTGAAAGACCGAAGAAATTATGAGCTTTACGACCCTGAAGATGTTGGCAGGGGCGAGCCTGAGCTTCTTGAAACAGGCCGAGTCATAACGACCGGGGAATATGGAGGCATCAAGGGGTTTAGACATGTGAACGACAAGCTCGGCATCCATTTTCATAATGATCAGGAGGCCAGGAGAGTTCTCGACCTGGTTCAGTATGCCAATCTTCACACACAAAAGGCACTGACTGACGATGAATTGATCTTTGTTGCCAGATATCCTGATCTTGCAGCCCAGATTCTGACTCTAACTCCCTGAATCTGTTTTTGGTTTCCTTGCATGGTTTTTACAGTGTTGAGTTCCTCGTTTTTTTATGTAATGCTGACAATTATGTAGCAAATGACAATAGTGTAATTCCGTCAATTAGTAAATATCGTTAAAAATCAAGTGGTTGCAATATGGCATGATTTTGGCTATAACTCTATACATGGAAACTTCCGGGACATCACTCAAATGCAGAATCGAAGAGCTTGAGAAGGAAGAGATCATAAAGGCTTTAAAGGAATGCAACTGGGTAATGGCCAGGGCTGCTAAGGTGCTCGGCATTACCGAACGGATGATCGGATATAAGATTCACAAATACGGGTTAAGAATAAAGGAGGTGCGGTGGAGCGAGGGAGCAGCAGAAGAACAGGAAAGCAAACACGAGTAAAAATAATCGCATTAAGCGGTAATAAAAAAATGAGGAGGAGATCATGAAAAAGGTTATTTTCAGCATGTGGTTCACATTAGTATTAGTATTTGCGGTTGCATTCAGCAGTTTTGCAGAAGAGGCAAAGCCTGCAACAGGAGCAGAAGACTTCAAGGCGCTTGTTGGCCTGAGCGTTTATATGCAGGCAGGTTACACCTATAACTTCCGGAACCCCGATTCGAGCGAGAATCGGCTCCGCGTATTTGACCATGAGTCAGGCAGGCCTACCTTTGATCTGTTTCAGCTCGTGTTTGCCAAAGATGCGCCTCTGGGCGGCGTTGGGTACAAGTTGAAGCTCTCCGCAGGCGACACTGCACGATGGATCCATTCCAGAGGCTTGGGGATTAGCGATGGCCAGAACCCGGCAGAAAGCGATGGTTTTGATCTGACCGAGGCGTACCTCGAATATCTCGCGCCTGTCGGCAAGGGGCTGAAGATCCGGTTCGGCAAATATGCCACGTACTTTGGCGCAGAAGTGATCGAGGCAAAGGACAACCCTAACTATTCGCGTTCACTCCTGTTCAATTACGCCATACCGTTCACGCATACAGGTCTTATGGTCGGGTACAACTTCACTGATACCCTGAGCGCCAACCTTCATGTGGTCAATGGCTGGGACAATACAGCCGATAACAATGGCGGCAAGAGCTTTGGTCTGAGCATCGGTTATGCACCCATGGAGCAGCTCTCCATGTATTTCAATACCATGTATGGTCCTGAGCAGTTCGAAAGCTCCAACAAAAGATTCGTCTTTGACTGGGTAGCTACGATTAAGCCGATGAAGAACCTTAGCGTGATCCTGAACGCTGACTATGCAACAGAAGATATGGGGCCCCATGCAGATGATGCGAAGTGGTATGGCTTTGCAGCCGCAGCAAAATATGACTTTAGCGATCGGTACAGCCTTGCGGTCAGGGCAGAATACTTTAAGGATGAGGACGGCGTCAGGACCGGCATCAAGCAGAGCATGAAGGAGATCACCATCACGCCGGAGATCAGGATCGCAAAGGGACTTATTATCAGACCGGAATACCGTCATGACTGGGCTGGAGAGAAGACCTTTGACAGTCGTCGTGACGTTATGAACAAAAAGAGCCAGGACACATTGGCGTTGGCTGTTATGTATTCCTGGTAGGAAGTGGTCCTGTTATTAACCTTAGCGTAATTACGACTAAATTGTATTATGTTACAAAAATGTAATAGTGACATTTTATGAATATCATTTTGATTCAAATAGTTATGTGTTGGCACGGTTCTCGCAATCTTATGGCACGATGGCAACAAGAGATGCCGAAAAAATATCAAGGAGGTTTATCATGAAAAAGTTAGTGAGTCTCACCATTCTCATCGGTCTTTTAATCTTTGCAGGCCTGGCATTTGCCGAAGAAGCAAAGACCGCAGAAGCACCTGCCCCGGCAGCGGTGGCTGCACCAGCAGCAGAGGCACCTGCGGCTCCTGCAGTTGCGGCTCCTGCGCCACCAAAGATCGACACGGGTGACACGGCCTGGATGATTGTGGCAACAGCTCTGGTCATGCTCATGACCATTCCCGGTCTGGCACTTTTTTACGGAGGCCTTGCAAAGCGCAAGGATTCGCTCAATACGATGGCCATGTCCTTTGTGACATTCTGTATCGTAAGCCTGCTCTGGGTGATCTACGGCTTCAGTTTCTCCTTTAATGGGGACCTTAGCGGTTTTATCGGTGATGGTGCAAAGACCATGCTTGCAGGTGTCGGCCCCAACAGCATCAATGACCTGGCCAAGACCATACCTGAGTATATCTTTATTGTGTATCAGCTGACCTTTGCAGCGATCACTGTTGCTCTGGCAAGCGGGGCATACATCGAGAGGATGAAATTCTCTGCATGGATCATGTTCACCGTGATCTGGATGACCTTGGTCTATATTCCGGTAGCGCACTGGGTATGGGGCGGCGGTTTTCTCAGTAAAATGGGCGCCCTTGATTTTGCGGGCGGAACGGTCGTGCATATCAATGCCGGAGCCGCAGCGCTTGTCGGTGCACTGATCCTCGGTAAGAGGAAAACAAAAGCCCTTCTTCCCGGCAATCTTACTCTTGTAGTTACCGGTGCTGGTCTTCTGTGGTTCGGGTGGTTCGGGTTCAATGCCGGTTCTGCTCTTGCTGCAAACGGTCTGGCAGGTGCGGCCTTTATCAATACCAACACGGCAGCTGCAGTTGCAACTATGGCCTGGATGGCAGTGGAATGGATGCACTCAGGAAAGCCTACGGTGCTCGGATTGGCATCAGGCGCAGTGGCTGGACTGGTTGCGATAACTCCCGCAGCAGGTTTTGTGAACATCAGCGGCGCGATCTTTATCGGCCTTGCAGCAGGTATCATTCCGTTCTTTGCTGTGGCATATCTGAAGCCGAAGCTGGGCTATGACGATACGCTCGACGCCTTCGGCATCCATGGCATCGGCGGAACCATCGGCGCCATACTGACCGGAGTTTTTGCAGATCCGGCTATCAATGAGGCAGGGAAAGGCCTTCTGTATGGAAATCCTGGCCAGCTCTGGACGCAGATCATCGCTTCACTGATAACTTTTGTGTACAGCGCAGTTGCAACAGCGGTTATTTTCATGATCATCAAATACACGGTCGGCCTGCGCGTTGACGAAGAAGCAGAGTTCCTCGGTCTTGACGAAAGCGAGCATGGCGAGAAGGCATACAATCTGTAAGACCGTAATGCGTGATGGGTTATGAGTAATGGGTAAACAGTGTCGGTGATCCCGACACTGACACCATACACTGATACTAAATAAGGAGGAATACCATGAAGAAGATAGAAGCGATAATTAAACCGTTCAAGCTGGATGAAGTGAAGGATGCGCTCAATGCCATGGGTATCCAGGGCATGACTGTCACTGAGGTGAAGGGCTTTGGCAGGCAGAAGGGACATGTAGAACTCTACCGCGGCGCCGAATACGATATCTCATTCATACCCAAGGTGAAGATCGAGGCAGTGGTATCTGATGCCATGGTCGAAAAGGCCATAGCAACGATCGTAGAGAAGGCCAAGACAGGCAAGATCGGTGACGGCAAGATATTCGTCTCGTCTCTTGAGCAGATCATCAGGATCAGGACCGGTGAGACCGGCGAGACTGCCATATAGAAAGTGACATAAGTGTAGTTATGACATAAATGTATTAAAGCGCTAACACGCTGAAATATAATAGGAATTATGCTAATGCCCTGCGAATTGCTACAAAATTGTAGTAATTCGCAGGTTTTTTTTACCTTATTCCCCTGCAAGATTAACGGGATATTTTCTGGCACGATTTTCGCCTCTCTAATTGATGCCCAATTGGGCGATCAAAAGGGAGGTTAAATGAAGAAATATCTATCAATATCAATTAGTTTTGTTGCCTTGTTACTTCTGCCATTGTCTGCTCTTGCAGCGGAAAGCACTAATAAGGTTGATTCCGGAGATACTGCATTTGTTCTCCTTTCCGCAGCTATGGTAATGCTGATGACCCCAGGGCTTGCCATGTTTTATGGCGGCATGGTCAGGAAAAAGAACGTTCTCGGCACGCTGATGCATAGCTTTGTCGCCATTGCGCTGGTGAGTGTGCAGTGGATACTTGTCGGGTACAGCCTTTCCTTCGGCCCTGATATCAATGGGCTTATCGGCAGTCTGGACTGGATTGGACTCAGGGGAGTAGGAGTTGAACCGAATCCTGATTATGCAGCGACCATACCGCATATGGCCTTTATGATCTATCAGGCGATGTTTGCGGTCATAACCCCCGCGCTTATCGCAGGAGCTTTTGCAGAGAGGATGAAGTTTTCGGCATTCCTGATCTTTACGCTCCTCTGGTCAACATTGGTGTACGACCCTGTTGCCCACTGGGTATGGGGAACAGGCGGCTGGCTCAGGAACCTCGGCGCCCTCGATTTCGCTGGAGGTATTGTTGTGCATATCACCTCAGGCATATCAGCGCTTGCTGCTGCTCTTGTGATTGGGAAGAGAAGGGGATATTTGCGGGAAGCCATGCCTCCCCACAATCTCCCCCTGACCGTGTTGGGCGCGGGTCTTCTCTGGTTTGGCTGGTTTGGTTTCAATGCAGGGAGCGCTTTGTCTGCCGGCGGCCTCAGCACCATGGCCTTTGTTATCACGCATATCGCTGCTGTGACTGCAACGCTGGTTTGGGTGGTCATCGAATGGCTGCACAGGGGCAAACCGACCATGTTCGGCGCAGCCACAGGTTCGATCGCAGGACTGGCGACCATCACCCCTGCATCCGGTTTTGTCGGGCCATTGGGCGCTCTTATGATAGGCGCTGCCGCAGGAGCAGTATGCTACCTTTCGCTCTCCCTGAAACCGAAACTCATATTCGATGACTCGCTTGATGCGTTTGGCGTTCATGGCGTTGGCGGTATACTCGGCACGATCGGCGCAGGCCTTTTCGCGCAGAAGGCTATCAATGCAGCAGGTGCTGACGGCTTGTTCTTCGGTAACCCTCACCAGCTTCTGGTCCAGCTTATGTCTATAGCTGTTGTTGCGGCTTTCTCCTTTGTCGTCAGCCTGGCCCTTCTCAAGGTGATAGACGCGGTGATCGGGCTCAGGGTGTCTGATGAAGAGGAACTGATGGGCCTTGACCTCAGCCAGCACGAGGAGAATGGGTATCAGATGTAACGGCCGTGAAGCGTGAAGAGTAAGGCGTGAAGGGTCAAGTCTGAAAAGCAGCTGACAATAAAAAGAGAAATACTGGATAGTAATGAAAGAGGGGCAGGTGATCTGCCCCTTTTTTTGTTCTGTTGATCAACGCATATTACCTGCGATTGTGAAACATTGTGAAGTTCACAAAGCATTCACAAAATACTGGTTAAATGAACTCAAAGAAGATATGATTTGATAGACAGAGAAAGAAACGTAATGAACAATGTAATGTTTAAACAGCAGAAGCAGAAAAAGGAGGAGAGCGCTATGAAACATCTCAAAGAAATAGGTCTGGTGATTATGATCATGCTGATCATGATTCCGGTGGCTGCAAATGCAGAGGGCCTTGGCAATGCCCGCCTCAGTCTCATGGATGGTGACGTGCAGATAAAGTCTGAGGATTCATCTGAGTGGTTTCCCGCATCAGTGAATATGCCATTGCGCGACAATGACAGCATCTGGGTGCCTGACGGCGCACGCGCTGAAGTCCAGCTTGCAGGAGGCACGCAGGTAAGGCTTGATGAACAGTCTTCACTTGATCTCCTGAACATCAGCAGGGATTCATCACAGATATATCTTGCAGAGGGCAGTGCATATGTGAATTTCAGGGGCAACAGAAGTGGCGGCCTTGTGCAGATCGATACGCCTAAATCGTCAATAAGGGTGTATGACAGGTCAACATTTAATATTGATGTGGCCGGCAGCGGCGATACGGATGTATCTGTGTACACCGGCCTGGTCCATGCAGAAAGCGGGAGCGGCAACACAAGAGTGACTGCCGGAAATACCCTTGAGATCAGTGATGATTATGCTGATCTTGCTCCGTTGGGTCGCGCTGATGCATGGGAACGGTGGAACACGGACAGAGACCGCAGGTTTGAAGAGAGACGATATAGTTCACGGTATCTTCCTGATGAACTCGAAACCTATGCAAACGACCTTGACGACAACGGAAGATGGGTCTCGGTAAGGGATTACGGATATGTCTGGACACCTACAGTGCAGGTCTCAGTTGGATGGTCGCCGTATAGAAACGGGCGGTGGAGCTGGATCGGTGGAGACTATGTCTGGGTGGGGTATGAGCCCTGGGGCTGGGCCCCGTATCATTATGGAAGATGGGACTACGCCGCATCTATAGGCTGGTTCTGGGTTCCGCCTGCAAGAGGTTCTGTGTACTGGGGGCCGGGTTATGTGGGCTGGGTACGGACGCCGACGTATGTAGCATGGGTGCCTCTAGCGCCCCGTGAGACCTATTATGGCCACGGAAACTATGGACCATACAGCGTAAATCTAATCAATGTGAATATCAATACCATTGTTGTGAAAAATATGTACCGGAATGTTCATGTTAATAATGCTGTTACCACTATTCATCATGACACCTTTGTGAGAGGAAAACATGTTGACTTCAAGGTCAGGGAGAATCCGTTCCTCAGGGAGAAGATCAGCATCGGCAGGCCTGACATAAAGCCGGAGAGAGAGTCCAGAATGGCGGTTATCAGGGACATCCCAAGAGCCAAGGAACCGCCGAAAAAGATCAAAGAGATCAAGATCAGGGAGATCAGGGAAACAAGACCGATGGTCAAAGAAAGAGATAAATCCGTATTCTCGCCTGACAAGCCTCGCAAGCAGATGAAGGTGGATGCTGTCGAGGCACCGAGGGAGAGGAAGAAAGACAGATCTGAAGATAGGTCAAAGGACCGCGACAAGAAGGTAAAGGGCTCAGAAAGGCAACAGATCGAAGAGAAAAAGAAGGAGGTAGCCCCTGCTGACCAGCCTCTGCAGAAGCGGCAGCAGCGCCAGCTTGAACAGCAGAAGACAGAACAGCCAAAGCAGGAAGTCAGCCATCCTGAGCAGCAGAAAAAGGAAGAGGTCATCAAGCCCGAACGCCAGAAGAGAAAAGAGCTGCGGTCACCTGACGAAGTCGCCCCTGATCAGCAGAGGCTGAAACAGAAGGAGAGCGCTCCTGCCCCTGACCGGCAGATACAGCGCGAAGAGCGTCAGCAGAAAAAGCAGGATAAACAGGAGCTGAAGCAGGACAAGAAACAGGACAAAGATAAAGAGAAAGAGAAAGACAAAGAGAAAGAGGACAAGAAGAAGCGCAAGAAGGGCGAAGTTAAAGACGACCCGAAGCCTTCAGGAGAGGGCAGTCAGCCGCCTCCAGTTCGATAATAGTTATTGCATTGGAGAAAGGGGAGCAGGGGATGACCTTCTGTTCCCCTTTTTTATTTCTGAAAACCTCAGGAGAGATTTTCAATCTATGATATAATTTCAATATTTTTCAGAAGGAGACTTGTATGAATATATGCCCCTGCGGTTCAAACTTGGCCTATGAAGCATGCTGCCAGGCAATCATAAAAGGCGAGAGACAGGCAGAGACAGCTGAACAGCTTATGCGTTCCCGGTACAGCGCATATGTCATGAAGGAAATAGACTATCTCCGCACCTCGCTTCATCCTGATCATCGGGCAGATTTTAATGAAAAGAACACTCGCTCGTGGGCAGAAGGCGCCGAGTGGCACGGGCTCGAGATCATTGGGACAACCGGCGGCGGGCCTGATGAGAGCGAAGGCAAGGTTGAGTTTGCGGTATCGTACAGCGAGCAGGGAACCAAAAAGGATTATCGTGAACGGGCCACGTTTAGCAAGAAGGACGGAGTCTGGTATCTTGTGAACGGCGAGCCGTTGGCTGCCAAACAGGTTGTACGTGAAGCCCCGAAGACCGGGCGCAATGATCCATGTCCCTGCGGCAGCGGCAAGAAATTCAAAAAGTGCTGCGCACAGTAACAGACCAGGCATGAAACGGTCGCGAACAATAACCCTGTCCCTTATTGCTGCAGTCTCTCTTGGCATCCAGGGCTGCAGTCATAAGCAGGCAACCAGCAGGGAGCTCTACGAGACCAAGCAGAAGTGCATTGAGGACTGGGGTTCTGAGCAGGACTGCGAAGAGGACAAGAATACCCGGTATTACTATGGCCCTCATTACTTCTATAGTGGCGGCAGACCCATGTACTTTCCCCGGGGTGGCGAAGATCCTGCGCCTGTGGGCAATAACGCAAGATTTTCCGGGGTACCCGAAGGTGCGAGATCAAGCCATTCCACCAGCCGCGTAACCTCAACGCATATCAGCCGGGGCGGCTTTGGCAGACTCGGTTCTTTTCACGGTTCAGGATCATAATCCATGAAGCGCCTGACAATCGTTCCACGCGATAACTGGCAGGAGCGCATGGAGGAGATCGGCTTTACCTTTCATACTCCGGGCAGCACATATTGGCAAGAGGATGCGTACTACGAATTTTCAAATGATCAGATTGATCATCTTGAGGCGGTTACCGAAGAACTTCACTCAATCTGTCTTGAGGCTGTCGATCATGTAATCAAGAATAATCTTTTTCAGAAGATAGGCATCTCCGAGGCGGGCGCAGCCCTGGTCAGAGATTCCTGGAGCAGGAAGGATCGTTCACTCTATGGACGGTTCGATCTGGTCTATGACAGCAAACAGGAACTTAAGCTTCTTGAGTATAATGCTGACACGCCGACCGCTCTTTTTGAGACGGCCGTTGTGCAGTGGGTCTGGCTGCAGGAACAATTTCCTGACATGGATCAGTTCAACTCAGTCCATGAAAAGCTGATGGACGCATTTGGCGCTGTAGCCTCTTCCCGGGGCATACTGCAGCCCTTCTATTTTTCATCTGTAAGAGATCACGAAGAAGATTTTGTCACTGTAGAATATCTGAGAGATGTTGCGCATCAGATGGGATTCGATGTCCGGCAAATATATATTGAGGATATAGGCTTTAGCAGCGAGACGAACCGGTTCTATGATCTTGAGGAAAATGAGATACGGTGCCTCTTCAAGCTCTATCCCTGGGAGTGGCTCCTGACGGAGGGTTTCTGTTCACCTGTCTCTGCAGCAGCGGTTGCCCTCTTCGAGCCTCCGTGGAAAATGGTGCTTTCGAACAAGGGAATACTTGCAGTTCTTTGGGAGATGTTTCCGGATCATCCGAATCTGCTGCCAACATTTTTTGAGCCCGAGAGGCTTAACGATGGTTATGTTCGCAAACCGTTCTTTTCGCGGGAGGGGGCGAATATTCTTATGCAGGACAGGCGCATTAATTACCGGGAAGAAACTGACGGCACGTATGGACAGGAAGGGTATATCTATCAGGAGATCGCCAAGCCGCCCTGCTACGATGGCAATTATGCAGTTATCGGATCATGGGTCATTAACAGCCTGCCTGCAGGTATTGGCATACGAGAGGATGATACGCCCATAACAAAGAATACCAGCCGGTTTGTGCCGCATCTGTTCCGGCCAAGCTCACCAACAGTAGGCGCCTTGGAGGCGTAAAAAGGAGAATTAGACGAATGATCACAGGAGCCCTTGGCACATCACTGTCAGGAATGACAGCCTTTCTCTCATACTTCGGGACATCGGTCCTGCTCGTGCTGCTCTTCCTTATAGTGTATGGAAGGGTCACGCCGTACAAGGAGTTTGCTCTCATATCTGCCGGCAACCTTGCAGCTTCGCTGAGCTACGGCGGAGCTTTGCTCGGTTTCGCATTTCCGCTTTCAAGCGCGATCTCTCACAGCGTCAGCCTTGTTGACATGGTGATATGGGGCATAGTGGCCCTCATCGTACAGATCATGACATTCCTGATGGTGAGGTTCTCAATGCCCGGGATCGTATCGGATATTCCGGCCGATCAGGTGGGAAAGGGCTGTTTCCTCGGTATTGTTTCTGTCGCGACCGGTATGATCAACGCAGCCTGCATGACGTATTAGAAGGGCAGCGCCGGGCATCTGGAGAGGCGGGCGGCAACTCAGGGTCTCAGATACGGGCAATTTATTTTTCCCCTGTGTTATTCTTTTTAATCCGGAATGATTGAGTTCATGTCTGCGCTCTCAAGAGATTTTGAGCCCCGGATATACAGAAATTAAGTTATGAATGCTAAGGAGTAAAGTATGTTACATCTGAAACGGCAATTGCCTTACAGGCCAACCGAGCGCATGAATGTCGTAAGCTATCCGATCCGGGACATTGTGATGGAGGCAAAACGCGAAGAAGCCAAAGGCAAGAAGATGATCTATCTCAATATCGGCGATCCGCCCCAGTACGGATTTGAGCCGTTCAAGGTGATAGCTGACCGGGTCAAGAGCGCGCTTGATGAGAACTGGAAGGGCTATGCTCCTTCTGAGGGCGATGAACTTCTCAGGACAACCGTGGCCAAGATCGAGAAATGCAAACCCGAAGATGTCTTTGCTGTTGCAGGACTGACCGAAGGCATAGATTTCTTCTTTCATTCGTTTATAGGCTTTGGGGAAAAGGTATTACTTCCGAATCCGGTATATCCGCTCTATCTGAGCAAGGCGAAACAGTTCGAGGGCGAGAGTGTCTTCTATCGGCACGACGCCAATGGCCAGATCGATGTGGCATATCTGGCGAAAAAGATCGAGGGCGCCAAGGCCATGGTGATCATCAACCCGAACAATCCCCTGGGTTCGGTCTATTCAGAAAAGAACCTTACCGAGGTTGTTGCGCTCTGTGCAGAATATGATGTTCCGATATTTTACGATGGGTCTTACGATCAGCTTATTCTTGAAGGCAAGATAGTGGACTTCAGAAAGATTGCCCGAAACAAGATACCGTTCATATATGGCAGCTCTCTTTCAAAGGATTTCTGCTACACCGGTGCACGGATAGGATGGGTAACGTTCCACGGGGATAAGTGGTCAGAGGTGAAGAATGCTTTCTTCCTGCTCTGCAATCAGCGTCTTTCTGTTAATTGGGAATTCCAGCGAGCTGCTGCTGCTGCGATTGTTGACCGGGCGTATCCAGCCTATGTCGCTGATATGAGAAATAAGCTTGTCGAAAGAAGGGACACGTTCATCAAGATGGCCAAGAAGCTGCCACTGTCGTTCCCGGTCCCGATGGGTGCTTTCTATGCGTTTATGAAGATAGAGACGCCGAAATGGCGCAAGGATATCGAGTTTGTGCGCGCTGCCCTGAAAGAAGGCGTTGTCTTTGTGCCTGGTTCTGGATTTGGAAGGCAGGAGGACGGTGTCTATTTCAGGACAACGTTCCTGCCGGAACCAAAGGTCATAGAAGAGGCATTCAGCAAGATCAAGAAGCTCCTGTAATAAGCGTACAGAATAATTTTCTCTGTATGCTGAAGTGCGTATAATGGAACCGAATGTGAGTTCGATAAGATAGGCGACGTGGCGGTCGTACCTGACCGCCACGTCGCCTATTCCCGTAGCCGCTGGAAGAGTTCCTTCATTTTGCTCATCCATCAGTCACCCCGAAAGTCTCATGCTCTTTTTCTTTATGACACAATGACGCAAAATAGGTGCAAGTTGGAATGTGTTTAATATGAGGGGAAAGGTGCGAAGTGATTGTCATGCATCGTCAATATTCTTCTCTTATAATAGACACCAATTATGCTCACATTTCGCGGCAATACTTTCTCATGTATTCTGCCATCTTAATATCAGTCTTTAGAATATGGTCAACGAACCAGTGTGAGATATGCTCTTCAAAATCCTTGATGAGCTCTGGTGTCAGTATGACTCGTCGCTTAAGATTGAATAGGTATTTTACGAAGTTGGAATGCTCGTCACGGTGTTCTTCAAAATCTGGATAATTTGTCTTTAACATAATGCTTTCTTCAAGGGTGAAGTGCTCAAAAACATAGTCTGTCAGAAAGCTTATTGCTTCGCCTAATCCACGTTCATTGAAGAGTTGTCTCTCCTCTATCAATTTCTGGATTTTATTGATCAGTTCCTTATGCTGAAAGTCGATGATGTCGTTGCCTGTCCGAAGTTCCTCACGCCAACAGATTTTGCTTTCCTTCATGTCTCCCCTCTTGGACATTTCTTCAAGCATTGTATCACTCGCCCCGAAGTCTGCACAGCCTGTTTCTGAACAACACCCACTTATCAAAATGTTTGAAGAACCTGCAATGATGAAGATTATATGGTCGTGTCATCACTCTCAATAATTCAGTAGGGGAGTGAGCACAGCATATATCTATCTGATAGTCCTATTAACTTGAACTCTCTCCAGAGATAAAATCGATAAGATTTCTCAAGACCGACTGCTGAACATTTTCAAACCGTGCCCCATAGAGCGATGCGCCTGCAGAGAGGATGGATTTACGCACAATCTCCGATGCAAGCACGAACCGCGTTTTATCTCTGGAGTTGACAAATGAGATTGCTACTTTTTGACCAATTTCAAAGGCTTCTTCGGTCTGGAAGGCTATACCGGTTTCACTGAAGTCCACGGATTTACCAAAATACATCAGGTTGCTTCCCTTTGGCTGTATGCGCATCAATATCTCAAAAATACGACGATGAGCCCTCTTTTTTATCACTGAGAGACGGGATATGAGCTGTGCCTTATCAACTGGCAGGTGAAAGATCATTTCGCCCTCCAATGCTCTCGATTGAAGGACCGTCTGCGCAATATCCTTGGGCACGAAAAGGATCCTCGCAATCTTTGCAAAAAAAGGCCTCATTTTCAGCGCTGAAATATCGTTTTGAAAGTTGGCCATATTTGTGCCGGCAAAAAGTAAAACAACATGAGGAGATTCACCGGAAGCAGAAGCTTCACTCACAGAATTGAATTCCAGATATGAATCCCCGATTTCCGTGATGCAAGACTTTACTATTATTTGTGCATCGCCAACAGGATTTATTAGGAAATATTTACTCATATTATGATAGTTCTCAATGTGATTGTAGTGGGCCTCTTAGGGAATGTCAAGATATAGAGCCTTACCTAAATTTGGCGTTTCGGTGGCGGTGGCGGCAGATCATCACGAATTATGTGACATGACGATTATCAGTTGAAGTGAGCAATGTCTACAAGCAAGGCTTGGCGGTTAGTTCAGGAAGGAAGCGAAAAAGGGCTTTTCACTGTTTCTACTCGAAATCAGCGTAGATCTCGCCGAAGTTGATGCCTGCGATGGTTGACTTCTCGAACTTGTTTCGGATCGAGAGCTTTGCCTCTACAAGCCCCTGGCTTGGGCTGCCATTATGTATGGCTACTGATGCCTCTATGAACGCTGCCAGGGAGTCAGCAGCTTTTACCAGCTCTCCGTCACGGGGGTTGAACTGATTGTCATTGTAGCAGTCATTGATCTCGTCGCTCGTGACCTTCATGGTCTGACCATTGACTGTCACGATGCTGTTGAATTCATCCTCAGTAAAGCTCCTGATGTCTGCATGCCATGCCCTGGGAATAAGGCTGTAAACCTCACGCTCCATCTCCTCCTTCTCATACACCTTGATCAACTCAGAGAGCCCTTCGATTGACCGCTTGACCGGAGAGATTATGTCTCGTGTCAGCACTTCAGGCAGGTCATGGAACAGGCCGGTGAAATAATTGTTCACGCATCTTTTTGAGCATGCCAGATTCTCGAGCGAGAAGAAATACGAAAGGATAGCAACGAAAAGCGAGTGGCCCATGACCGAGGTTTTGGGCACGCGGTGGAGGTTTGCCCAGCGGATCTGGAAGCGGAGCTGTCCGCACATGTCGAGAAAATGCCTGTACCGTTCACTCCGGGAAAGCTGTTCCATGCCCCTGAGGTCGCTGTATTCGTTCTGTTTGTCCTGGAGGCGCTTCTTGATCGCACCCATCTCAAAGCTTTGGGGATGGATCTTCTCGATGATATCGAACTCCCACTTGGTTGCATAGTAATGAGCAGCATTCAGGATCCTTCGATTGATATTTTCGGTCTCGTCAGAGAAGTAATCCTGGAAGAGCGTGCAGAAATCCTTGCCGAGCGGAGAGAGCACCGGTTCAAGCTCCTGATAGACCCACTCGTTCAGCTTGCGGTATTTGACCTTGTCTTCCTTGATCCTGTAGAAGATCGGGGGTTTCAGGTCGGTCAGGACGATGCGCTGCAGGAGCTCGAAGATGCCGCCCTCTATGATCTCGATCCAGCTGAACTTGGGGTTGTCTTCCTCAAACTTGCCCAGGAAATACGCGATGACCATCTTCTGCGCCTGCTTGTCCAGTTCGACAAACTCGACAGGCCGCACACGGTCGTTCCAGCGCTGGATATATGCAGCATCAAAAAGCTTTAAGAGTAGTGATTTTCTGATCATGGATATTCCCCCGTTTTGCTGTCTGCTATTATACCTTATCAAAAAGTCTTTGGTGCCTGAAAAATACGGGGAAAATGAGCAATAAAAAGGGCCCGATTAAGGGCCCTTTTTACGTTACTGATTTGCTGGGTTGCCTTACTTCTTAGGAGCCTCGGCAGGCTTAGGAGCCTCAGCCGGTGCTGCTGCAGGAGCAGGAGCCGGAGCTGCAGCCGGAGCTTCAGCCTTAGGGGCCTCAGCCTTCGGAGCCTCAGGCTTCTTCTGCTCACAGCCGATTGTAAGGGCCAGAGAAAGAACCATGAGAATTGAAAGTGCAAGTGCAAAGATCTTCTTCATAATGAAAACACCTCCTTTCGTTAAAGAATGATTGTTCAAAATAGCCATAATCAGGATATTTTTTACTAACGCAAATTTTATACGTTTGCCTGACTTCTGTCAATATAAAATTGGCTGTTTATATATGAAAGAGTAACTAACCTGCGTTAACCCTATAGACTCCAAGGCCCTTCCTTGAGAATAAGCCTATGACGGTATATAATCCATTTTATGAAAAAAGCCCTTACAATCGCCGGGTTTGACCCTTCCGGGGGTGCTGGTCTTCAAGCAGACCTGAAGGTATTTCAGGCACTTGGCGTGTACGGCCTGTCTGCGGTTGCTGCACTTACTGCCCAGAATACCAGGGGTGTTGACAGTGTGGAGCAGGTCAGCCGGCAATTTCTGAAAAAACAGCTGCAGGTGCTCCTGTCTGACCTTACTCCTGATGCAATGAAGATTGGTATGCTTCTGACTGAGGATAATGTCAGGGTTGTTGAACGCATTATCCGGGACTATTCATTACAACATGTGGTGCTTGACCCGGTCATGATCTCATCTTCCGGAAAGAAACTTGCGCAGAGAAATGTGCCGAAATTGCTCAAGGAAAAGATATTGCCCTTTTGTCAGGTTATTACGCCGAATATTCAGGAGGCCTCTGTGCTGAGCGGACTCAGGATCAGATCTCGGGAAGACATGGAAAAAGCCGCAGTTATCCTGAAGGCTGTTGGCCCTGATATGGTCATCATAACCGGCGGCCATCTTGAGGGTTTTGCCATGGATGTTATATATGATGGCGCATTCCATTATCTGAGAGCGAAGAAAAGGCAGGGAGAATATCATGGAACCGGTTGTACCTTCTCTGCCGCGATCACAGCTTTTCTGGCGCAGGGATGCTCCAGTCCTGCAGCTGCAAAAAAGGCCAAGGACTTTATGGCAAAGTCTTTTCATCGGACGATCGGAACAGGGAGCGGAATGAAGCTTTTTGCTATCTGATCATCTTTCGGAGGAAATTATGAAGAGTAAAATTCACCTGATCTTATTTCTGTCGTTCCTGTTCTTGTCAGCGCCTCTGTGCTTAGTGTATGGCGACGAAGTTAAACAGCCTGAAACTCAGCCTCCTGCCCCCTCACCGACGGCAAAAGTAGAGATATTTTCTCCGCTTGGAGAGGTGAAGAATATCAGGCAGGTCTCGGCACGTTTTTCTGAGCAGATGGTGCCTTTCGGAGATTTGCGTAGTGCGGAACCGTTTGATATCCAATGCGCTGAAAACGGAAAGGGCCGCTGGGCAGACGGAAAGAACTGGGTCTATGATTTCGACAAGGACCTGCCTGCCGGTGTTGTCTGTGAGTTCTCCCTCAAATCAGATCTCAAGAGCCTTTCGAACATGGCCATGTCAGGCCAGCAGAAATTTTCCTTCTCCACCGGAGGACCTGCGATAAAGGAAGCTATCCCGGGTGAAGGAAGCGAATATATCAGTGAAGATCAGATATTTATCCTGAAACTTGATGCAGAGGCGAGCGAGGATTCCATCGTTGCCAACGTCTTCTGTTCCATTGAAGGAATACAGGAGAAGGTCATGGTGAGGGTTATTAAGGGAGAGGAAAAGGAGAGACTATCAAGAGAGCAATACCGTCTCAAGAACGTGCCTCATCTGCTGGTCCAGTGCGGACAGAACTTTCCGAACCATGCAGTTGTAAAGCTGATCTGGGGCAAGGGAGTGGCCTCCATCAGCGGCGTGAAGACAACGGCTGATCAGATATTGACGTACAGGACGCGCGAACCATTTAAGGCCACATTCAGGTGCAGGAGAGAGAACGCAAAGGCCAACTGTATGCCGATCCTGCCGATGCAGCTCAACTTCTCAGCCCCTGTTTCCTGGGAGAGTGCCAAAAGGATTTTGCTGAAAGCGCAGGGTAAGTCATATAAGCCGGAAAAAAACACTGCTTATGGATACGCGGATGAGGAGAGCGATGAGGGGTCAGAGAGAGCGGCGGTTGATAGTGCAGATGATAATACGGTGTATGGCGTTACATTCAAGGGACCTTTTCCTGAGAACAGCTCCTTTTCGATCGAACTGCCAAAGGGCCTGAAGGATGATGCTGGCAGAAGCCTTGAGAATAAAGATCGCTTTCCCCTTACTGTGAAGACCGATGTCTTTCCGCCGCTGGCAAAGTTCTCTGCGCGGTTTGGAATTATCGAGCAGAAAGGAGATGCAACTCTTCCTGTCACGCTCAGAAATCTCGAAAAAGAGGTCCTGACGCGGATGAAGACTGCTGAGAGGGAGGAGGAGGGCCCGGCAGCAGAAGAGAAGAAGAAGGATACAATCAAAGGCGTAAAAGGCAGAGTGCAGAAGGTCAGCGCTATGAAGGAAGAGAAGATCATCGACTGGCTCAGGAAAGTTGCTGCAGGCCGCAGGGACGCCTCGATCCTGAAGGCAGAGGCTGGGGCCAAAGAATTTTCTCTGCCCAAGCCTGAAGGCGCAAAAGCCTTTGAAGTTGTCGGCATCCCTCTCAAGGATCCCGGCTTCTATGTTGTTGAGATGGAGAGCCAGATCCTCGGCGCGTCGCTCCTTGGCCATCAAGCTCCGCTGTATGTTCCCACTGCTGCGCTGGTGACGAACCTGTCCGCTCATTTTAAATGGGGCAGAGAATCTTCGCTGGTATGGGTCACAACGCTGGACAATGCAGTGCCAATCAAAGATGCGGATATTTCGATAAGGGACTGTAATGGCAAGGAGATCTGGAAGGGCAAGACCGATCTGAACGGTATTGCTGCAGTGAAGAAGCAGCTGCCAGCCGAGAACGAACTGCCCTTCTGCCAGGGGAATATCAATCACAGTGAGGCTGCATCAGCTCTGCAGGGGATAGACAGCGGGCTTTTCGTCTTTGCAAAGACCAAAACCGACATGACCTTTGTTCACTCAAAATGGGATGAGGGTATTGAGCACTGGCGATTCAACCTTCCGGGCGCAGATTACCGGGGCCCGATAAAGGCACACACGATATTTGACCGCAGCCTGCTCAGGGCCGGCGAAACGGTCCATATGAAGCATCTCATCCGCAAGCATGTCATGTCAGGATTTTCACAGGTTGACGAACTCCCCAAGGCAGTGTTGATGCAGCATGACGGAAGTTCACAGCGCTATGAGTTTCCCATTACATGGGACAACCAGGGTATTGCTGAAACCGAGTGGGAGATCCCGAAAGACGCCAAGCTCGGTATGTATGAGGTTTATCTCCTGAAGAAGCCCTCTGAAAAAAAGCAGAATAGAACAGGTGTTGGCGGATACGTACCCGGGGATGAGGACTACTATGTTCCTGACGGCTGGGTATCAGGTATCTTCAGGGTTGAAGAATTCAGGGTGCCATTGATGAAGGCGATTATACAGCCTCCTAAATCGCCGCTTATCGGGGCAAAGCAGGCCGAGTTCGATCTTTTTGTCTCCTATCTTTCAGGCGGCGGAGCCGGAGCCATGCCTGTAAAACTGCGGAGCCAGGTGCAGCGCAAACATCTGAGCTATCCTGATTATGAAGATTTTACCTTTGCAAATGGAGCGGTGAAAGAAGAAATCCTGAGGAGAGGGCGATACGACGCTGAGGACGAGGCGCATCGCACCAAACCGAAGATGCAGACGAGAGAGCTTGTCCTGGAGAAGACCGGGAGCCTGAGGACAACGATATCTGACCTTCCGCAGGTGCTGCAGCCCCACGACATACAGACAGAGCTTGAGTTCAGAGATCCGAATGGCGAGGTGCAGACTGTTTCGCAGAAGATACCGCTCTGGCCGTCAAAGGTAAATATCGGCATCAAGCCCGATTCATGGGCAGCATCAAAGGAGGCCTTCAAGTTCCATGTTGTTGTCCTGGACATTACAGGCAAGCCTGCTGCTGAGCGCGACGTGAAGGTCGATCTGTTTCAGAAGAAGTTCTTCTCTCACAGAAAAAGGCTCGTGGGAGGGTTCTATTCGTACGAGCATGTTTCCGAGACAAAGAAGATCAAGCAGATCTGCGAAGGCAAAACAGATGCAAAAGGGCTTCTGATCTGCGAGGTGCAGTCGCCGGTCACAGGCAATGTCGTCCTCCAGGCAAAGACCGCGGATGATGCCGGCAATGCAGCGGTTGCTCACAGGGAGGTCTGGATCGCAGGAAAGGGTCAATGGTGGTTCGATGTTTCTGACCACGACAGGATCGATCTGCTGCCTGAGAAGAAACGGTATGAACCGGGCGATACCGCGAAGTTCCAGGTGCGCATGCCGTTCAGGGAGGCAACAGCACTGGTTACTGTGGAACGTGAAGGTATTATCGAAACCTATGTGAAGAAGCTTTCCAGTGCTGCACCAATGATCGAGGTGTTGGTCAAAGATAATTATGCGCCGAATGTATTCGTCTCTGCCTTGATCGTGAGAGGCAGGGTCTCTGATATACAGCCCACTGCCATGGTAGATCTTGGCAAGCCTGCATTCAAACTCGGCATAGCAGAGATCAACGTAGGATGGAAGGCACATGAACTGAACGTCTCGGTCGTGCCAGACAGAGAGGTCTATAAGGTCAGGGAAAAGGCGAGGATTCAGGTCAGGGTGAAGCGGGCGGACGGAAAGGCGCTTCTCAGGAACAGCGAGGTGGTAATTGCTGCTGTTGATGAAGGCCTCCTTGAACTGATGCCGAACCAGAGCTGGAAACTGCTTGATGCCATGATGGGCAGACGGGGTTATGAGATTCGCACAGCTACTGCGCAGATGCAGGTTGTGGGCAAAAGGCATTACGGTCTTAAGGCCTTGCCCCAGGGAGGCGGTGGCGGGAAGCAGGCAACAAGGGAACTTTTCGATACCCTGCTGCTCTGGAAGGGAAGGGTGAAGCTCAATGAAAAGGGCGAGGCTGCTGTCGAGATCCCGCTCAATGACTCACTCACCGGATTCAGGATCACTGCGGTTGCAAACAGCGGAACCGGGCTCTTCGGAACTGGCCAGGCAGGAATACGGACCACGCAAGACATCATGATCCTCTCCGGCATACCGCAGGTTGTGAGAGAAGGTGATATTTACAAGGCCGGATTCACAATCCGCAATGCCTCTGACCGGAAGATGGATGTTGAGGTCAGCGGCGTTATGAAAGCCTATGAAGACAAGGTCATGGAACCTTTAACTGAATCGCTTGGAGCAGGCGAGGCAAAGGATGTGGCATGGGAGGTCAAAGTGCCAATAGGCATTTCAGGCCTGAGCTATGAGGTATCAGCAAAAGAGAAGGGCGGCACTGCTGAAGACCGCATGAAGGTCAAGCAGAAGGTTGTTGAGGCGATCCCTGTGCGGATATTCCAGTCAACGCTCGCACAGGTCGAGACATTCCTTGATATGGACGTTGAACGGCCAAAGGATGCAGTGTCCGGCAAGGGCGGGATCACGGTTGCTCTCAAGCCGAAGATAGGAAATGGGCTGGGCGGAGTTACGTGGTACATGAAGCAGTACCCGTACACCTGCATGGAGCAGAAGACATCAAAGGCAGTAGCGCTCAGGGATGAAGAGCTCTGGAAAAAGGTCATCGCAGAACTTCCGGCCCATCTTGATGGCGATGGCTTGGTGAAATATTTCCCGGTCATGAACAGCGGAAGCGACAGTCTCACGTCGTATATGCTCGCCATATCCGAAGAGGCAGGATGGCCGATACCGGAGGATCTGCGGGGTAAAATGGAAGATGGGCTGAAAGATTTTGTTGAAGGCCGGGTCATCAGGTATTCATCGCTGCCCACCGCAGACCTCTCGATCCGGAAGCTGTCAGCACTTGAGGCACTTTCGAGAAGCGGAAAGGCAGAGCCGAAGATGTTAGGTTCGATCATGCTTGAGCCGAACCTCTGGCCCACCTCTGCAGTCCTGGACTGGACAAATCTGCTTCTGCGCATGAAGGATATCCCAGACCGTGAAAAGAGGCTGAAAGAGGCTGAGCAGATCATACGTGCACGCCTTAATTTCCAGGGCACGACCATGGGCTTTTCGACAGAGAACACTGACAACCTCTGGTGGCTTATGCTCTCGGCAGATGTGAATGCGGTCAGGAGCGTGCTCACGTTCCTGAACAGGGATGCATGGAAAGAGGATATGCCAAGGCTGGTGCGCGGCGCTTTAGGCAGGCAGTATAAAGGCCACTGGGGTCTGACAACGGCAAATGCCTGGGGCGTGCTTGCGATGGAGAAGTTCTCAAAGAAGTTCGAGGCAGTTCCGCTCACAGGTACAACGTCAGCAACCCTTGATCAGATCACGAGGAAGATGGACTGGACAGGAACGGACGAAGGTCTGAGCCTCAGATTCAGCTGGCCAAAGGGCAAGGAGCTGCTGAGTGTGCACCATGAGGGCAGGGGAAAGCCATGGGTTATGCTCCAGAGCCTTGCTGCGATTCCGCTCAAGGAGCCTCTGTCGAGCGGGTATAAGATCAAGAAGACGCTGCTTCCGATCGACCAGAAGAATAAAGGGAAATGGTCTAAGGGCGATGTGGTGAGAGTGCGACTTGAAATAGAGGCACAGGCAGATATGACCTGGGTTGTGGTCCAGGACCCGATACCTTCAGGCTCGAACATCCTCGGCACAGGGCTCGGCAGGGATTCGCAGATCATGACATCCGGCGAGAAGCGTGAGGGCTGGGTCTGGCCTGCCTTTGAAGAGCGCTCGTTCGAATCGTTCAGGGCATATTACGAGTTTGTGCCGAAAGGATTATGGACCGTTGAATATACGATCAGGCTGAACAACAGCGGGACCTTCTCCCTGCCGACAACACGCGCTGAAGCGCTGTACGCGCCTGAGATGTTCGGCGAACTGCCGAATAAGAAGATAGAGGTGGGGGAATAAGGCTGCAGAGAATTTACATTTGTTGGAGGGATGAAACGGGTGAAATGCCCTGCAATGCGACATTATTTTACTTTGAGAATTGTAAACCGAAATATTGCCAGAAATGAAGTCCTGACACGCATTGTCTTGTCTTCTGCAATTGTATCTTTGGTGTCGCAGGCAGTGCATTTTCACCGTCTGCACCCCTCCTGGCAGTATTTTGGTATCAAGATCAGGACTTGTTTCGGATGAAGAGGCTTCTGGCAGTCGTTATCGTTTTTCTTCTGGCAGAGAGTTATGCCCATGCCCTGCCGTCGTTTGATGAGGTAAAGAAGTCGTACAAGAAATCGGATGCAGTGCTGCTGGACAGGCATGGCAAGGTGATCCATGAGCTCAGGGTCGATGCAAAGGGCAGGCGGCTTGAATGGACGCCACTGAAAGAGATCTCTCCTGCATTGATCAAAGCAGTGCTGCATACTGAGGACAAGCGGTTCTATGAACACAATGGCGTTGACTGGAAGGCTGCCGGTGCAGCAGCAATAAAGAATGTTTTCTCGGCCGAGAAGCGCGGTGCAAGCACGATCACCATGCAGGTCGCTGCAATGCTCGATAAAGAGCTGAGGCCAAGGACAAAAAAGCGGAGCGTGGGACAGAAATGGGATCAGATGCAGGCTGCGCGTGAGCTTGAAGGAACATGGAAAAAGGATGAGATCCTCGATGCGTATCTGAATCTCGTTACCTTCAGGGGAGAACTCCAGGGCATCACCTCTGCATCGAGAGGGCTTTTTGAAAAGGATGCGAGCGGGCTTGATGATCAGGAATCAGTGATCCTTGCATCGTTGATCAGGGGACCGAATGCATCGCCGGATGCCGTTGCCAAACGTGCCTGCCTTCTTTCAGCATCCATGGATCAGAAGACGCAGTGCGATGACCTGAAGTCACTTGCTGCGAAGACCCTTGTCGGTCCCTATGGGGTGAAGCAGAGAACAGGACTTGCCCCGCAGGTTGCGCAGAAGCTTCTAAAGACTGGGATGACATCAGCAGTATCGACGCTTGATGGCGGTCTTCAGCGTTTTGCATCTGATACGCTCACCTATCATCTTGCTGCAGTGAAAAAGCAGAATGTGCATGACGGTGCCGTGCTTGTCGCTGACAACAGAACAGGCGATATCCTTGCCTATGTTGCCAACAGCGGGGAGCTTTCGAGCGCGCATCATGTTGATGGCATTACTGCCCGGAGGCAGGCAGGGTCAACGCTCAAACCCTTCCTTTATGGACTTGCCTTTGAACGGCAACTGCTGAGACCGACGTCAGTTCTTGTTGACAGCCCTCTGGATGTTCCTACGGCCTTCGGCGTGTACAGACCCGAGAACTATGACAATGACTTTAAGGGGCCGGTGCAGGCACGTGAAGCACTTGCTTCATCATTGAACGTGCCTGCGGTCAAGACCGTCTCCCTTGTGGGCGTCGGGGCATTTGTGAACAGACTGAGGGAAATCGGATTTGGTCAGCTCGAATCTGAAGAGCATTATGGATTTTCGATTGCCCTCGGCACAGCTGATGTTACGTTGTACGAACTGGTGAATGCTTACAGGACCCTTGCCAATCGCGGGGTATGGTCAGAATTGAAATTAGCACTGGTAAAGACCTCGGCCAGGAAGCGGAGGATCTATTCTGAGGAGGCTGCTTATCTTATCTCTGATATCCTGTCTGACAGGGAGGCGCGGAGCCTGACCTTCAGTCTTGAAAATCCACTGGCCACAAAATTCTGGACTGCAGTGAAGACCGGAACATCCAAGGATATGCGCGACAACTGGTGCATCGGATACTCAGAGCGGTACACGGTCGGCGTATGGGTCGGTAATTTTAATGGCGAGCCAATGTGGAATGTTTCGGGCGTGACCGGTGCTGCTCCGGTCTGGCATGAGGTGATGAGTTATCTTCATGCAAAGGAGACGAGCAGGCCTTTGAAGATGCCAAAAGATGTGATCATACAGACAAAGAATGACCGGAATAAGGAGTTGGCTGTCAAAGGCACCGAACCTGCTTCCCTCCGTCAAGAGCCTACGGAGCAGACAGATCAGTCTTCGCCCATGCAGAGAATCACCTATCCTGCACAGGGCATGATCATTGCCCTTGACCCTGATATTCCGGAAGATCAGCAGCGCGTCTTCTTTGAAGCGAATCCAGACAGCGATCTTCTTCGTTGGCGGCTGAACAGCGCAGAGATTGGCAGCGCATCAGAAATAATATCATGGAAACCCGAACCGGGAAAGCATACTCTTTTTCTGGTAGATGACAAAGGTAATATTGCAGACGCTGTTGACTTTATCGTAAAGGGAAACAATGGCTCACTATAAAGTCCCATGCATAACCAGTTGATGGAAGGCGCGGATGCTTAAATGCCTGCCAGTGCATTAGTATGTGATATAATCGAGCAATAACGTAACAGGGGTTCGTGAATGTTCTATGAAGATGTTTTTAGAAAACTCGGTGAAAGAAAGGTCAGGTATGCTGTAGCCGGTGGTGTTGCGCTTGTGCTTCATGGCGCGGTGAGATTTACTGCTGACCTTGATCTAATCGTAGAATTGTCTGCAGAGAATCTAAATACTTTTATCAGTGCCATGAATGAATTAGGCTACAAACCGAGGCTCCCGGTCAAGACGGAGGATTTTGCTGACCCTTTGACGAGGGAGAACTGGATAGACGAGAAAGGGATGAAAGTCTTTACCTTTTATCACCCTGAACATCAGATCAACCAGATAGATATATTTGTTAAGGAACCTCTGAAATTTGATGACATCGAAAAGGAACTTGTATGGATAAAGGCCAGGGACGTGACAATCCCCGTAGTCTCTTTGACTCATCTGAAGATTCTGAAAAAAATTGCCGGCAGACCTCAGGACATTGCTGACATTTCAGCACTTGAGGAACTGGAGAAAGAAGATGAAGGATAGTCAGGAAAAGAAAGAGGCCTTTGCATTCCGGATCTCAAAAGAAAAAATAAGAGAATTTCGTTATTATTCAGCCGAGGATAAGCTTGACTGGCTTGAAGAAGCTAATAAATTCGTTGCGAATTTCGTGCCGGAGAAGAAACTCACGAAATGGAAAAACTTTATCAATGCGGGGAAATGAGCGTGGAAAGGCTTTTCCAGTGAACATTATGTGTGGTTGGTAACAAGATCATGGTAAAAACAAAAACCTTCTTCCAATGCCAAGCATGCGGATATGGCAGTCCCAAGTGGCTCGGCAAATGCCCTGACTGCAATGCATGGAACAGTTTTGTGGAGGAGCGGGAAATTCCATCAGGCAGGAAAGGGTCGTCGCTCCAGCCTTCGACAAAGACCGAACCAGTCCTGCTTCAATCCATAGAGGGCATATCCGAGAAGAGAACCTCAACCGGAATACAGGAGTTCGACAGGGTATTGGGTGGCGGCGTTGTTGCCGGTTCAGTGATCCTTGTCGGCGGCGACCCCGGCATCGGCAAGTCAACGCTCCTGCTTCAGGCATTCGCAGGCCTTTCGAAAAAGACCGGAAAGCTCCTCTATGTCTCGGGCGAGGAGTCACCCCAGCAGATAAAGATGCGGGCAGAGAGACTTTCGATCGATTCCGAGAAGATCATCCTGCTGCCCGAGACATCGCTTGAAGGCATCCTTGACGCAGCAATAAAGATAAAACCTGATGCCATGGTGGTGGATTCGATTCAGACCGTGTACACACAGGAACTCTTGTCAGCCCCCGGTTCTGTCGGACAGGTTCGCGAGTGCGCTGCAAGGCTGATGCTCCATGCAAAACGTTCTGATCTGCCGGTTTTCCTCGTCGGCCATGTTACGAAAGATGGTTCCATTGCAGGGCCGCGTGTGCTTGAGCATATTGTGGATACGGTTCTCTATTTTGAAGGGGACCGCGGTCATTCCTACCGCGTTCTGCGCACTATGAAAAACCGTTTCGGTTCGACCAATGAGATCGGCATCTTCGAGATGTCAGACGCGGGCCTCAGGGAAGTGGACAACCCTTCAGAACTCTTCCTTTCAGAGAGACCTCAGAATGTCTCGGGTTCGACCGTTGTTGCCTGTCTTGAAGGCACGCGGCCGCTCATGGTCGAGATACAGGCGCTGGTATCTCAGACAAACTTCGGTATGCCGAGGAGGACCTCGATAGGCGTTGACTTCAACAGGGTGAATCTCCTGATCGCTGTGCTTGAGAAGCGGGCAGGCCTGCATCTTGGCGGCATGGACATCTTTATTAATATTGTCGGCGGACTGAAGATCATAGAGCCGGCAGTTGATCTCGGCATTATCGCAACAATAGCATCATCAGGCAGGGAAAAGCCTGTAGAGCCAAGAACCTGCGTTTTTGGCGAGGTCGGGCTTTCCGGTGAGATCAGGGCGGTTGCACAGGCTGACTTACGGTTGAAAGAGGCGGCAAAGATCGGGTTTGAGCGGGCTGTCATACCTGCAGGTAATGCGGACAAGATAAAGGCAAAGCAGGATATCGAGATCATAGGAGTAAGGAACTGTGACGAATTTCTTAAAGCTGTTCTTCGTTAGCATTATTCTATTTGTATCAGCATGCGCGCCTAAAAAGGTTGAGATGCCGGTTGCTGATCAGCGGAGCATTGACATTGTACTTGCAGAGCGGCGATCAATCGAACGAATAGACGCTGCTATGTCCGTGGTCTTTGAGAAGACCGATTCTGAGATGCATGGTGATGCAGTGCTCGACATGGCACAAGACGGCAGCCTGCATATGAAGGTGTACACGCTCGGCATTCTCGTGATGGATCTTACGTCGAAGAATGGACTGGTAAAGAGCACGCCAAAGCTCGACAAAAGCAAGACCGCGATCCTTACCCAGGGGTTACGGGACAGCCTCTTCTGGTGGGACCTTGCAGACTTTACGGTGCAGGAGGAGAAGGACAATCTTATCCTTCAGAATGCAACCAGGCAGGTTGTGATCGACCGGAAGACCATGCTTCCTCAAAAACAGACGATCTCTTTTGATGACGGCAAACAGCTGAAGGTTTCCTATGACAGCCCTGCGCAGGCAAAGGGCGTGTGGTATCAGTCAAGGATGAGAATAGAGCTTTCCCGCTATACAGTAACCCTGATCGTGCGGGAGATCTCTTTCAGAGAGAAGGGTTAGTTCTCCAGGCCAAGATCGATCGCCACGGTCTTGATAAGCGAATCGTCCACTGCCGTATTCTTGAACAGAAACCCTTCGAGGAGTGCATTATCGCAGATCGTATTGATCAGTCGGGGAACACCGTTAGAATACTTGTAGATCATAGAAATAGCGCTGTCTGTGAATATATCGCTTTCAGCGCCTGCAACTTTCATCCTGTGCTGAATATAGTCTTTGGTGTCTGCCTCTGAGTATGCGTTCAGCTTTATCCTGATCGCTACCCTCTGCTTGAGAGGTTCATCGAGAGAGAGTACCTGGTCCAGATCCGGAAGACCGAAGAAAACGAAGTTCACCATCTTGCCTTCAGATGTCTCCATATTCAAGAGTCCTCTGAATTCCTCCATGATCTCGGTGGAGTTCAGCATCTGCACCTCATCCATCAGTACGACTGCCCTCCTGCCCTGCGCGTTGATCTCGTGGAGCCTGCGGTATATCTCGCTCAAAAGTTCAATTTTTGTGTCAGGGACGTTCTTGACGCCAAGCTGGATCGCAAATTTCTTAAACAGCCACTCCGAACTGACTGATGAGTGAATGATCACGAGGAGCGCTGCCTCATAGTGTTCCTCATCGAGTTCTTCGAGGATTCTGCGCGCGAGGGTGGTCTTGCCTGCGCCGATATTGCCAATCACGACAGCGAGACCTTTTCTCGTGTCAATGGCATATTTCACCTTGATCAACGCCTCTGCCTGCTGAGGACTGCTGTAGTAGAACCTGCTGTCTACAACATTCGAGAAAGGATGCTCTGCAAGTTTAAAATATTCGAGATAGTCCATGTATTAGAGATAGGATACCCTATCCTTCCTTTCTTTAGGCTTTTCTTTTGTCTGGTCCTTTTCTTTTTCAACAATCAGAGGGGTCTGAGCCCGCAACTGACTCATTTTATCAGAAACATTCCGGAATTTTGCACTCCACCCGTACACTCCTGTGTACAGGTCAAGAGCCTCCTTCAGATTATTGTTCTTCTCATGCGCCTCTGCAAGCTCATAGGTAAGTGCCCAGTAGGATTCATCCTTTTCTTTCATCTCCCTGACCGCCTTGTTCAATACATCTATGGCAAGGGTGAAAAGGCCCCGCTCCATATAACAGACACCGAGCATGGTAGAGGACTGGATGAATCTTTTCGGATCATTCCTTGATGTCTGGAATTCCTTGATCGCATCGTCCACAAGGCCCATCTCTTTATAGGCAATGCCGAGGTTGTAATGGGTCTCGGAATCCTCGTCGCCAAGCTCTTTTTCAAGGCCTTTCTTGAACTCCTGGAAGATCTCGAGCACATCATTATCAAGGGAAGGCTCAGGCATTTCCTGGGCATCCATGAGGTCATCGTCAGAAAGCATGAAGTTTTCGAATTCCGTTTCTTCCAGAGGTGCAGCAGCCTTCGGAGCGGATTTTTCAATCGGCGGCCATTCTTCCTGCACAGGGGTTTCCATGACCGGTGCTGTCTCCTCGCTCATCACCTCTTCAACCGGAACTGCAACCGGCTCCTCAATAACCGGTTTCTCAATCACGACTTCACTTGCCGGCAGTGCCTTTTCTTCAGCTTTCTCGAAGATCTCAAACATTTCATGTTTGTCCGGAAGCTCAAACGAATCCTGTTGCTCACTTCCGTGGGACGCCTCATGCTCTAAGTCTGTTCCGAACATTTCGGGCAGTTCGAACTCTGCCGGCTCTTCAACGTTTTCAGGGATATCAAAGGCATCAGGCATTTCTATGCTGCCTGGCAGTTCATCCGTTTCGAGGCCATGGCCTGTCTGCCCAAGGGCATTCAGGCGCTCATTGATATTTCTGTTTTCAGGGAAAAGCTTCTGCAGTTTTTCAAGAATTTTAATGGCCTCTGTAGCAAGCCCCTGGCGGGAATAAAAATCAGCCTCAGCTATCTCTTCTTCGTAATCATCGATATCGAGTTCTTTTGATGAAAACGTTTTGTCAAAATCGCTTGCCTGAGGGGCAGCGAATGAAGTCTGTTCGATAAGATGGGCAAAGCCCTGGTCAGCGATCCGCGGATCGTCAGGACTGATCTCAGCGGCATCCTTTAGTGCCTGCCCGGCATCTGTTTCGTTGCCCTGGCGCTTGTACAGTTCATTCAGAATAATGCACTCAGTAACCGCAGCTTCCTTGTTGTGAGTGTCCACGTAAACGGTTTTAAGCCGCAGATGAACATCGATATTTTCCGGAAATCTCTGTTTTAACCCCTCGAGCAGACGCTGGGCTTCGCTGAGAAGGCCATAGCGCGAGAAAATATCAGCCTCGGTGATCACCTCGTCAAACGACTTTTCAGCCCTGACTGTTATGCTCTCCGGTTCAGCCTTCTTCCCGGCAGCAGGCACCTCGAACTGTTCCACTATCAACTGTTCCGGTAACGCTTCCGGTGCAGAGGATAGGGGCTCTTCAGGCCTGATCGTCTCCTTCAGTGTTATGGGTTCTTCAAATATATTGATTTCAGGTATGGAAGGAGCTTCCGGTTCAATGACTGTTTCCTGCAGTATGAGAGGTTCCTGAGTTAAAGTATCAGGGATCTCGATCTCAGGCATCGTCGGTTCTGGAATAACCAGCTCAGGCATAAGCGGTTCAGGCTCGACTATTTCCGGGGCAATCGGCTCTGGCTCAACCAATTCTGGCATAACTGGTTCTGGCTCTGGTTGAGGTTCAGGCTCGGGCGGTGCAAGTCTTTTCCTTACTTCTGCATGCAGAGGATTAATCTCTTCCGCTTCTGCATAGCAGGACCTTGCATCGTCTTCCAGCCCTTTTTCAGCGTACACGTCTCCCATGGAGATCAATTCCATCAACGCACGGTCATCTTCATTCAGCTGTTTGTAAAGAGAGACAAGCCTCTTGCCTGTTTCAATGGGGTCAATGCTTTTGAAGGTGTTGAGAAAACCGATTGCATCTTCAAACTTCTGGTCAAGGAGGACTTCATCAAGGATCGGCAGGTATTGTGTCCATGCCATCCCAGTTTCAGCGGCTTTCAGATACAGTTCGCCCAGCATCCTGCGCGCCTTGATGTTCTTCGGTTCTTTTTCTGTAATTCGGACAAGGCATTTTATAGCAATATCGGTATTGTCGGAAATGAGTGAAAGCTCGGTACAGCGGAAGAGAATGTCCAGGTCTTCAGGGAAAAGTACCGTAGCCTCTTTCATATGCTCCATGGCCTGCTGGATCTCTCCGGTCTTCTCATAGACATGACTGAGGCCTAAGGTAGCATCCTTGTTCAACGGCTGCAGATCGATCGTCTTCTGGAAGAATTCCCTGGCCTTCTGAATATCTCCCTTTTCATCATGGATCCGCGCTATATGCACAAATTCGCGCGCTGCATCTGACTTGAGGCCTTCTTTGATATAGATATCTGCTACTTTTATCCTGAGCGGAATGTTTGCCGGTGAAAGGGAAAGGATCTTGGCATAGATATCGAGGATCTTTTCTTTCTTGCCTTCTTTTGCGAGGAGATCCGCAACAACAAGATAATACTTAATAGCCTCTGCCAGCATGCTCTTTTCTTCGCAGATCTCGCCAAAGGCGATAAGGGCATCAGTTTCTGCAGGGTTGACGTTCAATACCTTCTTGTAGAGTGCCTGTGCCTTCTGGGAAAACCCTTCCTGCCTGAAAAAGACAGCCGCTTTTTGGTAATTCTCTATGGCTGACTTCTGAGTGCCCTTTTTCAGGTAGATGTCACCAATCATGTTGTACGTGTTGCCGTCAGGGCTGTCTTTGACAAGTCTCTCCAATTCGGAAATAGCCTTGTCAACCGCACCTTTGGCTAAATACTTCTGGGCGTCTTTTAATATGGCAGCTTTGTCTAACATGTAGGTAACTCTAATATTATCGCACGGAAATTAAAAGTGTCAATGAAAACAATAAGTTATTTGCTCTTTTGGTTATAGTTAGGAGCAGATGCCAGATCTAATAAAACAGTTTCGAAAGTTCTTATCATTTCTGAGCGTAATTGAGTGATCCTTCGGAGCATTTCCATGAATTTTCTGTGTTCTGCCAGAGGCATCTGTTCCTCGATCACCGCAAGAAGCGGCTCACAGAAAAACCAGGTGCAGCGGTAAGGCCTTTCTGAGCGTTTCCGGATGCATCCCGTCACACCCAGGAAGCGGCATGGGTCAGAGAAGCTGACTTCCGGGTCATCATCCGGAATCTTTTTGCCCAACGATGACATGAATATGACATCGCTATAGTCACAGCGCGAGTGTTTGTTGATGCAGCAGACTGAGGTGCAGTCCGGACAGACCCTTGCGGTGTGGGACTCGATGATCGGACTGATCGCCTCGATCATGGCTTCAGCCTCCTCTGCTGCACGTCTTGCTTTCTGCAGGGCATCCCTGTGTTCAGAGAAGAGTGATCGTATGCTGTTCTTCATTCACCATTATACGTAAAGCATGTTTGTTTCAAAAAGACTGCGCTATTGAGTACAATGAACATAGTGAAAGATACGAACCTCAAATGCAGGTCCTGCAACGGTCCGATCAAACTGCAGTTCGGTTGAAGGGCGATTACCCTGCGCTGCATGGACTGCGGCAAACGATACGGTATTGCTGACTATGTTGAAGAGCTTGATCAGGAAACCTGGGATATCATCTCTACGCGGTCCTGCAACCGGGCATGAGCATTTTCTCGCTTCTCCTCACTGCTGAAAAGGGCATCCTCGACGCATCTGCTGAAAATATGCGGGATCTGTACGACCGCATGGGCAGGGCCTATGATAGATCCGCCTTGTCCTATGATTTTTCCTGCAAAGGCTGCATAGAGAGCTGCTGCGAGGAGCGTTTTTATCATCACACCCTTTCCGAGTTCCTGTATCTGCTTCGCGGGCTGCAGACGCTGGAACAGGGGAAGAGAGATGAGATCTTTGCCCTTGCCCGTGAGATGGCAGAGCTGTACAGAATGCACGATACAGAGGGGCAGACCAGGCGGATTATGTGCCCGCTTAATAGCGACAACCTCTGCAGTCTCTATGAGCATCGACTCATGATCTGCAGGCTCCACGGTGTGCCTTACAAAATGCGCAGACCTGATGGCAATGAAACGCAGGCCGGCGGCTGCCACAGGAGAGACTGGGACATGTCTTCCGAAAAGAGCGCAGACTGCATATTTGACCGGACAGACCTTTACCGGGAACTCTCAGGTATCGAGATCGAATTACGGCAGAGACTTGGCTTCGGCCATCGGATAAAGATGACCATTGCGGAGATGATCGTAGAAATTGAGGAACTGCTGTACAGGTCTGCATAGCATTATTCCGTATGCGGCCGTAGATCCGGAAAATCTTTACAAATCGCAATTGGGTGGTTCCATATTTTTTGCTCTCCTGAAATAGTAAACGTTTTATTGTGTCCGCCCTGTTTCACAAAGGTGGCGATGGTAAAGACTTTTCCAGCTGCACAGCCGCATGCTATGACAGATAGGTATTATTCGTTGTAATATAAAATCTCAATACGAAATCACAGGGGGAAATATGAGCATCAGAGAAAATATCCATCAGGTTATTGATCTTATTAAACCGCAGCATATCCTTGTCAGCGTCTTTGACAAGGCAGGGCTTGAGGACCTGATTAAGGGTATCCTCGCAGCGAATCCGGAGGCCAAATTTTACTCAACCGGCGGTACAGGCAAGAAGATAGCTGAGATTCTCGGTTCAGACGCAGCAAAGAATTATGTCTCGGTCGAAGAGTTTACCGGCGCACCCGAGATGGAGGGCGGTCTGGTCAAGACGCTTCATCCGAAGATCCACGCAGGTCTGCTTGCAGAGCGGGGCAATCCTGCGCATGAGGAATATTTGTATAAAACACTCGCAGCAGGGAGTAAATATACCGGAGTATATTTCGACATTTTTGTCGGCAACCTTTATCCCTTTACCGCTGTCATAGCCAAAGAGGGCACAACCTCTGAGACCGCACGTGTGAATATCGACATTGGCGGCCCTGCCATGACTATGGCTTCTGCAAAGAACTGGCATAGTATTGCTGCGCTCACTTCCCCGTCCCAGTATGCAGATTTTCTTGCACTCTTAAAAGCCAACGGTGGAAAGATCAGTCTTGAGCAGCGGTTCAACCTCGCAACGCAGGCGATGAAGTCCATCGGCGAATACCGCTCAGCGATTGGCTCACATTTCACAAAGCTCGATTTCCATAAAGACGTCAAGCCTTTTTTGAATGTGAAATAAATTAATGAGGCAATTGATTTGAAGACCGCATATTTTGACTGCTTTTCCGGGATTAGCGGGGACATGTGCCTTGGCGCGCTTGTTGATGCCGGCGTGCCGCTCGAGGAGATCGAAAAGGGCCTTAAGAAGCTTAAACTCGGTGGTTACAGCCTCACGGTCCAGAAGGTTCTGAGGGCAGGGATTGCTGCAACGAAGGTGGATGTTGAATTGACGGCAAGGGGCAAGGGGCAAGAGGCAAGAAGATGGAAGGACATTAAAAAAATCATCAAAGAATCCAGCCTGCCTGAGCATATAAAGAAGCAGGGGCTTCAGGTATTCAAAAATCTTTTTGAGGCAGAGGCAAAGGTGCATGGCAAGACGATCAATACAACTCACCTTCACGAACTGGGATGTGTTGACTGCTTTGTGGATATATTCGGCACGCTGATCGGGCTTTCCATACTCGGCGTCGAAAGGATTTATGCATCTCCTATCAATCTCGGCAGCGGCAGCACAAAGACTTCTCATGGCATTTTGCCTGTGCCTGCGCCTGCAACCGCAGAACTGCTGAAAGGTATTCCCTGTTATTCTTCCGGGCCCGCATTTGAGATGACAACGCCGACAGGCGCTGTGCTTCTGAAAACACTCTCAGTGGGCTTCGGGACTATGCCTCTGTTCAGTTCAGAAAGAATCGGCATCGGTGCAGGGAATAAGGACCCCGAAGAACGTCCGAATATTCTTCGGATCATGGTCGGTGAAGGAGACGATACCATTCAGGATGAAGCCATTACCGTTATCGAGACGAACATTGATGACATGAACCCGCAGGTCTATGAATACGTGATGGAGAGGCTTTTTGAGAAGGGCGCGCTCGATGTGTTTCTGACGCAGGTGATCATGAAGAAATCACGGCCGGGTGTTCTGCTTACAATTCTCTGCAGTGCTGAAAAGAAGAACGATCTTATCAATATCATCCTGAAAGAGACCACCACGATCGGTATCCGCTTTTACGAGGCAGGCAGGGTTACCATGAATCGTGAGATTAAACAGGTTCAGACAAAATACGGCAAGGTCAGGGTCAAACAGTCAGCACTTGGCAGTTCAGTGAGAGTTACGCCGGAATACGATGACTGCAAGAGGATCGCGCGGAATACAGGATTATCTTTGCTGGAAGTGATGGACAGTGTTCGAATAGCCCACAGGGGAAAACGTCAGACGTAAATATTAATGCCGCCGCGCGCTGCGGCCTGCTGTGAAGTTTCTGCAATGAGCCTCGCATTTTCCATAAGCATCTCGGCCACCTTCTGCTGGGCTTGCATCTGCATCTTGAGAGCACTCATTGCAACCTGGTCATAGAGCTGTGCCTGTTTCATTTCGACTGCTGTTGTCATAAGGTCTGCCATGATATTTTCCTGTATTTGTTATAGTATGCCTCAGGCATAGAGGTCTACGCCAGCTGATCCCTGCGGACTGCTCTGGTCAGCGCCAGTTGCCCCCTGCTTTGGTGAATAGTATGTTGTCGTTGTTCCGCCCGAAACATAGATCTTGCCGCACTCGGGACATACTGCAGAATGGATCTGAACAAAGGATGTTGCTTTCATGCCCTGCTCCTGGGCTTTTTCAGCATTGTTCTGGACATGCTCCTGTTCGTGGGAACTTACAGCTGATGCTGCAAGCTGGGGTGATATAGCCGTCGGGGTCTGGAAAGAAACGGAAGGATCACTTGACCGATCCTGGTATTTTCTCTCTGCTCAGGTTTTGCATTCTTTCGGCTGAATTGCCTCGTTTCTGCTTGCTTTAAGAGGACTTTCGACTGCTCTTCCGGTTAGTTGACCGCCGACCGATACTGGTCTGACCTGTTCAGCAGGAATTTTCTGCTGTGTTTGATAGATGTTCTGCGGAAATCTGTTAAGAGGGTATATCATTTTTAAACCGCTTGTTTACAGTTTATCAAAAAAGAAATAAAAACGTTATTAATGAGATGGATTTTACTGAGTCAAAGTATTGACACCTGAAATATATTAGCGTATCATCTCTTCATGCATCGCATTCTGGTTATTGATGATGACGCTACCGTAAGGGATGTTCTGGAAACATTTTTTACGGAAAAAGGCTTTAGCGTTACTCTGGCCGAGAACGGCGAACGAGGTGTTGAACTCCTCGGACAGGATACATTTGATATCTTTTTTGTAGACCTCGTAATGCCTGGCATGGGCGGGCTTGAGGTCCTGCAGAATGCGTCGGACCGCAATATAAACACTCCTTCCATAGTGATCACCGCTTTTGCCGAAGTCAGGACCGCTGTGGAGGCAATGCGTCTGGGCTCTTTTGATTATGTCACGAAGCCATTCATCCTTGAGGAACTGCTCATCACCGTAAACAGGGCGCTCAATATCTCGAAGCTGAAGCAGGAAAACGTGATGCTCAAAAAACAGCTCAGGCAGAAGTATAATTTTCATGGCCTGATCGGCGCCTCTCCCCGGATGCAGAAGGTCTATGACATGATCGAGAAGATCGCTGACACGGAGAGCACTGTACTCATTACCGGGGAGAGCGGGACCGGAAAGGAAGTTGTCGCAAAGACAATCCACTTTAACAGTTCCCGCTCGCAGAATTCATTTATTCCTTTAAACTGCGCTGCTATTCCTAAGGACCTTCTTGAATCTGAGCTTTTTGGTCATGAGAAGGGTGCTTTTACCGGGGCAGTGAATACAAGGATCGGCAGGTTTGAGCTTGCAAACGGAGGCACTATTTTTCTTGACGAGATCGGCGAGCTCCATCCGTCGCTCCAGGTGAAACTGCTCAGGGTGCTCCAGGAGCGTGAGTTTGAGCGTGTTGGCGGTACAAAGACTGTTAAGGTGGATGTGAGAATCCTTGCTGCTACGAACAAGGATCTTGAGAAAGCCACCCTGGACGGCACCTTCAGGGAGGACCTTTTCTACAGGCTGAACGTTATCCCTGTTCATCTGCCGCCGCTCAGAAAACGGAAAGAAGATATCCCGCTCCTTATTGATCATTTCATGCAGATATTCTGCAAAAAGAAGAAGAAGGATCTGATCAAGATCCCTTCGGTAATAATGGACTGTTTTCTGTCTTACCGCTGGCCCGGCAATGTGCGGGAGCTTGAGAACCTTGCAGAGCGGATCGTCATTCTGAATGACACGGGCACGGTTACGATCGACGATCTCCCGGAGCGTTTCCATACGGATCGATGTGAGCAGGCACTGGAAGAGGCCTCCCGTCCTGCAGAGATTCAGGGTATCCTGCCGACCGCAGCAATCGGCATGGCCCTTCCTGCTGAGGGAGTAGATCTCAATGGGGTTCTTAATGACATGGAAAAAGGACTCATACTCCAGGCCCTTGAGCGTTCCGGCGGGGTCAAGAAAAAGGCGGCTGAACTCTTGGGCCTGAACCGTACGACGCTGCTTGAAAAGCTTAAGAAGAAGGGTATCGAGCTGCCCTCGCCCGATAAAACCTCATCCTAGTCCATTAGTTTTGTCAGTAAATTGACAGGCTGTTCTTGCAAGAATACAATAAAATCAATGAGTTGTAATGGCATGCTTGTTGCAAATTTAGCTGTCATGAACGTGGTGCGTCTTATCATCTTGCTTCTCGCAATGCTGTCGCCTATGACAACATATGCCCTTGATCCTGGTGAAGAACTGGTAGCATCACCGCCGCTGAAAAAGGCGCTCGAAAGTCTGAAGGAGAATAAGCCTGCAGATGCCCTCAGGATAGTTTCCGAATTCAAGCACGACAGCTTAACCATAGCCCAGTATTATTTTGTTCTCGGCAGGGTCAAGAATGCCCAGCAGAAGCCGATCGAGGCTGTGGAGCATTTTGGCAAGGCCTATCAATATGCTGTCAAGGGGGAGATGAAAGAGGTTGCGCTTATCGAGAGGGCTGAGACCTATCTCAAAATGCGCTATTTCTATGAGGCCCGCTCAAGCTTCAATCTGTTTATAAGAAATTATCCTGCTTCCCTGATCCTTGGCAGAGCATATCAGGGCGTGGCCCAAAGCCTCGCAGAGACCGGCTCTCTGAAAGAGGCACTTGCATATTATGAAAAATCGGGCAATGCACCTGAACTGCTCCTTGCAAAGGCAAATACCCTGCATCGGCTCGGCATGCATCGTGAGGCTGAAAAAGTATATGCTGCGGTGCTCGAGAAGAATACCTCACTGGTGAAAGGATCAGAGGAATCGATCTACTATCTCGGAGAGAATTATCGTTTGCTCGGAAAGACATCAGATGCTGAAGCCTGGCTTAAAGACGTGAAAAGTCAGCTCTTTAAACCGAAGGCAGATCTCAGTCTCGGCATGCTTGCGCTCCAGCAGGGGAAACATGATGATGCAATGAAGTCGTTTTCTTCAGTTCTTGGTTCGCAGGACAGGGAGTCTGCGCGTCAGGCTCTTCTTGCCATGGCGGACATGGAGATCAAGGCCGGGAAAAAAACAGAGGCCAAAGTCAGGCTCGAGGAGATACGGATAAAATATCCTTATGGCAAAGTCTATGAACAGTCCTTGCTCAGGCTTGCCCGTGTACTGATGCAGGAGGGAAACTATGAGAAGGCCGGGCAGTCTCTCAGCGAACTCGCCTTCTCATCGTCGGTTAAAAAAGAGGCACTTGAAGATTTTGAGAAGCTTTTGATCGAGGTGCGGACAAAAGATAAGGATCTTTTCCTGAAGCTCTGGAAAGCAGGCGGTCCGCTCCTTCTCGATGCTTCAAGAGAGAAATTTCTTCTTGATGTGGCCAATGACCTCAAAGGCGCTGGCAAGCCTTATCTTGACCTTATGCAGTATCTCGCCAAGTATGGAACAGAGTCTGCAAAGACGAAGAGCACTGCTGCACTCGCCGAATATCACTTTGGCAGAGGTGAACTTGACAAGGCAGATGAAAATCTAAGAAAACTGAAGGGCATGAAGGGCGTTGTAGAGGAGATGATCCGGCTCGAGGCCAGGCTTGCGTTCCTGAAGAAGGACTATAAGACTGCATCGGAAAAACTGCTTCAGCTGAAAAAGATGCAGCCTGCTGACATGCAGCTGCTCGGTGATATTGTGACTGTTACCAATAACTACCCAAAGGCGCTTGCACGATATGAGAAGGCGGTCAAAGAGTTTGGCGGAGATGCGCTGTCGTATGCGCGGCTCGGTGATATCATGTATGACCTCGGCAGGCAAAAGGATGCTCTTGCATACTACCGCCTTGTTATAGGCAAAGAGCCAAATCATGATTGGGCACTGTACAGGATAGGCGCTCTGAGCGAAGGACCTGAGGCTGAAGAGGCGCTCAAAAAACTGAGCGGTCAGGACCCGATGCTGGCGAGGTTGGCAGAGGCGAGACTCATGGAACTCGGCCTGGCAAAGAAAGGGGTCAATGACTTCTGATGAGTGACATCGGCAAGCTCAAAGAGGCGTTTCTCAATTTCACTGAGGCATCGAAGAGCCTGGAGGCCTATTACGGGAGGCTTCAGGAGCAGGTAAAGTATCTGACGCTTGAGGTAGAGGAAAAGAACAGGCAGCTTGAAGATGCTCTCAGCAGCACAGAGGAAGCAAAGGACTATTTGAAGGGCATACTCGAGAATCTCAAAGACGCAATCATTGTTCTTGATACAGACAAGAATGTCAGCATGATGAACAGGGCCTCGGAAGATCTGCTTATGCAGAATGCCGGAGATGTTATCGGAAGGCCGTTTGAAGGTCTGCCTTTTTCTCTGGAGCGAGACGGTGACGAAGGGGTGCTGACGATCGGCTCAAAGACGCATAGCGTGATCGTTTCACATTCAGAGGTGCTGGACAGGCAGGGCCTTTTGCGCGGACATGTGATCCTCTTCAAGGACATTACCAGAATAAAAGAGCTTGAGGCCCAGAACGAGCGGAATTACCGTCTTATAGCCATGGGCGAGATGGCGGCAAAGATCGTGCATGAGATCAGGAGTCCGCTCTGCAGCATAGAGCTTTATGCAAGCATGTTAGCCAGGGACCTTGAAGGAACTCAGCACCTTGACATGGCAAAGGGTATATCAACCGGTATCAGCAGTCTGAACAATATTCTGACAAACATGCTCTTTTTCGCAAAGCCCCAGAAGCCGATCCTGAGACCGATCGACATCTGCAGACTTCTTGATGAGACGGTCTTTATGCTCATGCCCATGATCGAGTCGAGAGGTTTGAAGTTTCTCAGGGAGATTGAATCTGGCGTCAGTGTCCGCGGTGACGCTGATCTGCTCAAGCAGGTCTTTCTGAATATCCTGCTGAATGCCATACAGGCAACCCCGGAAGGCGGAGCAATTACGGCCGACTGTAGGAATGAAGAACAATCTGCACAGATCGAGATCAGCGACCAGGGGCCTGGCATCGAGACTGAGAATATCGAGAAGATCTTTGATCCCTTCTTCAGCACAAAGGAAAAGGGCACCGGGCTTGGTCTTGCCATATCGGCAAAGATTGTTCAGGCCCACGGAGGAACGATCAAGGTGAAGAGCACTCCGGGCCAGGGCGCTGCATTCTGCCTCTCGTTTCCTGAAAATGCGGATGCAGCGCAGGGCGATGCGATGATGAAAGAGGGTATCTTTCTGTGAAGCCCATCCTTGTTGTTGACGATGATCCCCAGATGCGGGCAGCCCTTCAAGAGGCGATCCAGCGGCTGGGTTACAGGGCAGTGCTTGCTGAAAATGGTCAGGAGGCTCTGACAAAACTGAACAACAGTTCCTTTGCCCTGGTGATAACGGACATGAAGATGCCGAAGATGGACGGACTGGCATTTTTGAAGGAGGCGAGGCTTCGCGGTGCAAACCTTCCGGTGCTTGTTATTACCGGCCACGGAACGATCGAGAATGCTGTTGAAACCATGAAGGAAGGCGCAACAGATTACCTGCTCAAGCCCTTTTCTTTTGATACCCTCAGCCGGAAGATCGATACGATCATGGAGCGGATGTCCGGCAGCAGGGAGATCGTCTCTGCCTGCCCGAAGATGAAAAAGCTTCTTCAGATAGCTGACGCAGTTGCCCCCAGCGACACCACCGTACTTATTTGCGGAGAGAGCGGAACAGGCAAGGAACTGCTGGCGCGGCATATCTGGAGCACGAGCCTCAGAAAGGATAAGCCCTTTGTGGCAGTGAACTGTGCTGCCATTCCTGACAACCTTATGGAGTCCGAACTTTTCGGTTTCGAGAAAGGTTCTTTTACCGGAGCTATGGAAAAGAAGATCGGTAAGTTTGAACACGCCAATGGCGGCACCCTTCTTCTGGACGAGATCGGTGAGATGTCAATATCCCTCCAGGCAAAGCTCCTCAGAGTACTTCAGGAAAAAGAGGTTGACCGCATCGGCGGAAGGCAGCCGGTGCCGATCGATGTGCGCATCATCGCGACAACGAACCGTGACCTTTACAAAGAGGCCATGGAAGGAAAATTCCGCGAAGACCTCTATTATCGTCTCAGCGTCTTCCCGATCGATGTCCCTCCCCTCAGGGAACGGCAGGAGGATATCCCGATCCTTGCAGATCATTTTCTGAAAAAATTCGCCAGCCTGCAGGAGCGCCATGTCAGCGGCATAGCAAAGGAAGCAATGGACCTGCTCCTGAGCCGCCCGTGGAGGGGGAACATACGGGAACTGGAAAACACCCTTCAGAGGGCAATATTACTCTGCCGGGAGGAACAGATCGGCATTGAGCATTTCATGTTCTACGGCGAACAGCCTGTGCAGGCCTCGCAGGTTCAGGGGAATATACGGGATATGGAGAAGGAACTGATCCTGAAGACCCTGAAGGAGATGGACGGGAACAAAACGCGGGCTGCCAAGGCATTAGGCGTAAGCGTCCGGACCATCAGAAACAAACTGAATGAATATGGGAAAAATTTGCCTACCTGAAAAGACAGTAATGGGTGATGCGTGATAAGTGATCTGTAAAAAAACCTTTCAGAATAAACTCATTACCTATTACCTATTACTCGTCACTGCCGTTCAGAACTGGCACGGTTATTGTATCTATATCGAGTATGAGAGGCGTCTGACAAATTAATGACGCAGCAGGCAGGAGGGTAAAAGATGGACAGCGGCTTCAGCATACTTGAGAAATTGATCCAGGCCACACAGGTCAGGCACAGGATGCTCTCCTCCAATGTAGCAAATGTGGACACACCGAAATACCGGGCAAAGGATGTTGATTTTAGAAGCTTTCTCGAGAGCGAAAGCACTGGAATGAAGACTACGGATCCCCGCCATCTTTCCGCGGGTTCTTTGAGCACCGGACAGTCAGCGGACCTTAAGGTTGTCGAGAACCAGTCCTGGGGAGACGACAATAATGTCGAACTGGACATGGAAGTTGCGAAGATGACCGAGAACGGGCTGCTCTACGAGGCAGCAGCAAGACTTCTTTCAAAGAAGATGCTTATGATCAAGAGTGCTGCAAACAGGAGGTAGAATGGATCCCTTTGGAATATTCAAGGTAAGCGCATCAGGGCTTCAGGCACAAAGGACGAGGATGAATCTTATTGCCTCGAATATGGCGAATGCCCATACAACCCGAACGGAAAACGGCGGGCCTTACAGGCGGAAGGATACGGTTTTTTCGACCCAGCCTATGGAAACTGCCTCTGGTGAAGGGATTGAAGGCGTGAAGGTCGCGGATGTGATAGAAGACCAGACCCCTCCGCAGATGGTCTATGATCCTGGCCATGCTGATGCAGACAAGGACGGGTATGTCGCATATCCTAATGTCAGTGTGATCGAGGAGATGGCGAATATGATGATGGCATCCCGCGCATATGAGGCGAATGTGGCCGTCTTTAATATGTCAAAGACCATGATTCTGAAGTCTCTTGAGATCGGGAGGTAATGACAGATGAGTGATATGAAAATAGCCGGTGCCGGCATTAACCAAAACGCGCTTCAGGTCAAGACTGGCCAGAAGGCTCAGGAGGGCGGTTTTGATGCAGTCCTCAAGGATGCCATGGGCAAGGTGACCGAGATGCAGGGTGAGGCTGAAAAGGGAATTAAAGAACTCGCATCAGGCGGTGACGTGACGCAGGCGATCATTGCTATGGAAAAGGCGGACATGTCTTTTCAGGTGATGGTCGAGGTGCGCAATAAACTGTTAACTGCCTATGAAGAGATCATGAGGATGCAGGTCTGATATGGCCAATCTCGTAGATACTATAAAAACGCTTCCACCCAAAAACCTGATCATTCTGGTCATTGCGGTCGGTATGGCAGTGGCTGGAGTAGTTTTCTTCATGTCATGGATACAGCAGGCTGACTATCAGGTGCTGTTTGCCAATCTCGCGGAAAGCGATGCAGGCGGTATTGTGCAGAAGTTGAAGGAAATGAAAGTGCCGTACAAGCTCGAGGCAGGAAGCATTATGGTTCCTGCTGATAAGGTTTATGACCTGAGGCTCCAGCTTGCTGCTCAGGGGCTGCCGCACGGCGGCGGCGTGGGGTTTGAGCTTTTTGACAAGGCGGATTTTGGATCTACGGACTTTGTACAGAAGCTTAACTATCGCAGGGCACTCCAGGGTGAGTTGTCCCGCACGATCATGTCTCTTGCAGAGGTTGAGCAGTGCAGAATTCATCTTGCAATACCGGAAAAATCACTTTTCGTTCAGGAGGGCAACAACCCCAGCGCCTCGGTGCTGGTTAAGCTTAGAGCAGGCAGAACTCTTACTCAGGGCCAGATCCAGGGGATAGTCCATCTTGTCTCGAGCAGCATCGAGAGCCTGAACCCCAAGGATGTCACGGTCGTTGACAGCCGCGGCGATATGTTGACCAGGCCTTCAGGCAATGATGTTGCCGGCCTCAGCAGCAGTCAGCTCGAATATCAGCACAACTTTGAGAAAGACCTTGAATCACGTGTGCTGGCCATTCTTGAACCGGTTGTGGGCAAGAGCAAGATCAGGGCAAAGGTTGCTGCTGCGCTTGATTTTACCAAGGTAGAAAAGACCGAAGAAAAGTTTGATCCTGACGGGCAGGTCATAAGAAGCGAGCAGAAGAGTGTCGAAAAATCAACGGCTGCCGGATCGGGCGGCGTCCCTGGTGTTGCATCCAATCTGCCGGGCAGACAAGCTGCACAGGCAGGCGGAGGCCAGGCAGGCTCGCAGAAGCAGAACGAGACAACCAACTACGAAATAAGCAAGGTGACGAGCCATACGGTTAATGCCTCAGGCGACGTGAAAAAACTGAGCATCGCCGTTCTTGTTGACGGCACCTATGCAGAGCCGGAGGGAGGCAAGGAGAAGAAATACGCTCCCCGTTCAGAAGAAGACCTCAAGAAATACGAGGATCTTGTGAAGAAGGCTATCGGATTCACCGCATCACGGGGTGATGAGGTACGGGTGGCGAATATCCCGTTTGAAAGTGTACCCCAGGAAGACCTTGGCCAGGCATCAAAATCATTCATGCCTTATATTCTGACAGCAGCACGGTATGTCGTGCCGATACTTGCTCTGGCGCTCTTCTTCCTGTTTGTGGTGAAGCCGCTCATGGGCACGGTAACGACTATTGCAGCTCCCCGCAGCGCAGGAGAACTGTCACTGCCAAGGACCGTAGCTGAAATAGAAAGGACAATGACGCCGGGCGCCCTGCCGATGCAGAACGATGTTGTCGAGTGGGCAAAGAAGAAACCTGATCAGGCTGCGAGTCTTGTCAAAACATGGATAGAGGAACGGTAAATGGCCTTTAGCGGACATGAAAAGGCTGCTATCTTCCTCAGTTCCATCGGTGAGGAGGCTGCTTCAGAGGTTCTGAAGAGTCTTGATATCAGAGATGTCGGAATGCTCAGCACGTACATGACCCGTTTGAAGACGCTGAGCAAGGCGGATGTTGACCATGTCTTCGCTGAGGTCGCAGAAAAGATATCCAAGGGCGACATGCGCATCGGCGGCGATGAATATGTAAAAAAGATACTTGCAAGGGGTTTGGGAGAGGAAGGCGCAAACAAGATCCTGGAGATGGCCTCAAAACAGAGCACCATAGATTCTCTCCGCTGGATCGACTCAAAGACCCTTTCTAATTTTCTGATGACAGAACATCCGCAGACGATCGCGCTGATCCTCTGTCTTCTTGAAGCTACGCAGGCATCTGAAGTACTCCATGGCCTGCCGGATGCTCTCAAGGCAGATGTGGCCATGCGTATTGCAACAACAGAAAGAATACCTGCTGATGCCATTGAAGAACTCGAAGAGGTCCTGAAGGGCCACCTTGATGTCGGCAAAAGCACCGGGCGAAAGCTCGGCGGCATCAAGACCGTGGCCGAGATCCTGAACCAGTGCGACCGTTCTACCGAGAGCATGATCCTTGAGAAGATCGAAAGCTCAAACGCAACTGTTGCCGATTCGATCAGGCAGCTCATGTTTGTCTTTGATGATCTGCTCAGCGTTGACGACAAGGGTATTCAGATGGTGCTCAAGGAGATCAGCACTGAAGATCTTTCTCTTGCGCTGAAGACAGCAGCAGAGGCGCTCAGGGAAAAGATATTCAGGAACATGTCGCAAAGAGCGGCCACGATCCTCAAGGAGGACATGGAAGTGAAGGGGCCGGTGAAGGTGTCGGACGTTGAAAAGGCCCAGCAGAATATCGTGAAGGTGGCCAGAAAGCTCGAAGAGGAGGGCAAGCTTATGCTCGGCGGCCGAGGCGGGGAAGAGCTTGTCTAACGCAAAGATCCTGAAGGGCAGGGATTCTGTCCTGTATGGCATGCCCAAACTGGAGAGCAAAGCACATAAGATTGACAGGGGTATGACCTCCTCAAGACAGTCTGTCGAGGAGATGGAGCGTGATGCTTATGAAAAAGGCTTTGCCTCAGGAGAGAAGGCAGGGCTTGAGATGGGTGCGCAGAAGGCCGAACTGCTTCTTTCCAGGATCGAGCGCATGATCAGGGAGATAGAAGAGTTTAAGCTTCAGATACTGAGCGAGGTCGAGCCCCAGCTTCTCGAACTCTCGTGTGATATCGCACACAAGATCGTCATACAGGAACTGAGCACAAGGCCTGAACTGATCGTTGGCATGGTGAAAGAGGCGATGCGGAAACTCGAAAGAACAGGCCCGATCACCATAAAGATGAACCCTGCCGTACACGAGCTCTTCAAGCGGCTTAAGCCTCAGCTTCTTGAGATCCACCCGGACGTAATTTTTGATATTGACCCGTCTCTTGTGCCGAATGCTCAGATTGTCATTGGCGCCAGCGAAGAGATCGTTACTGATATAGACTCCCAGCTTGGCAACATTATAGAGGATATGGGGGGGAGCAGTGGCAGTCATTGACCTTTCTTCTTACAGAAAGTCGCTTGATGATGCGGAACCCCTGAGGGTTTACGGAAGAATAGACGAAATCACCGGTATCATCATCAAGGCCAGCGGACTCAGGGTCAGCATTGGCGAGGCATGCAAAATCTACACGGATCACGGGCCGGTCATTGACGCTGAGGTCGTCGGATTCAGAGATGGCAAGGTGCTGCTTATGGCCATTGGGGAACTGGCAGGTGTCAAGCCCGGCAGCAGAGTTCTGCCGATCGGCAAGAATGTTTCTGTCAAGGTCGGCCCAGGCCTTATCGGCAGGGTTATTGATGACAGGGGAAATCCTATTGACGGCAAAGGCCCGATCATCGGTGAAGACTATCCGCTTTTCGCACACTCTCCCAATCCCCTCACCAGACAGAGAATCACAAAGCCTATGGATCTTGGCATCAGGGCGATCAACGGACTGCTCACCTGCGGCAGGGGCCAGAGAATGGGCATCATGGCCGGCAGCGGTGTAGGCAAGAGCGTGCTCCTTGGCATGATCGCAAAATATACGGAAGCAGAAGTGAATGTTATTGCTCTTATCGGTGAACGCGGCAGGGAAGTGCGCGAATTCATCGAACGCGACCTTGGCGAGGGACTGAATAAATCGGTTGTGGTCATCTCCACGGCAGAGCAGCCTCCGCTTGCGAAGGTGAGAGGGGCCTTTACGGCAACAGCTATAGCTGAATATTATCGGGGCAAAGGGCAGAATGTGCTTATGCTTATGGACTCGCTCACTCGCGTGGCCATGGCCCAGAGGGAGATAGGCCTTGCCATCGGCGAACCGCCTGCGTCCAAGGGATATACGCCGTCTGTATTTACTATGCTGCCAAAGCTCCTTGAGCGTGTCGGCACATCTGAAGGCAGGGGAAGCATCACAGGCTTATACACGGTTCTTGTCGAAGGAGATGATCTGCAGGAGCCGATTGCTGATGCAACACGAGCTATTCTTGACGGCCACATTGTTCTGTCGCGCGAGCTTGCGATGGAAGGTCATTATCCGTCGATCGATGTTCTGAAGTCGATTAGCCGCGTTATGCCCGACATCGTTGACAAGGGGCACAGGGAATTTGCAGCTAGGTTCATAGAGACCATTGCCACATACAAGAAGATGGAAGATATGATCAATCTCGGTGCATACAAGGACGGATCCAATCCCAAGGTAGATTATGCCATCAGCATGATCGAGAGACTGAAGGGGTATCTGAGGCAGGGCATGAACGACAGGCGTGACATGGGTGACAGTTTGCAGGGATTATACATGCTCTTTGAAGAGATGAAGCATGAGTAAGATCAAGACTGTTGCACGGGTCCTTCAGCTCAAGGACCATAAAAAAGAGGAGATCGAGAACGAGGTCAAGCAGCTCCGCAGCCAGATAAAACAGCTTGAAGGTCAGCTTGAAAATCTGGAGAAAAAATTCTGCGAAACCTCTCTTGAGTTTGAAGAGAAGCAGCAGAATAGTGGCATGGATGTGCACCGGCTTGAACTCTTTTACAATTACTTTATGAAACTGAACGAGGATATGAATACACAAAAAAAAGAGATCATACGCAGGCTGTCTGAGCTGAACGGTCGCCAGGAAGCGCTGATAGAGGCATATAAAGAAAAGAAGCTCTTTGAGATACTAAAGGACCGTATGGTTAAAGAAGAAATGTCTGACAAAGACAGGGCTGAGCAGAAAGAACAGGATTTTCTGCACCTTGCGAAAAGGCAGAGGGAAAAATGAAGGGCAACAGAATACAGAATGCAGAATGCAGGATACGGAAAAGACAAAAGGATGTGCAGGGCAGGAGGCAAAAGCCGAAGGGCTGGAGCACGTCAGGGGTTGTGACATTTTTTGTTTTTGTAGGGGTGTTGCTTATAGCGCAGAGTTCATGGCTCATTGCTGCCAATGCTCCGGTAAAGCAGGAGGAGAAGAAGGCTTCGGCCAAGGCTGAGCCTGAGGTTAAGGCCGAGGCTAAAGGTGAGGTCAAGACAGAAGAAAAGAAGAAGAGTGACCTTGCTGAAAAAGAAGAGGCACTGAAAAAAGAAGAAGTGCGGCTCAAGGCTCTGAAAAAGGAACTTGACGAAAAAATTGATACGTACACCAAACTTCTTGCCAGAATGGAAGAGGCGCTTAAATCAATGGACACGGCCAAGGGCGAGAGGTACGAACATCTTATCAAGGCGTACGAGGCCATGCCGAACGAGGAGGCAGCTGTGCGTCTGTCTGCGCTTGAGGAAAAGACTGCAGTGAATATCCTGACACGGATGAAGAGTAAAAAGGCCGGAGGAGTTATGGCAGCAATGGACGCAAGGAAAGCTGCTTCCCTGACTGAGGGCATGATGAGCATAGTGAAAAAAGTTCCTACCAAGTGAAATCTTTTCTCTGTAGTATCGTTGTTCCGCATGAGCGTTAAATTTCCCTTATCCTTTAAAATCAAATAGATAGAAAATTAACGTGCCCATGCTATCTATGGCACGCAGCTTGCCATAGATAGTGTTATGAATATCTCCATGCCTATTGAGACGGCTGCTGTTGAAGCGCCAAATCCTCAGGTTTCAGAGACCCAGGCCACCTCGCCTGAACAGGGAGGTGCATTTGATCTCATGCTCTCTCAACTGATGCAGGCGATCATGACTGTGCCTGTCCAGGCTCAACTCCCTGCTGCAGACCAGGCAGTCCAGGCAGAGGATAGTTTGGCCGGCGCGCTTCCGGCAGAGGGTTCCTTGGAGGAGGAGGCAGCAATGCCGCTTCCAGACACACTTGAGAAGATCCAGTCGGCCTTTGTCGCAGTGATTGCAGAAGTCCTGAAGGGCGCGGCAGCACCGGAAGAAACTCTCCCGGGCAGCGCAATCAGCCAGGAACAAGCAGCTCTCCAGAACGCCCTGTCTTCTTTAATATCTGCCAAGACAGATGCAACAGAAGATGAAGGCAATGCCCCGGAATTGTTTGCCAGTCCTAATGGCAAGGAAGCAAAGATATCCATTCAGAAAACTGCAGAGTCAGTGCAGATGCCTGTTGAAGCCGTCAAGAAGGCCCCTGTTATAGAAGCGCCGCAGCCCCAGATCCTTCAAAATATCATACTTTCAGAGGGCAGCAGCAAAGATATGGCTGACCTGCCTGAGTTACAGGCACGAAGGGAAAAGAACTCGCTCCCGGAAACCCTGCCCATAAGCAGTTTCGGACCCCAGGGAACTATCCGCATGCATCCTGAGTCTGCTGAAGGGCCTGTTGCTCTTGTCAGGCCGCGGCAGTTTTCCGAGACCATGCATATGGAGGGGCACAGGTTCATGATCACCAGGCTGGATGGCACTTCGATCGAGATATCTCTCCAGCCTGAGGGAATGGGCAAGCTCGACATCGGCCTTCTGCTCGACAAAGGCGTGGTGAATGCCCAGATACAGGCATCCAGCGCAGCGGGCAAAGAGCTGATCGAGAAACATATGCAGAATATTGTGAGTGCTCTCGCTCAGGAAGGTATAACCATAGGCGGGTTTTCCGTTTCGCTGAAGGATGACAGAAACGATTTTGCCTGGAGTCAGGGAAAAAGTGAGACGCATCAGATCCAGGGCGAGTCAGCCCTGACCAATGAATATATCAGCACTCCCAGGCAGTATATCAATCCGGGCGTGGTAAGCATTTTCGTCTAATAAGGAGGAGACTATGGATATCGCATCAGCAGCAACAGGCAAGTCAATGGGCAAGGAAGATTTCTTGAAGCTTTTCACCACTCAGCTGAAGAATCAGGATCCGCTCAAGCCCATGGAAAGCACGGAGTTCACTGCACAGTTAGCCCAGTTCAGCTCACTTGAGCAGCTCTTCAATCTCAACGACGGGATTCAGAAGATGCTCACTGCGCAAGACTCCATGAGCAACGGCATGACCGCAGGTTTTATAGGCAAGACCGTGGTTGCCCAGGATGGCGTGTCCGGAAAAGTTGTTGGCGTGGAGTTTGGCAAGAGCGGCGCCAGTCTCGTACTTTCCGGCGGCCAGAAATATCCGATTGGGCAGATCAGTCAAATATACGAAACACAAATCTAAGGAGGACTTATCATGTTATCAGCACTTTTTACCGGAGTCAGCGGCATCAATGCAAATGGATCAGCACTTTCTGTGGTCGGTGACAACATCGCAAATATGAACACCGTCGGATTTAAATCCAGCAGGACCTCGTTTGGCGATGTTTTGAGCCAGACTCTTGGCGGCGCCGGAGGTTCGTCGCAGATCGGCCGCGGGGTTATGGTCAGGAGCGTCGACCCTTTGATGACCCAAGGATCATTCGAAACTTCATCGAACGGCCTGGACCTGGCTATCGACGGAGATGGCTTCTTTATGGTCAATGACAGCGGTTCCCGGTTCTATACAAGGGCAGGACAGTTCTCTCTTGATAAGACCGGCAATATTGTCAATCCTGACGGCCTCATTCTGCAGGGGTATCTTGCAGATATAAACGGTAATATCACCGGCACGCTCGGCGACCTGCTCATCGGTTCAGCCCAGAGCCCGGCATTGGCCACGCTGACAGCCACTGTTGCCGTGAACCTTGATGGTGCTGCTACTGTTCCGGCTGCTGCCTTCACCCTTGATGGGAATGGCGACGGGACTGCCAATGATCCTGCAAACTTCAACAGTTCAACAACCATAACGGTCTATGATTCGCAGGGTGGAGCCCATGATGTGACTATGTATTTTGTGAAGAATGCTGCACCTGCAAATTCCTGGACAACTCATTATGTATATCCGGACCCGGCAAACCCCAATCTGTTGGTTCAGACCGCTGCCACGCAGACACTTACCTTTGACTCGAGCGGTGCGCTGGTCAATGACAACAGCGCAGTGCCAATGAACTTCAACTTTGGCGCTTCGGTTGTCACACCCCAGGCAGTTGCCTTTAACTTCGGAACAGGCACAGGCGAGGTGCCGGCCGGAAGCGGGCTTGACGGTTCAACGCAGTTTGCCTCAGACTTTTCTGTTATCAGACTGAACCAGAACGGGTATGGTGCAGGCTTCCTGAAAAATCTGTCCATCTCTGAAAATGGCACCATTACCGGTATATTCACCAATGGCCAGACACGACAGATCGGACAGGTTGCTTTGGCCAAATTCGTTGCCCCGACAGACCTGACCAAGACCGGCCGAAACCTTTTCGCTGAGTCGTTTGATTCCGGTCAGCCGGTAATCGGCGCTGCAACCACATCAGGACTTGGAATGGTCATGTCCAATGCCCTTGAACTGAGCAATGTTGACCTTGCAGAAGAGTTTGTCAAGATGATCGTTTACCAGCGCGGGTTCCAGGCCAATTCCCGGGTCATCACAACGTCAGATGAACTGCTGCAGGAACTGGTGAATCTGAAGAGATAAAAGCTCAATAATGATGTCCTGACGTAACCATTATGAATCGCAACTGCGCAGGTTGTTTAGCTGAAGTCTGTTAGGTTCGCGTTGAATACTGAACAGCTATAGCCTATCAACCTGAGCAGTTGCGACTTAATTATCATTGACTTACCCTGAAAAGCCTGTGATACAATGCAGTCAGCTATGAATATGTTGCATGACAATAAGAGGGAGCGTAATGGCTGACGGAATCACAGTCAGGGTGCTTGGCGACTATGGCCCGTTCTCCCGCATGGGCAAGAGTATCGGGTACCTCGTTACCCTTGGCAATTCACAATACCTCCTCGACTGCGGCACCCCGCTTTTTCAGCAGATCGGCGGCCACGGCCTCAAGAATATCAAAGGCTTGATCATTACCCACTGTCACGATGATCATAAGAGATGGTTTTCCGATCTTGCTCTTTTCAATATGTATGCTCCCGATTTTGCAACAAGACTTTTTCTCCTGACCAGTGAACAGGTGGGCGAAGAACTTAAGCGTGCTTCAGGACCTGCGCTCGAAAGAAGTCTATCCTTTGATGGCAGAAAGGTGATGGACATCTCCTATGACGCCTATATAGAGCATAAGCTGCTTGGCCCCAAGGCGAAGTACAGGATCGCAAGAATAGAGAAGGGCTGTGGTGAGACATGCCTTTTTGTTGAAGGACCTGACAAGAGGCCTGTCGGCCCTGAACGCGCAAAGGTCGTTATCAGCAGTGTCACAGGACTTGCCCGCATGCTCTTCCGTGATCCTGACTCTCAGGAGTGGGTCGAGCCTGAATCATTCTATTCATTTTCTTCTGACACGTTTTATGAGCAGCAGAAGAACTCTTTCATTGACCCCGAGGGCTGCACCATTGAGGCCTTTAATGCGCCGGTCTGGCACGGCCTTGCGAGCATTGGGCTGAAGTTCAGCAACGGGAATGAATCTCTCCTCTTTAGTTCTGACACGGTAAATGATATTGACCTCTGGAAGGAGCTCACGTTCGAAAAAAGAGCCATGAGGCATAGCCTGCCGGAGGATGACTTCGAGGCAGCCCCGGTTCTTATTGGCGATATTAATGATTTTATTGAGCGTGCCTGGAGCCGCCAGAGATATGAGCAGGCACTCCGTACCTTTGATTCAGGAGTGGTGATCCATGATGTTGCTTCCAAAAAGAGTGTGGTCCATACGGACTACAGCAGACTCAGTCATACAGCATTGAAGAAGAATAGGACTATTCTTACCCATAGTCCTGACATGATCACGTCAGAATGGGTGCTGAGCAGGACTGACAAACTGTTCAGGGTAATCGGAGAAGATTTCTTCGAGGTTGTGGGTGACAGGGTCTATCCGCTGAATGCCGATATTTATCACAAAGAGGCCGGACGCTATTATGTGGGTTACAAAAATCCTGAAGGCGCCTTTAGTGTCTGCGAGCAGGATGGCTTGCTGTCCCTGTCCGGCAATGGCTGTCGCAGCAACGTGCTCTTCCGTGTTGACCTGTACGAAGATATCGGCGGGAGATATTTTCCGAAACTGGGCAAAGACGAGGATATCTATTTCGAACGCAAGGACGGCCTTGTGGAGTGCATCAGGTTTTCCGAAAAAGGCAGCATTGGCGAAATAGTGAACTGTCAGCGCGACCGTCTTTCAAAAGAACCTGCTCAGGCCTGATCAACGTTATTCCTGATTTATTGCGCTCTCAAAGAGCGAAAGCAGTTCTCCCATGTTAAAAGGTTTTTTTACAACGTCGCTGATACCATTGCTTTTTAGTTCTGCGAGCTCTTCATCGGTCGAAACACTGCCTGTTGCAATGATCAGTTTCTGTGAGGGATTGATCTTTCGGATCTCTCTGCAGACCTCAGGGCCGTTCATGCCGGGCATGGACATATCAACGACCACCAGGTCAAACTGCATTTCAGGTTTTCTGAAAAGATCGAGAGCGATCAGCCCGTTTTCGGCAGTAAACGCCTGAAAACCCGAATCTGAAAGCACTTCCACCAGAAGTTCGCGCACGATCTCTTCATCATCAACAATAAGAATCTTCTTGTCTACAGCCATTACTGAAGTAAATCCCCCATTACGTAACAGTGATAATAATTTCTTTCTTTTCAACATATTACCACAGCCGTGGTATATACGGAGAACGGATGTCAAAAAATAGCGATAAAATACTTATAGGTCAATTCCTTGACACGATAAAGTCAAGATCTATTAGGCTTCTATCGTTATATATCAATGAGTTACAATATGGCACAGTCCTTGAAAGAGGTCTGACATATAAGGAGGGTTATATTCATGGCAGAAGAGAAACATGACGACGCTGCGACTGATGCTGCTCCGAAACCTGTGGCAAAAGCCGGCGGCAAGAAAAAAATGATGATCATCATCATTGCCGCAATTTTGGTCCTTGGCGGTGCCGGTGGTTTTGTGGGGTACAAAATGCTTTCCAAGAAGTCTGAAAAAGCAGGCGAAGAAGGCGGACACAAGAAAGAGGGGCAGGCAAAGACAGCGCTTGTGCCTGTTGATCCCTTTGTTGTGAACCTGACCGAGCATGGCAGATATCTGAAGGTTACGCTCCAGCTCGAGCTTGCCGATGTTGCCCAGCAGCCGGTGGTGACCGAAAAGATGCCTAATATCAGGGATGCGATGATCACGCTGCTGAGCAGCAAGTCAGCTGAGGCAGTTTCAGGGCCGGAAGGAAAGCTTCAGCTCAAGGACGAACTTCTCCTGAGAAGCAATCAGGCCGTGGGCAAGGACCTTTTCAAGAACCTATTCTTCACTGAGTTTGTGATGCAATGAACAAGGTCCTGTCACAAGACGAAGTTGATGCCCTGTTGCGGGGAGTCTCCACAGGGGACATCGAGACAGAGACCAAGAAGGAGTCTGAAGGCGGCATAAAGTCCTTTGACCTTGCAAGCCAGGAAAGGATCATCCGCGGAAGGATGCCGGGGCTTGAGATGGCGAACGAGCGCTTTGTCCGGTTCTTCAGGAACTCCATCTCCTCTGCGATCATGAAGTTCGTGGATATCAATATCCAGGGTATCGAGATGATGAAGTTCAGCGAGTTCATGAAGACTATACCGATGCCTTCAAGTATCAACATGTTCAAAATGGAGCCGCTGAAGGGGTATGCACTTTTCGTGCTTGAGGCTCCCCTGGTCTTTGCTTTTATAGAATTTTTCTTTGGCTCCACCTCAGCCCGGTATGTGAAGTCAGAGGGAAGATATTTTACGCTCATCGAGCAGCGGATCATCCGGAAGGTCGTCAATATGGCTCTTGCTGACCTTGCCGAGGCATGGAAGGTGGTCGTCCCGATCGAGCCGGAATATACCGGCTCTGAGATGAACCCTCAGTTTGTGACCATAGTAACGCCGACCGAGGTTGTGGTGAAGATAGAGGTACATATCGAAGTTGAAGAGTTCACCGGCAAATGTTTCTTCTGTATCCCCTATTCGATGATAGAGCCGATCAAGGAAAAGCTCTCTTCAGGCCTTACCGGTGAGAAGCTCGAAGCTGATCAGCGGTGGGTGGATCGTCTCACTGATATTCTCCTAACCTCACCCATACACCTCACTGCGGAGATCGGCAGAGTTGACCTTTCGGTAAGAGATCTTATGGAACTTGAGGTCGGCAATATCATAAGCCTTGGAAAGGCTGTGAGCGATGAACTCGTTATAAAGGTTGAAGATGTGCCGAAGTATATGGGAACGCCCGGCGTGAGCAGGGGCGCGCAATCCATCAAGATAACCAGGACCATAGAGAAATGATAACGAATCAGCTGGATAGGTTGATAGTCTGTAGGTGTTTAGCTAACAGACTACAGTCTAAGCAATCTTCAGACTATTCAGTTGAGCAGTTACGAGAAATGAACGGAAAGGAGAAGATACATGGCTGACAAACAGGCAGAAGCTCAGGCCGCCCAATTCAGTGAAGTGAGCAGCGACAGCAGGGCTGGAGGTGGAAAGGACATCGATTTCCTTCTTGATATCCCGCTTGATGTTTCGGTAGAGCTTGGAAGGACGAGGATGCTGATCAAGGACCTGCTGCAGCTTGGGCAGGGTTCTGTAGTGGAGCTCGAAAAGCTTGCAGGAGAACCGATGGAGATACTCGTTAACAACAAGCTGATCGCGCGCGGCGAGGTCGTTGTCGTGAACGAGAAGTTCGGCGTGAGGCTGACAGATATCATCAGCCCCGTGGAAAGGATCAGGCAGCTGAAATGACAGAATTGGCTTTTCAGATGGCGCTTGCACTTGCCTTTGTGATCTTCCTGATCTATGCGATCTCGTTTGTATACAAGAAGAAGCAGAAGGCTGCAAATCTGCTTAATCTTGTCGCATACCAGTCGTTTGGCCAGAAAATGGGCGTTGCAGCGGTCAGAGTGGGCAATGAGATCCTTGTTCTGGGAGTAACGCCTACTGACATGAAGCTCCTGAAAAAGATCCAGGATAAACCCGGCGTAAATCAGGAAGTGGCAAGTATTGCCGATAAGGTGAAGAAACTCAGGAGGATCAGGCAGGAAATATCATGATGAATACGGTGGACATGAACAACCCAGTGATGTCTGTTTTTCTGATCATCAGTTTTCTGTCGCTGCTGCCGGCAGTGCTGATCATGTTCACGTCATTCACCAGGATCGTGGTTGTTCTCGGATTTTTGCGGCAGGCGATCGGCGGCCAGCAGATTCCCCCTAATGCTGTCATAATCGGTCTTTCGCTGTTCCTTACGCTTTTTATCATGGGGCCGACTGTTGATGTGATCACCAAGGAATCCATTAATCCCTATATGGACAAGCAGATCAATATGACCGAAGCGATGAAGCGGGCCGAGAATCCGGTCAAGGCCTTCATGCTGAAGCAGACGCGGGAAAAGGACATTGCTCTTTTCCTGAAGCTCTCGAAAGAGACTGTCCCTGCAAAACCGGCTGATCTGCCGCTGAAGGTTGTGGTGCCTGCTTTTGCGATCAGTGAACTCAAGACAGCCTTTGAGATCGGCTTTCTGATCTTCATACCGTTTCTGATCATCGATATGGTCGTGGCAAGTATTCTTCTGTCCATGGGTATGATGATGCTCCCGCCGGTGATGATATCCCTACCGTTCAAGCTTCTGCTTTTCGTGCTGGTGGACGGCTGGAACCTTATCATCGGCTCTATTGTAAGGAGTTTCCATTGACCATCGAACTGGTAAAAGAGATCTCCGGCGAGGTATTCAAGACCATCCTGCTGGCCTCAGGGCCTGCTCTGATCACGAGCCTTGTGGTCGGACTTCTTATCAGTTTTTTTCAGGCAATAACCCAGATCCAGGAGTTTACGCTCACCTTTGTGCCGAAGATCGTTGCGGTCTTTCTCTGCATTTTTTTGATGCTTCCCTGGATGTCGCAGGTGCTGATCACCTTCACCAAGAACCTTATCGAGAACATCCCGGCGTACATACGATGAACCCGCTCCAGGAATTATCAGCCTTTTCCCCGGCCATGCATGCATTTCTTCTGGTGCTTCTGCGGGCTAGCATCTTCATGGGTATGCTTCCGGTCTTTAGCAGCAAGAACTTTCCCGTGCAGTTCAAGATTGGTTTGGCAGTTGCTTTTGCAGCCCTGCTCTCTCCGATCGTCCATGTTGAAACAACCAATATATCCCTGCCAGTACTCGTGATGCGTGAGGCAGCGCTTGGCATTATCCTTGGCGGCACAGCACGGGCGATATTTTTTGCGGTCGAGATGGGCGGTCAGATGATCAGTAATGCTGCAGGGTTGTCTATTGCCACGGCCTTTAACCCTGAGATGGGCCAGTCAACAGAAGTTTCGAGGATCTACGGCATCATCGCCATTCTGATCGTCCTTGCTATGGACGGTCACCATGAACTGATATCGGTCTTTGTCCAGAGCTACGACTTGCTGCCAATCGGCCAGATTAATGTCGATAATCTGATTCTCAGCAAGGTGGTAGGAGCGGGGTCTAAGATATTCGTCATAGCACTGAAGATCAGTGCCCCGGTTCTTGTCGGTATGCTTATTGTGAATATCCTGATGGGTTTTCTGTACAAGGCAGCTCCGCAGGTGAATATCTTTTTTGTAAGTTTCCCCGTATTCCTGGCTCTTGGGTTTCTGATCATGGCCATGAGCGTGCCGGTCTTTACGCACTTCTTTGCCGGCGAGTTCCATGAAGTAAACAACGAGATGTTCAGGATTCTGGCGATAGCACGAAAATGAGCAGAGGCAGAGTATAATGGCAGATTTCGAAGAACGAACAGAACAGGCGACGCCGCGACGGCGTCAAAAGGCACGGGAAGAAGGCAAGGTCTCCCGAAGCCGCGATATCAATGCGATTGCTGCAATGGGCGGCATCCTTCTGGTTTTTGTTATTGGCGGCAAGCATTTTATGGATTCCATGGGCAGCATGACCAGCAGACTCCTGTCACTTCAGTATGGAATCGAACCGATCACCGTGCTGCGTGCAGCGTCGGTGGAGACCATGTTCATCCTGGCCCCGTTCCTCGGCACGGCCTTTGTCTTTGCCCTTGTGGCTAATGTTTCCCAGGGCGGCATTGCCCTCAAGCCGATGAAGTTGAACTTCGAGTCGATCAGCCCTCTGGCCGGTTTTAAACGGCTTTTCTCGATCAACGGGCTTATGGAGTTTCTGAAGAGTCTCGTCAAATTCTCACTCGGCGGGTACCTGCTTTACTGGATCATCAAAAAAGATCTTCCCCTGCTGCCGGGACTTATGGAGATGGGCTTCAGGCAACTTGGCGTGGCATCGGCCCAGATGATCCTGAAGGCCTTTGCCTTTGGCTTTGGTTGGTTCTTTCTGCTTTCGGTCATCGACTATTTTCTCCAGAGATGGCAGTTCGAGAGATCCATCAGGATGTCCAAAGAGGAGATGAAGGAAGAGCACAAGGAATCTGAGGGAAATCCTCAGATCAAGTCTCGCATCAAGAGCATACAGCGTGAGATGGCTCGGAAACGCATGATGCAGGAGGTGCCGAAGGCGACTGTGGTCATAACAAACCCGACCCACTTTTCGGTTGCCCTGAAGTATGAGGATGGCAAGATGGCAGCTCCGAAGATTGTGGCAAAAGGTGCGAATGAAGTTGCGCTCAGGATCCGGGAGATCGCGCGGAAACACAGTGTGCCGATCGTTGAGGATAAGCCCCTTGCCCGCGTTCTCTTCAAGCTTGACCTTGATGCCTCGATCCCTCAGGATCTGTACAAGGCAGTGGCAAGGATCCTTGCCTACATCTATGGCATGAGGAGTAATGCATGAATCACTTTCTGACCATGCTGCAGAAGAGAAGCGATGTGGTGATTGCCGTAGCAGTTGTGGCGATCCTTGGGGTTATGCTTTTGCCGCTGCATCCGCTGATCCTTGACCTGCTGCTCTCCTTGTCGATCGCTATCTCTATTGTGATACTCGTTACTTCCATCTATATACAGAAGCCGCTCGATTTTTCGGTCTTCCCTTCTATGCTTCTGATCGTCACGCTCTTCAGACTTTCTCTTAATATTGCATCAACGAGGCTGATCCTGCTCAAGGGCGGGGAAGGCGTATCAGCAGCCGGCCATGTCATACAGGCCTTTGGCAATTTTGTGGTGGGCGGAAACTATGCAGTAGGCTTTATCATTTTCATCATTCTTGTTGTCATCAACTTTGTTGTTATCACAAAAGGCGCCGGCAGAATTGCTGAAGTGGCGGCAAGGTTTACCCTTGACGCTATGCCTGGCAAGCAGATGGCCATTGATGCTGACCTGAACACCGGTCTTATCGACGATGCAGAGGCGCGCAGAAGAAGAATTGTAATTGCCCAGGAAGCTGACTTCTACGGTGCGATGGACGGTGCGTCGAAGTTTGTTCGTGGTGATGCGATCGCCGCATTGATCATTACTGCCGTCAATATTATCGGTGGCCTTTTTATCGGCGTGCTCCAGAACAAAATGGCTGTATTAGATGCTGCGAGCACGTACACCATCCTGACTATCGGAGAGGGCCTTGTTGCTCAGATACCCGCCCTGCTCGTATCTACCGCAGCAGGCATGATCGTCTCAAGGGCTGGCTCGGACACTGACCTCGGTCAGGACGTCACCAAGCAGCTGCTGGCAAATCCGAAGGCACTTATGACAGCGTCCGGTATTCTCTTTATATTCGGTTTGGTGCCAGGGCTACCGCATATACCGTTCTTCCTTATTGCTGCAGCATTCGGCGGGCTTGCCTATGTGATCTATAAGTCGCCCATGGAGGAAAAGGTCGAGGACAAAGGTGAACCCAAAACGCTGGAAGAACCGAAGCTCGAAGGCTTTATGGAACTGGATCCGCTGACCCTTGAGATCGGGTATGGCCTGATCCCTCTGGTTGAAGAGAAGACCGGCGAGCTTCTCGCCAAGGTCAAGGCAATGAGGAGGCAGCTTGCAACAGAGATCGGTTTTGTGGTGCCGCCGATCCATATCAAGGATAACCTGCAGCTCAGGCCGAGCGAATACAGCGTGCTTATCAGGGGTGTTGAGGTTGTGCGCGGCGAGATCATGATGGGCTACTACCTGGCGGTCTCGACCGAGGGCGCTGAGCGTATCGAAGGCATACCTACCAAGGAGCCTGCGTTCGGTCTTGCAGCCTTTTGGATAGAGGCAAAGGATATGGAGCGTGCCCAGACCGCAGGATATATGGTGGTTGACCCGGCCACGGTCATTGCAACACATCTTACAGAGCTCATCAGAAAGCACTGCTGGGAGCTGCTCTCCCGGAGCGAGGTGCAGAACCTCCTCGACAATGTTGCCCGCATTTATCCGAAAATGGTCGATGAACTGATCCCTGTGCATATGACGGTCGGCGGACTCCAGAGGGTCCTTCAGGGCCTGCTGAAAGAGCGCGTGCCCATCAATGACCTGATAACGATACTTGAGACGCTTCTCGATTATGCTCCGCAGACAAAGGATGTTGAGATCCTGATCGAGTACGTGAGACAGTCGCTTGCCCGATATATAACAAAGCAGTATCTGGCCCAGGATGGCAGTATCCCTGTTTTCACCCTTGACCCACGGTTCGAGAGGGTGCTTGCGCAGTCTCTTGAGACCGGCGGTGCTTTGGCCCCTGATACGGTGACCAAACTGGTCAAGGGTGTTGAGGGAGCAATGGGCAAAGATAAGCTGCGGGGTATGCAGCCGGTCATCGTCTGTTCTGTGCATGTCAGAAGGTTCCTGAAAAAGATCATGGAGAAGTTCGTGCCCTCAGTGGTTGTTCTTTCAAATAGTGAGATTTCCTCTTCAGTAAGACTCTATACAATGGGAATGGTGAGATATGAAGATTAAGAAATTCAGGGCCAGGACGTTCAGTGAAGCCCTTGCGCTTGTAAAAAGGGAGATGGGCCAGGATGCTGTTATCCTTGCTTCTGAGGAGCAGAAAGGACTTATACCGGGAGTTGAAGTGACGGCAGCCGCTGACTATGAGCTTGAGGAATCGCAGGCGAGTCAGTCTGCCTATGCGCAATATGCCCAGGTCGCAGCTTCTGATAAGACACCGCATCACCTGCAGAAAACCACCAACAGTGACATCTCTCCTTCCCCGGCAAAAAGAGGTGTGCCGGTCTTCCATGATGCAGAGAGCATTACGGCAATAAAAGAAGATCTCGGAAGCCTGAAAAGTCTGCTTGAGGATATGAAGAGCAAGGGGTTCGAAGTGGAGCTGCCTGAGCCGAAGAAAAAGGTCTTTCGCTATCTCAGAAAACGGGCTATCAGGGAGGAACTTGCACTCAGGCTCTCGAACCAGTCGCCGACGAGCATGAGCGATCTCATTTCTGTTATGTCAAAGGAGATAAAGACGTATGATGAGGTAAAAAGGGCAAAAGTGGTGATGCTCATCGGCCCGACCGGCGTCGGCAAGACAACGACGATTGCCAAACTGGCTGCGCGTGCGATCAGGAACAACAAGAAAGTTGCCATGATCAACCTCGACACCTACAGGATAGGCGCTATCGAACAGATACGCATCTACTCCAAGATCATGCGCATTCCTTTAGACGTTGCTTCGAATGGCGATGAGCTGAAGAAGAGCCTTGATAAGTTTGCGGACAGAGATATTATCTTCATAGATACGACCGGGAGAAATCCGCGGGACAGAAAATATATAGAAGAACTCCGTATTTTGTACACCCTTGGCATCCCGATCGAGACCCATCTGCTGATGAGCGCAAGCAGCGACGATGACTTTCTGGTGGAGGCGTACCGGCATTACAAGAATCTGCCGATAGACTGCATAGCCTTTACCAAGGCAGACGAGGCCGTGAAATACGGCTCCATCTACAACCTGGCCAGTCTTTATCAGAAGCCGGTGGCGTACATAACAACCGGCCAGAGCGTGCCTGCAGACATAGAGTTTCCAAACAGTGAGCGGCTGGCAGCAATGATCCTTAAGAATGAGGCGGCATAATGACCGATAGACCGAAGCAGAAGCAGATAAAGACTATTACCGTCACCAGCGGCAAGGGCGGCGTTGGCAAGTCGAATGTTGTTGCCAATCTTGCAATTGCGCTTTCCAAGGCAGGCAAGAAGGTTATGATCATTGATGCTGACCTGGGCCTGAGCAATATTGATGTTATCTTTGACCTGGCGCCGAAATATACCATCCAGCATATTCTGAGCGGAGAGAAGAAGCTTGCTGACGTGCTTGTGGACGGGCCCTATGGCATCAAGATCCTGGCTGCGAGCTCCGGTGTGCAGGAACTGACCGAACTTGATGAATTCCAGCGACTGAGGCTGATCGAAGAGTTTGAGACCTATGACGCAGATATCGACGTTCTGCTTATAGACACCGGTGCCGGCATTTCCGAGAATGTAGCCTTTTTCTGCATTGCTTCTCAGGAGATCGTTGTAGTCACCTCTCCTGAGCCGACTGCATTGACCGATGCCTATGCGCTCATAAAGGTGCTGAATACCCAATACCAGGAGAAAGATTTCAAGATTCTGGTAAATTCTGCGCGGAATGCTGAAGACGCCTTTGAGGTCTTCAAGAGGATCTCTATTGCGGCTGATAAGTTCCTGAGCCTGTCCCTCGATTATCTCGGGTTTCTGCCGTATGATGACTCAGTTCCCAAAGCTGTGCGTCAGCAGAAGGCATTTATCGATGCGTATCCTAACAGCAAGGCATCCGAAAATCTCCGGCTTATTGCGGCAAAGGTGCTGGAAGAGGAAAGTCCGAACAAGATCAAGGGCTCACTCCAGCTCTTCCTCGGTAATATCCTGAAGAAAGAGACCATCGTTCAAAGCCCGTAAAGGGTGAGGGAGTTTTGCCTGCGCTTGGTCCCTGTCTGAGCAGGGCCAGCAACTCCTTGTCACAAATCTCAAGTAAAACACTCGATGTCTCCCCCCCTGCAATGATGCACAGTTATGCATTATTGAATTAAATTCATACTTTATAATCAATAGTTTATAATATCTATTAATAGACACATGAGTTGATGCCGCAAACATTTCGCTTCCGGGGGATTTGCATCATGGCTGGATATGAACCAGCATTTACTGAGGAAGACAAAGAAAAGATCATTAAGGACTTTCTGCCGTTCGTTAAATATACGGCGCATCGTATGTCATGGCGTCTGCCCCCGCAACTGACCATTGATGACCTCATCAGCACCGGCCTCATGGGTCTTCTTGATGCACTCGAAAAATTTGACGGCAGGGTCAAGCTCAAGACCTATGCTGAATTCAGGATAAAGGGCTCCATGCTTGATGAGCTGAGGTCTACAGACTGGGTGCCGCGGTCCACAAAAAAGAAGATCAGCGAGATCAGAAATGCTCACAGCGAACTCGAGAGGGAACTTGGCAGAGAGCCTGAAGACGAAGAGGTGGCTGAACTGTTAGAGATCGGGCTCGATGAATATTATGGGACGCTTCAGGATGCTCATGGCGCTGTGTCACTGCGATTGGAAGATTATGAGGAACACTCCGGCGAAGGCCTTAATATCATGGAATGCATTGCCGATATGCACGAGAAGAGCCCTCTTGCCCTTCTTGAGGATGCAGACCAGAAAAAGCTTCTCGCACGCTTCATTGCAAAGCTTCCTACGAAGGAAAAATTGCTTCTTTCGCTCTATTACTGGGATGAGTTGACCATGAAGGAGATAGGAAAAGTCATGAATTTGACAGAGGGGCGTGTCTGCCAGCTTCATACACAGGCCTTGATCCGCCTGAAAGCCAAAGTATCTAATGAATTTTCTACTAAAGAAAAGAAGGAAAGGGGTCGATAAGAACTGATATGAAAGCCACTATACGCTTGCCCAAGTTGCTGAAGGACATAACCCATGAAGATATATCAAAAAGGCGGACTGCAGCAGAGCTTCTTTCTGCTGGTGACGAGAGAGCGATCTATCCCCTTCTGAAGGCCCTGCGTGACCACAACCCCGGTGTGCAGGATGCTGCCATGCGTTCTCTTATTGTGATCGGAGGCGAGGTCACTGCGTACATGGTCGTCCCGCTTTTGCGGGAAGATTCATATCTGCGCAATACGGCGATCATCATTCTCAGGGAGATTGGCGCGCCGACCGTGCCGCTTCTCTATTCACTGCTTAAGGACAAGGACGATGATGTCCGCAAATTTGCCCTTGATCTGCTGATCGACATTAATCAGAATGTTGATGCCGAGCAGATCATCCCTTTACTCAAAGATCCCAACCAGAATGCCCGTGCCTCAGCAGCCAAAGCAGTCGGCGTTGTGATGCAGCAGGCAGGTCTTCCCTATCTCATCGAAGCGCTCAAGGATGATGAATGGGTAGTCTTCTCGGTGCTTGAAGCGCTCTCAAAAATACCGGATAATGCTGCAGTGCATGCTATTGTCGAGCTTCTTGACAGCCCCAGCATAACCCTGAGATTTGCTGCGATCGAGGCCCTCGGAAGCATTGGATCTCCTGCAGCCTCTGCTCCTCTGCTGAAGCATTTCCTGAGAGCTGATGATATGGAAAAGCGGGAGGCGGTGAAGAGTCTGGTCAAGATAGGCGTTACTCCTTCGATGTCCGAGATATCAGATATTCTGATCGATATGTTAAAAAATGGCGACTGGGAAGAGCGGATAATCGCACTCAAGGGCATTGTGGACCTTGGCGAAGAAAAGGCAGTGATTGACATCGTGGATATCGGCGGCTCCCTCGACCCTTCTGACCCTGAAAGCGAAGACAGACTCTACAGGATCAATGAGGCATTACGGGCCTTTGGCTGCAGTGACAATCTGATCGCTTGCCTGAATAATCCAGCGATCAAATACCGCGGCAGGGTCTTGGCCATAGAGATCATCGGTGAGCTCAAGTGTGAAAAGGCGGCACCCGCACTGGTAAAACTGATCGAAGGAAATTTCAGGGATGTGCGGCGTGCAAGCGTTAAGGCTCTGGGCGAGATCAGTGACGATGAGTCGCGGCAGGCCCTTGAGGACGCAGTCAACGACCATGACAGCCATGTCAGAAAGGCAGCCATTAATGCCCTCGGCAGGATAGGCGATCGGTCGTCTTTTGATATTCTTCTGAAACTGCTCAAAATTGAAAAGTTCAGGGATGTGCTGGAAGAGATCATACAGTCCATGATCATACTTGACCAGAATGAACTCTTCCGTCATGTGAGCGAGTTCGATGCAGGCCGCAAGGAGATCCTGGCCAAATATGTAAATGACCAGAAAGCAGTGATCGATCTTTCCAGGGATGACAACATGCAGGTCAGGATCGCTGCTGTATCGAGCCTGGGCAGGATTGGTTCAGATGCCGCACTGATACGGCTGCGTGAGATCGTAAAGGACCCTGACCCGTCTGTCAGAAAGGCTGCCATCATGGCAATGGGGGATCTCCGCTGCTGCTATGATGATATCAAGGCAGCGCTCCATGACGAAGAAATGTGGGTGAGGCTTTACGCAGTCAAGGCCCTTGGCCGCTCAGAGAATCCGGGCATGATCGATGTCCTGATCCTGATGCTCAATGATAAGGAGATACCTGTGGTTCTTTCCACCATCGACGCGATCGCACAGATAGGCGGCAGGGAGGCCTTCCAGGCCCTTGCTCATCTTGAGGAAGACGAAAATCCGGCGATTCGCGAGAAGGCCGTTCAGACACTCGAAAGCCTATGACCACTCCCATGACACTCCAGGATGCGACCTTTAAGCAGCTCAGGGACTTTGTCTATGAGAAGTCGGGCATCTTTATCCCTGACACCAAAAAATATCTTCTCGAAAATCGCCTCGTGAAAAGGATACAGGAGAAGAATCTTTCCAGCTTCGAGGATTACCTCTACCTTATCGTGTATGGCAACAACAGCGGAGAACTGGCAAGACTCTTTGATGCGGTTACCACGAATGAAACTTATTTCTTCCGTGAGCCTCAGCAGTTGGATGTCTTCAGCAATGATATTGTGCCGAGGGTCCTTGCCGAGAAGAAGACCAATGACATCAATATCTGGTCTGCTGCCAGTTCCACCGGCGAAGAGCCGTACAATCTTGTGATGCTGCTCCGGGAGAAAGCGCCGACAGTCCGCATGCAGGTGATGGGTTCTGACATCAGTGAGAGCGTCATCGAATCGGCCAGGAAAGCAAGCTACAGTTCCTACTCGATCAGAAACGTGCCTCCGGCGTACATGTCCAAGTATTTCAAGGCCAATGGCCAAAACTTTGATCTGGACAGTTCAGTGAAAAATGCAGTCACCTTCAAGAACATGAACCTGATCGATGCTGCAAAGATGAAGATGGTCAGGAACATGGATGTCATTTTTGTAAGGAATGTGCTGATCTACTTTGATGACAAGGCAAAACAGAAGGTGGTCTCTTTTCTCTACGATGCGTTGAGGCCCGGAGGATATCTGTTTGTCGGATCATCAGAGAGTCTCCATAACGTAACGCGTGCATTCAAACCGACAGTTATTAATAAAGTTGTCGTGTATCAGAGGGGGTAACAATGAAAATATTAGTGGTTGACGACTGTGCGACGACAAGAAAACTCCTTACCCTGTATCTGAAGTCAAAAGGGTATGAGGTCGTTACCGCAGAGAATGGTCTTGACGGCCTCGAAAAGGTCGGCAAGGAGAATGTGAACCTTGTGCTTTCTGACCTTAACATGCCGTATATGGACGGCCTGGAGTTCGTGAAGAGCTTGAGGGCAAACCCTGACACAGTGGAGTTGCCGGTTGTTATGGTCACGACCGAGGCAGACCCTGAGGAGAAGGAAAAGGCCATGAAAGCAGGAGCCAACGGGTACATGATAAAACCGGTGACCGCCGAAATGGTTGCAGAGAATATTAAAAAAATAATGAAAGATCTGTTTGGAAAGGGAGGCGCATAAAATGTTTGATCTGAAGATGAAGATTCTTGTTGTTGATGATTTCTCGACCATGAGAAGGATCGTGAAGAATATCCTGAAGCAGCTTGGGTATGAAAATATCGATGAGGCTGAGGATGGCGCCCAGGCATATTCAAAGCTGCAGGGCGGTGACTTTGATTTTGTGGTCTCGGACTGGAACATGCCGAACATGGACGGGCTTGAACTGCTGAAGAAGATCAGGAGCGATGAACGGCTCAAGGCCTTGCCGGTGCTTATGGTTACGGCAGAGGCAGAAAAGGAAAAGGTTATCACCGCGATCCAGGCCGGGGTAAACAACTATGTTGTCAAGCCCTTTACTGCCGAAGTCCTGAAGGAAAAGATGGACCGGGTATTTGAAAAACTTGCGAAATAAAGAAGATAGGGTCAAGGGGCAGGTAGCCAGGGTCAATCAATGACGAAAGACGAAAAAGGTTTCAAACAACTCTTGGTCTGGCAGAAGGCCTATGACCTCGTGCTTGAATGCTACCGATTTACGAAGCTCCTCCCCAAGACGGAGGAATATGGTTTAATTTCTCAGATCCGCCGCGCATCGGTTTCAGTCCCGGCAAATATAGCTGAGGGGTATGAACGTGGACATCGAAAGGAATATCTTCAATTCTTGCATTTTGCAAAAGGTTCTCTGGGTGAACTGGAGACCTATTTATTGTTAGTTTCGGATCTCGGGTACATGAAGGAAGACGCTTTTCAGAAAGCAGAGGAAAAGAGATCAGAGGTTGCACGATTACTGAAGGGTCTTGTCAGGTCTTTGGCCTGACCCTTGTAACTGGCCCCTTGACCCTATAATTAAGGAGACATTATGGCAGATGAAATGGATGAAATAATTGCCGAGTTTATTACCGAGGCGGAAGAGTCTCTCGATAAGATAGATCCGCTTTTCATAGAACTCGAAGCCAAGGGTTATGACAAGGAGATGCTGAACGAGATATTCCGGTCCATGCATACGATCAAGGGTGCGGCCGGATTTCTGGGATTCAAGAATATCGTTGAGGTTGCCCACAAGTCAGAGAGCATCCTGAAGAGGCTGCGTGATCAGGAAATCATCATGTCCACCAAGCTTATGGATGCGATCCTCAGGAGTGTGGATATGCTCAAGCTTCTTCTTCATCATCTGAAGCTGAAGGATGGGGTTGACGAGGATATCAATACTGTCATTGCTGAACTGGACAGTGCCCTGCATGCTGCCATTGACGCAGGAGGGGGTGCGCCAGCAGCAGATTCACCTGCCCAGGTTCCTGAGCAGCCCAAAGCCGAAGCCCCCAAGGCTGAGACCCCAAAGCAGGAAGATCATAAGCCTGCTGAAGAGCCGCCCAAAAAGATAGAGACTGTTCCGGTGAGCGTGGTAAGAGAGCAGGCAGCGCCGACCGCAAAGATGCCGTCAACACTTACTGCCCAGGAATCCCTGCAGACGCTCAGGGTTGATGTTGAGCGCGTTGACAAGGTCATGGACCTTACCGGCGAGATGGTGCTGGTGAGGAACAGGCTTCTGAATATTGCGAACTATCTTGAGTCCCGTTATTCCGAAGACCAGAATGTCGAACACCTTCTCGGCACGGTCGCGTTCCTTGACCTTGTGACGTCAGACATGCAGCTTGCGGTCATGAAGATGCGGATGCAGCCCCTGAAAAAAGTCTTCGGTAAATTCCCCCGTCTTGTCCGTGACCTTTCGAACAATATCGGCAAGGATGTTGAACTGGTGATCTCAGGAGAGGAGACAGAAGTTGACCGCACGGTTATCGAGCATATCGGCGACCCCATGGTGCATATCATTCGGAATGCGATTGACCACGGTCTTGAATCACGGGATGACCGTGCCCGAACAGGCAAGCCGATCAAGGGCACGCTCTCGATCAGGGCTTTTCAGCAAGGCAACCAGATCATCATCGAAGTCGCTGATGACGGCAAAGGCATAGATGTAGAAAGAGTGAAGAGAAAGGCAGTCGAAAAAAGGCTGATAACTGAGGACGAAGCAGGCCGCATGGCTGACGAAAATGCGATCAACCTCATCTTCCTGCCCGGCTTCTCCACCATGGAAAAGGCCACAGAACTGAGCGGCCGTGGCGTTGGCATGGACGTGGTCAAGACGAACATCTCGAAGCTCAACGGATACGTCGAGATCATGAGCAAGAAGGGCGTCGGCTCTACCTTCAGGATCAGTATTCCGCTTACGCTTGCCATTATGCAGGCACTGATGGTGCGCGCTGGCACCAGCCAGTTTGCCATCCCGCTTGCCCCTGTTGAAGAGACCCTCAAGATACAACGCAAAGAGATCGAAAACGTGACCGGCCAGAAGGTGCTTGTGGTCCGTGAGAAGGTCTGCCCCCTGTTTGAACTGACCGAGATCCTGAACCTTGATGACCGCGCGGAGAACGATTACCGCTATGTCCTGGTCATCACCATCGGCGACCGGAAGTTCTGCGTTGCGGTTGACGAACTGCTTGGTCAGGAAGAAGTCGTGATCAAGACCATCCACGGTGTAGAAACTGATTCATCCTATATCATTGGGGCCACGATAACCGGCGAGGGGAAAGTTGTGCTTATCCTCGACCTGGCCGGCATATCAAGGAACGTCATAGGCGCACTGAAAGTTTAACTGAGCAGGTTGCTTAGACTGTAGTCCCTTAGTCTGTTAGGGCTGCAGCCTAAACACCTACAGACTAAACAGCTAAAAAGCTATGTAATATTTACAGACTATTTACCTGATTTACTTACTAAGGAGGCTTCATGCAACAGTACATTGGCTTTCATCTGAACGACAGCGAATACTCGATCCCCATTCTCAAGGTGCGGGAGATCGTGAGCATGCCCGAGATTACCAAGATGCCCCAATCCCTTGAGTATATTGAGGGCGTGACGAATCTTCGGGGCAGCATCATCCCCATTGTGAATCTCAAGAAGCTCGTCCATCTCGGTAATCCGGAGAATCTCGGCGCCAAGGTGATCGTGGTGGCAAGCGGCAGCATGACCTTTGGTGTGCTGGTTGATGACATTACCGGTGTCATCACGATCGATGAATCTGCCATTGAGCCACCTGAAAAGTTTATGAGCGGCAACATGGAGCAGGTTGAGGGCGTCGCAAAGCTGAAGGACAGGCTTATTGTTCTGCTCGATACCCGCCACCTGATACCCGGTGAGGATATGAGCGTCTTTGAGGATGTGATCATGGATGTGACAGAGTCTGCTGACGGCACGGTCGAGGTCACAAAAAAGGTCCATACCATTGCAGGTGAGACGACCGTAACAGAGACCCGTGACGCCAAGGAGTTCTTCGAAAAAAGAGGCATCAGTGCCCAGGACCCGCGGTATCTGATCGTTGACGATCTCATGAGCTTTATGAATGCGATTGCAGCAAATGACCATGAAAAGGCAGATCTCGCCATACAGAGTATTGTAAAAAAGGGTCAGTCCGAACTGTTCGGCGAGGTCGGCAAGATGACCAGAAAGATGCATGACTCGATCAAGAGCTTCAGGGATGCACTCGATCCGAAGCTGAAGGACATTACCAACATCGAGATGCCGAATGCTGTTGACCGTCTGCACTTTGTCATCACCAAAACAGAAGAGGCAGCGAACAAGACTATGGGCATTGTCGAAAAATACCTCCTTGGCATGGACGATCTCTCTGCCCAGATCAGGAAGCTGAAAGAGCCCGAAGACGCTATCTCTTACCTTAAGACTTTTAGAAATGGACTTGAGGATGACATGACTGAGATCCTTACTACTCAGGCATTTCAGGACCTTACCGGCCAGACCATCAAGAAAGTTATCAAACTGGTGGGGGAGATCGAGTCAGAACTCGTAAGGCTTATCTCAACGTTCGGCGTGAAGATGGATGCGGGGGCTGCTGATGCAACTCCTGCTGCTGAGCAGGTCTCCCAGTCCGGCGTTGACGATTTGCTGAAGGATTTCGGGTTCTGAAAAGTCGATGTTGAATTTTGCCAACAGTAGGTGCTTTAAGCAAATGTTTAATGTTGAGTTGCGGATGAATTTCTTTCATTAAGCATTCAACATTAACAACTAAGCGCTATGAGAAGAAAAGCAGGTTATTAAGCAAAAACAGGGAGAATAAAGATGGCATTGATTTCATGGACAGAGGATTTGAGCGTCAACGTTAAGGACTTTGACAACCAGCACAAGGAGCTGATCAAACTGATCAACGAACTGCATGACGCCATGGCAGCCCGGAAAGGCACTGAAGTATTGGGCAAGGTGCTCACGAATCTTGTCAGCTATACGAAGATCCATTTTGCAAATGAGGAGACGCTTATGCTGGCTCACAGCTATCCCGGTTATCTGAGCCATAAAGCAGAGCATGACAGCCTGACCAAGAAGGCCATGGAGATCAAGACAAAGTTTGACGGCGGCAATAATATCATCAGCATTGAGCTTATGAGCTTCCTCAAAGACTGGCTGACCAAGCACATCATGGGCGTTGACAAGAAATACAGCACATTCTTTGCGGGCAAGGGAATCAAATAGGACAATTGAGGAGATCAAGCGCTCAGCAGGTGATCTCTCAAAGCTGGCAACTGAGCTCAACACCATGGCTGGGTGGTTTAAGACGTGAAAGAGCAAAGCGATCAGCGGACAGCAATCAGTGGTCAGCAAGAAGATGTTTAATCGTGGAAGTAATTTTTGAAGGCAATGTTTAATGCTGAATGGTTAATGTTTAATCGTGGATACAATTTCCTTAAATTAAGCATTCAAAATTTAACATTTAACATTAAGGAGATTTATGACTATTAAGAACAGGCTGAGGATGAATGCACTGGTTGTGTTTATCTCAATGGCAGTTATCGTTGGTGCGGCAGTGGTGGGACTGACCTACATTCAGAACAATGTGAGCGTGCTGACGCAGAAGACAACACCGTATCAACTGAGGGCTTTGCAGCAGCAGCGGGCGCTTCAGGCCCATGCCTCAAATCTCGTGACTCTCTCTGCTTCAGATTCTGGCGAGCAGTTGAAAAAACGTAATTCTGAGACTGAGCAGTCGCTCAAGCAGGTGGTCCAGGCGTATGACGATTTTGCGAAGCTGAAGGGTGACCTGACCTCTGATCGGAAAGCGATCGAAGATATTACGAAATCCGTGCTGACGGTTGTTGAGAAGAAGGTGCAGAATGATGAGCTCGGTCATAAGGGAGTGGAAGAAGTAAGGAAAAAACTTGATCAGGCCTCCAAGCATGTCAACTTAGCAGATGAAAGCATACGGAAGCTTCAGCAGAGGACCTCAGCAGAGGTGGTAAGCGGGATTAGCCGGCTAATCGGAGTCAATGAGCAGGCAAACAGTCTGATCACTGCAATGGACGGCCTGAAGGACCTTCAGCTTTTGATCGGAAAGATACCGATAACAACGGACAAACGTTCCTTAGAGGTGGCCCGAGAAGATGTGAGCAGAACTGTTGGCAAGATCATCAAGGCGCTGAGAACAGTGAACCCGATCGAGGGCCTTGATCCGACGACCGACGATCTGGTCAGGCGGCTTAATGAAGTAAGTGATCGTGTTGGTGGAAGCCGAGGCATTGCCGCTCTCCAGATTCAGAGCGAGACAGATTCAAAGATTAAAGAACAGATCGAGTCCATTACAAAGTCTCTGCTCAAAGAGATCATCTCTATGGTGCCGACCGTTGAAAAGGAACTGCAGGGCGGGCAGAAAAATGTTAAGTCCAACACCGACAGCATGGAGAAGAATACAGAATCATTCAAGGAGACAAATTCCATTCTTGCGCTTGCATCAGTGCTGCCTGCGCTAAACACCTCTATTATTCTTGCGATACAGGATCTTCATTCTGAGGAATATGTGGTCGGCCGTGTGGAGCACTTTAATAGGCAGCTTGCAGAGATCAAAGATCTTTTCAACAGGGGAGAAATGACCAGCAAGAAATTGAAGGAGCTTCTCCTGAAAGGCGGATACAAGGAAGAGGTGAAGCTTGTTGACTCTTTCAGCGGAATCTTCCTTTCGGTCAAGAATGAATGTCTTAAGCAGAACGGACTGTTCGATATCTTTCGCAGAGTACTTGGCGACATAGCCGAACTGCGAGACCTGAACACGAAGATGGGGTCAATTGCTGACAAGCAGTTGGCAGAGAGTGGCAAAGAAGTTGCCAAGGCAGGCCAGAGCCAGGAGAATTCAATCATTGCCTTAAACCGGGCAGGAAAACTGACCAAATACTCTGTCGCTATTATCGGCATTGCAGCGATCGTATTTTCTCTTCTGCTCAGCCGCTGGATCGGCAAGACGATCACTGAGCCGGTGAAGGAACTCAATGCTGTGGCAGAGGGGTTTGGCTCAGGAGATTTCACTGTCCGCATGAACGATAAACGGAAGGACGAGTTCGGTGTGCTTGCCGGACATTTTAATCAGGCATCTGAACAACTCAGAAAGGTTACGCAGCAGATAACCACTGCGATCAAGCAGCTGTCCGAGAACTCGGCGTCGCTCGAGTCTGTGTCAGGGGCTCTGAGCGGTTCAACAAAAGAGCAGAGTTCCCAGACAGAGCAGACCGCTACGGCAATCGTTGAGATGTCGCAGACATTCGTTGATGTTGCACGGAACGCCTCGGATGCAGCAGGCTCCTCGAAGCAGACCGCTGATCTTGCACGAAACGGAAAGGCTGCAGTGCAGGAGACAGTCCGCGGTATGAGCAATATTGCCAATGCAGTCAAGAATGCCGGAGAGACGGTCGGGTCACTTGGCGCAAGTTCCCAGGAGATCGACAAGGTAGTTCATGTAATAAACGAGATCGCTGAGCAGATCAACCTGTTAGCGCTTAATGCTGCCATTGAGGCGGCCCGCGCAGGAGAACATGGAAGAGGCTTTGCTGTTGTTGCAGACGAGGTCAGAAAGCTTGCTGAAAAGACTGTCGGCTCGACCGAAGAGATCGGCGGCATAATTGAGAAGATCCAGGCTGATGTGAAGAAATCTGTTTTGGCGATTCAGCAGGGCAAGGAAGAGGTTGCACAGGGAGAGAAGCTTGCACTTACCGCGGGCAACTCACTTGACATGATCGTTTCTGCTTCAGATAGCGGTGCAGACATGATCCAGCGCATTGCAAGTGCCACCGAAGAGCAGTCCGTGACTGCTGGTGAGGTCACCAAGAGCGTTGAACAGATAGCGATCATCACCCGGAACCTCGGAACCTCTGTCGATGCCATCAGAAAGGCTGCAGAGAATCTTGATCATCAATCCAAAGAGCTTACTACTACGGCAAGCTGGTTTAAGATATGAAAATAACAGAATACAGAATTCAGGAGACAGAATTACAGAATTAAGAATCCAGCAGGCAGAAGACAGAATGATGCTGTCGGGAGATTGAATGAAGGATAATGTTGTCGAAGCGGGGATAACGCGGATGGCTGCAAAGAGCTTTGAAGATTTGATCGTGTGGCAAAAGGCCCACGCCTGGGTTCTTTCGGTCTATTCATATAGTAGTAGTTTTCCTGGCGAGGAAAAGTTCGGGTTAACGACTCAGTTAAGAAGAGCAGCAGTGTCGGTTCCTGCCAATATTGCAGAGGGCTTCAAGAAGAGAGGAAGAGCAGATAAATGCCGATTTATGAATATTGCGCAGGGATCTCTTGAGGAATGCAGGTATTATTTAATTCTTGCGAGAGACCTTGGATATGGAGATAACAAAGAAATGTTCCATCAGGCTGAAGAGGTTAGTAAATTATTGGAATCCTATACAGGTGCCATTCTGAATTCTGACTCCTGTATCCTGAATTCCCAGAGTCTATGAGATGGTAAGAGTTCTGATTGTCGACGACTCTGCGTTCATGCGGAATGCTCTTTCGAACATGCTGAGCTCCGACCCGGAGATTCAGGTGGTTGGCTTGGCGCGCGACGGCCAGGATGGCGTCGAGAAGGTGATGCAACTGAAGCCGGATGTGGTGACCATGGACGTTGAGATGCCGCGGCTTGACGGTCTCGGTGCGTTGAAGCAGATCATGGAGAAATGTCCGGTGCCGGTAATCATGGTGAGCTCTTTGACAACTGACGATGCCAAGGTGACACTTGATGCCCTTGACCTCGGCGCTGTGGATTTCATATCCAAGAACCTTTCGAACCTCTCGATCGATATCGTGAAGATCAAGGAAGTCCTGATCAATAAGGTGAAAGAGATTGCGAAAAAAGCGCATCCGAGACGCAGGATCGTGCCGAGCAGAACAGCAGTGGTTGCGACACCCCTGCCGGTCAGGACGACTGGAGAGCGGAGAGTGAGTGTCGTGGCTATAGGTTCTTCAACCGGTGGGCCAAAGGCTCTGCAGGAGATCATCCCTAAGCTGCCGAAAGAGTTCCCGGTGCCGATCATTATTGCGCAGCATATGCCTGCTACCTTCACCGGCCCGTTTGCTCAGCGTCTGAACGAACTGAGCCAGGTTGAGGTAAGAGAGGCAAAAGATGGGGATGTGCTGAAGGCCGGTCTTGTGCTGATCGCTCCGGGCGGTGGGCATATGCGCGTGCAGAGAAGGCGATCTCTTGAAACAGTCGTATCCATATCTGATGCGATCGAGGACTATATTTATCGTCCGTCCGTGGATGCACTTATGCTGTCGGTTTCGGAGTGTTTTCCTGGCCGTGCGCTTGGCGTTATCCTGACCGGCATGGGTGCTGACGGCGTGAAGGGCATGAAGGTGATGAAACAGGGCGGTGCGAGAATATTTGCCCAGAATGAAGAGACCTGCGTTGTGTACGGCATGCCAAAGGCGGTTGTGGATGCAGGCATTGCGGATAAGATCCTTGCGGTCGAAGAGATTGCAGGTGAAATGGTGAACTCGGTTTAAAAAATCAGTTATGAATTATGGGTTTTTAGTTTTGAATTAATGAAGAGCAGTAATTCCTTAACTCAACACTTAACACTCAAAACTTATAACTGTATGAAAATTTCAGGAGGATATCGTGAAGGAATTGTTCGAGAAGTTCAAGATCAAGTATCGGCTGTTGTTTATTGCGTTCATAGTATTGTGCGGTCTGTTCCTGCTGGTGTCGCAGTCACTCTTTTTTCTGCGCGGCCAGCTGATGGACGATAAGAGGGTTAAGACACGGCATGTGGTGGAGTCTGCTTACGGCGTTGTCGAACATTACTACAAGGCTGCCAAGGCAGGAAAGATATCCGAGGATGTTGCAAAGGCAGAGGCTGCCGGCGTGCTTAGGAGCATGCGGTACGATGAGAAGGAATATTTCTGGATCAATGATATGAACACGGTGGTTGTGATGCATCCGATCAAGCCCGAACTGGAGGGGAAAGACCAGTCCGGCCTCCAGGATAAACGGGGCACAAAGATCTTTGTAGAGTTTGTTGATGTGGTAAAGAAATCGAAGGCTGGTTACGTTGATTATCTTTGGCCAAAGCCCAACTTTCAGGATCCGGTCGAGAAGGTCTCTTATGTAAAAGGATTTGAGCCTTGGGGCTGGGTGATAGGCTCCGGCATTTACATCGACGATGTGAATTCAGTTTTCAAGAACACTATGCTGAAGTTTAGCGCTATTGCACTGATACTTATGGCGGTCATCATCGGGACGATGTTGTTCATCAGCAGATCGATCACCGCTCCGCTTGATTATCTTGCCGCAAAGGTTGAGGTCATAGCAAATGGTGACTTGACCGTCACGCTTGATACGACCGGCAAAGACGAGATAAGTCATCTATCAAGCAGCATGAACAGAATGGTCCAGACCCTCAAAACAACGATCGACCGCATAACAAAGTCTGCTGACGATGTGGTGAAGGCCGTGTCTGTATTGCGCGAGCGCTCAGAACGCTCGACTGAGGGTGCGCAGAACCAGTCACGCCAGGCAGAGCAGATCGCAACTGCAGCAGAGGAGATGAGCCAGACGATCACTGACATATCGAAGAACTCGGCATCTGCAGCAGACAAATCAGAGGAGGCGATGGATGTCACGATCGCCGGCCAGGATATAGCAAAGAATGCGGTCGATACGGTCACCAGGGTCTCTTCTTCAACTGGCGAACTTGGCAGCATGATAAACGGCCTGAACGTCAAGATTGGTGAGATCAAGGATATCATCACGGTCATCAAGGACATTGCTGACCAGACGAACCTGCTTGCACTGAATGCTGCTATCGAGGCTGCGCGTGCAGGAGAGCAGGGGCGAGGTTTTGCGGTTGTGGCTGACGAGGTCAGAAAGCTGGCCGAGCGCACGATCAGGGAGACAGAACACATTACGGGCAAGATACGGGCCATATGGGCAGTTTCTGCAGAGACGACCGCTGCCATGGAAGATGCAACGGTTGAGGTAAATAAGGCTGCCGAATTTATCAAGGGCGGCATTGCCAATGCGCTTGTTGCCATTGTGGATACCAATAAGCAGGTGAAGGACCAGATCACGAGGATAGCTGTGGCTGTAGAGGAGCAGTCAGCTGCATCTTCCGAGGTGGTGAACAATATCGAGCAGACCGCTCATATTGCCAAGGAGATGGAAGCAATGTCCGGCGAGATCATGCGGGAGATAGATGGGCTGATGCAGGTGGCCGAGGGTTTAAGGACTGCAACAGCAGGGTTTAAATTATAAGACGAGTTTTGAATGCTGAGTTTTTAATTTTTAGTTAATGAAAATAGTTACTCATTAACTAAACACTTAAAACTCAAAACTAATAACTATTTGTTAGCAGTAAAAGGAGGGTTCAAGGATGAAAATGACGTTGGCAAAAAAGATGTACGGCGTAGCAGGTCTGATGATGGTGGTGATACTCGGTATCTCGATTAGTGCGTTTTTTGTCGCACGGAATGTTGCCAATTCCTACGATGAAGTGCTGAAGAGCGATATGGCACAGTTAGAACATGGCATGGATGCACAAATAGAACTCGGCAGGGCGGTCCAGGCATTCAAAAACTATGTCCTGCGCAGAGATGACAAGTATATCAAAGAGTTTGACGAAAAGATGAAGGCAATAAAGGACGATATCGATAAATACGCAAAGCTTTCTGACGGTTCTGAAGAGACAGCACATGTAAAGAAGGCACAAGAAGGCGTCGCGTTCTATGAGGCCGGTTTCAAGAAGCTGCTTGAGGAGGCCAAAGAGACAAAGGACATCGCAACATTGGATAAAGCAGTTAAAGGGGCTGACAAACCTTTGTCAGAAGCGCTGGACGAGATGGATAAACTATCAATGAAGAATGGCGATGCAGCGACTGCCAGAGTAAAGGCAGCGGCAAACAGGGCTACGATAATAATGATCGTCATTGCGATGATCGTTGTTGCCATTTCTGCTTTCCTGAGCTTTATGATTATAAGCGGTGTGCTTAAATCAGTGAAGGGAGTTGCTGCAATAGTCCAGAAGGTGTCAGGCGGAGATCTCGCAAACGATGTACCGATAACATCTGACGACGAGATCGGCGACATGGCAAAGGGCTTTAACGAGATGATGGCGAGCCTCAGGAAGATCGCCACGCAGATAACCGGCAACACCTCAACACTTGCAACCAGCTCTGAAGAGCTTTCCCAGACAACCAATTCTCTGAATGAGGGTGCAAAAGAGCAGTCACGTCAGACTGAACAGGCAGCAACTGCCATTACCGAGGTTGCGCAGACAGTCATGGATGTTGCCCAGAATGCATCAGCTGCTTCGAACTCATCAAAAGAGGCGAGCCAGATCGCTGGAGAGGGCAGGGAAAAGGTCGAAAATACGGTCAATGGCATGCACCAGATCGCTGACACCGTGAAAGAAGCTGCTGCCACGATAACAGAGCTCGGCAAATCGAGCCAGGAGATCGGCAATATTGTCAGGACGATCAACGACATAGCAGATCAGACAAACCTTCTTGCCCTTAATGCAGCTATCGAGGCAGCGCGTGCAGGTGAGCAGGGCCGTGGTTTTGCAGTTGTTGCGGACGAGGTTCGGAAACTTGCAGAGCGTACCGGCAAGGCAACGCGCGAGATCGGCGAAATGATCAAGAAGATCCAGGGTGAGACCGAGCGTTCAGTCGAGAGCATGAACGCAGGCATCGGCGAGGTTGATAAGGGTGTGAAGCTGGCTGAAGAGGCCCGCATTGCCATGGGCCAGATCGTGGATGCCTCAAACCGCGGCACTGACATGATTCAGCGCATCGCCGCTGCAGCAGAGCAGCAGTCAGCAGCGTCTGAGGAGGTCTCTGCCAATATGGAGTCCATTGCGAATGTGACCAGAAACACTGAGGCTGCATCATCGCAGATCCAGTCTGCTTCGCATGATCTTGCGCGGATCGCAACAGAACTGAAGAGCCTGGTGGGATGGTTCAGGCTATAAAGGCAGAATACAGGATGCAGGAGATAGAATGCAGAATAAATGAATTTCAATAATTAAGCATTAGACATTATGTTATTAGACGTGGGGAGCAAGGGAGACAAACAGGGTTTATTTTACCTATATATTGCAAAGGAGGGGACATTGCATGACAACTGAAACTTGAACTGATAAGGAGAAGAGGCGCTGTGCTGAAGAACATGTCAATTAAATGGAAGACTGCAGGTCCGATCATTTTGGTTGTAGCGGTGGGAATAATCGTCACAATCTTTGTGACCGGAAACAGGACCGAGAAGATCGTAGTGGATGAGGTGAAGAATTCTGCGCTGAAAGGATATCGTGATACTGTGCTGAACGCACTCACAACACTCATGATCGCGGATGACTACCCGGAGACAAAGAAGGCCTTTTTCGAACAGATGAAAGAGATCACGGATCTGCATATTATCCGCTCAGAAGCGCTGGACCGGGATTTTCCGCGGACCTCTGCAAATGGATATGCTTCGGATGCTGTTGAGAAAGAAGTTATCAGTTCGGGCAAAGAGCAGGTCGTGGTCGAGGGCAGTCATATCCGTGGCGTGTACCCCTACGTGGCAAAGGCGAACTTCATGGGTAAGAACTGCCTTGAATGCCATAAAGTTGCAGAGGGCACTGTGCTGGGAGCAATCAGCATTCGAATTCCGCTTGCCGAGGCCTTTGGCAGAATACGCTCACTCCAGTATCTTTTTGCCCTGCTTGGGATCATAGGCATCATCGCAGTCTCGGTATTGGTGATCGTGATCTTCAATATCACGCATAAACCGCTCTTTGCACTCATGGAAGTCATGAAGAAGCTGGCTCTGGGCCATCTTGATATTAAGCTCTCACTTGAGCGGAAGGATGAGGTCGGCAAGATATCAACCAATGTGCAGAGTATCATTGACTATTTTTCAGGCATGGTCGATTCGGTCATGCTCTCGACCAGCAAGATCCTGCCTGAGATCGATGTGCTTCGCAATATGTCTGAGAAGGCTTCGTATGGCAGCAAGAACCAGTCGAGCCAGATCTCTCAGATAGCTGCCTCTGCAGAAGAGATGAGTCAGACCATTAATGACATAGCGAAAAATGCGTCAGCTGCGTCTGAGACTTCTAATGAGGCTCTGCGCATGGCAGAGACCGGAAAACAGGTGGCTGACGGCGCGGTAAGCACGGTCAATAGCGTTTATGTGGCGACTGTTGAGCTTGCCGGCATGATCGAGAAACTGAATAGCAGTGTTATGGAGATCGGCGGCATTGTGACCGTGATCAAGGATATTGCAGACCAGACGAACCTGCTTGCACTGAATGCAGCGATCGAGGCAGCGCGTGCAGGAGAACAGGGCCGCGGTTTTGCGGTTGTTGCTGATGAGGTGCGCAAACTTGCCGAGCGGACGATTAAGGCGACGAATGAGATATCGAAGAGGATCGGCACGGTTCAGTCAGAGTCAGAACAGACCTCAACCTCTATGGCAGATGCATCTGACAAGGTCACAAGATCGACTGAGTATATCAAGGAACTTGAGACCTCTCTTGATTCGATCGTGTTTGCGGTTCAGGAAGTGAAAGACCAGATCACGAGAATAGCGACTGCGGTGGATGAGCAGTCTGCAACATCCGAGGATGTGGTGAGCAATCTTGAAAAGACATCCCATGTGACAAAGGACATGGAGATGATGGCAGAGGATATGAAGCGCGAAGTCACATCACTGGTGGCAGTGACAGATGAACTGCGCGAAACAACGAGGACGGTCAAGACAAAAGGCAGTGCTGCGATCATGGTGGAGATTGCCAAGACAGACCACCGTAATTTTGTGGGCAAGGTAAATACCTGCCTGAGGGGAGAGATTCAGATCGATGCCGGCACCCTGCCGACCCATCATACCTGCAGATTCGGCAAATGGTACGACAAAGACGGGGTGGACATCTGCGGTCATGTGCCGAGCTATTCGCTGATCACCCCTCCGCATGAGCGGTTCCATATTATTGCCAAGGAGGCTGTCCTGGCGCATAATGCGGGCGACAGTCAAAAGGCCGAGCGCCTGCACAAGGAGATGGATACGCTGTCTCATCAGATCGTGGGGTTACTCGACAGCATCAAGAACGAATTTCTGAAAGACGATAAAAAGACATAAAGGAGGGTTTACCATGGAAGGACAGATTTTACAGCTGGTGACATTTAAGCTCGGCAATGAGGAATATGCAACAGAGATCCTGAAGGTGCAGGAGATCAACAGGATGGTAGAGATCACTCCAGTGCCGAATTCGGCGTCATATCTGGAGGGTGTAATAAACCTCAGGGGAAAGGTTATCCCTGTGGTGAACCTGAGGAAAAAGTTCGGGCTTGCTGCCAAGGAGAATGACGAGCAGTCGAGGATCATGATCCTTGACATCCAGGGCATTACGACCGGGCTTGTTGTGGACGGCGTATCAGAAGTGCTGCGCATATCTTCCGGGACCGTGGAACCGCCTCCGCCCATGGCAACTAATGTCAGCACCGAGTTCATCAATGGTATTGCCAAACTCGAAAATCGGTTGATCATTCTTCTGGATATCGACAAGCTTCTCGGCAAAGCAGAAACCACAGCTCTGGTTGCTGCAACGTCGACACAGATACAGTAGAATAGCTATAAGCAATCTGCAGTCAGCAAAAAAGCTTACAGCTATAAGCAACCGGAGGTTGGTAATGGAAGCTTCAGAAGTCAGAAAGGCGATTGAAAAGCTCGACAGCCTTTGGACTATCCCTGTTGTCCTTACGCAGATCCTGAGGGCAACGGGCGATCCTTCTTCGTCTCCTGAAGACCTGTATGACATCATAAGCCGTGATCAGGCAATAGCTGCGCGGGTCTTGAAGATGGCCAACTCTCCGATCTTCGGTCATTGCGGAAAGATCGGTGAAATTGAGCAGGCGATCATTCTATTGGGCTATGACCGTATCCGGAATATTGCGGTAAGTATCAGCGTGGTTTCGATGTTTTCCAAAAAAGGAGATATCAATCTCCGGAATTTCTGGGCCCACAGCTTTGAAGTTGCGTTCATAGCAGGATATATTGCGGGAGATGCGACCATTGTTAATGCTCAGGCAGCCTACCTGGCAGGTCTGCTGCATGATGTAGGAAGGCTGATCTTCTATAAACTCTACCGCGACCAATACAAGGCCATACTCGGCACCGACGATCTGCTCGAAAAAGAGATCGCTGCTTTTGGCTGCGATCATGCAGAAGCAGGAAGCTGGTTTGCGAAAAAGACCAAACTTCCGATAGAGCAGGTGCATGCGATACAGTATCATCATGCTCCGTCCCAGGCAAAAGATTTTGCTGATATCGTTGCCGTGGTCTCCCTTGCAGAAGCTCTGTCCAGAAGATACAGCCCAAAAATTGAGGATGACGGTATCTGGACCGGTGAGCACGATGCGATCCTCCTGGAACTCGGCCTGACAAATGAGGATCTTGAAGAGATCGGTGTGAAGCTCGGGCAGGAAGTATTGGAGATACAGAGTTTTCTGGAACTGATATAATGGAGAAAACAATGTTTAATGTTGAATAGCAGATGTTACACCACAATTTAACATTAATCATTATTGAAGGGATTGATATATGAACAATGCTGAACTGATATTGAAAAGTTGTGAAATACCTGCGGTGCCTATGGTTGCCATGAAGGTGCTCCGTCTGGTCAATGACCCGAATACAGAGATCGAAGCACTTCAGAATGCCATTATGGCCGACCAGTCGCTTTCAGCGAGGGTTCTGCGGGTTGCTAACTCGGTCTTCTATGGATCGCGTCGGAATATTGACACTGTCTCTGATGCGATCATCATGACAGGGTTTCAGACGATAAAAAATCTTGTTCTTGCAGCTGCAACAAAGGACGTATACAAGAAATTCGGCCTTTTGGAGCAGAAACTCTGGGAACACAGCATCGGGGTTTCTGTTGCTGCGAGCATTTTGGCCCGCGAAGTGGGCGGCATGAGCGCTGAAGAGGCAACAGTGGCAGGACTTTTGCACGATGTTGGCAAGGTGGTCATGAACAACAGTCAGCCGGAGCGGTTCGAACTTCTGACCGAGATGGTGTACAACGAGCGCGTTACCTTTGCCCAGCGGGAAAGGGATGTGTTCGGATATGGCCATGCTGAGGTCGGCAGTATGTTTGCCCAGAAATGGGATTTCTCGGAAGGGCTCTGCGACGTGATTAGGAGACACCATTTTGAGAGCGATGAAGATCTTCTTGATCTGGAGCCTTCAAAACGGACACTCTGCACGGTTATAGCTCTTGCTGATGCGCTCTGTGTAAGGCTCGGCGTAGGTTACCGGGGCCCCATGGCAGACCTTGTGCTGAAGGATGCTGAATGCCGGGATACGCTGCGGATCAGCGACGACCGGTATGCCGAGATCATTGAGGAATTCAAGCTGGCCTATGTCACGGAAAAGAGCAGTTATCAGATGTAACATTAGTCATAAGTTATGAGTTGTGAGTGTTGAGTTAATGAATAGATGCTGTTACTCCTTAACTAAAAACTCATAATTCAAAACTAAAAACTTAACTAAGGACTTATGGCAATAGAGGCACTGAAAAGGATTTTTCAGATACCTGCCCTCAGAAAGCAGAAAGAGGTGGCCCCTGCCCAGGACCAGAAGAAGCGCAAACCCCCGAAAAAGGAGCAGGAAGTTGCTAAAGGGAAAGTTGATATCAAGATCTGATTCCAAGTCGCATTCAAACGCAAACTGCGTTGGCCTCGTCGTCAGCTCCTCGACATACCCAAAGTATGCCTGCGTCGCTTCCTCCTTGCCGCCTTGTTATCATTTTGAATGCAAATTGGAATGAGCCTGCCATGCTGAAGAGACTGACCAACAAGAAAGACGACAAAGATAAAAAGGCTGCCAGAAACCTGCTTTCCCTTGAGGTGACTGAGATCAGTCAGATCTCGGAAAAGCTCTTCGCTAAACTCGAGGCGAGAATGAAAGCCCTGGTATCTCTTGAAACGAGGCTGGACAAAAAGATAGCTCTTCTGGAGGAGCTGCTTCTGAAGGCCGAAAAGGTCCCGCTTTCACCAAGGAATCTTCCTGAGGACCGCTACCTCGAAATAACGAACCTCTCAGACAAAGGTCTGAAAGTTGACGAAATCGCCGGCATCCTTGACATCCCCAAGGGCGAGATAGAGCTTATCCTCAGCCTGCGGAAATAACTTCCCCGATATCTTTTCCCCCCGGAAAAAATTTCCCTACCTCAAAGGCCGTAATCCGTAACGCGTTATGAGTAAAGGGTAAAAACAGCTTTTACTATGCCTTGAACAGCTTGTTTCTTCTCGTTTTTTTACAGATCACGCATTACAGATCACTCATCACGGTCTCATTGGCATTTGAATTGCAAATAGTCATGTTATGCATAAAGGAATATACATAGCACTCTCTGGAGCAACGCTGAAGCAGGCACAGATGGACATGATCTCCAACAACCTTGCCAACGCCAACACAGCAGGCTTCAAAAAAGACAAGATCTCGTTTCAGGAATATCTTGTTGCTTCTATGAACGGAAGAACGGAATCCACCCCGGACGGCAGAACCATGAGCTACTTCGGCTCGGTGACAACAGATCAAACTCCCGGCAGTGTTGTGCATACCGGAAATGACCTCGATATCGCTATTGATGGAGAAGGGTTCCTCTGCCTTGAAAACGGGGATTACACGCGGAGAGGTGATATGCACCTCGATGGCGAGGGATATCTTGTAAATCAGCGCGGTATCAAGATCCTCGGCACGGGTGGCCCAATTCAGATAACGGACAAAGGCAAGATCAGCATCAACAGCGAGGGTGAGGTCTCTGTAAAAACAGCTGATACCCTGCTTTCGGTCGTGGATACCATTAAGGTCGTAACGTTTTCAGATCCCTCGGTTTTGAGCAAGTCAGGTGATGATGCATTTGCCGCCGGCACACAGGAGGCGACGACTGTTACCGCATCTGTAGCGCAGGGATATCTCGAGAAGTCAAACGTTGATGCTGTGAAAGAGATGGTCCAGATGATCACGGCACTCAGGGAGTTTGAGACATACCAGAAAGCCATTCAGTCTTTTGACGAGTCCTTGGGACGCGTTCTCAGCGAAATGCCGAGGATATAACAGGAGGTCAGTATGATCAGGTCATTGTATTCAGCAGCAACGGGCATGGAAGCCCAAAAGCTCAACATAGATGTCATTGCCAACAACCTTGCCAACGTTAATACTGTCGGTTTCAAGAAGAGCCGTGCAGATTTCCAGGACCTGCTCTATCAGACGCTGAGGGCTCCGGGAGCAACCTCTGCTGAAGGGGCGCAGATACCATCAGGCATACAGGTAGGCCTTGGTGTCAAGCCTGTGGCAGTGCAGAAGAATTTTTTGCAGGGCGATTTCATGCTGACAACCAATCCCCTTGATATCGTGATCGAGGGAGATGGTTTCTTCCAGATCACGCAGCCTGACGGCACGCTTGCCTATACCCGCGCCGGAGCATTTAAGCTGGACAGTGACGGCCGCATTGTTAATTCCGACGGCTATCCGCTTGAGCCGGCCATCACCATTCCAGCGAATACACTGACGACTACGATCGGTTCTGATGGACAGGTGAGCGTTCTTATCGCCGGCAGCAACACGCCAACGCAGATCGGCCAGATAGAGCTCGCACGTTTCATTAACCCCGGCGGACTTAAAGCCATAGGCAAGAACCTGTTTACGCCGACCGGATCATCTGGCGATCCAACAACGGGGAATCCTTCAACTGAAGGGCTTGGTACGGTTGCACAGGGTTTTCTTGAAATGAGCAACGTGAATGTCGTTGAGGAGATGGTCAACATGATCATCAGCCAGAGGGCGTACGAAGTGACATCCAAGGCTGTCCAGGCATCAGACGAGATGCTCCAGACAGCGAATAACATGAAGAGATAAGAACGACCGTAATAAGTAATGCGTAATGAGTAATGGGTGAAAGGAAAAAGATAATGCAGACTTGGTTAAAGAATAATGTGAAGAATAGTTTCTTTCTGTTGTTACTGATCACTCTTCACTTATCACTCATCACGGCAGTATCTGCTGCACTGCCGATCGATGAAGTGCTGAAGGCATTTGTAAAAGAGACGTATCCCTGGGCAGAAGTGGATATCACTGATGTTGCGCTGAGCAGTGAGCCGTCAGCAGGCCAGCCCGAGAGGATACTGGTCCAGAAAGGACTCCCGAACAAGACCGTCTTTCTCCTTGAATACAAAGATGGAAAAAGAATAACCGCTACTGCACAGGTAAAGGCATTTGACTGGGCTGTGATGACCAGAAGGGCCCTGAGAAAAGGCTATGTGCTGCAGAAGGAAGATGTGTACACAATTCTTATGGAGATCGGCCGCATACCAAAGGATGCGGTGAGGGTCAGTGATCAGCTTGTCGGCGCCACGCTCAGCAGGCCTGTTATTGCCAATGCGCCGCTTGTGGCTGGAATGGTTCAGGAATCTCAGCAGGTTAAGAGGGGACAGCGAGTGATGATCGTGGCAGAGTCAGACTCATTTTCGATAATGGCAAAAGGGGAGCTTAAAGAGACCGGCTACGTCGGAACTGATGTGAAGGTTCTGAACCTTGATTCCAAGAAGATTGTCGTCGGCAGACTTGTAAGCGAAAATACGGTAAAGGTGGTGTTCTGAGATGAAGAAGCTTGCACTTGCGGATAATCGTGAAACAGCAGTTCTGCAGAAGAAGCAGAAGGATGCTTTTCCGAGACTTATCATCTCTCTGCTTCTGCTTATCACGGTCTATTATATGGTCTTCTTTCTTACGGGTTGTGCAACAACGCATGACCTGCCGCCGCATCCTCCCAAATACATCTATAAAGACGAGAAAGTGCAGCAGTCCTCGGTGAATTCACTCTGGCATGACACTGCCAGTCTTTATGAGGACAGAAAGGCCAGAAGGCTGAATGACCTGGTAACCATTAAGGTTGTCGAGACAGTCACTGCTTCGGGCAAGGTTTCAACAACCGCGACCAGGGATTCATCTTCCGGCTATGAACTTACCGACCTGTTTGGCATGAACAAGGATTTCAACATTCAGAATCTGCCGTTTATCAAGGATTTCTACAAAGGCAAGAATGCAGCAGGATCTCCTGCACCTTTTACGCCTTCTGCTAGCGGTAAATCGACATCAAGCTTTGATGGTTCGGGCGATACTTCGCGTGAGGGAAAATTGATAGGTACCATTACCGCTAAAGTGGTCGAGGTGATGCCGAATGGCACACTTGTCCTTGAATCGCGGAAAGATACAACGATAAACAAGGAAAAACAGACGCTGGTGCTGAGGGGCATGATCAGGCCTGACGACATACTCCCGGACAACACGATCCTGAGCAGCTATGTGGCTGATGCTCAAATTTACTACGTTGGCCAGGGAGTGCTGCAGGAAAAGCAGAGCCCGGGCTGGCTTTCACGGATCATGGACCAGGTATGGCCATTCTAAAGGCCGTAAATCGTGAGTCGTAAATCGTGAGTTGCGAGTTTGGAAAGGAAAGATAACATGAAGATTCGTTGGTTTATACAGCAGGTGAAATTTGTGATGACCATAACGGCAATCTTCTTGTTGCTGTTGCTGATTACGCTTCACGCCTCACGCATTACCGCTTTTGGCGAGCGTATCAAGGACATTGCCAACTTCGAGGGCGTGAGAACAAACCAGATCATCGGGTACGGACTTGTTGTCGGCCTTGACGGCACGGGTGATAAAGGTAATGCAACGCTCCAGAGCGTGGCGAACATGCTCAAGGGTTCCGGTATATCGGTAAAGATCAATGATATCAAGGCAAAGAATGTTGCAGCAGTAATGGTGACTGCCACGCTGCCTGCTTTTCCAAAACCTGGTGTCAGGATAGATGCACTGGTCTCTACGATCGGCGATGCAAAGAGTTTGCAGGGAGGCACGCTGTTGCTCACTCCACTTAAAGGGCCGGATGGAAATATTTATGCGCTTGGTCAGGGCCCTGTTTCTATCGGTGGCTTTATCGGCGGCGGCGCCGGCACTACAGTCCAGAAGAATCACCTGACCGCTGGCAAGGTGCCTGAGGGTGTGACGATCGAAAGAGATCCGAACTTCACGCTTGGCAATGGCAAGGAGATCAAGATCTTTCTCAGCAAACCGGACTTTGCAACAGCTTCAGAAGTGGTGAGCAAGATCAACGAGAATTTGTCCGGCGAATTCGCTACAACAATTGATTCTTCTGCGATTCGGCTCAGGATCCCTGATGAGTATAAGGCAAAGGTGGTGGAACTCATATCGCGCATCGAGGCGCTTGGTGTTTTGGTTGACGTGCCTGCCAAGGTTGTTATTAATGAAAGAACCGGTACCGTAGTAATCGGCGATAAAGTGAAAATTGCTCCTGTGGCGATTGCACACGGAGCGCTCACGATCGAGATAAAGACTGACTACAAGGTTTCCCAGCCGCCTTCCTTTGCGCCGGAGAGCGCCAGTACGGTTGTTGTCCCGCAGACGAATGTCTCGGTGAAGGAGCAGAAGGCTTCTCTCACAGAGGTGTCGGGTGTTACGCTTGGTGAGGTTGTGAAGGGGCTGAATGCGCTTGGCGTAACGCCGCGCGATCTTATCTCGATCCTTCAGGCGCTGAAGGCTGCCGGTGCATTGAGGGCTGAGCTGGAGATCATATGATCAGTAAATCGGCAATCAGCCCACAGCTGTCAGCTGTCAGTTCTCAACAGACGGCAGTCAGGGGTCAGCAGACTCTGCAGCACAGGAATATTGAAGACCTGAAGGGAAGGAAAGACCCTGAGGCAGTGCAGGCTGCTGCCAAGGAACTGGAAGCCCTTTTTGCCTATGAAATGATCAAGGCAATGCGGCAGACAACAGAGAGCACAAAGGGCGGCTTTGGCAAAGATGCATACATGAGCCTTTTCGATACAGAGCTTTCCCGGATCTTTGCAGACCGCGGGCTTGGCCTGAAAGATGTTCTCCTGAAAGGATTGAACAGGCAGGCGGTTAAGGGAAATCAGCAGACGGATAAAATACAGGATACAGGAGTCAGGAGTCAGGAGAAGAAAACAGGAATACAGGATACAGGATACAGGAGTCAGGAGATCAAGGCGAGCCAACAGCCGACAGCTATCAGCTATCAGCAGACTGGCCCCTTGCCCCTTGCCCCTGTACCCTTGTCCCTAACCCCCAATCCCTCTTCTTCAGACCCCAATATCCCTGTGGATGGGGTTGTCAGCTCAAAGTTTGGTATGCGCAAGCATCCTGTGCACGGGGATAGCAGGTTCCATCACGGCATGGATATCGCAGCTCCTGTCGGCACCGAGGTCTATCCCTATCAGAGCGGTAAGGTTATTTTCAGCGGCGAACAGGCAGGCTATGGCAATACGATTGTTATAGATCATGGCAATGGATATACCAGTAAATATGCCCATAACAGATTAAACCTTGTAAAAGCAGGTGACCTGGTCAATGAAGACACAATTATTGCCGAGGTCGGGAGCACAGGGCTCTCGACCGGTCCTCATCTTCATTTTGAAGTGCGGCGGGATGGAAAATATCTTGATCCTGCAAGGGTTTTGGCGCTCAAATGAGACTAAAGATATCCTGTAAAATGCCGATAAGAGAGCAAATAGTTCTTATCGGAGGTAAGCATGAAAGTTTACGGAAATAAGCCGCCTGAAAAACAGGATGTAGCGGTCAAATCCCAGAAGACAGGGAAGACCGAACAGGTCCTCGGCCAGGGGTCTGTTCAGAAGGTCAGTCCTGTTGACAAGGTCGATCTTTCTGGCAGGGCAAAGGGTATGGCTGAAATGACAGGCGCCATCAACCAGATGCCTGAGATCAGAACCGAGAAGGTCGCGGAGATCGGAAAATCGGTGAATGATGGCACATACAAGGTTGACCCGGAAAAAGTCGCATCAAAAATGATTGACGAGATGATATGACACAAGAAGACGCATTGGCAAAGATTCTGAATGAACAGGTCATGGGGTACAAATCGCTCCTTGAGCTCCTCCAGAAAGAGAGGCTCTGCCTTATTGACCTCAATGCCAATGCTGTCGAAGATCTGTACAAGGAAAAAGACGTGATTATTCTGAAGCTCAGACTGCTCGAAGATGAACGCTTAAGACTGATGAAGGACTATGGCAAGGGCGAAATAACACTCCAGAAGCTTGGTGAGGTTACGGGCAACAAGACCTTTCATGAGATCCGTTCAAAGCTCAGGTCACTGATGCAGGCGATTGAAGAATTGAATAGTTTCAACAGGCTGCTGATCGAGCGATCACTCAGTTATTTCAGAACCAATTCAGGATTTTTTAATACCTTTGGCTTTGGCGACAGCGCGCCACAGAAGGGCATGCTCATTTCAAGGGAGACATAATGTCCATATCCGGACTCTTTAACATTGGAAAGTCAGCTTTGTCTGCAAGCCAGACAGCGCTTTCAGTTATTAATAATAACATTGCCAATGTTAATACGCCGGGCTATGCCAGGCAGGATGTTGTCCTTCAGATCTCCAGCCCGATTCAGGGCGCTGGGGGCCAGTTTGTAGGTACGGGCGTTACTACTGCCGGGATCACACGGAGCTATGATCGCTTTATAGAGGCCCAGATGACACAGCAGTACCAGTTTTTGGGCAGATCAACCTCTCTCGAAAAGACAATGGGAAGTGTTGAGCAGGTGTACAATGATGCCACAGGTGCAGGCCTTCAGAAGAATCTCATGGAGTTCTTCAATGCCTGGCAGGATTTGGCAACAACTCCTGAGGGTCAGCCGCAGAGGACCGTTCTTCTACAGAAGGCTCAGTCCTTGATAACGAATGCAAAGAGAATGGAAAGCAGTCTTGTAACAATTTTGAAGCAGACTAATGAAAATATTACTGACATGGCCGGCACCATAAATACGATGGCAACCAACATCTCTGCGCTCAATGGAAAGATCGTCCAGTTGGAGGCGGGCCAGGGTTCAGAGCAGGCCAGTGACCTGAGATCGCAGCGGGACAATCTGGTCAACCAGCTCTCAGACCTTGCTGACATAAGCTCATTTGAAAACAAGGACGGGTCTTTGACCGTGACGTTAGGCATGAGAAACCTTGTATCTGGTGATCGTGCCACGCCGCTCATTGCCAAGTCCGATGCCAACGGAAACACGCAGCTGTCCATCGACAATATCAATATAACCGGCAATATAGAGAACGGGCAATTGGGTGGACTGATAGCTGCCAGGCAGGAGATCACTGACAACAGCCTTGTCGGCCTGAGAAAGATTGTTGCCTCGCTTACAAAAGAGATCAATCTTCAGCATCAGGCTGGGTATGGTCTTGATGGAGTGAGAGGAAGGGACTTCTTTGCCCCACTTCAGCTTACTGCAGGCGGCTCATCAGTAGGAGCAAGCATAACCGCTTCGATAAGCAATATGGCATCGGTAACCCTGGATGAATATGATATTACCTTTGATGCAACTGCTACGAACTACTCGGTGACGAACCGTCAGACCGGCAGTGTTGTTTCTTCAGGGCTCTATTCATCAGGTGCGACCGTGACCTTCGACGGAATTGATATGACCATAACCGGTGCGGTGACAGCGCAGGACACCTTCTCTGTCAGCCCCCTGACCGCTGCAGTCCGCAATTTCGGTCTGGATCCCGGCATAAACAATACCACTATTGCAACTTCGTCTTCTGCGGCAGAGATTCCGGGCAACAACAGTAATGCGTTACAGATTGCACAGCTTGCAGATACATCTATCGCAGCACTAGGAGGTTTTACCTTCATGCAGAACTATACCGGCTTGGTGGCGCGCACCGGATCAGTAAGCTCTGCTGCGACCGACAGCCGTACCTTTGACAGCAGCATGCTTGAAGCGATCAGGTTCAAGAGAGAGTCAATCTCAGGCGTTTCTCTGGATGAGGAGGCTGCCAACATGATCCGTTACCAGAGGTCTTATGAGGCTGGGGCGAGGATGATCAGAATGACAGACGAGCTCATGCAGACCATTTTACAGATATGAGAATTACATCATTCATGATTTTCGATCAGCTTACCCGCGGGATGCAGCGGCAGACCGAGGATATCGGCAGGCTCAATGAGCAGCTGGTGACCGGCAAAAAGATCAATAAGCCCTCAGATGATGTCCTCGGCATGAGAAATGCCATGAACTACAAACTCAGTCTTCAGGACCTGGAGCAGTTCAGCAAGAATGGTGAACAGGCTTCGACCACACTCAAGTTCACCGAGACTACCATGACTGTTGTCTCAGATACCCTTTCCCAGCTTGGTTCTCTGGCGAAGAATGGCGGCAGAAATCTGAGTGACCCTACAGCAAGAGCGTTAAATGCGGAGAATGCGAAACAGTTAAGGGATCAGCTTCTGGATATGGCCAATGCAAAATTCGGCGATCGCTACCTCTTCTCCGGATTCAAGACAGATACAAAACCCTATAATACGACCACCTACAACTACCAGGGTGACCAGGGAACCATGAATGTGATGATCGACAAGAACGCTTCAGTTGCGATCAATGATCCGGGAGACAAGGTCTTCAGCGCTCCGTTCAGCGCACCGACCGTAGTCCAGGTAGGTGCCAACTTTGTTCATTACACCCCGGGAGCAGGAACAGTTACCAATGTTGAGGTCAGGGCATCTGATGATACGACCGTTCTCGACACCTTCAGTTTTTCCAACACCATCCAGATGGCTGATCTTTTGAGTAGTGCTATTACTGCCCAGAACAGCAACCGGATAGAGGCTTTGTCAACGCCTTTTGATATGGCCATCCAGAATGCCGCGAATATTGAATCTGTGAACCAACTGAGGGTGAACCGGATAGCAGACCAGAAGAACCTCAATATCAGCGCTACCAATTTACTGCAAGATTTTCTCTCCAAGACAGAGGATGCTGATATGACCCAGGTGGCCACGGAAATGAAGCAGATGCAGGTGGCCCTGACTGCGATGCAGATATCGTCATCGAATATGCTTCAGCAGTCGCTGATGGATTTTCTGAAGTAGGTGATATTGTATTCCTTCAGTTACCCATAGCGCATCACGCGTAACTGATTACTGCGCTTATGCAAGTCCCTCTGATAATAAATGCTGACAATGTCCTCACCCTCCTTAAACCCTTTGGCAAGAGCCTTAACCTCAAGATCAATGACATCATAAGCGCAGAGGTCCTGAATGTGATGGATTCTGGTGATGTCTCTCTTCGTGTGCAGCTGAAGAACGGCGAGAGCAGTATCCTCGTCGCAAAGTCTGACATAGCTTTGACAAAAGGCATGACAGTCCAGTTCCGGGTGACTGCAAGCGATTCAGAGATCAAGCTCCAGTTCATGGGCACTGCATCTGAAGGCAATAAGATGATCGAGAAGACCGGGGAAGAGCTGCTGCCCCAGAAGGTCCTGAGAATGCTTTCTGAGTTTGCCGGCTCCAAGATGAAACAGGAAGATCTCACGCTGATGCAGGAAGTCTTTAAAGCCCTTCCTGAAAGGATCAAGACTGCATTCCCGGAATTCAGGGCCCTTGAACGCATCATGCCTGAGATCGAAAAGCTGAGCTCAGAACTTCTGAAGAAATCCGTGGAGGATTCCGGCATACTTTTCGAGACAAAGCTTAAGCTTGCTGTGCAGGAGCAGGGCCTGGATGGGACAGGCGAGAGGCTGAAGAGTCTGCTGAGCGGCGGTGACCATAAGATGGAGCTACTGAAGTTAAAGGAAGCTCTGCAGGATCCGCAGCTTGCTGCAGTACTCCAGCGCACAGGCATAAAGCCGTCAGAGGTTGGCGGCATGGTTGATAAGCTGATCAAGAATGTAGAGTTCTTTCAGCTAACCTCTCAGGTGAATGATGCGATCTATACGTTTCTGCCGCTTACGTGGCAGGAACTGAAGGAGGGTGAGCTTTCGTTCAAGAAGGGCAGGGACGGCAGGGGTGAATCCTATACCTGTGATATTAACCTTGACCTCGAACCAGCAGGCAAACTTTCGGTGGCTGTTACGCTTTATGAGGGTAATTTCTTTGTCACTTTTTATGCAGCTGATGAAAAGCTTAGACAGATGATCGACAGCAATAGAGAATTTCTTGAAGCGAAGTTCAATGCTGCTGGCCTCAATCTGAGAGCGGTGAATGTCGGACAGAAGCAGGAGATAGACTTTGGGGCAAAGAAGACCCAGGGCTTGAACATTAAGGTCTAAACATGGTCGATAAACCGAAAAAAGCTGCAGCACTTAAATACCAGCACGGGGAGGATCGGGCGCCCAGGATGGTTGCAAAGGGCAGAGGCACGATCGCAGAGAAGATCCTCGAAACAGCTCGCCAGCATGGCATCCCGATCAAAGAGGACAAAACCCTTGTCGAGATTCTCTCATCTCTTGATCTGTACCAGGAGATCCCTGCAGAACTTTACCGCGCAGTTGCCGAAATTCTCGCCTTTGTCTATGCCCTGAACCTGAAGGCCAAAGGCGAGAATAAGTGACAGATAGTCAGATCTCTCCTGAGAGAAAATTAAATTAATGACGGTTTGAGTAGAAATATAATACTTATTATTCAACAAGTTATAGCCTCTCCATGAACAAAAAGCTACCTGATCTGTTCAAGGCCCCTAATACTGATAAAGTTTTTCCCAAACACTGCCGATACTTAAGATAAGTACAGGTGTTTGCAGTCAGAAGACTGCTTGTGCTCCAGAAGGGAGAGAGAGTGGCTGTTTCGGACATACAACTGACACCGGGAATAAGGGGCATACTGCTCTCGATGCAGGGTTCTGCCTCGTTAATGGACCGTTCACAGAATCGCCTATCGACCGGGAGAAGGGTTAATACTGCCCTTGACGATCCGATCATATTCTTTGCCGCAAGGGCCCACCAGAACCGTGCTTCAGATCTTCTCCAGCTCAAGGATGGGATCCAGGAAGCTGTTCAGGTCATTGCTGCTGCTGACCACGGTTTGACCGGTATCACGGATCTGCTGACAGCAGCTCAGGCACTTGCCCAGACTGCATTTGCAACGAATAAACAGAGCTCCTGGGATTCCTATGCTGCGCAGTTTGATGAGATCCTCTCCCAGATCGACACCCTGGCTGGCGACAGCAGATACCGGGGGACGAACCTGCTGATCAGTGAATCCCTTACGGTCACCTTCTCTGAGGATTCAGGGCAGTCGTTCCTCACTTTCAGTGGTGTCGATGCCACCAGCACAGGGTTGGGGATAAACACGACCAGTGCAGGCGGAGGCAATCCATGGACTTCGTCCGGTGATATTCAGACCTCGCTAAACGAGGTATCAGCTGCCTTTAGCACTGCCCGCGGATACAGCCAGTTGCTCTCCAGCAACAGCGGTTTATTGACGGTCAGGCGCGATTTCAATGACAGGATGGCCAATATTCTGAGTACCGGTGCTGAGAATCTCACCCTCGCAGATATGAATGAAGAAGGCGCCAATATGCTGATGCTCCAGACGAGGCAGAGTATTCAGGCTGTTGGTATGAGTATGGCAACACAGGCTGCTCAGGGAGTGCTGCGGATCTTCTGAAAAATTCTGAATGATCCGAGGAACGACGGCGTAACCTACCAGAAAACATGTTCTTTCTTATTTCTCCTGATGGTTTGAAGACTGCGGAACTACACGATGATCGAGAGACCTAAATATTCGTCCTTCTTCGTATTCATGGTGTTCCCGTAAACATCCTTGCCGTAAAAGCCGAAGAGGAGATGGGAGGGGTCTATGGTGCCGTCACCAGTGGCATTCTGATCTACTGAAAAGATGACTTTGGCTGTCCCGCTCTCAGCATTGTAAAGAACATTTTTGGGGAAGGAGGGAAGTGTTACTTCTGTTTCGGCAACAGGCATGCCCCAGTTATATGCGCCCCCTTTTTCCGTATTGTATGCTCTGCCGATCTTCCAGTTCATAGGGTTTTCAACAGAGGCTCTGTCCATTGCCTTGTCAAAATAAACCGTGAGGGTGAAGTCTGCAGAGCCGTTCGGCGCTTCAAGTGCGGAATCCCAGGAACTGACTTTTGTTCCCGGCCCCTCGCTCAGGAGTGGACCTGTGAGCGTAGTCGCAAAAAACATCTCAGGTTTTCTTATACGATTCATATAATTTCGCAGGTCAGATGCCAGGCCTGAGTCAATAGAGTCAAGGATCTGTGCCTGTCCTTCTGCCTTGTCCGCCTGTCCTGCATCAGCGTACGCCATGCCGAGATCAGAGTATGCAAAGGCAAAATCCTTTTTTATGGCTATGGTCTGCTGGAATTTGGAGATCGCCTCTTCAAGATTGCCGCGTTCTCTGTTTATCTGGCCAAGGGAATAGATGGCGCCGTAATTGGCTGAGTTCTTGGTCAATATTTTATTGAACTGGTTTTCCGCTTCACTCTGCCGGTTTGTTGACATATACAACTGGCCAAGAGAGTAGATATTCTTCTCAGACGGGTTCACCCTGACCGCCTCTGTATATTCCATCTCTGCCTCAGAATACCGCTTCTGATCGAAATAGAAGTTGGCCAGTTTCAGATGCATATCATCACTGTTTGGAGACAGTCTGATCGCCTGCTTATATGCAGATTCAGCGTCTTCCGGTCTGTCAAGCTGCAGATACGCCTGAGCCATAAAATCGTATGCATTCAATGCGTTCGTTGAGTAGGGATCCTGTCCGATTGAACGCCTGAAGGCCTTGACCGCACCTTCATAGTCTTTCTTGATATAGGCATCAATGCCGCTCGAAAGAGATCCCCCAGATAGACTGCTGCCCTGGAAGGACTGCGAAGCTGCGACATCAAATATGGAGCTTGTGCCTACAAGAAATGAACTCATAACTCTTTATCGGACAACAATGCCAACAACTTAAACAAATTTCAATAAATCCGCAATCATCTAACCTTCTCAATTCTTGATAATGATGCAACTCATTGATAATAAGTAATTATATTGAGAAAGAATTAGTGATTGGCACATGAATTGCATTAAATAGGCTGGACAGAGAGCCTCATACTTTTTCGCAAGATGGGGGAGAGTATCTTTCCCGGCAGCGAGCTATAGTTTCCTGCTTATTCTGTCGATAATAAAAGCGAACAAGTCTTTAATGAAAGTAAGGAGTTAGATGCAGGACGAAGAAAAAAAAGAAGGCGTGGTACCCGTCCCTGAGATAGTTGAGAACGAAGGAGCTGAAGACAGCGCGACCTCGGAAGAGGCAACTGCTAAAGAAGACGGGACGGATCCAGACTCTCAATCAAAAGATAATGTCGAATCATTGCATGATCGGCGGGATGCATTGCGGGGCTATTCCCGCAATGAAGATTTCATGATCAATGAGGAGAAATACGAAAATCAGACGCTTGAATTGACAGACGCCTCATCTTGGGCCATTCCGTGGTCAGATCTTATGATGACGATGTTCATCCTTTTTGCCGTGTTGCTCGTATACACATTGTCGGAACGTGATATCAAGGATGCCATGGCAAAAGAGACCGGGTCCAAGGGAAAAACAGCGCCAATGGAGAAGTCTGTATTGCCTCCGTTTAGTCCGGAGCAGCTTCTTGAGGCGAGCAGACAGTCTGTTAAGGAGGCGAACCTCGACGATGTGGAGGTTACTCTGGGCGCGGACAGATCAGTCAAGGTGAGTGTCCGTGGACCTATGTTGTTCGATCTGGGAAGCGCGGAGCTTCGCGATGCGACCAAGGAGTTTCTCAGAAAGATGGCTGCTGTTCTGAAGAAGACGCCAAACGAGGTGCATGTGATAGGGCATACTGATAATTTCACTATTCATAGTGAACTTTATCCGACGAACTGGGAGCTTTCAGCAGTACGGGCAGCTAAAGTTGCGCGCTATCTAATAGAGCAGGGGTCCCTTGAGCCGGAACGGTTTGTCATTCTGGGCAGTGCAATGTACAGGCCTGCTGTCCCGAATACATCACCGGAAAACAAGCAGAAGAACAGGCGTGTGGAGATCATAATAACAAGAGATGTTTATAAAGGTGCAACAGGAGGGTAATTAATGATCTGGCTAAATCTGGCAGGATTAATCATATGTGTCGCGGTGTTCCTCTTCAGTTTCTATCTTGGCGGCAATGTAACTTTGTATTTCAACCTTCCTGCTCTGCTGAACATCATATCAGGCACCTTTGCTGCCGCTCTGCTCAGCTACCCCTTTGACCGGCTCAAGATATCGTTCATCGTTGCGAAGAACTCTTATTTTAAGGCGCTCCCTTCTTCTGTCGATATCATCAATATCCTTCTTGATGTTTCGGTGAGATCAAGGTATCAGGGTAATCTGGCGCTTGAGAAGTTGGAGAAACAGTCGGTTATCTCGTTCCTGAAGGGAGGTCTAAGGCTTCTTGTCGATGGGTACAATGAACATGAGATCAGGGAGGTACTGTCCGCTGAGATGTACTTTTTCCGCGAGAGAAGGGCATATAACGAGAGGGTCTTCAGGACACTGGGAAGATCAGCGCCTGCCTTCGGTCTCATAGCCAGCATCATCGGTCTTGTTGGCCTGCTCTCGGGTATTGGAGACACGGGTATCATTCTCAAGACGATTCCTATTGCCCTCATGGCAACACTGTATGGGATTCTCCTTGCGAATCTTATCTTTCTGCCCATTGCCGAGAACATACATGCCAGGACCAGAAGAGAGATGCTGCTCCAGAGGCTGGTCCTGGATGGGGTGATTGCCATCAGGCTTGAGCAGAACTCTCACAAGCTTGAATTGAAACTCACCTCCTTCCTGACCCCTGCTTCCAGAGCAGCAGGCGAAAATACCCTGGATGAGATAAGGAAGAAATATGCAAAGCAGCGCGCACAGGAGTTGACCGAGACGTCGAAGCTGCGGAGAGCCAGCTTGAAGATTTAATAGTGCAGTTCAGACATGACGATTATTAAGCGGAGTATGCGAATAGCTTGATTCGATAGGCTGTTCGCAGATGCACGCAAGACAGAGACTTTTTGACGCTCATGGCCATAACCGATACGCCGGTTATTTCTTCAGCTTTTATAGACACACTTGTTCCATCTTTCATGACATCAAAAGTAATAACTTCGTTTGCGGTTTATTAATCCCGGACAGCAATTTTGTCAGATTAGATGTCTGACAGCGTATCAGCTTTTTTGGTCAGCAGTCATGCTTCTCCCCAATGAGACAAGATCCTGGTCATTTAATTGACACGTTAGCGAATTGAACAAGAAACGTTCTTTCCTGCAACCTATTGTAAATAAAAGAGTTTTGTCAAATGAATAAATGTGATAATATTTACCAATTGGCAGATAAATTGCATCTTCTATCATATTTTAGAAGAAAATAAATTCTAAAGGATCTTGAAATTTGCTTAGTGACAGCGTTCTACCATCTGGCAATTCAAAAAAGGTTTTAGTATATTGCGGAATTAACGATTTGCGGAACTTTAACATTCTTCGTCCGCAATACGACGTATGTTATGGTTTTGATGCAAATCCCGATAAGGTAGGGCATGCAATAAAGGTTTATCAGAATGATCCTAATGTCCATATCGTTTTCGGAGCCTTAACAAATAGGAGTGGAGATGAGGTTGAATTTACTATTACCACTGATTGGGATCCCTCCTCTTCGCTCGGAACACTCAACCCCGATTACATTCACGTCAAGAGTGGCAAGTTGCTGCCCCAAAAGAAGATCAAGGTGCCGACGATCAGTCTTCTTGATTTTTGCATTAACAAAGGGATTGATTCTATAGATCTGTTGATCACCGATCTTCAGGGCATGGATCTCAGCGTGCTGAGCACACTTGGAAAGTTCATTCAGGAAAAACGGATCAGAGAGATTCAGTGCGAAGTGGAGACCGATGGGACTCCATCGATCCATCTCGATCTGCCGTCGAACAAGTTCGCGGACTTCCAAAAACTGCTTGCTGACCATTACGACGTGCTCTGGAAAGACCCGGAGGTGGTCCCTGAGGGTTGGTGGGAAATGGATGTCAGGTGGAGGGTGAAGCAGGGAGAAGTTATCAGCCCTCAAATCAGTAAAGAACGGAATATAGTGTCAGTTCAATCCGGAAATTGTGGAGGCATGCGCCGTATCCATTGCATTGGCGACAGCCATGTTTATGTATTTTCAGGCCAGGATATTATCGACGGAGATGATGCCCTGCCTTTTTTTAAGACCTACCGGCTTGGGCCTCACACTGCATTCAATGCCTCGAGCAGGTGGAACTTGATTGAGGGCATTATTAAGAGCAACGTAAAGCCACCGGATATGGTGATGTTCTGTTTTGGTGAGATTGACTGTAGGGCCCATCTCCTTAAGCAGTCAGTTATGCAAAAGCGGCCGTTGGAAAATATAGTAAGGGAATGTGTGGAGAGATATTTCAAGATATTTGAAATGGCGAAGGGATTGGGAGTCGAGGTTCTCGCGTGGAATGTTCCTGCATCGAGTCGCGAAGATGTGGAGTTTGGAGAGTTCTCAACCTATGGAAATTGTAAGCAGCGGAATGAAGTCACGCGACTATTTAATAATTATCTCAGAAGACAGTGTGAGAAAACAGGTGTTAGCTTTGTGTCCATATTTGATAAATTGGTTGATGACAAAGGTTTAACGGTTACCGATTATTACATGGATTCGATTCATCTTTCCCAGAAGGCAATGCCTTTAATTCTTGAGGTTCTAAGGAGTAAAGGAATACAACTTCGGGGCGAAATCCGTGATGAGCCACTTGCAAATATGACAGACACGGACGAAGAGATCGCTATCAGGGTAACGGAAGCCGGCTCTGCCACGCTTGAATTTCAAAATATCAAATCAACTTCAGGGGCTCTCAAGCTGCAGTTTTTGCAGCAGCTTGCCCGTATTTTTGACCTTGATACATTCGTTGAAACAGGCACATTTATGGGAGACACGTCATCTGCGGCATCGGGCATTTTTGAGGCCGTGCATACGTTGGAACTGAGCCCGGAATTGTACCAGAGAGCCGTAAGACGATTCGAGAACCTCTCTCATGTCCATGTGCATCAGGGTGACTCCTCACATATTTTTCCGGAACTGCTCAAGCAGATTTCGGCAAATATCCTCTTCTGGCTGGATGGTCATTACAGCGAGGGTGTTACTGCAAAAGGCGATGAAAACACACCCATCATTCAGGAACTGAAGGCTATCAAGGACGCCGGGATCAAAAATGCCGTAATTCTTATTGATGATCTCAGGATGTTTGATAAGACCTGGGATCATATTCCGCAGGACTCCGCCGCGCGCGGATATCCATCTGTATCAGCGCTGCACAAAGCGGTTCTCGAAATCAATTCCCTGTATCAATGCGCAATTGTTGGGGATATATTTATGGCCTATCCGGCGCGGAATTCCTTTGTAATGTCTCCGACCGCAGCAGCCTGTACTATCAGCAGGTTATATGATGGAGTCAGCAGAGAACTGAGCGGTGTGTTAGCTGCAGAGGGACTTATTGGAGACGCACGGTCAGCGGAGCTTCGGTTTATTCAGAGGCTGCCTATGCTGTTGATAGGTTCTGAGGCCTATGGCTTTAATCGCCATTATCGACTATGGGCTGGGCTCACTTACGCCTCGGCAGGGAATTATAAACAGGCCTGCAAGGACTTTCTTTTTGCCATCAACCTTGGGCATGACCATTGGCGTATCTATTGGTATTTAGCAAAAGCCGCATTCGCCGGAGGATTATATCATCTTGCTGAAAGATATGCAGCAAAGGTATTACTTGAGAATCCTGAGTCATCGGATGCGGTGCAGCTGAGACAAAAAATACGTACGGCTCTGAGTGAAGGACTTCCGGAAAGCAATTTTTCACCTGAGGAACATATCGAGATCGCTGTCCATCTGCAATTAGCCGGGAAGACTCAGGCTGCGAAGGATGAAATCGAAGCAGCTAAATCTACTCAGGAGGATTTTGACGATATTCTCCATACCTATGCGCAACGCCTTATTGAAGCCAAACTCTATGAGGCGGCCACAGAGCAATTGCAGGTTCTCCTCAAGCACGAGCATCATCAATCAACTGCTCAAAACAGTCTTGGCGTAATTGCCTATCAGCAGGGACATCATGGGGAGGCAATGGAGTATTTCGGCTTGGCGATGGCTCATGAAAATCTGAACCACTCAGCCTTGCAAAATATGTTATTTTTGGCCAAACAACTGGGCATAGGTAAAGAGGCTCTGCCGGTATTGCGCGATATGTTGGTAAAGCACCCGAATGATTCAACGCTTCTCAGCACGGCGCAGTCATTTATCAGTTCAATGAGTGACAACTCAGTAAATACAGACGTCTCAGTTAGCAAATCTGATAAAATGAGCAGCATGAATGAAAAGCGTAGTAGGGGACCTGTCATCAACATGGTCTATGAACACTTGAGCTCTGAACAGGTTCATTATTGGCATAAGGGCGATATCTCTGTTATTTACTCTTCACTGCCTCTTCAGGATTGCGACGTGTATGCTTATCTCAATGCGAACAGCTACCGAGGTTCTCTTGGAGAAAACAGTGTACTGCTGATGCTTGAGCCCATTGTAGTCCTTCCCGGCGAATACAACGACAGCATCTGGGAGCATTTTGACCACGTCTATACACTCTGCGATGCCCTGATCGATCGCGGTCGGAAGTTTTCAAAAATACCGTTTCCCCGTTCCGGATGGATAGTTCCTGCAGCGATAACCGAGGATCGTGAGACACGTCATCAAAGATATCCTCTGGAAGGTCGCGCTAATGCCATCTGCATGATCAACGGGAACAAGCAATCGTTTGTTGCCGGTGAATTGTATTCCAAACGCGTCGAGGCGGCTCAGTGGTTCCATCAGCATTCGGACATGCCCTTCGATATTTTCGGCAGTCCGCCTTTCTCCCTGCCGAACTACAAAGGTGCACTGGCGCCTGATGCCAAGCTCTCGACACTCAGCAAATACCGATATTGCCTCTGTTTTGAGAACACCAATCACCCCGTTTTCTCTGCGGGCTATATTACGGAAAAGATACTTGACTGTCTTGAGGCAAGGACAATACCAATCTACCTTGGTAGCGTCAATATCGAGCACTATATCCCACGAGAGTGCTTCATCGATATGCGCGATTTCAGCTGCTACGAAGAGCTGAATGATTTCTTGCATGCGATAGATGCAGAGCGCTATGCTCGCTTTGTTGAGTGCATCGATGACTGGGTTGCTCACGGGGGTCTTCGCCCCTACTCATGGTTTACGATCTATGATCGACTGACGGCGTTGCTTCCTGCTTATGTTGGCGACAACGTGGAACTCTCCTCGGAACAGGTGATATGGCAATCTGGGATTGCACCCATGAGCGAGGAGTGCCATTGGATACCTATCTCTGGAGAACCGCTGTGGACCTGGCAGTCCCTTGCCCGGGGAGCATCAGGGCTTCTTGCAGAAACGAGCTTTGGTGGGAGGGATAGCAATCTTAAGACTGCTCAAGTCCTTGTCCCTGAAAAAGCAGGTTCTCTGATACTTAAACAGCAGAACATAAAAACGAATGAGGGATTTCTTCGCGAGGCTTTTTTACGCGATATTTCACGCGTCTTTAACCTTGATATCTTTGTTGAGACAGGAACATTTAAGGGAGATACATCAATGGTTGCGTCGAAGATATTCGATGCAGTTCATACCATTGAACTCAGTCGTGATCTCTATGAGGCGGCGGAGAAACGCTGCGAGAAGTATCGCAATATTCATCTCTATCAGGGTGACTCCTCTCATGTATTTCCGCAGCTGCTAAAAGGGCTAAGGGGGAATGTCCTCTTTTGGCTTGACGGACACTATAGCGAAGGCGTTACAGCAAAAGGCGACGAAAATACGCCGATCATTCAGGAACTGAGGGCTATACGGGATGCGAATATTACCGACTCGGTTATTCTGATCGATGATCTAAGGCTGTTTGACAAGGCATTAGATCATATCCCTGCGAGCTCAGCCGTCGCTGGTTACCCTCCGATTGAAGCCGTTAAAAAAGAGATATTTTCTATTAATAGATCGTATTGTATTGCTGTCTTGGGCGACGTTCTTATGGCCTATCCTCCCTGTGCCTCATTCAGCTTGTCACCGCTTGTTGTATCTTGCACTATCAGCAGGCTGTACAACGGGGAAAGTAGCGAACTTAATAAAGTATTGGATGCAGAAAAGATAATCGGAAATGCCTCAGGAGAGGAGCGCGCAGCGCTGCACTCCCTGTATAGCCAGTGGCAGATTTTTGAAGGCTTCGGCTTCTGCAGTCATTACCGGCTGTGGTATGCGCTTACTCTCGTGGGACAGAAACAGCACGATCGGGCCTGCATAGAGTTTCTCATTGCAATCGGGCTTGGTTTGAAACACTGGCGCATAAGCTGGTATCTTGCTCAGGCAGCATTTGAAGCGGGCTATTTCTCAATAGCCGTCAAAGCACTCTCGAACGTATTGCATGCAGCGCCTGACTTTAAGGAAGCGCATCTGCTGCAAGATAGACTTGACCAGGCGCGCCGTGAAGGGAAAAAGGAAAATAAACTCAGCATTCAGGACCATCTTGCTTTGGTTACCCACATGCAGAATGCAGGGAAATATGTCGACGCGATCAATGAAATGGAAACTATTCTTGCTGAGTTTAATCCGACGGCAGATATATGTTTCCAGTATGCAAAACTGCTCTCGGCCGTGGGACGAAGAGGAGAAGCGATTGAACAATTGCACAGATGTGTCCAGGCGATGCCAATGTCCAGTCATGTTCACAATGAGTTGGGTGTCCTCTATTTTCAGCAAGGGGATATTGCCAAAGCTTTAGAGCATATGAAAAAGGCAGTTTCTCTAGATGCGGTGAATTATACGGCGGTGAGGAATCTCCTGGCCTTCTTAATCAGAATAGAAAATTATCAGGAGGCGGGGCAGGTTCTGAAGGAGCTTGTCGATAGCAGGCCTGATGACAAGGAGCTCTTAGCGATTGCACAGCAGTCGATTGCCATCATCACCAGCGCAGTTTCAAAACGGGAGTCTGCTGCAACAAAGGGAAGCTCCCTTCCAGATACAGATATGAAGAAAGAAGCTAATCCCAAGCAGCAGGCAGCAGCCTATTATAGAGCCGTAAGCAGTTATTATGCGGCTGATTCCGCACAAATCGAGCAGTTCGTTCATCCCGTCTGGAAAAAGCAACTGGACACGCTTGGTGAACTCATACTGGGTGGTCTGCCTGATAATTTCCTGCTCCACCCCATCTGTCTCGAGATGTTCGTGCGTGTGGGATGGCAGAAGCAGCAGGAGATTGAACTTGCGGATATTGAAAAACTCGGTCACAAACTGAGAAAAAAGATATTTGCTCTTAAGGAATCGCCTGTCGGCGCTATTCCCGTTGATTGCAAAAAACTGCCTCTTTCGGTGAATACTCTCGGCATGGTCTGGTATTTTAGTCGCATCCATGAAAAGTTGACTAAGACTCCAACTGCGGTCATTGAATTGGGCGGAGGATTTGGTTCGTTAGCGCGGATATTCAAGACTCTCTCCGGGGCGGGCCTCACATACGTTATCATTGATCTGCCGGAGATGCTTGCGCTGCAGTACTACTATCTCACTTTGACACTCGGACCAGATGCTGTAGCGACTCATATCAGGCCTGACGAAAAAGTTATACCAGGGAAGGTAAATCTTTTTCCGGTCTATGGCCTTGAATCCCTGAATTTGTCAGCTGATCTATTTGTTTCAACCTTTGCCCTTTCTGAAACCCCATTGTTTATTCAGCAAAATATTTGCAATGCCAGGAATTTCTACGGTGCTCCTTTTATTTATATTACCGGTCAGTATGTCACTGAACGCAGTGAGCTCGGATGGCAGCCTCCTCATACGATTATAGATGCTGCACAAAAGACTCGTAAAAATGTAAAGGTGAGTCGTTTTCACATTGGTGATAATTATGAGCTCGTTGCTTCGCATCTCATAGAGCCCAAATCAGAGATCTCAGCGTCCAGGCAGTCCGCTGTGGAATCTATTGTGCTGATCTTCAGTAAAGATCGTGCGATGCAACTAGAATGTACGCTCAGGTCATTTATGCAACACTGTCTTGACCAGGACACAATGAACATAACTGTTCTTTATACAACGTCTGATTCTCGGCACGAGGATCAATACCGCGAACTGAAATCGCAATTTGCTGCTGTCACATTCTTGCGCGAGGGTGATTTCAGACAGGAAGTGATATCGTTAATCTCACGATACAAATATGTCCTGTATCTTGTCGACGACAATATATTCATCCGTGATTTTTCTCTTGTTGATGCCGAGGAGAGTCTGAGTCATAATCAGGATGCGCTCGGATTTTCTCTGCGACTGGGGAAAAATACGACATATTGTTATATGCTGGACAAGCAGCAAGCACTTCCAGAGTTTCGTTCGCAGGCCCGTGGGATTCAGAAATTTCCGTGGACTGCTGCTGACTATGATTTTGGATATCCGCTGGAACTTTCAAGTTCGCTCTATCGAACGTCCGATATCCTGCCTCTATTGCAGCAGCTAGATTTCAGAAATCCGAATACGCTTGAAGCCCAGATGGATGCCACGAAAACGATGTTCGCTGCGAAAAGATCGTCGCTTTTGTGTTTTGAAACATCTGTGACCTTTTGCAATCCGATCAACAAGGTGCAGGTTGTGTTCAATAATAAATCCGGAGCCCATAACAATTACTCACCTGATCAGTTGGCAGATGAGTTTGCAAAAGGGCTAAAAATTGACCTCAAACCATTTGAGAATTTTACGCCGTATTCCTGCCACCAGGAGGTTGCAATTCAATTTATAAGTCCGACGGGAGAAAAAGCAAATATTCCCTTGGTTTCAATTGTCATTCTTAACTGTAATGGTATTGAACTTATCCGGGCTTGCCTGGAGTCTATTCGTAGGCATACACCTGAGCCACACGAGCTTATTGTGTTTGATAATGCATCGACTGATGGATCGAGGAAATACCTTCGTGCGCAAAAAGATATTATCCTCATTGAGAGCCCTGAAAATATCGGTTGCCCGCCTGCCCGTGCCAGGGCGCTCTCACGCGCAACCGGTGATTATGTTGTTTTACTTGATAATGATACTATTGTTACCCCAAAATGGCTGACGACTTTCATCGAATATACAAAGAAAGATCCTTTGATAGGTATTATGGGGCCACGATCAAACTACGTATCAGGCGCTCAGATCGTTCCATCTGTTCCCTATAAGGATCTTCATGGTCTGGATGCTTTTGCTATGCAGTTCTCTGCTGAACACCGCGGCCAGATGACTCCGACACATCGCCTTGTCGGTTTTTGCATGTTTATTTGCAGGTCTGTAATTGATAAAATTGGCAATATAGATGCTTCCTTCGGTAAATTTGGATTTGAGGACGATGATTATACCTGGCGTGCGT
>CAZDLA010000007.1:0-109528 GCA_964506525.1 uncultured Nitrospiraceae bacterium
AAGCAATAATACAGATTGATGGCATGTCCTGCATGCATTGTGCGATGAGAGTAAAAAAGGCCATTGAGGCCCTGCCGGGAATTAATAGCCTGCACGTAGAAGTTGGCAAGGCAGAATTGAGTTATAACGACGCTCAAATAAGCAAAACAGATATTGAAGCAGCTATTACCAAGGCAGGCTATAAGATCAAATCCTGATCAGTCAGTGCCGCGCAATTTTGCTCCTGTTTTTTCAGTAACATGCGCAACGAGTGCAAGATGGATAGGCTCGACCTCGCCCTCAGCAAGAGTACGGTCTTTGCTTCTATAGGTCACCCGAATGCCGAGACTCTTCTTTTCCGGCGGCAGGTTCTTGCCTTTGTAATGATCGAACAGTTCCGCATGCTCAATGATCTCAGACGGATAATTCGTAAATAAGTCTACAACTTCGCTGGCAGCAATTTGATCATCCATAATAAGAGCCACATCACGGTCAATTGAAGGATATCTCGGGATCTGATGATAGACAATTTTCTGTTCCAAAAGCGGCAGCATATGATCCAGGTCGATTTCAAATACAACGACCTGCGGCTTCTGAATCTTAAGGGGCAGTTTTTCTATGATCTGAGGCCCTATCTCGCCTACATACCCGATCTTTACATTGCCTACACAGATATCAGCAGATTTCCCACTGTGAAGGAAAACCTCCTGACAGGGAACAAATGAATACTTCTTAAGCCGTATTTCATCAAACAAAGCTTCAAGAACACCTTTAACATGAAAGAATGAAGGAACCGAGTTCTTCCATACAGAGGGCTGCATATCCTGAAAAAAAAGACCGGCCAATTTCAACCCTTCTGTGGGCAGTTGTTTTCCCCAATCAATAAATACACGAGATACCTCAAAAAGCCTGACATCCCTGATTCCCCGAGACACGTTATATACGAAGTTATTGATCAATGCAGGCAAAAGAGTTGTCCTCATAAGACACTCCTCCTGCCTGAGAGGGTTTCTCAGTGTCACATGCTTTCGTCTCTGCTCATGCACGTGCGATTCAATAGACAGGACATCAAGATCAGCGACGTTCATGAAACTGAAATTGACAACCTCATTAAAGCCACTTTTCCGAATTGACTCACGAATTATATGAATCGTTCGTTCCGTAGTGTTCAGCATACCATCAGAAAGCGTTGCCCGCGGAGGCCTTGCAGGAACGCGGTCATAGCCGTAACAACGCACGACCTCTTCAATAATATCCACCGGATCAATGATATCGGCTCTGAAGGACGGCGGCCACGCAACAAGCTCTTCACCTCTATCCTCTGTCATGATACCGATCGCATTAAGGAGGGCAATTACCTGTTCTTTATCAATGGCAATACCGATGAGCGCATTAATTCGGTGAAAAGAGACGGTTATCGATGGCGGCGTATAGGGAACGGGATAATTGTCAACGATATTGCAGATGCGGCCATCAGCAAGCTCCGCAATCAGAAGCGCTGCCCTGTTCAATGCTGCCTCAAGAAAAACCCTGTCAGTTCCCCGCTCAAAACGGTATGATGACTCGCTCCTGAGACCAAGTATTTTTGACGATTTCCTTATCGACGCCGGAGTAAAGTACGCGCTTTCGAGAAAAATATCCCTTGTTGATTCCGTAACAGATGACCCCTCGCCTCCCATGATGCCGGCAACTGCCACAGGCGATGCAGCATCCCAAATGAGCAGTGTCTCCTCAGGCATTTTCCGCTCTATACTGTCAAGCGTTGTCATGTTCTGGTGATTGCCTGCCCTTGCGACTCTGATCTTTCTGCCTGCTATTTTTGCTGTATCGAATGCATGGAGCGGATGGCCAAGTTCGAGCATAACGTAGTTCGTTATATCGACAACATTGTTGATCGACCGTATACCGCATTTTTCAAGTCTCTCTTTCAACCATTCAGGAGAGTCCTTGATCGTCACGCCGACTATTGATCTTCCCGTATATCTGGGGCAGAGGTCAGGATCATCGATGACTATCTGAATATCAGAAGGCTGAAGATTCGATGGTATCTCAGCCCTGGGGAATTTCAGCGGCAGGCTGTATAAGGCTGCAACCTCACGTGCAAGCCCAAAGACATTCAGGCAGTCAGGCCTGTTCGGTGTAACATTCACCTCCATCACAACATCGCTGCCGATCTTTTCCATGCCTTCAATCTCAAGGCCGGCCATGGTTAATTGATGGGCAACATCCTCGGGAGATGCCGTTGCATCAACAAATTCCTTTATCCAATCAAGTGATACGCGCATAATTATTCCCGCCTGTCAGAATTGCCGCAAAAACCGAAGGTCATTTTCGTAAAAAAGACGTATGTCATCTATGGCGTATTTCAGCATGGTAAGTCTCTCGACGCCCATACCAAAGGCAAAACCGGTAAATTCGTCCGGAGCATACCCTGACATTTCGAACACTCGGGGGTTCACCATGCCGCAGCCCATCACCTCAAGCCATCCGGTTGTCTTGCAGACTCTACAGCCCTTACCTGCACAGAATATGCAGCCGATATCTACTTCTGCACTTGGCTCAGTAAAGGGGAAGTAGCTTGGCCTGAATCTTACCGGCGTGCCCTCGCCAAAGAAACTGTGGATAAAAAGTCCCAGTACACCCTTCAGGTCACTGAACGATATGTCAGTGTCCACCATCAGGCCTTCGACCTGGTGAAACATCGGTGTATGTGATACGTCTGCATCGCAGCGGTACACCTTGCCAGGGGCAATGATCTTAAGGGGCGGTTTCTTCTTTTCCATAACTCTCACCTGCACAGGAGAGGTATGGGTTCTGAGCACCACATCATCAGAAACATAGAATGTGTCCTGCATGTCACGCGCCGGATGGTGTTTCGGCATGTTAAGCGCTTCAAAATTATAGTAGTCCAGTTCAATCTCCGGGCCTTCCTGAATACTAAAGCCCATGGGAAGAAAGATATCCTTAATCTCATCGAGAACCTTGTTCAGCGGATGAGTTTTTCCAAATAAGCAGGGATTACCGGGGAGCGTGATGTCGATTTTTTCGGACAGAAGACGTTTCTGTTTTTCAGCGTCCCTGAAGAATGTTTCTTTTTGATCGAGAGTCTGCTCGACAAAGTCTCTCAATTCATTGACTGCCTTGCCGAATGCAGGCTTTTGATCTGGAGGGACAGAGGAAAGGGCCTTCATCTGGGCTGTTACCAGCCCTTTCCGTCCTGTATATTTTGCCTTGAGTTGCTGAAGTTCTGCTATCTCCGAAACCGTATCGATCTCGGCCAGAAATGATTGTTTTAGGGGGAGCAGATCATCCACAGCCGGCTATGATGCAAGCTTTGCCTTAGCGGCCTCTGCAATTTCACTGAATGCCTTCGGATCATGGTATGCAAGATTGGCAAGAGCTTTTCTGTCAAGTGTAATATCTGCCTTTTTGAGACCATTCATAAACTGGCTGTAGTTCAATCCAAGAGCGCGCACTGCAGCACTGATCCTGATAATCCAAAGGGCTCTGAACTCACGCTTCTTTGCCTTCCTGTCACGATATGCATATTGAAGGGCCTTATCAACGGTCTCTCTTGCCGCCTTGAAGAGGCGACTTTTCGCGCCGTAGTATCCCTTGGCCTGCGAAAGGAGTTTCTTTCTCCTTCTTGTATTCTTTGTACCACTTTTTGCTCTGGGCATCTTCCTATCCTCCTGATTCTATATTGCTCGCGTCGGGCGTTCAGTCACAGCCCGCTAATCTCATGCCTTACCCGTAGGGTAAAAGGGTCTTGATGTTTCTCTCATCAGTCTTGTTAACGACCGTTGACTGTCTGAGACTGCGCTTCCTTTTCGCCGTCTTGCTGGTAAGCAGATGGCTTGTGAAACCTTTGGCCCGCTTGACCTTGCCGCTACCGGTAAGCTTGAACCGCTTGGCTGCACCTTTGTGCGTCTTCATCTTTGGCATCGTTTCCTCCAATAAAAATATTCCTGTTCATCTGCAGACATTCCTATCCTGCTCCTGAACAAGAGTGGGTATTATACCCCAAAAGGATTTATTTTGTCACTCAGAAATTGCTATGATTTCGGCGCGACAACCATGGTTATGTGATTGCCCTCAAGTCTGGGATTCGTCTCGATCTGATACTTACCGGTAAGGCTCTGTATGATCTTATCAAAGACCTTCATGCCTAATTCAGGGCGGATAATCTCGCGTCCTCTGAAATACATAACTACCTTGGCCTTGTCGCCTTCTTCAATGAAGCGGTTGATATTTCTGATCTTGAGCTGAAGATCGTGCTCGTCGATCTGGGGCCTGACCTTCACTTCTTTGAGGTCAATGGTCTTTTTCTGAGTATGCTTCTTATGGAGCTGGTATTTGTATTTGCCGAAATCAAGGATCTTGCATACCGGAGGGGCAGCCGTTGGCGACACCTCAACAAGGTCAAGCTCTCTCTGCTCGGCAACATGAAGGGCTTCGCGGACTGTCATTACGCCAAGCTGGCCGCCGTCGCTGTCAATAACCCTGATCTCTTTTGCCCTGATCTGCTCATTTACTCTGATGTTTTTGCCAACGTCCCTGTTACTGATGTTTTCACCTCCTGAGGTTGATCTCTTCGCAAAGAAAAGATATAAGTTCATCGATCGCAAAGGGGCCAACATTCTCCCCATTGCGCTTCCTTAAGCTTAATAAGCCCTGCTCCATCTCTTTATCGCCGATAACAATCGCATACGGAACTTTTTTTACCGTGCTTTTCCTGATCTTATTCCCGATCTTTTCACTGTCAGCATCAAGCTCTGCACGAATGCCTTTTTGAATCAGAGCGGCTGAAATCTTTTCAGCATATTCCGCGTGTTTCTCTGAAATGGTAAGCACCGACACCTGCAACGGCGCCAGCCAGAGAGGAAAAGCGCCGGCATAATGTTCGACCAGGACGCCGAAAAAACGTTCAAGCGAACCCATCAGCGCCCTGTGTACCATTATCGGCCTATGCTCTTTTCCGTCAGAACCGCGGTAAGTCATATCGAATCGTTCAGGCAGGTTGAAATCAACCTGGATCGTGCTGCACTGCCATGCCCTGCCGAGCGAGTCCTTCACCTTAATATCGATTTTGGGCCCGTAAAATGCACCGCCTCCATAATCAATACTGTAATTGAGACCTTTTGCTTTAAGGGCATCCTCAAGGGCTGCGGTTGACTTCTCCCAGTGCTCGTCACTGCCGACATATTTTTCAGGACGGGTCGACAGATAGGTTTCAAACTGCTCGAATCCAAAGGTGCGCAGGATGAAAAGAATAAAATCCAGGACCTGCAGGATCTCGGCCTCTATCTGATCCTCGCGGGTGAAAATATGCGCATCGTCCTGCGTAAAGCCGCGGACGCGCAGCAGCCCATGGAGCACACCGGATCGCTCAAAACGGTATACGGTTCCAAGTTCGGCATAGCGTATCGGGAAATCACGATAACTCCTGAGGGAATTCTTGTAGATATAGATATGGAAAGGACAGTTCATGGGCTTCAGCTCATACGGCGTGCCCTCCACTTCCATAGGCGCAAACATATTCTCATTATAGAAATCGAGATGGCCGCTTGTCTTCCATACGTCAAGACGTGCGATATGCGGACTGTACAGAAGTTTATATCCTGTCTTCAGATGCTCGTCACGCCAAAAATCCTCGATCGTTTTCCGGATGATCGCTCCATTCGGATGCCAGAGGATAAGGCCAGGGCCGACATCTTCATTGATGCTGAACAGATCCAGTTCCTTGCCGAGGCGCCTGTGATCTCGTTTCTTCACCTCTTCAAGAAAGTCGAGATATTTCTTCAGATCCTTCGGATTATTGAATGCCGTTCCATATATCCGCTGGAGCATCTTGTTCTTTTCGTCGCCCCTCCAGTAAGCGCCGGCTATACTCAGGAGCTTTACCGCAACTATCTTGCCGGTCGACGGCAGATGGGGGCCCCTGCAGAGATCCATAAAACCGTCCTCATCATAAATTGTGACAGTCTCGGCTTCAATGTTCTGAAGAAGTTCTACCTTGTAGATATCGCCCGTCTTCCCGAACAGACTTATCGCCTCATCCTTTGACATCTCACGTCGAACAAAAGGCGAGTCCTTCTTTATGATCGACTCCATCTCTTTCTCGATAGCGATCAGATCATCAGGAGTAAAGGTCCGGTCAATATCAAAGTCATAATAAAATCCGTCAGCAATGGAGGGTCCTATGGCTACTTTTGTCTGCGGGAAGAGTTTTTTGACCGCATGGGCCATGACATGGGATGTGCTGTGGCGATAGATATCCTTACCCTCATCGGAATCAAAGGTAATTGCCTCGACAATATCGCTATCCTTGATCTCCTTGAGGGAACTGAGGTCTGAAAGGTGTCCGTTGATCTTGACCGCTAAGGCTTTTGCTTTCGCGAGATGTTTTTGCAGATCAGAAATTTCGCTGAAATTTCTCTCACTTCCATCGCTTAATCGTACGTTAATGTCCTCTTACCTCCAAACGTCAGAATCACTGCAGATTGCGGATATGATACAGGATAGTTTAATGCTATTTCAATCACTTTGGAGTTTGCACCTGCCTGCACAGAGGAGAAGATTTTACAAAACGCTACCGCCGCCGAGACTTCCACAATACCCATTCATGCAACGCAGCTTCTGCGAGCTACTGTGATTCACAGTAACAAGTATGTCCTCAGACAGGCGCCCATAGGTCAGATGATACCTATGAACCCCGCCTGCCTCCCTGCTGATCCCTTGCCGAAACGATAGGAGAAGAACTTCTCAGGATTGCAGAATGTGCAGTCATCAGATATCCATACGTTGCCTTCGGCCACACCCATCGTTAAAGCCTGGAACTGATTGGCAGCAGCGAGGTCAAGATGGAACTTCTCACCACTGGTTACATAAAAGTCGCCGTTCCCTGTGGCGAGGGAAACTGCCCTGATTACTTCGCCGTCCACTTCATAGCAGCACTGCCTTATAGAAGGGCCTATTGCAACCAGGATATCTGCAGGATTGCTGAAGAATCTTTCACAAAAGGTCTGTATGGTCTTTTTCAGTATCGCCTGAGCAGTGCCGCGCCAACCTGCATGAACAGCACCTACGACCTGCTTCTCGGGATCGCAGAGCAGTATGGGCACACAGTCGGCAACCTGCACACCGATAAAGAGTCCCTTCTGTTTTGTGATGACAGCATCTGCAATCACCGGCTCAAGTGATGATCCAATAACCATGACCTTATCTGTATGTTTCTGGATCGGTAGATATATACGATCCTTTGTTGTCCTGTAATGTTCTGCTATGCTCTCCAGATCAGCTCCAGGATCTTTACCAGTAAAGCAGGCAGAGGCAACCGCCTTCATATTGCCAGGGATAATGATGTTATGCACGAAGAGAAAGGAATGCTCGCGGAATCGACTCAATGATATCTGATGCAATGAGCGAATGCATGCCCTGTGTTTGAGCTGCTGCATCACCTGCCATGCCATGCAGATAGACCGCAAGCCTGCATGCGTCAACCGGATGCAGGCCTTGCCCAAGCAGGCCGGATATCATGCCGGTCAAAACATCGCCTGATCCTGCAGTTGCCATACCCGGGTTGCCCGTAGTGTTGATGAATATCCTGCCCTCAGGATCTGCAACAATGGTCGGCGCACCCTTCAACACGAAATACGCTCCTGTTTCCCTTGCTGTCGTATGGACCAGATTAATCCTGTTATGCTCTATCTCCAGGACACGTTCTTTCCTGTTCCTGTCTTGCAGGGTATTGCCAAGAGCAGACGTGAGGAGTCGTGCCATCTCGCCTGCATGGGGAGTGAGAATGACCGGTGCCTTCACCTTCTTTAGCAGATCCTTTCGCCCTGCAATGACATTAATAGCGTCAGCGTCGAGAACCATGGGCACGGTCACGGTTTCGAGAATTCTCTTCAGAAGTTCCGAAGTATTTTCATCTGCAGTAATTCCTGGGCCTATAGCAAGGACATCTGCACGCAGATCAAGAAAATCCCGTATCTGATCATAGGCCTTTGCAGAAAATGTTCCTTTTCCTGAGTCCGGAAGCGGCAGCACCATCTCCTCAGTTACACGGGACTGAATGATATCAACGAGCGTCTCCGGAACGCCGATCGTGACCAGCCCAGCGCCTGTGCGAAGGCAGGCTTTGGCTGTCATGAGCGCGGCTCCTGTTTTTCCCTGCGAGCCTGCTATGACCAAAACGTGGCCATAGTCGCCTTTGTGGGAATATCCAGGCCGTTCCGGAATAAGGAGAGAAACTGTCTTCTTATCGATAGTCTCGAAACCAAGACTATCGGCAGAGAGGAGCTCCTCCGGAAAACCGATATCAACAACATGAAGCTGGCCGGAATATTGCGCGCCGGGGTAAAGGATATGTCCTATCTTTAGAAGTCCAAAGGTCACCGTATGATCTGCCTGCACTGCAGCTCCCATGACCTGGGCGGTGTCAGATGAAATGCCTGAAGGGATATCAACAGCAATCACCCGCACATCAGCAGCATTCAGGAACCTGATCACATCAGCCATAAAAGAAGTGACATCCTTGTTGATGCCTGTGCCGAGAAGCGCATCAATCACAAGGGAGCCATGTAGGTCCTTTTCCGTGATTCCTTTTCTGAACTCGATGGAAACGCCTGAATGCTTAGCCATGCGGTACTGTGAAAGACAGTCAGGACTCAGTTTGTCTTCCCTGAGCATCAGGAGCACCCTGACATGCCATCCCCAGTTATGCAGATTCCGGGCCACAGCAATGCCGTCGCCTCCATTGTTGCCACCTCCAGCAAGCACAATCACCTTCTTTTTATCAAAAAAAGCTCTTACCTTCTCTGCAACAGCAAGGCCTGCCCTTTCCATGAGCACCGTGCCGGGAATGCCGTATTTTTCGATCGTGACACGGTCAATATTCCGCATCTCCTCTGCGGTAACAACCTTCATCTCTCACCCTCGATCACAACACAGGCCACGCCGTAGTCCTTTTCATGGCTGAGACTCAGATGAATTGCCTGAATCTTCTTCTCTTTCAAAAACTCTCCGGTCTTGCCGTGCAGTTCAAGCACTGGTCTGCCGTTATTCTGATTACGCACTTCGATATCAATAAGGGGAACATTTTGATCAGGAGAAAGGGCTTTAATAAATGCTTCCTTGGCAGCAAAGCGGACCGACAATGACAAGATGGGATCCTTTTTCTTGTATGCATAATCTATTTCGTCCCGCGTAAAAACACGTTCAAGAAACTTATCTTCCCAGCGTTCCACAGCCTCGCGGATTCGCTGCGTCTTTACGATATCTATGCCGGTGCCGTAGATCACGTCAATTCATGCCCATTACTGCATTGGGCAGGACATGATTACCAGTTCTTTCATATCCCTGACAGCCTTTTCCATACCAACAAATACCGCCCGTGAAATGATGCTGTGACCGATATACAGTCCCCTAATTCCCTCTATTTCAGAGATCCTGGTGACATTCTGATAATTCAGTCCATGACCCACATTCACCTTGAGGCCTATATCTGCCGCATGGGCGATGGATCTGACAACTTTTGCAAGCTCTTGCTCCTGACCATCCCCCCTGGCATTGGCAAAGTTACCGGTATGGATCTCGACCATATCTGCGCCGATATCCTTTGACAGGTCAACATCTTCCAGCGATGGGTTGATAAAGAGGCTGGTTTTGATACCCTTGTCCTTAAGTCTTTTGACACTTTTTTTGAGCGAGTTTCGGCCAGCCTTCAGATTCAGGCCTCCTTCGGTCGTAAGCTCCAGTCTCTTCTCCGGAACCAGGGTCACAAGATCAGGAAGCTTCTTCGATGCAATGCGGACCATCTCTTCAGTGCCGGCCATCTCAAGATTAAGTTCAACGGTGACAAATCCCTTGAGCATGTCAAGATCGCGGTCATTGACATGGCGGCGATCTTCACGCAGATGAAGCGTTATGCCGTCTGCACCGCCAAGTATGGCAAGGGTGGCTGCCATAACAGGATCAGGTTCAACCCCCCTGCGTGCCTGACGAAGTGTTGCAATATGGTCAATATTTATGCCGAGTATCATCGTATCTCTTCTTCCTCCTCTTAGGGAACTACCGTCGCATCTTTTACTGCATGGACAAAGATGAAAACCCTGATATTGTTCGAGCCCTCATCTGCAGGCATTAAAAAAAAGCCCTTGAGATTGTTGATGGTATGATGACTCAGGAAAAAACCCTTATCCCAGGGCACTTCGCCTTCCAGGAATCCCACCAGGTCTTCGCCGTCAATGAATTTGATGAACGTTCTGTGGCCGTGCGGTTTCCGAATGCCATAAGTCTTCTTTTCATTATACTGGTGATTGCCTTCAAAGCTCTTCACAAAGAAAATCGCCTTCAGATGATCGCTTTTCAGCCGCCGAACAACGTCAGAGCCAATTTCCTGAAGGATCAGTTCATCGGACTTCTCAGAAAAATCTCTGATATATCCTTTGATGATCGTGCCGTCGAGAAACTTCAGAACAACCTTTTCATTTTCTGCCATAGCACCCTCCAATGACACTTTACTTCATCGTAATAACGATCTTCGATGCCCCGCGCTTCTGTTCCATCCATTGCAGGTAAGCATCTGAGCGCTTCTGCTGAAGCAGGATATTCCTGATGGTCCCCTGCATCTCTTCATAGGAAGAAACGCCCTCTGCCTGCCGTTCTTTTACTTTCGCAAGGAAGAATCCCCTCTGCCCTTTATAGGGTCCTCCATGCTGACCTTCCCTGAGACCCTTTAGGGAAACCGCTATGGCAGGAGAAAAAAAGTCCGGGGTGACCCAACCATAATCGCTCACCACGGCCTTACCGGCTCCGGCAAGCTTCTTCATATAATCATCAAAGTCCTGCTTGTTCTTCTTTAGTTCAAAGGCAGCTGTCTTTGCATCATCTTCTCCCTTAAACTCGGCGATCCTCATCAGCACCTTGGCAGGCCTGATGAACGGCGTCTGACTGTTCCGGTAATAAGCGGCTGTTTCCTCATCAGTTACCGTACTGCTCTGTGCAAAGCTCTCGATGAACTTTGTATGTATCAGCCTGTTTCTGGTTCTCTGTCTAAACTGATCAAGAGATATATTTTTGTCCTGAAGAGACCTCAGAAACTGTTCATCGCCGACGCGCTTCTTCATGGTCTCTATGTCGCGATTCACGTCTTCATCACGCACGACAATATTCCTCACCGCAGCTTCGTCCAATGAAATGCGCTCATTGATCAGTTCCTGGATGATCGTCTCCCTCAGGCTCTTCTCATCAAATGAGAGATTCTGCCGCTTTAGCTCCTCGACCCTCTCTTTGAGATGAACGGTGAACGTTTCTTTACTGATTTTTTTTCCATTAACCGTTGCAACAGAACGCGAGCAGGCAGTCAGGGCAACGACCGCACAGACCAACATAAAAAACATCCTGGCAGAATTTTTCATCGCAATCTCAACAGATCCTCGGCAACTGTTCGCCGGTGAGCATATCAATGATCCTGGTACCGCCTATCTTTGTCCTGAAAAGCACCATCTGCTTGGGCTGCTCAGCCACCTCACCGATCACTGCTGCCTCTGCGCCTTCCTTTGTCTTTTTCATCACCCGGACAAGATCATCAGCCGCATGCGGAGCAACAACCGCAAGAAGAATCCCTTCATTAGCCACATACAAGGGGTCAAGACCAAGGAGATCGCATGCACCTCGCACGCCAGGCCGAACCTGGACAGCATCTTCATGTACCATCATACACCTGTCAGAGTCAGCTGCAAACTCCTTGAGCGTTGTAGCAATGCCTCCTCGGGTCGGATCACGGAGAACCCGGATCTCTCTGGTAGTTGCGAGCATGGTCTCGACCAGGGAGTTCAGTGCGCAGACGTCACTTAGGATTGGGGGCTCAAAGCTGATACCGTTTCTCTCTGCCATGACTGCCATGCCATGATTTCCGATAGAGCCGCTCAGAATGATCTTGTCACCCGGCATGATCCTCTGAGGGGAAAGATCTATGCCTTCATCAACGATACCTACGCCTGCGGTGTTGATATAAATGCCGTCTCCCTTGCCTTTTTCAACAACCTTGGTGTCGCCTGCCACGATTTTTACCCCAATCTCGTCAGCAACAGCCTTCATGGACGCAAGGATCTTCTTCAAATCCTCTATGGGCATACCCTCTTCAAGGATAAACCCGGTCGTAAGATAGAGGGGCCGTGCGCCTGCCATCGAAAGATCATTAACCGTTCCGCAGACAGAGAGAATACCGATGTCGCCACCAGGGAAAAAATAGGGCGATATGACATAGGAGTCGGTCGTAAGTGCTATTTTTCCAACAGGCATACCATCCACAACAGCAGAATCATTGAGAGTCTGCAGATGAAAAGAGGGAACAAAATAATCCCTCACAAGCTGATGCATCAGCCGTCCTCCCCCTCCATGACTCAGTTGAATCCTATCCACCCTATTCTCCGCTTTCCATGCGATGAATCATGCTAATACACCATGCCGGCATATTTATAGTACGCTGCGCAGCTTCCTTCTGTGCTTACCATACAGGCGCCTACAGGTTTGTCAGGAGTGCATGCCTTCCCAAAGAGAGCGCAGTCAGTCGGTATCTTTATGCCCTTCAGCACTTCGCCGCACGAACAGGTCTTTGGTTCCTGTCCGTCAGAGACACTGATGGCATATTTCTTCATAACGTCCCGATGGCTATACTTTTCCTTCAATCTCAGACCGCTGCCCGGCAGCATGCCGATACCTCTCCAGTATGCGTCTTCAGGCTCAAAGAACTCATACAGCAGAGCAACTGCCCTTGGGTTTCCTTCCTCTTTCACAACCTTGGCATATTCGTTTTCTACTGCTGCCCTGTTGCCGGCTATCTGCTGAAGAAGCATCAGCACGCCGTTGAGAATATCCATAGCGTCAAAGCCGGTCACCACAGAGGGCTTGCGATATTCAGCAGCAAGAAACGCATACGGCTTCAGCCCAATGATCGTGCTGACATGCCCTGGAAGGATAAAACCGTCTATCTGCACCTCTGGTGCGCTCAGCAGGGCCTGCAGGGCCGGCGGAACAGTCTTATGTACAGAGTAGATAAAGAAATTTGGGACACCCTTTGATTCGGCCTCAGCAAGAGTACCGGCTACAAGGGGCGATGTTGTCTCAAATCCTGTTGCAAAGAAGACCACATTCCTGCCCGGTGTTTTTTCTGCAAGTTTCAGCGCATCAAGCGGTGAATACACCATCCTGATATCTCCTCCCTCTGCCTTTGCCTGGAAAAGGGATAGCTTGTTTCCTGGCACACGCATCATGTCACCAAAAGTTGTTACGATCGCATCAGGCTGCCTGGAGATTTCGATGACCGTATCCACATCCCTGATAGACGTAACGCAGACAGGGCAGCCCGGTCCGCTCAGCAGCTTTATCTCCTTTGGCAGCAGATCCCGAATGCCGTGCCTGAATATGGCAACCGTGTGTGTACCGCAGACTTCCATCAGTTTAATCGGCCGGCCGATAGAACCCATCAGTTCCTTTATCGCTTCAATGGTCTGATTCATGAGCGTCCTTCTGCTTTCATCATTTCCCTGGCCAGAAATACCTGACCTAATGAGATGCCTGCATCATTGCAGGGAACTTTTTCATTCACATATACAGCCAAACCTTCTGCCTGCAGACCGTCAGCAACCTTCTTGGTCAAATAATGATTCTGGAAAACGCCGCCGCTCAGGGCCACGCTCTTTATATTATTCATTAAAGAAAGCTTTAGGACAACCCTGATGATTGCCATCGCCACCGTATTGTGAAATTTCGCTGAAATGATAGACCGCTCGACATTTCTGATCAGATCATCGACAATGCTGATAACGGTATGCGCAAAATCAATTTCTATGTATTGATCAAGATGAATGTCTACAGGGTAGTCGTCGTCAATACACTTCATCGCCAACGATTCCAGTGCTATGGAGGCCTCTCCTTCAAAGGTATTCTGATCGCAGATTCCGATGAGCGCTGATATGGCATCAAAAAGTCTTCCGGCTCCAGATGAGAGAGGAGAGAACTTTCTCTTGTCAGCGATCTGAAGAATGTCAGCGATCTTTTTTTCTCCATATTTTTCGATAAATCCGGTGGGGCCAAGGAACTGCATCAGATCGCTGCCAAAAGCATCCTTTACATAGCTTAACGCTATCCGCCAGGGCTCCTTCACTGCCTGCTCACCTCCGGGAAGCGCTATCTGCTTCAGGTGAGCAACGCGGGTGAAGCCCCTGGAGTCGGCAATAAGGAACTCGCCTCCCCAGAGCGAACCGTCATCCCCATATCCATTTCCGTCAAAGGCAACGCCGATGATCTTTTCGGTCAGTCCGTGCTCAGCCATGACAGAGCCAATATGGGCATAATGATGCTGAATCGCGATCGGTTTCAGACCCTGTTTTTCCGCATATGCAAGGGCCCAGTTCGTAGAGAAATAACCAGGATGAAGGTCATGAACCACGGCAACTGGTTCTGCCCTATACACTGTTTTCAGATTTTCAAGGGTCTCCTCAAAAAAACGGATCGTCTCATAGTTCTCCATATCACCCATGTGCTGGCTCACGATCGCATAATTACCCCTCAGCAGCGCAAAGGTGTTTTTCATATCCGCCCCGCATCCCAAAAGATCAAGGCCATCTGTCATAAGAGGTATTGGCTCGGGAACATATCCGCGTGAACGACGAATAAAACACGGTATAGCGTCAGGCGTATGCGGTAACGATATGGCAGTGCTCTCTCCTGAACGCCTGACTCCTGCAGTCTTTTCCTTTACCCGCATCACAGAATCATCAACGCGCATAAAAATATCCCTGTTATGAACAAGAAAGGCATCTGCAATCCCTGAAAGCTTATCAACAGCCTCCTCATTGGAAATGATGATCGGCTCCTCGCTAATATTGCCGCTTGTCATCACAAGGGCATCAAAACAGTGATGCGTGATGCGTGATGGGTCATGAGTTAAAGGATATTGAAAAAGAAGATGATGCAGAGGCGTGTTAGGCAGCATGAACCCCAGGCTGGCATTACCGGGTGACGCAGCAAGAGGCAAGGTAATCCCTTCTTTCTTCCTGAGAAGGACAATGGGCCTCTGAGCAGAACAGAGGAGCTCTTCTTCAGCTGTTGATACAACGCAATGCATCCTGATCGATTCTATATCAGGGGCCATAAGCGCAAAGGGCTTGTTGTTTTTTCTCTTTTCTGTCCGAAGCCGTGTTACAGCATCTTTATTCAATGCATCACAGGCAATATGAAACCCTCCGAGTCCCTTGACTGCAATGATCTTTCCCTGCTTCAGGAGCATAATTGCCTCTTTGATCGGCTCTCCAGACCCTATCCTTACACCTCTGCGGTCGAGAAGAGTCACCTCGGGCCCGCATACAGGGCAGGCAATTGGCTGGGCATGGTATCTTCTGTCCTTGGGACTATGGTATTCAGAAGAGCACTGCTCACACAGGACAAAGCCCTGCATGGTCGTATTTTTGCGGTCATAGGGCACAGCCATTATGATCGAATACCGGGGTCCACAGTTCGTGCAGTTGATAAAGGGATAGAGGTACCGTCTGTCGCTGCAATCAAACAGCTCTCTACAGCAGGCATCGCATACCGCTATATCAGGGGATATGAGCGTAAAACAGCCTGCCTCAGAACTTTTCATGATCAGGAATTCGGCAAAACCACCTGCCTCCGCAGGAACAATATCCATCTTCATGATACGTGAAAGAGGAGGAGCTTCCAGCCGGAGCCTTTCGATAAAACGGGAAAGATTATCACCCTCTACAGTAATAACTACTCCTTCAGAGGTATTGGAGACAAAACCGGTGATATTCAGCTCAGAGGCAAGATTATACACAAAGGGTCTGAAGCCGACGCCCTGAACGATCCCCTGAATGGCTATGGTAAGACAGTCTTTCCGGTCAGGCATAGGCAGCCTGCTGATCAGCTTCTCAGCGCTTTCTCCTTGAGCCAGTCAGTCCATGCAGAAAGGCCTTCACCTGTCTTGCAGGAGACTTCGAATATCTTCAGATTCGGGTTAAGGGACAATGCGTCTCTCTTTATCTTGTTGATATCAACATCAAGATACGGAGCAAGATCGATTTTATTGAGAAGAAGAGCAGATGACTCCTGGAACATCAGAGGATACTTGAGCGGCTTGTCGTGGCCCTCGGCAATACTTAAGACCATTACCTTAATATCCTCGCCTACTTTGAATTCAGCAGGGCAGACAAGGTTCCCGACATTCTCTATGAAGAGCAGATCAAGATCCTGAAGCGGCAGGTCGGTAAGCACCTCATAAATCATATTGGCGTCAAGATGACAGGCGCCTCCGGTATTGATCTGGACAACCGGAGCACCATGCTTTTCAATACGCTCAGCATCGTCGCTGCCTGCAATGTCCCCCTCGATAACGCCGATCCTCAGTCCGGTGTTCAGGGTCAGGGTCTTTTCGAGGATCGATGTTTTGCCAGCTCCCGGCCCGCTCATAAGGTTGATGACATACAAAGCAGCATTATCAAAAAGCCTGCGGTTTTCACGCGCTATCCGTTCATTCGCCTCAAGTATTCTGGTTACGACCTTGACTTTCACGTTTATGAGACCTCCATGTCTATGATATCCATTTCCCTGCCTGAAGTTATCTGAAACGAGCTGCCATTACAGACCGGACAGTTCAGAATATATTCCTGCTGAACGATAAAACTGTTTGAGCAGTCATTACAAAGCCCTGTTACAGGTACCTCTTCAATGTTTAGCAGAGCATCCCTGGCGATCGAATCAGGCTTGATCGCGTCAAACGCAAAAATGAGGGCGTCAGGCATGATCCCTGACGCCCTTCCTATCCGGAGATTAACCAAATCTATCTTTGTGTGCCCGCTTTTAATGCACTGCTCAGAAACGATCTCAAGAACATTCTGAGCGATCGAAAGCTCATGCATCTTATCCCTTTGCGAACTTCTCTTTTTCCTTCTCGTATGCGTCTTTCCCGGCATCAATGGCAGCCTTGATCAGGGACTTCTTCTCATCATAGTAGCCCCTGCTTTCATCAGCAACTGCGGTCGCCTTATCTTTGGCCTCGTTGATATACTCGTTCGTCTTTTCCTTGATATCATCGGCTAATTCTTTTATCTTCCTGCGGGTCTCTTCTCCGGACTGAGGTGCAACGAGCAATGCCATGCCTGCGCCTACAACCCCTCCCAGAAGAAATGCTAACAGCACTGAACCTGAACCAAAACCTTCGTCTTTCATGATCTGTCTCCTTTTCTGCGTATATTGGCAATAAAGTATGATAAAGCGGCCCTTATGCCTGCGTTCAGGCTTAAGGTCTGTAAGGTCATTGATGAAGTCACACTGTCCACGATCGTATTTACCGCATTGATCTTGCTGCCGATCTGCTGGACAGCATGGGAAAACTGCTTAGCATCATCGGTTATAACAGTCACATTGTCTGTTATCTGCCGGACACTTCTGAGTGTTTCCTGGAGTTCCTGAATTGCCGGGTTCACCTTTTCCTCGGTCGTCTGGCGCAATGCAGCCACGGTTCGCCTCAGTTCAAGAAGCAGAGGGATCATTACCAGCGCGAGAATCGCTACAACAACAGCCAAAACAGCCAATATAATTGTATTCATTCTTCCTCCAGCAAAATTATATCATAATTTCATGACATTTCTTCAGTTCTTTTCTCCGCAGGCACCCAATTCCGGCCTGTTCCCTGAAAAGAACTTTATGGTAAGCTAAAACCGATGACAGATGAGGTCTATATAAGACGTACACTGGCTCTTGCACGGCGGGCAGCGGGCATGACAAGCCCGAATCCCATGGTCGGAGCACTGCTTGTGAAGCACGACAGGGTCATTGCCGAGGGGTACCACAAGAAGGCAGGCACTGCACACGCCGAGGTCGTTGCAATAGAAAAGGCCGGAGCGGCTGCAGCAGGTTCAACGCTCTATGTCAGTCTGGAACCCTGCTGCCATAAAGATAAGAGGACCCCGCCCTGCACTAAGAAAATCATCGAATCAAAGATAAAAAAGGTGGTTATCGCCATAAAGGACCCCAACCCAAAAGTATCGGGAAAAGGGATCGAAGAACTCCGAAAAGCAGGTATTGAGGTCGTTTCAGGTATCTTCGAGGAGCAAGCCCGGCATTTAAATGAATTCTACATCAAACATATTACCCGTCATCTCCCCTTCGTAATTCTTAAGGTCGCAATGACCCTTGACGGCAAGATCGCAACGCCTGATGGGGAATCCAAATGGATAACCGGTGAAAAGGCCCGCAAAGAAGTGCATAGACTGAGGGGAAAGGTGGATGCTCTCCTGACAGCCATAGGCACAGTGAAGACAGATGATCCTCAGCTTACCTGCAGGATTGGCAGAATGAAGAGCCCGGTACGCATCATCCTCGACCCTAATCTTGAGATTAAACCCGATGCAACCGTGCTGAACTGTCCGCCCAGAACAATCCTGGTTTGTAGCAACAGGTCATCGAAGAAAAAGCAGAAGCAGCTTCAGACAGGGGGTGCTTCAGTTATTGAACATAGCGGCAGCAGAGTTGATCTGCAGTGGCTCATGCAGCAACTGTCCGCTGAAGGGATTGTCTCGGTTCTTATCGAGGGCGGCTCTTCCCTTGCATCATCCTGCCTTGAGGCCGGGATCGTGGATAAAGTCATGTTTTATATAGCCCCGAAGATCATCGGAGGAGAAAAATCATTCCCTGCGGTGGGGGGGGGAACCTTCAGAACTCTCCAGCATGCTCACGCGCTGACAAAATCTATCTGCCGACAAGTTGGAGATGATTTCGTCATTGAAGGTTATCTGAACAAATAATGATGAATATGTGGCTTTTTTTTAGACTTTCTTTGATAGAATGAAACCATGACAGACAAGATAAAAATCGCCATCACATCAAGGCATGCTCACGAGTTCAGCAGCAATATATCAGTGGACAATGTGACCTATCATGTCCAGACCGAGGACATGGGCAGGAAATCCTGCAAGATCATTACGAATGTCTTTCTGAAGGGCGAGATCATTGCTTCCAGAAAATCTGACTATGCCCATCTCCTCAAAGTCAAAGATCGTGATGAGCGGATAGCTGACCTGATGGAAAAGCATCACAAGTCCGTTATCGCCGGATTTATCGCTGATCAGTCAAAGAAACAGAAGCTCAAGGCCGAATACTTCTCGGAAGTCCAGCAACTATTACGACGGGGAAAAGGCAGGCAGGCTCTCGATATCCTTCGAGAAGGCCTTGAGAGTTATCCCACAGACGCCTTTCTTCTCTCTTACTACGGCTGTCTCATCGCAATTGTGGAGAACAATACCAAGGATGGCATTGTAATCTGCGAGAATGCCATAAAGGCTCTGGATATCTCGATGCCCTTTGGAAGCGAGTTCTTCTATCCAGTTTTTTACCTGAATTTGGGAAGGGCATACCTCAAGGCAGAACGCAAGGCTGAAGCAATCAAGGCATTTCAGCAGGGCCTGAAGAACGACCCGGAGAATACTGATATCCAATGGGAAATGAAGAAACTCGGATCGCGAAAAAAACCGCCTGTGCCATTTCTCAAGAGAGACAATCCGATCAATAAATATATCGGTATGCTTCGTGGCAAGCCCGAAAAGTAGTCTGCACAGCAAAAGTCTCTTCTTTACTTGCCTTAGGCCTGCTTAGACTTATTTTAATGAGTTCTGAAAGTCTTTTTATCACATTGACATCGACATCCTGCTGTGCAAACATGTAGCTATGTGGGACTATACTGAAAAAGTCAAAGAGGCCTTTCTGCATCCGAAAAATGTCGGCGAGATCGAGAATGCTGACGCAATTGGTGAAACCGGCAGTATTGTCTGCGGCGATGCACTTAAGCTCTATCTCAGAATAGACAAAGAAACCGAGAAGATCATGGATGCTAAGTTTCAGACCTTTGGCTGTGCCAGTGCAATCGCAAGCTCATCAGCCCTTACGGAACTGATCAAGGGAAAGACTCTGGATCAGGCATTGTCCATAACCAATCAGGATATTGCCGACTTTCTCGGCGGGTTGCCTGCCCAGAAGATGCACTGCTCGGTCATGGGACGGGAAGCGCTTGAGGCTGCCATAGCAAACTATCGCGGAGTACCCGTACAGAAAACAGATGCTGGAAAAGTTGTCTGCAGATGTTTTGATGTAACAGAAGAGAAGATTCGGCGCATCGCAATGGAGAACCATCTCACGACCGTTGACGAGATCACGAACTTCACCAAAGCAGGAGGCGGATGCGGCGAGTGCAAGCCTGAAATAGAGAAGATCCTCCTCACTATCTCTATTAAAGAAAGCAGATGAGCACCATATATCTCGACAACAATGCCACAACCATGCCGGCTCCTGAAGTCCTTGAAGCTATGATGCCCTATCTGACAGAGTTTTATGGCAACCCGTCAAGCATGCATACCTTTGGCGGGCAGGTAAGGCACAAGATCGAAGACGCCCGGGCACAGGTTGCTGCACTCATCAACGCCGAACCTCAAGAGATCATCTTCACCAGCTGCGGCACGGAAAGCGACAACTCAGCACTCATGAGCGCTGTTGAGGCATTCCCTGACAAAAAACATCTGATAACGTCGAACGTTGAGCATCCTGCTGTAATTAACTTCTGTCATCATCTCGGGAGAAAGGGATTCAGGACCACGTATCTGCCGGTCGATACGCTTGGACAGCTTGACCCTGCTGCCATTGATGAGGCTGTTGATGATGATACGGTTATCGTGTCGATAATGTTTGCCAACAATGAGACCGGCGTCATCTTTCCTGTTGAAACGATAGCATCTCGCCTTCATGAGCGAGGCGTCCTTTTTCACACTGATGCGGTACAGGCAGCCGGCAAGATACCTATTGATGTAAAGAAAACGCCCATAAATATGCTTGCCATCTCAGGTCATAAGCTCCATGCAGCCAAAGGAATCGGGGCGCTCTATGTGAGAAAGGGCACCCCCTTCTATCCCTTTATCATCGGCGGGCATCAGGAGCAAGGCAGGCGTGCAGGCACTGAGAATGTCGCATCAATTATCGGGCTAGGAAAAGCAGCTGATCTTGCCCGAAAGAATCTTGCAGAAGAGATCTCCTATCTCTCCAGACTTCGGGATCGCCTTGAACAGGGACTGCTTAATTCCTGTTCTCATGTACGAGTGAACGGGGACATTACCAGCCGCCTGCCGAACACAACGAACATCAGTTTTGAATATATCGAAGGCGAAGCTATTCTGCTGCGGCTTAATGAATTTGGCATCTGCGCCTCTTCCGGATCTGCCTGCACCTCAGGATCCCTTGAACCATCGCATGTCCTGAGGGCAATGGGCGTTCCTTATAGTGCTGTCCATGGCTCGATACGGTTCTCTTTGAGCCGGTACAATTCAGACAAAGATATCGATACAGTGCTTGAGGTCATGCCGAATATTATCAGGGAACTTCGAGAACTCTCACCCTTTGGCAGGGATTGGCTGGCTGGCAGACAGGGTCAGGTGAGCGAATAAACCTGGTTTTTGCCTGATCGTTTTGAGACATACAGCGCTGTATCAATGCGGCTGATCAGCGTATCAACGTCAGTTTCTGTTCCATCATAAAAAGCAACGCCGATGCTCATGGTGGTACCAACGCTTTTGCCATCAGTCATTTCAAACCTTGTGTCCTGCACAGCAACACGGATGCGCTCCGCAAGCTCCTGAGCACCTTTGAGCGATGTCTGGGGAAGCACTATCAGAAACTCATCTCCGCCGTATCTTCCGATGACATCAGATGTTCTGACCGATCTCCTCAGGATATCAGCTATCGTCTTGAGCACCTCATCGCCTGCTTTGTGGCCATACGTGTCGTTGATATCCTTAAAGTAGTCGAGATCGCAAAAGATGAGCGCCAGTTCAGCCTTGTATCTCCGCACGCGCTCGATCTCATGCTGGATCCGCTCAAAGATCATTCTCCTGTTCTGAAGACCGGTAAGGCTGTCCTCAGAAGAAAGCGTCTCGAGTTTCTTTATGAAACGTTGACTCTCCTCCTCAGCCCTTTTCCTGTCGGTAATATTTCTCACATATTCAATCACGTGCGTTACAACATCTGCCTGATTCAGGATAGGATAGGTATATATTTCGAGCCATTCTTGTACTCCAGACCCTGTCACGATCTTCTTCTCTTTGGCAGACGGATCACCTGACTTAAAAGTCTTCGCAACGATGCAGTCATCGCATACAGAGTCCTGTTTCCTGGTCGCTGCATAGCACTTTTCGTCGATGAGATCCTCAAGCAAGATATTCTTCAGGTCAGAGTATGCCTGATTTGCCTTGACGATCTTATAGTCACTGTCCAGAATCATGAAGGGGTCTCTGATGCTGTCAAAAATAGTGCTGAGGAACCGTGCATTCTGTTCGAGTTTTTCCTTTGTCTTCCTCTCCTCTGATATGTCATGGACTATACAGGTATGTCCCTGATAGCTGCCTGAATCATCCCAGAATGACTTTGCACGAATCTCGATCGGCAGCGTGCTGCCATCTTTGCGCATTGCAATGATCTCGCTGTTAAATACGCCGGAATCGGGGTTGCGCAGGATGCTGTCCAGCACATGGCGGGACTGCGGAACCATTCCAGGAGGGATAAGATCAAGACAGGTCTTGCCAATAAGTTCTTGCGGGGCGTATCCATGTAGTTCTGCATACGCGTCATTTACAAATACGTATTTATCATCCTCATCAGTAAGGGCAATGCCATTGTTCGAGTTGGCAACGGCCATAATGAAGCTTTCTTTTTCGTCTTCGACCCTCTTCAGTCTCCCGACCAGTCGCGACACGAAAAGTCCCAGGATTATGAATGATATAAAGAAAAAGATCCTGGTATAGAGCTCATGCGGGTTGATATCAGTTAAAAATATTTTAAAAAAAGACTCACCGGGAGAAAAGATATAATCGAGAACAGAATCCACAAACCAGAGAGATATCCCGCCCAACAGTGAGACTATAATCACCTTATGTTCGACCTTAATCTTCATTGACCTTATTCTACTCAAAAGGACAAGCTTTTTTATAGAAATTTTGATAGAAATTACTGCGCTGTTGGCTTTGTCCCCTCGACAGGCGCCAGAGGTAACGCTCCCTTTTCCTCTAATCCAGCAGGATTATTCACCTCAACTTCCTCCAATTCAGGAACAACAATGCCGCGTCTAACCATGATATTGTAGATCAGCCCAGACCGGTTTACTACATACCGGGAACTGCCCAGCGGATTGAACTTTCTGGGGTTAGGCAGCACAGCAGCAAGTCTGCTCGCTTCTTCCGGGCCAAGCGCAGAAGCGGACTTTCCGTAATAGTGTCGGGAGGCAGCCTCAATGCCAAATATACCTGCATCACCCCACTCTGCCACATTAAGATAAAGCTCAAGGAGTCTCTTCTTTGTCAAAGCACGTTCCATGCGCCAGGTGATAATCGCTTCCCTGATCTTTCTGACAGGATTTTTGGACGGCGAAAGATAAAGGTTCTTTGCTAACTGCTGGCTGATCGTGCTGCCGCCGAGCTTGAACTTCTTTGCCTTGATATCCTTCTCAATGGCCTTCTGCATCGCTTCATAGTCAAAGCCCTCATGCTGCCAGAACTTGTCATCCTCACCGATCAACACTGCCTTGATCAGATAGGGAGATATGGCACCATAGGGCACCCAGACCTGCCTGATCTTGTATTTTTTGCCATCCCGTGCCCATTCAGCCTCGCGATATTCCATAAAAGCACTCTTGTTCGGATTCTCTTTCTTCAGCTTTGATACATCAGGATAGATGAACTGGAAGGCGACAAAGGCCGCAAGGAGAAGAAAAGATAACCCGATAAGCTTCGTAAGGAGAGACTTCTTCTTTGCCATAGGATCTATGCGCTACTGCTCGTCAGAATCTACGAGAAGGGTCGGAATCTCTGCAACAGGAAGAGCCTGCACATCTTTAAGCTTTCGCTCGATGCTGCGCGATTTTCTGGCAGCATCGTCGATGGTGTGGCTTGCCTCCTGAAGTTTCTTCTGGGTTTTCTCGAGAATATCGCCGAATTTGCCAAAATCCGTTTTCACCGCGCTTAAGAGTGTCCAGACCTCACTCGATCTCTTCTCTATAGCAAGGGTTCTAAAACCCATCTGAAGACTGTTCAGTATTGCGGCAAGCGTAGTAGGACCGGTAATGATAACCTTATAGTCGCGCTGGAGCGTTTCGAACAATCCGGTTCTCTTCACCACCTCAGCATACAGTCCTTCGAACGGCAGGAACATAATACCGAAGTCAGTGGTGTTTGGAGGGTCGAGATACTTGTCCCTGATATCTTTTGCGCATTTCTTGATCGTTGCTTCAAGCTGTTTGGATGACTCCTCTATGGCAGCATGATCACCATGCTCATAGGCCTCCAGGAGAGTATGATAATTTTCTACCGGAAACTTTGAATCTACAGGGAGATAAACAACAGCCCCGTTGTCATCCCTGCCAGGTAATATGATCGCAAATTCGACATTCTCCCTGCTCCCTTTCTTTGTCGCCACATTTTTTGCATACTGCTCGGGCGCAAGGATCTGCTCCAGGATGCTGCCAAGCTGGAACTCACCCAGAATTCCCCGCGTCTTAACATTTGAAAGCACCTTTTTGAGATCTCCAACACCAACAGCAAGACTCTGCATCTCACCGAGCCCCTTATGCACCAGTTCAAGCCGTTCGCTTACCAGTTTAAAGGATTCGCCAAGCCTCTTCTCCAGCGTGGCGTGGAGCTTTTCATCAACCGTCTGACGCATCTTCTCGAGCTTCTGAGAATTGTCCTCCTGAAGCGATTTAAGTTTCTCTTCCACGGTCAAACGCATCTTCTCAAGGCGCTGTTCATTTGACTGTGTCAGGGTATTGAGCTGCTGAGTAAATGTACCGAACTGTTCGTTCTGCAGGCTGGATATCTTCTGCATCTGGTTCAGCAGCGAATCATTAAAGCTTTTTAGGGAGTTCATCATCTCCTCCCTCAAATTGCGCGAAGAGTTGCCTGCCTCTTCCCTGTTCCGGCTGATCTCTTCCTTAACTGTCCGTTCGAGCCGCTCCTGGTTCCTTTCAATGCCATCGATCTTTATCTTTGCCTGATCCCAGAGCAATGATGAGTCGCGCTTCAAGAGCTGAAAACTCATAACTGACAGCGCAATGATTCCCAAAATGGCAATAACAAGGAGTATCTCGATCATTCGTTGACCAGTTCTGTGCGGATAAGGGCAAGGATTGAGGAGTGGGGCACGATAACGTATTTCTTGCCTTCAAACTCGATCTCCACTGCAGACTCCCGGAGAAAGATGGCATAATCGCCTTCTGTTGCCTGAAGAGGGATATATTTCAGATCCTGTCGTTTCTTTGCTATCCAGGGTTCATCAGAGCTATTGGGGTCATGTACAGGATATCCGGGCCCTACCTTGACCACGTATCCGCCATGCACCTTCTCTTTTTCTTTTACCGTGGCCGGTAGATAGAGTCCGGATGACGTCCTGTCCATCTTGTCATCAAGATCAATCAGAACCCTGTCTCCAACGATCACGATATTCTTTTTTGTCTTCATCATACCTGAATCACTCATTGCATCAGGCATCGAGAATTTCTGTGCCAATGCCCTCTTTTGTGAAGATCTCAAGCAGGAGACAGTGGGGGATCCTTCCGTCAACAATATGGGTCTTGCCTGCGCCTTCATTCAGCGCATGAGTGCAGGCCTGAACTTTAGGCAGCATGCCGCCGGTTATGGTTCCGTCTTTTATCAGTCCCGGTATCTGTCCTTTTTTCAGGGTAGAGATGACCTTCCCTTTTCTATCGAGAAGTCCGGCAACATCAGTCAGAAGGATCAGTTTCTCGGCCTTAAGCGCCGCGGCAACAGCAGAGGCAACATAATCTGCATTGATATTCAACGTCTGGCCCTTAGGTCCCACGCCTATGGGAGCGATGACAGGGATGAAGCCGCTCTTCTCAAGACCGTCGAGGATCGCAGGGTCAATCCGGGTAACCTCACCCACAAGGCCGAGGTCTACGATCTCGCTCACGCCTGTCTCAGGAGTTACTTTCTTGATGATCTTCTTCTGCGCTGTGATCAGACCTCCATCTTTGCCGCTCAGACCGACTGCCCGGCCGCCATGCCTGTTTATGAGAGACACGATCTCCTTGTTCACCAGTCCGCCAAGAACCATTTCGACGATGTCCATGGTCTCCTGATCAGTTACCCGCTGTCCATGAACAAAAGAAGGTTTTTTCCCCATCTTCTCCATAGTCGCAGATATTTTGGGGCCTCCGCCGTGAACGATCACGATCCTGATCCCAATGAAATTGAGCATGGCAACGTCCTTGGCAAAAGACTCCTTAAGCTCGTCTTTTGTCTGAGCTGCACCGCCATATTTGATGACAAATGTCTTGCCATAAAAATTTCTAATGAACGGCAGTGCATCGATAAGCACTTCTGCCTTCTCTATGATCTCTTTCATCTCTTCTTTCCTTTCTGTTCAGAACAGGGAACGCAAAGCTTGAGTCCGTCGAGAGACCGTGCCTTTGGCTCAGCGACCTTTTCTTTGCAGACCGCGCACTTTATGCTCTCATAGATCTTTGCCTCAGGCGGCAGAGCGGTCTTCCCTTTTATTACCGCGAAAAGCTCATCATCACTTGCATCAAGGATCTGCCGTGTTCTTGCCGCTTTCCGTGAATGCACAAACTCAAGTGTTTTCTTTGATCTGTCGCCTTTTGCATACGTATCCCAATACTTTTTTTCCTCTGCTGTCTCTGCAGGCTTTTCCCATAGAACCGATATTCTGATGCTCTTGCCCGAGGGTCTCCTGACAAAGGTGTACACATGCTTGCCATAGTCCCTGAATATGAGGTTACCCTTCCCAAAGGTGCATCCTGTCATCACCTGGACAGCATCGACAGCACAGGAATTATTCTCAACAATAGCAACGATCTCCTCATCCTCTGCCCGATTTTTCAATTCTTTCAGCGCCGTCTGGGAGACCCGGTAACCAAGAGCAAGGCCCGGGCAGGAATGACCGTGAAAATCAATAACATCCTCATAACGTTTCATAGAAGGATTTTACACAAAAAAGGGATTATTTGAACAGGAGATAATGGAAAAGCTGCGATAGCCAAAAGAGATAATGCCAAATAACAGGCAGCCTTGGCGTCGATAAACTGGAACGTCTTGAGTATAATAACGGATACTGCAAATATACAGGAGTGTGTTTATGAAAAATACCATGAGCAATGGCAGAATAATGATCATCGGGGCTGGCGGTGTTGCGACCGTTGCAGCGCACAAGTGCGCACAGGTTCCTGACGTTTTCAGGGACATAATGGTTGCAAGCAGAACACTCTCCAAGTGTGATGCGATTAGAGATGCAGTCAAGCAGCAATACAACCGACAAATTCAAACTGCACAGGTGGACGCTGACAATGTGCCGGAACTGGTTGCTTTGATCAAAACCTATCAGCCGGATGTTGTCCTTAATCTTGCGCTTCCGTATCAGGACCTTCATATTATGGATGCCTGCCTTGAGACGGGTGTGCACTATATTGATACTGCCAATTATGAACCGCTGGATGTGGCCCACTTTGAATACAGCTGGCAATGGGCATATCAGGAGAAATTCAGGCAGAAGGGTTTAATGGCAGTGCTTGGCTCAGGTTTTGATCCAGGCGTAACGAATATATTTTCCGCTTATGCCCAGAAGCACCTCTTTGATGAGATCAATTATCTGGACATACTGGACTGCAATGCCGGAAGCCACGGCCATGCCTTTGCAACAAACTTTAATCCTGAGATAAATATCCGCGAAGTAACACAGGTTGTTCGACACTGGGACAATGGGAAATGGATCGAAACTCCTGCAATAATCGAAAAGGAGAGCGTGCATTTCAGCTTTGATTATCCTGTGGCTGGCCCGCAGGAAAGTTATCTTCTGTATCATGAAGAACTTGAGTCTCTGGCCCAGAATATTCACGGACTGAAAAGGGCCAGGTTCTGGATGACCTTCTCAGAAAATTATCTCAACCACCTCAGAGTGCTTCAAAACGTAGGTATGACCAGGATAGATGAAGTGGAGTATCAGGGACAGAAGGTTGTGCCGATAAAGTTTCTTAAGGCTCTGCTTCCTGAGCCGGCTTCTCTTGGAACAAAATATACCGGGAAGACCGTTATCGGCAATATCATGACCGGAAAGAAGGACGGGAAAACGCTTACCCGCTATATCTACAATATCTGCGACCATGAAGAGGCATTTCAGGAAACCGGCACACAGGCAATTGCTTACACGACCGGAGTCCCTGCAATGATCGGAGCAATGATGGTTCTCACCGGGGTCTGGCAGGGAGCTGGTGTATTCAATGTAGAGCAGTTGGATCCGGACAAGTTCATGGAGGAATTGAACACACACGGTCTCCCCTGGCAGGTAGTTGAGCATGCGGGGATGCCTGATAAGATCTAACGCCGGCCGATGAAGAAAAAAGAGATCGATAAATTCATCAAGATAGCAAAAGGGCCCATAGAAACCCCGGTTTACCTTCTTGACGAATCCCTGATAGAAGCAAATATGAAAGTCATGCAGCAGGTGAAAGAACGCACAGGCTGCAAGGTCTTTCACGCATTAAAGGCCTATGCCTCTTTTGCCACTTTCCCCATGATGTCCAGATATCTTGACGGAGTCTGCGCGAGCGGCCTTAATGAAGCAAGGCTTGGCCGTGAAGAATTCAAAAAGGAAGTGCATACGTTCAGTGCGGCATACCGTGAATCTGAGTTCAATGCTATCCTAAAGTATTCAGACTCCATCATATTCAATTCATTCTATCAGCTTCAGAAATACGGAAAGACTGTAAAGAAAAGCGGCCTTGAGATCGGGTTGAGAATAAATCCCGGATACTCTGAGGTTGAAACGGAGATTTACAACCCCTGTGCATCATTTTCTAGATTGGGAATTGTCCACTCCATATTCAAAAAGGAATTCCCCCGTTACAGTGCCATGGTAGATGGCCTGCACTTTCATGCTATGTGTCAGCAAAATTCAGACGTGCTCGAAAGGATATTGAAATCGTTCGAAAAGCTCTACAGGCACTACCTCAAGGGTCTGAAATGGGTGAATTTCGGAGGCGGTCACCATATAACACGGGATGATTACGACAGAGAGCTACTGATCAATCTCATAAACACCTTCAAGGCAAAATACGGAGTTCAGGTGTATCTCGAACCAGGAGAAGCCAGCGTGTACGATGCAGGTGTAATGATATCAACAGTTCTGGATATTGTGAAAAACAAGGTGGAGATCGCGATTATGGATACCTCCGCAGAAACGCATATGCCGGATGTGATGCTTATGCCTTACCGGCCACACATCATAGGATCAGGCAAAAAGAATGAAAAGAAATACCGGTACAGGCTTGCAGGACCGAGCTGTCTTGCAGGGGACGTCATCGGTGATTATTCTTTTGATAAGCCGTTACAAAGAGGAGATAAGCTCATCTTTACTGACATGGCCTTATACAGCATTGTGAAGAACACCACCTTTAACGGTATCAATCTTCCGAATATTGCTGTGCTCAGGAAGGGAGGTAAAATAGAGGTGGTAAAGAAATTCGGTTACAGGGATTACCGTAACAGACAGTCGTGATCAGAGACCGGTTGTTATCGCTTCGCGTAGATATAGCTTAAGAGCGTGTAGATCAGTTTAGCTGAGAGAAAATCAGGGGCTTTGGCCTTTGACGGACAAAGCTCAACAACATCAAACCCGACAATTCGTTTTGATTTAGCAACAGAAGCAAGAAGCTTCATTACCTGATACCAGCCTAAACCGCCCGGCTCCGGAGTCCCGGTTGACGGCATGATGCCGGGGTCGAAGACATCAACGTCTATGGTGATATAAACCGTATCGGTCAATGTGCGGACTGCATTCTGCATCCATTTGTCAGAATCGTGGATATCATGGGCAAAGAAGATCTTCTTTTTGTTCATGCCCGGCCGTTCCGAAGCATCCATACTGCGGATGCCAGCAGAAACGATATTCTTCGTGTCTTCCCGTGCACGTGCTATCACGCAGGCATGGTTATAAGGACTCCCCTCGTAAGACTCACGAGAATCTGCGTGGGCATCAAGATGCAGGATGCTCAGATCCTTAAAGTGCCTCGCATATGCCTTGAGAACACCGATGGAAACAGAGTGATCCCCGCCAAGACTCACAACAAGCTTATTATCATCAAGATAGCTTGAAACTGCAGCATCAGCTTTTTTGATCAAGGAAGAGGAAGATGTAGCATCGATAGGCCGCGCAGTAAAAATGCCCTTTTTGAAAACTTCGCTGTTGGTCTCTATATCGTAGAGTTCAAGATATCGTGAAGCCTCAATGATTGCTGCAGGGCCTTTATCAGCACCTTTTTGCCATGTACTGGTTTTGTCAAAGGGTATCGGCAGTATTACTGCAGCAGCCTGATCATAACCAGAGTAACGGTCAGGCAGACTGCAGAAACGAGGGTAAGACTTGCCCGGCATTTCAGTCTATGATGAAGACCGCTGACGCCAAGACCGTGGTCCAGAGGCCGTCCTTATTTCCCTCTGCAGACTGGCAGTAATGCTTTGTCTTGAAGATATGACCGCTTGCACGGTAAAACTGCTTGCGCTCATCCCACGCCTGGTTCGGATCAAAAGGGATATCGAGCGTTGTCGCAAGCATGGTGGCTGCGAGATCTTCAGCATACTCGCCGGATACGATCGCCTTTTCACCGCAGGCATGATGTTCAGACAGATAACCGTAGTTGGCGAAATCCGTCGGCATGGCAAAACCGATTGCTGCAGAAATAAGACGGTTCGGTTCATTTGTCTCGTTGCGGGACATCACGCAATACGTGATCTGGCCCGGATCGAGCTGCTTGAGACCAGCAGACTTTGTGAGGATCTTGCAGGCTGGCGGGAATATGCTTGATACATATACAAGATTGCACTTCTCAATACCGGCATTTCTTAGTGCAACCTCAAAGGATGATAGTTTGTCTTTATGTACACCCACCCCTTTCGTAAAGAAAACTTTTTTTGGGGTCATCCCTGCATCCTCCTGTCTCAATAATTATTTGTACGTCAGAGCTCGTTAAATTGAATATCATAAATAATAAGATGCATCCTATAATAATGTCAACGTGAGGCTTTAGGGCCATACTCGCACAAACTAAACGGAGGTTTTTTGGAACTCATAATAGACAATTTACCGATACCTGTTGAAAAGGACAGGCCGGATGAATATGTTAAAGCCGCCTCGCAAAAGCTTAATCTTTTAGAAGAGAACATACGATGCGTCAAGATACTCAGCAAGCATCTTGATGCAAGCGATGAAAACCAGTTCTACTATGTAGTTTCGATTGTGGCAGCTGTTCCTGACAGCTTTGATAACTGCAATAACCTTCCCCTCTCTACTCACACAATTACAACAAAGAGAAAATCAAAAAAGATCGCGGAGAGGCCCATCATCATAGGTTTCGGTCCTGCCGGCATGTTCGCTGCTCTTGAGCTTATTGACTATGGCATCAAGCCTCTCATATTTGAGCGCGGCAAAAAGATAGAGGACCGTTCAATTGATGTTCAAAGGTTTATTAAAGAAAGGATCCTGGACCCAGAATCAAACATCCAATTCGGCGAAGGTGGAGCCGGTTCATACTCTGACGGAAAGCTGTTTGCAAGGATAAAGAATTCGTATTATGCGAACAAAGTACTGGATACGTTTATTACATTCGGTGCACCTGAAGAGATACGGTATATCAGCAAGCCCCACTTGGGAACAGATATGCTCTGTAAAATCGTTCGCAACATAAGGAACCATATCCTCGGAAAAGGCGGCGAGATACATTACAGTGCAAAGATGACCGATCTGCTTATAGCTGACAGCAAGGCCTCAGGCGTCGTAATAAATGGCGATGCCGAATATCGTTCTTCAATGATCTATCTTGCGCTGGGTAATTCCGCGCGTGATACCTTTGGGATGATCTTCGACAAAGGCATTGCCCTCGAACAGAAGCCCATTTCTGTCGGTGTTCGCATAGAGCATCCAACGGATATCATTAACCTGATGAGATACGGCAAAAAATACAAGAACTGCCCTGTTTTAGGGAACGCCACGTATTCCCTAACGTACACGGATCGCAAAATACGCCGGGGAGTGTACACCTTCTGCATGTGCCCAGGAGGCGAGATCGTTAATGCTTCCTCTGAATACGGTCTGATGGTTGTAAACGGCATGAGCTACTCTCAGAGATCATCGCCGTTCTCTAATTCAGCGCTTGTTGTGACCTGTCATACAGAGGACTATGGATCGGCCCATCCCCTGGCAGGGTTTGAGTTCCAGAAGAATATTGAACAGAAGGCCTTTGCTGCGGGAGGCAGTAGTTGGAAGGTCCCTGCCCAGAATGTGATCGATTTTCTCTGCAGCAGGCCGTCGGCCAGCCTGAAGGACCATTCCTTTAAGATGGGGGCAACACCGGCTGATATGCGCGAAATTCTTCCACAGTTTGCAGGCGAGACGCTCCTGGCCGCATTTCATACGTGGAAAAAAGATTATCCGTTGTTTGTTTCAGATCAGGCGATATTATTAGGGGCAGAGACCCGGACTTCCTCGCCGGTAAAAATAACACGCAGCGAAAACTATGAATCTGTGACTCTTAAGAATCTGTATCCGATAGGCGAAGGTTCAGGCTATGCAGGCGGGATAACAAGTTCAGCTGTCGATGCCATAAAAGCCGTGGAGGCCAGTCTGGCAACTTTTGACGATATCAAGTAATTCACTGCGACTTATCTTGAGAGCTTCTCTTTCTCATGTAATTCAGATTTGGCCTTCTCAATAAGTGCTTCCATACCCTTGATTGCCCGCTCTTTCATTCGCTGCATCTCTCTCAGAAATCCTTCTTTGTCTGGTCCTTCGGGAATATCATCAAATGATGGCAATTGATGGGTTTTCAGAATCTGTAGATTCTTTTCCATCTCATCTATCATCTTTGCCAACTCCCCTTTCAGTCCGTAGATTTCCACCAGCGAATTCCTAATATCAACTTCATATTCTTTGTTCTGAATTCTGCAAAGAAATTTATCGTAAAAAGCTATAGCCCTATCATACAGCCTAAGCAATTTATAGCAGTGTTGTGCCATCGGCGCCTGCGTAGGTTCCGAGGACATGGTTTTTTCAATGATATCTAAAGCTTTTTCACATCCCCTCGGATCATTTTCGAAATATTCTCTGGCAAGCCAAATCATAAGCTTTGTATTATCGGGCTCCTTTTGCAACTTCTTTTCTATCCATTCTATTGTGCTTCTATTCCACTCCTGTAAAGCAGCTTGATCCATCAAAAGAAATCCCTTTTTGAATGTGTCAATATCAGCAGAACTAAAATCATGCAGACTTATTATTGAATATCTGTTCAGGGCTTCTTGAACTATCGGCGCAGCGATGAGAGACTGGCCTCTGACAAGCCCGAGGCGCTTCTTCATGAAACGACTTGTCACGTCGCTGACCTTGTCGAAAGATTCCGATTTAAAGTGAAGGACGATATTAAATTGAGCTTTATCTCTAATAGTTCTTTTCTTAATTTGAATGCCATAAATGTCCTCTGAGCCAATTAGAGCTTTCTTCTCTATCAATAACCGTTCGCCTCTCGAACTTGCCAGCCATTCAGAATCGTCCGCCTTTTCCTCGTTCGGCGCTTCCCTAACCGCCCTAAATTCAAGCTGTTCTTTTCCTAAGGCAAAAAAACCTATTATCTGTTCCGAACGAACCCCTTCTGATAATTCAGTTTGTATCTTATTCCATAAATTTGGATCGCTGATATCAATTTCAAGTATCTCATTTCCAGCAAACCCAGCGCGCGCATTAGTTCCGAAGAAGAGAAACAAACATATCAGGCAGATTATACGATTTACTTGCATCGTTCTTATCATATCATCAAATGGAATACTCTGTTATATAATGCCGCTGCAATAACTAAATGAGTCTGATTACTCCGCATTACATCTTCAAATCAGCTTTAACAATAAGCGCAGGGTAACCTTCCTGTCCTAATTGTTGGGCAGCTTCCATGGCCTGGCTGAACTGATCAAAGTTCCCAACCCTCACGCGGTACCAGGTAATACCTTTGACCTCCGCCTCCTGGATATAAGCATTCGCATACTTGAGCCTCAGGCTGACTTTAAGTCTGACTGCATTAACGCTTTCGGAAAAGGCCCCGACCTGGATCGCAAAGGGTCCTCTCTTATCCGTTGACTGCACTTTCACGGTTCTGATATACGATGCGTCCCTGCCCTGGACTTCTATCTGCACAGAAGCGATGCCCGGGCCGACAAGATCGATCTGCTTTGCAGCAGCATACGAAAGGTCAATGTCGCGTCCCTTTATGAACGGGCCCCGGTCATTTACAATGCATTCCACAGACTTGTTGTTTGACGTGTTTGTCACTTTCAGCTTTGTGCCGAACGGATATTCCTTATGAGCACAGGTCAGTGCATTCATGTCGAATATTTCCCCTGAAGAGGTCGGCTTCCCCTGAAAATCAGGGCCATACCAGGAAGCGACCAGAAAAAACTTTGCGGTCTTGCCCTGCTGGACATCATATTTTGTGGGTGCACAGGATACGGCCGTGAAAAGTAAAACGTAAACCGTGAGATGTAAAACAGCCGGTATCAAACCGCCGCTTCTCTTCTTTCTCTCGCCCTTTACGTCTAACACTTCACGCCTTACAGTATATACCTGCTGAGGTCCTCATCCTTCACAATATCGCCAAGCTTATCCTGCACATAAGCCCTGTTGATCAGGACAGTTGAACCCTTCTTCTCAGGGGCATCAAAGGAGACATCTTCAAGGAGCTTCTCAAGTATCGTATGGAGCCGTCTTGCGCCAATGTTCTCTGTCTTGTCGTTCACCAGCGCTGCTATCTCCGCTATCTCTTCGATTGAATCCCTTGCAAAGTCGATCGTCACATCCTCTGTTGCAAGGAGTGCTACATACTGTTTTACCAAAGCGTTATTCGGTTCAGTCAATATCCGCACGAAATCGTCCTTGCCGAGAGCTTCAAGCTCAACGCGTATGGGAAATCTTCCCTGCAGTTCCGGGATAAGATCAGAAGGCTTTGCTATATGAAATGCGCCAGCTGCAACAAAAAGAATATGCTCTGTCTTTACCGGACCGTATTTTGTCGTCACCGTCGATCCTTCTACTATGGGGAGCAGATCTCGCTGTACGCCCTCACGGGATACATCAGGCCCGTGGCCGCTGCCCTTGCTTGCGATCTTGTCGATTTCATCGAGAAAAACAATACCCGACTGTTCTACTCGCTCCACAGCCTCCTGAGTGATCTTGTCCATATCGATCAGCCTATTGGCCTCTTCCTGTTCAAGCAGCACAAATGCCTCAGGGACCTTCACCTTCTTCCGCTTTGCCTTTTCAGGCATGAGATTGCCTAACATGGACTTGAGGTTCATCTCCAGGTCTTCCAGCCCGATATTCGAGATCACACCAAAAGGCATCGATCTTTCCTTTACCTCAACTTCAACAGAGCGGGAATCGAGCTTGCCGCTCTGCAGCTGCTCCCTAAGGCGTTCCCGGGTCTCTTTCTGCTTTTCTCTGTCATCCTCTTCCTGTTCAGGCAGACGAAGAGAGCGCGGTGCCGGCAGCAACAGATCAAGGAGTCTCTCCTCGGCAAACTGCCGCGCTTTCTCGCGTATCTTCTCAAGGTGTTCGTTCTTAACCATGCTGACCGATATCTCTGCCAAGTCCCTGATCATGGACTCAACATCCCTGCCTACGTAACCAACCTCAGTAAACTTGGATGCCTCAACCTTGATAAAGGGGGCTGCTGCCAAGCGCGATATGCGCCGGGCGATCTCGGTTTTTCCAACACCTGTCGGGCCGATCATCAGAATATTCTTCGGAAGCACCTCATCCTTAAGTTCCGGCGAGAGTCTCTGTCTTCTCCAACGGTTCCTCAAGGCTATAGCAACGGCCTTCTTCGCCTTATTCTGCCCTATGATATATTTATCAAGTTCTGAAACAATATTTTTTGGTGTAAGGCTCTCCATATCAGACAAGCTCCTCTATCGCTAAATTGTCGTTCGTGTAGATGCAGATATCAGACGCGATCTTCATTGCCTTTTTAATGATCTCCTCTGCATTCAGTTCAGTATTGTCATATAATGCCCGTGCCGCTGCCTGGGCAAAAGCTCCCCCTGAGCCGATCGCTGCAATGCCGTCTTCAGGCTCGATTACGTCTCCTGTGCCTGAAATGATAAAGGTATGATCCCTGTCAGCGATTACCAACAAAGCCTCAAGCCGTCTCAGCATCCGGTCCGTTCTCCAGTCCTTGGCCAGTTCGACTGCGGCCCGCGTGATATTCCCGCGATAGGACTCAAGCTTGCCCTCAAACTTCTCAAAGAGCGTGAAGGCATCTGCAGTGGCGCCTGCAAAACCTGCGACAACGCTATCGTTGTACATCCGCCGTATTTTCTTTGCATTCTGCTTCATTACCGTGTTGCCGAGGGTTACCTGTCCGTCGCCGCCTATGGCAACTCTTCCATTCTTCCTCACGCAGAGTATAGTTGTTGCATGGAACATGATCACTCCTTATTATTCTTGAATAGTTCTGACGAAGGAATTATATACCAAAACCTCATTACGCTTCAGGTTCAGCAGTGAGTAGTGCGGATTTGTATAAAAACTCCGGAGGCAAGGCGCGCAAGAAATGAGGAATGAGGCGTATCTAAAGATACGTCGCAGTGACAAGTTTTCAAGCGCAACGCAGCATACGGACTTTTTACGAAGCCGTATGGCTTATGATTTATCATCAGCGGAAAGCGGATGCGCCTTGTCATAAATATCCATAAGATGTGCAATGTCGATATGGGTATATTTCTGCGTAGTTGACAGAGACGCATGGCCGAGCAGTTCCTGTATGACCCTGAGGTCTGCGCCAGCCTGAAGCAGATGCGAAGCAAACGTATGACGGATGGTATGGGGTCCGATCTGGCCTTTTACGCCGATGAGGCGGGCATACTTTACAACAATCCGCCGAATTCCTCGATCTGAAAGCGGCGATCCGCTCCTGTTCAGAAACAGGGCCTTGTTCTTCTTTTTAAGCAATATCTTCTCGACCATATACGTCTTGATGGCCTCCACTGCTTTTGACCCGAGGGGTACAATGCGCTCCTTCTTCCCCTTGCCTCTCACCTTTACCAGTCCCTCTTTTGTATTGATATCTTCCAGGTTCAGACCAGCTGCCTCGGCAACACGAAGCCCGCTCGAATAGAGCAGTTCAAGTATGGCCCTGTCTCGGGAATTGATAAAGCCCATGGTATCAGGCTTTTCGATGAGAGCAAAGACATCGTCCACAGAAAGAAAACCGGGAAGATGCTCTTCTGCTTTTGGTGTTGTGACAAGCTTCGCAGGATTAGACTTCAGATATCCTTCTCTGGTCAGGAATTTGAGAAATGACCGGACAGCCGCAAGTCTCCTGCCGGCAGTTGTCTTTGAAAGTCCGTTTCGGATCTGAAGAGCAACAAACCCCCTGACATCGATCATCTCAATATCAGCAGCTTCTTTACCGGCATAATTGTGAAATTCTTCAAGGTCTTTTCTATATGCCCTGAGCGTATGCAGAGAGCTGCCTCTCTCAAGCTCGAGGTGCCGAAGAAATTGTTCTATCAGTTTTCTCATGCAGTATGCACCTGCAAGACATATTCCTTCCAGGCCTCCAGAGCCAGTTCAGCAGTTCTTGCCCTTTTGAGCTTTTTATCTCTCACTTTTTTCAGGTCTTCAGGTGCAGGGAAAAGGCCGAAATTGATATTGCTCGGCTGAAAATGTTTACTCTCTGATTCGGTGATATGCCTGATCAAGGCTCCATGCGCAGAGAAGGACGGAACCCCGGGCGATGTTTTCCCCAGCATTCTGAACGCAGCGTTAACTCCGGCAATCAGACCCATGGCAGTTGATTCGATATACCCCTCTACACCCGTGATCTGGCCCGCAAGAAAGAGATCAGGGCGCTGTTTAAAAGAAAGGTCCTTATTGAGTAGCGCCGGAGCATTGATAAACGTATTCCTGTGAATGCTGCCGTGCCTCAGGAAATCAGCATGTTCAAGTCCCGGAATCAGACGAAAGACCCTCTTCTGCTCAGACCAGGTCAAACGTGTCTGGAATCCAACCATATTATAGGCAGTCGTCTCCCTGTTCTCAGTTCTCAGCTGCACAACAGCATAAGGTTCTTTTCCGGTCTTTGGGTCAGACAGGCCAACAGGCTTCATCGGCCCATACCGCATGGTATCAACTCCCCGCGATGCCATCACTTCGATCGGCATGCAGCCTTCGAATACCTTCTTCTCTTCAAAGCCTTTCGGATTCACCTTCTCGGCATCCATAATCTCCTGGTAGAAGTGTTCATACTCTTCCCTGCTCATGGGGCAGTTGATATAGTCATCGCCGCCTTTGCCATACCGCGACATGGCATAGACCTTTGTGCGGTCTATGGAATCAGCATCGATGATCGGCGCAATAGCATCGTAAAAGTATAGATACCCCTCACCGGTAAGTCCGGATAAGGCATCTGTCATGGATTGAGATGTGAGCGGGCCTGTTGCTAAAACTGCAATCCCGTCAGGAAGTGCTCTGGCCTCTTCCCTGATGATCGTAATATGCGGATCATCATAAAGTTTCTTTGTGATATATTCAGCAAAAAGAGTTCTGTCAACCGCAAGGGCTGAACCTGCAGGCACTGTTGTTGCCTCTGCTGCCTCCATGATAAGCGATCCTGCAATCGAGAGCTCTTTTTTCAGAAGGCCGGGAGCACTCTGCGGATCATTCGATCTCAGTGAATTGGAACAGACGAGCTCTCCGAGGCTCGATGAGGCATGTGCCTCGGTCATCTTATCAGGCCGCATCTCATACAGACGAACCTTAACGCCCCTTTTCGCTGCCTGCCACGCAGCCTCTGAACCTGCGAGCCCACCCCCAATGATGATCAATTCATCGTTCATGGCTCATTGTAACTGAAAGAAAAGGCAAATAAGAAGGGATACCGTCGAAAACTGCATGCTGCTTACTTCCTACTTTTGACTCACTGTTGCTTTCAACTTCCTTCCCTTCCAGATCAGATAGATGGCAGGATAGATCGTAAGCTCAAGAATTTCGGAAGTAATCACGCCGCCGACCATGGGCGCTGCAATACGTTTCATGATGTCTGAGCCAGCGCCGTGGCTGAACAGGATAGGAACAAGGCCTGCGAGAATGACACCGACAGTCATGAGCTTGGGTCTTATTCTCTTGACTGCGCCGAACATTATAGCATCTCTGAGATCCTGCTCAGTGTTCATCCTGCCTTCCTTTTTCCATCTGTCATAAGCAAGGTCAAGGTATAGAAGCATAACAACGCCTGTTTCGGCATCAAGTCCGGCTAGGGCGATCATACCAACCCAGACCGCAATGCTCATATTATATCCCAGAAAATAGAGCAGCCAGAATGATCCAACAAGGGAAAACGGCACCGCAAGCAGGATGATCGTGGTTTTAACTGTAGATTTCGTATTCAGATAAATGAGAACAAAAATAATAAACAACGTAAGCGGGATGACGGTCTTGAGCCGCTCCTGCGTCTTGAGCATATATTCATATTCTCCGCTCCACTGGATGCTGTACCCTGCAGGAAGCTTCACCTGCCTTTCAACATTCTTCTTTGCTTCTTCAACGTAACCGCCGACATCGCGGCCTGTAAAGTCGATATACACATAGTTGGCAAGCTGGCCCTCTTCGCTCTTGATCGAGGTCGGTCCCTGTACAATTGCAATATCCGCAATCTCTCCAAGGGGTATATGGGCGATAGAGACAGGGGATGGGGATTGGGGATTGGACATAGATGCAGAAGAGCGGGATGAAACGGGAACAAATATCCTCTTGAGCTTTTCAATGTCATTCTGAAGCTCCCGTGCATAACGGACGTGCACAGGATACCGCTCCCTGCCCTCAACCGTAACAGTCAGATTCATGCCGCCGAGGGCAGCTGCTATGACGGTCTGAACATCATCTATGGACAGCCCGTACCGTGCGATCTCGGTTCTCTTCGGTTTAATATCGAGGAAATAGCCGGTCATGACACGTTCTGCATACGCACTCCTCGTGCCAACAACTCCCTTCACAGCATTCTCAATATCTATGGAAATCCTCTCGATCGTTGCCAGGTCTGGCCCAAGCACCTTTACGCCTACAGGAGTCCTGATGCCGGTTGCAAGCATGTCAAGCCTCGCCTTGATAGGCATGGTAAATGAATTCGCAACACCCGGAATCTGGAGCGCGTCGTTAAGCTCGTTCTTGAGCTTCTCAGTTGTCATTCCAGGCCGCCATTCGGATTCAGGCTTCAGATTTATGACAGTCTCGAACATCTCAAGAGGTGCAGGGTCTGTTGCGGTCTCGGCCCTCCCGGCCTTGCCAAAGACCTGCGCCACCTCCGGGATCTTTATCAGCAGACTATCCTGGAGCCTGAGGATCTTTGATACCTCGGAAACCGATGCACCCGGAACGGTTGTCGGCATATAAAAGAGCGTGCCCTCGTCAAGAGGAGGCATAAACTCCTTGCCAAGTTTCATCAAGGGGTAAACAGTCGCAGCAACGAGCAGAAGTGCAATAACAATGACCAGCTTTGGATACTTCAGAGAGAACGTCACCCTTGGTCTGTAGATCTTTTCGAGGAACCGGATGATTATATTATCGTGCTCAGGCTTTATCTTCCCCCTGATGAACATGGTCATAAGGACCGGCGTCAGGGTAACTGCAAGGAAAGCTGAAAAGAGCATGGCAAAGGTCTTGGTATAGGCAAGAGGCTTAAAAAGCCTGCCAGCCTGGGCCTCGAGCGTAAACACAGGGAAAAAGCCGACCGTAATCACCAATAGCGAGAAGAACAACGACGGGCCCACCTCTTTGGAAGCCTCTATGATCACATCAGTTCTGCTGCCAGGTCTGCCCTCATGCTCCCACTCTTCCAGCTTCTTATGCGCATTCTCAACCATGATGATCGAGGCGTCAACCATAGCTCCGACAGCGATCGCAATGCCGCTCAAGCTCATGATGTTCGAGGTGACACCGAGGTAGTACATGCAGATGAAGGAGATGATGATCGCAACAGGAAGCGTCAGGATCACGACAAGCGCACTCGGCAGATGAAAGAGAAAGACGATGCAGACCACACTCACCGCAACCGAAAGCTTGATGATCTCGTCTTTCAGCGTATGTATAGATCTGAGAATAAGGTCAGAGCGGTCATACGTGGTGACAATCTTGACGCCCTTTGGCAGGGACGGCTTGATATCCTTCTCAATCTTCTCTTTCACACGGTCGATTACCGTAAGCACATTCTCGCCAAACCTGACAACAACAATACCGCCTGCGACCTCGCCCTTGCCGTCAAGATCAGCAATACCTCGTCTCATCTCAGGTCCCAACTGAACAGAAGCTATATCGCGAAGATAGATTGGCGTTCCTGAAGGCCCCACACCGACTGAAATAAGTTCAAGGTCCTGCAGGCCCTTCACATATCCTCTGCCTCGGATCATATATTCAACGCCAGACATTTCAAGGACCCTGCCTTCAACATCACGGTTGCTCTTCCTCACCGCTTCCATTACATTCATGATCGACAGGTTGTATGCAGAAAGACGATTGGGGTCAATATGCACCTGATACTGCTTTACAAAGCCGCCAATACTGGCAACCTGTGAAACGCCGGGAACACTCTCTATTGCCAGCTTGATGTTCCAGTCCTGGAGCGATCGCAGTTGAGAAGGATCATGGTTTCCTGTTTCATCAACCAGGGCATAGGAAAAACCCCAGCCAAGGCTCGTGGCATCTGGCCCAAGTACCGGATTTACATCTGCAGGCAATTTGGAGCGCACTGACTGAAGATATTCAAGAACACGACTCCTTGCCCAGTAGATATCGGTGCCTTCTTCGAAAATAACGTAAATGAATGAGCTGCCGAGATAAGAAAAGCCTCGCACAGCCTGAACTTTCGGCGCTGCAAGAAGTGTAGATGTGATCGGGTAGGTAACCTGATCCTCTATAAGATCGGGGCTCCTGCCGCCCCACTCTGTGAAGATGATCACTTGGGTGTCGCTGAGATCAGGTATGGCATCAAGCGGCGTCCGCTGAAGAGACCAGTATCCCCATAAGCAGAGGAACCCGACAAGAAGCAGGACAATAAATTTGTTTCTGCCGCTGAATTCTATAATCCGCGATATCAAAGCAAGAACCTGTGATTCGTAATTCGTGAGTCGTAATTCGTGAGTCGTAAACCGTGATTGGCAAAGAAAATGACAATGCTCCCTGCGTCTGAGTTGAAGTTACTATTCACGATTCACCATTCACGATTTACGGTCTTTAGTGTTTATGCACACCGAGGGGTTTCACACCCTTCAGCTGGGCTTCGGAATCGATGAGAAAAATGGCTGAAGATGCAATCTTCTCGCCCTGCTTAAGACCTGACAATATCTCGATCAGGCCGTCAACCTTCAGCCCAGTCCTCACTTCCCTCGGCTCAAAGTATCCATCGCCCTTGTCAACATATACGACTTGTCGCGTGCCAGTGTCAAGTAACCCCTCGGACGGTACAGTAAGTTTTTTCCCCAGAGGAATTGCGATCTCCACATTCGTAAACATCTGTGGTTTCAGCTGATTCCCGGGATTGGGCAGAGTGAACCTTACCTTAGCTGTTCTCGTTTCAGTTGAGAGTGTCGGGTACACATAATCTATGACAGCATTCATCTCTTTGCCAGGGAAATAGCTCAGAAAGATCTTCGCACTCTGACCCTGCTTCACCAGTGCCAGCTCGTTCTCATAAATCTCCGCCACGATCCAAACAGTGCTCAGGTCTGCGATGTCAAAGAGTTTTTCCCCGGGCATTACCCTCATCCCTCTGATCGCCATCTTCTGAACCACGTATCCGTTCACCGGACTGTAGAGAGTAAGGGTCCTAATTGGTTTACCGGTCTCTTCTATCTTCTTTATCTGATCATTTGATATATCCCATAAGGCCAACCGCTGCCGAGCAGCCTCGACCAGGGAAGAGGCATCTTTTGACAGCATGGTCTTCATTGTGTCTCGTTTCTCATCGCTCCCGCTTATATTATTTTGGCGCGCCCATTTCAGGGCATTGATGAATTCCTGCTGGGTTGCAACAAGCTCAGGACTATAAACTTCAGCAAGAGCTTCACCTTTCCTCACATATCTGCCGGTGTAGTCGACATGAAGCTTTTCGATCCATCCCTCGAATTTGGCATTGACAGTGGCCATCTTTCGCTCATCGCTCTCAATCCTGCCGACTGTTCTGATAATCTTCCGGAGGTCGCGCACAGAAACCTCAACGATCTTTACGCCGATCATCTGCTGTTTATCAGTAGGTATCTCTACAGTGGGCGGTTCCTCCTGACTGGTCGGCTGTTGCGGTTTTGCAGCCGCCTGTTCCTCCAGCTTCGCAGCATCATGCTTCTGGTGCTCTGTCGCTGTTGTCTCCTTCTTCGCAATGGTAGTCTTCTTTGCAGCGTAAACTATGGCGACGAGCGCCAAAACCGCGACACATAGGCCGATCAGATATTGTTTTTTCACTGAACTGTTCCCCCTGTTTCAACCACTCCGGTCATGGCCTCGAATCGGGCTGAAGCCTTCTCATGTTCCGTGACCTGGACCCAATACTGCGTTTCGAAATCGATCAGCGTTTTCAGTCTGCTTATGACTGTCATGGCCTCTGTTTTTCCTGTGCTGTATCCCGCAAGAGCTGATTCAAAGTCCTGGTAGGTCTTGGGCATAAGGCCGTTCTTATATAGATTCATCAGTCTTTCAGATGTCATGTACATCGAATATATATCTCTGACGGCTGAAGCAGTCATGAGTCGCGCTGCCTCAAGCTCGCCCTTTGCCTCAGCAAGCATGGCCTCTGCCTCAAGCACTACAGACCTCTGTTTGGTCCGGTAATAGAGCGGTATATTCATTGTAGTTGTCAAACTCCACATGTCCGTGAACTGGCCACCCCCCCTGGTGAAATAACTGGCCGCAAGGGTAAAGTCAGGATAATACTCTTTCTCTGCCATTTTGACCCTTGCCTCGGCAGCAGCCACCATTCTCTGCTTGATTCGTATCTCGGGAGAATGATCATAGGCCTTATTAAGGAGCTCTTCAAGACTCCTGACCTGAAGTGATAACGTATGCTCTGCCGGCCTGCCAAGAGGCGTGTTTAGATCCCTGCCGACCGTAGTATTAAGCATCGCCTCAAGGGACTGAATCTTCTGTTTCTGCATCTCTTCTTTTTCAAGAAGCATGTATTTCTCTGTCTGCGCCATAAGAACTTCCTGCTGCATACCCATGCCGGAAGAATATCGGGCCAGCGCAGCATCCTCAATGCGGGAAAACAAGACGGTCCGATCCTTTATAAGGTCAACTGTTTTATGGGCAAGGGCAAGGTCGAAATAGAGTTCCCTGATCCGCGCGATGGTTTTCAGCTTTACTAATTCATGGAATATCGTTGCCCCCTGTGCATCCTGCCTTGCCATCTCCTGCTTCAGGGATCTCTTGCCAGGGAACGGAAACATCTGTGATGCAGAGAACATCCACTGGGCATCCGGCTCTCTGCCAAAAGTGTAACGTTCCCAGCCATCATTCTGGTAACCGAACATAATCATGGGATCAGGAAGGCTCCCTGCCTGCGGTATGCGATGCTGCGCTGCCTGAGCGCGAGACGCAAACGCATGGATCTCAGGACTATTCTTCAATGCTTCCTGGATAAGATCCTGCAGTCTGAGGTCATCAGCAGATGCTGATAAAACAAAAGAGAAAAAAAGAAGAGCATGCATGACGCAAAACATAACAGCCGTTGTTGCACAGCGGTAATTCTGCATCATGCTCGCAATTCGATTCATAGTCCGATGTTATCCAGCGTCAATGCTGAACTTGACCGTAGATGTCTTACCTGCCTTCGTGATTTTTATTGCAATGTTCCAAGAACCGGACATGGAAAGGTTCATGACTGCCTTGTACGCATTTCCCTTGAGCTCAGCATCTGTCTTATAATTCATTGCAGGCATCCCCGGCATGGCAGGCATGGAATAATCAACAACAACCTTTGCATCAGTAACGCTTTTACCTGCTGCATCTTTGACTTCGACAACGATATTATTGTCTCCCACAACCGGCGGATTCTTGTCCATTCTGACCGCAACGTCAAGATCTCCGGCCTTCTTTTTAATTTCATAGTCTTTTGCCATAGCAACGCCGAATGCGAGAACCACCATCAGAGCACCAATTACTATCTTTTTCATCACAATCCTCCTGAGTTGTGCACAAAGCCTTGTGCGTTATTTGCGTTTGATATTACTACTTCATTTTGAAGAAAAAATGAATATCATTGAATATTATTTTGGCATTCACCTATAATAATGCATGACTGATGATTTTGAAACATTTGCGCAGCAGGTCGGAACCGGCAGCGCAGATAAATCCTTGAGCAGGAAGAAACAGCAATGCGCCCAATGCAAGGAAATCCTGAGCGAGGAATATCTCGAGCAGAACCCGTTTCCCGAGGTCCCGTGTTCTACCTGTGGGGCTCTGGTAACATTGAAGCCTATTTTTGAGGTAGAGCGTCCGTCCATAGACAAAAGGGCAGAGAGACGCTGCCCTGTTGCTTTAAGGGTGTCCTACAAAACATTCCATGAATTCATTGACGAGTACACCAAGAACGTAAGCAGACGCGGCATGTTCATCAGGACAAAAAGACAGCATGAACTTCACGAGATAGCTGAACTCTTGCTTCACGTGCCAGAACTCCCTCATCCGGTCAAAATTAAGGGTGAGATCGTTCATGTAGAACTCAATGCCCAGCGCGAAGAAGACTGTGGTGTCGGCGTCAAGTTCATTGATATTGATGCTCAGAGCAGGGAAGCGCTTATCGCATTCATCAAGTCCCGCGAAAACTGCGAATAACCTACACTTCGCCAGCAACAATTCTTTCTCTGCTTCCCTAACTATCTTGACGCAGCAGAAATTGTTTTGTTAGTCTAATAAAAATCATTACGGGAGCAATTATGCCAACGAAGAAAATCAGCAAAAAGACTGTGGTCGCGAAGAAAACGCAGTCATCACATACCACAAAAAAAACCGCTGCCGTAAAAACAGCGAAGACAGGGAAAAAAGCGACAGCAAAAGCTGCAAAGCCCCTCAGGTCTGTTTCAAAAGCAATGCCAGCTGCTGAGATAGATACTAAAAAGGCTCTAATTAAAGGCGCACGCAGTTCAAAGTTTCAGAAGATAAGGGACATCCTTCTCCAGCAAAAAGCTGCTCTTCTCACTGAGGCTGAAGTTGCACTCAATGAACTTCCCGGACAGTCTGCATTCCCTGATATGGGAGACCAGGCATCGGCCGAAACAGACACCAATTTTATGCTTCGCCTGCGGGGCAGAGAGCAGCGCCTCCTCAAGAAGATCGAAGAAGCCCTTGAGCGCATTGATAACAACAGCTTCGGCATATGTGATGACTGCGGACTTGAGATCGATGTCAAGAGGCTTGAGGCCAGACCGGTAACTACCATGTGTATCGAATGCAAGATCCATCAGGAAGAGGACGAGAAGCGCAGGGAAGTTTAACTACGGTCTTTTGAATTCCCGTGATCTGAGGTTCTTTTCCGTAACATATCTGCTGTGTTCGTCAACGAGCAGCGATAACTCCTTCATTATTCGGTCATCCGGCTTTAATCGGTCCAATTTTGAAATTTCCCATCTCATCAGACTCGAATAAAATGCGGTAACCCCTGGGGAAAGTCTGCTGCTGACATCTTCGTCTTCCGAGCATTTCACACAGAGCACTGTTCCGTGAGACAGATGAAAGGCATTGCTTCTGTCACCGCATCGCCCGCAGATATGAAACCCTGGCAGGAATCCGGTAATCTCTAACAGTTTAAGCTTGTAATACAGTGATATGAGGGGATTCTGGCAGCCTGTTTCCATGATCGCAAGCGTCTGCATAAGAAGGGGAAAGACATTTCTGCTCGTATCCCTTTCAGGAACAAGATGAAGTGTCTGTTCAATAAGTTCCGACACTCTGATAAAACATTGCAGCGATTCTCTGAGCACCGTGAAGGAATGGACAATATCAGCCTGGGTCAATCGCGGCAAGGCAGCGTCCTCTTTCCCCCAGAACGCAATGCGAGAGAAGGTCAATGGCTCGAGACTGCTGCCGAACCTGCTTTTTGTCTTCCTGGGGCTTTTCGCGAAGACCTTGATAATACCGAGGTCTTTGGTAAGATACGTGACAATGAGGTCTGCTTCACCATAGGGAATTGTCCTCATTACGATGCCCTCGTTTCTCTGCAGCATTACATGATATTACCAAAGTCTTCAGGCTTAAGATTCTTCAGCCATTCATCAAGCTCATCAGCTGTTTTTGTGCCAAGGATCGATTCTTCCACGAAGATCGGTACATTTACCCTAAGCGCGATCGCCACTGCATCACTCGGCCGCGAATCGATCAGTGCTTCCCGCTGTCCATCAGCAATATGAATGAGCGCGTAAAATGTATTGTCAATGATCTCGGTGATAACGACCTTGGTAGCCTTGGCGTTAAGACCGTCAATAACATTCTTCACAAGATCATGGGTCAGGGGTCTGGGCGTTGAAACCTTTCCCAGAGCAAGCGCTATGGAATCAGCCTCAGGCTTGCCGATCCAGATGGGCAGGGTTCCTGTGCCGTCAGTCTGTTTGAGCAGAAGTATGTACATATTGCTCCGCGGGTCAAAAAGAAGACCCTCAACCTTCATTTCAACGAACATTTACCGATACCCCAGCGTCTGCAGCATTTTTTTATCATCCCGCCAGCCCTTCTTCACTTTGACCCAGAGTTCAAGAAAGACCTTTGAAGCGATCAGCCTCTCGATATCCCTGCGCGCCTGACTGCCGATCTTCTTCAGCATATCGCCCTTCTTCCCGATGATAATGCCTTTCTGCCCTTCCCGTTCTACGTATATATTGGCAGTGATGCTGACAAGGCCTTTTTTCTTTTCCTTCCATTCCTGGATCTCAACCGCAACAGCATGGGGAACTTCTTCAGAGGTATTCTTAATGATCTTCTCCCTGATTATCTCGGCTGCCATAAACCGCTCATACTGGTCAGTGACCGTATCATCGTCATAATACTTCGGCCCCTCAGAGAGGAGACCCTTAATCTTTTCGAGCAAAAACTCGATGCCTTTTACCTTGAGTGCTGATATGGAAAGAAAAGAGCTGAAAGGGAAAAGATCGCCGTACGCATGGATAATATCAGAGATCTCGGAAGGACTTTTGCTATCTGCCTTGTTCAATACAAACAGGACAGGTGTCTTCATATCCTTGAACAAGGCTATGATCGCAAGGTCTTCATCACGCTTATCTGCGTCGGTTATGAATGCAACAACATCAATATCCTGCATGGCCTCCTCTGCAGTCCTGACCATGGACTCCCCAAGGGCATGACGCGGACTGTGGATGCCGGGCGTGTCGACAAATATCATCTGAGCATGCTCAAAAGTCTTTATGCCCAGGAGTTTGTTCCGTGTAGTCTGCTGACGATCTGCCACGATTGCGATCTTCTGGTCGAGAATTGCGTTCAGAAGCGTCGACTTGCCGACATTTGGCCTGCCGATAAGCGCTATGAATCCCGACTTGAATATATCTGTCATCTACTTCCTAATCTCAAGGTTCTGCAGCGCCTGCCTGATTCTTTCAAGCCCCTTCCTGATATCGTCCATAGACGTTGCATAGGAGATCCTCACATAATTATCGTCACCAAAGGCTTCGCCATGGACCAGGGCAACCTTTGCCTCTTCGAGAAAATAGAGTGCAAGGTCTGTCGATGAATTGATCGTCTTGTCCTTGAACCGCGCCCCATAGATCTTCGCTGTGTTCGGAAATGCGTAAAACGCTCCGTTTGGCATGATACAGCTCAAGCCGGGGATCGTATTCAGTTCGCTCACAACGAATTTTCTCCGCTTGTCAAACTCGGCGCGCATGATCGCGATAAAGTCCTGCGGTCCTTTCAGCGCTTCCACTGCTGCCTTCTGTGTCATGGAATTAGGATTCGATGTTGACTGGCTCTGGATGTTCGTCATCGCCTTGATCACGTCAGCCGGCCCTGCAGCATAACCAAGCCTCCATCCCGTCATGGCATGAGATTTAGAAAGGCCATTCACCACAATAGTCTTTGCCTTGATCTCCTCGCTGAGTGAAGCTATGCTGACATGCACAAAGTCGTCATACACCAGTTTTTCATAGATCTCATCAGATATAACGTAGAAATTATGTTTCACTGCAAGCTCAGCTATTCTCTCAAGGGCTTTTTTGTCATAGAGCATGCCGGTGGGATTTGACGGCGAGTTCAGGATCAGCGCCTTCGTATTCTTTGTGATACAGGCTTCAAGTGCATCAGGCCGCAGCACAAAATTATCAGACTCAAGCGTTTTAACAAAGACAGGCTTTGCATCATTAAGGAGCACCTGGTCAGGGTAGGAAACCCAGTACGGCACAGGAATGATCACCTCATCGCCGGGGCCATAAAGAGCCTGGGCAATATTATACAGACTATGTTTTGCGCCGCAGGACACTACGATCTCTTCCCGCTTATAGCCAAGACCATTGTCCTTCTGAAACTTCTCAATGATCGCATCCTTCAGCGGGTCAATCCCACCCACCGCAGTATACTTTGTAAAGCCGTCCCTGATCGCCTTGCAGGCAGCCTCTTTAATGTTGTCCGGCGTATCAAAGTCAGGCTCGCCAACGCCAAAGTTGATGACATCAATACCTGAAGCCTTCATGGCCTTCGCCCTTGAATCAATGGCGAGAGTTGGTGATGGCTTTATCTTCTGTACTCGTGGAGATAGCATGTACGTGTCCTTTCTGCTGCGTGGTTTTGGCTTGTATTGTAAAACATTTATCGATGGTATGAAAAGCCTTTACCATTTTTTTCGCGCTTCTTCATTATCTGAAAAATATCACTTGATAAAATTCCTCTAATACGCGATTATAAAAGAGAACTATGACTGCTATACTTTCGTCATTAACGATTAAAGGGAAGACTATATCGGTGCCTATCATCCAGGGCGGTATGGGAGTCGGCGTTTCCCTATTTCCTCTTGCAACGGCTGTTGCCAAAGAAGGCGGCGTAGGCATTGTTTCAAGCGCCTGCCTTGACCGTCTCGTATCGGAGCGAACAGGCAAGAAACTCAATTCCTATGAAGCTGCTTATGAAGAGGTTTCCCAGGCAAAAGCAAATGGCGGCTTTGCAGGTATCAACATAATGTGCGCTCTCTCCCGCGACTATAATGATTCGGTAAAAGGAGCACTTGACGCCGGCGCTGATGTGATCATTTCCGGCGCAGGCCTTCCTGTTTCCCTGCCTGCAATACAGAATCCGAAAGATACGGCCTTGATACCGATCGTTTCATCAACCCGGGCTCTGGAGATCATCTGCAAGAAGTGGGAGAAACTCGGTTACCGGCCTGACGCAGTGGTCCTTGAAGGTCCTCTTGCAGGCGGCCATCTCGGATTCAAGATGGACCAGGTCGATCTTGAATCGAACAGACTTGAAAACTTATTGCCTCCGGTCAAGGATGCGGCTAAAAAATATGGTGATTTCCCCATTATTGTTGCAGGCGGCATCTATACCTATGAGGATATTGCACGGTATATGAAAGCAGGGGCTGATGGAGTCCAGATGGGAACACGCTTCCTCGCTACCGAGGAGAGCAGCGCATCTCCGGATTATAAGCGTTCTGTTGTGGCTGCTCAGGATGAGGATATCATGGTTGCCTTTGATCCTGGTTCGCCCTGCGGCCTTCCCTTCAGGATCATCAAACAGTCTCCCATGTACGTTTCTGCCCTTTCAAAGCTGCGCAAACCGAAATGCGACAAAGGATATGTATTACAGAAAGACAGCGAAGGGAAATACAGCATATGCCCTGCAAAGGCAAGCAATGAGCACCACTTCTGCATCTGCAACGGTCTGCTGAGTTCAGCCAATTACAACGCAGACAAAGAAGAACCTCTCTATACGGTAGGGACCAATGCTTCACGGGTGGATAAGATCGTCAGCGTACAAACCCTTATGCAGGAACTGACCGGCAAGACTAACGCTACTGCCTAAATCGTTTCCTTTATACCAAGTCGCATTCACACGCTAACGGCGTTAGCTTCGTTGTCAACTCCTCATCATACAAGATAGTATGCCTGCGTCGCTTCCTCTGCTTAAAGCACCTACTTCTGGCTGCCGCCTTGTTATCATTTTGAATGCAACTTGGTATTAATCTAATGGTTTCAAAATATTCGAACCTCCACCGTCAACCTTTCTCAAAAGAATAAAACCCAGAACAAAAAATAGCGAAACGGCAAGGATCGCAGGCCGCTGACTGCCGAAGGTTGAAGAGATGTACCCAAATAGCAGCGGGCCGAGCACTGCAGATGATTTCCCGACAAGGGAATAGATCCCGAAATATTCACTTTCCCTTCCCAAAGGTATGAACTGCGTGAAGAATGCCCTGCTTGCTGCCTGAACCGTGCCAAGCCCCAAGCCGGCAACTGAAGCAAGAATAAGAAAGTGGGCCTTTAATTCAATAAAATAGGCAGCAACAGCAACCGTCGACCAAAGCAAGAGAGAAAGTGTCACAACCTTCTTCGGCCCCCAGACGTCAATAGGCCTTGCCATAACAAATGCTCCGGCAAGTGCTGTGATCTGGACAATGAGATATAGTCCTATCAGTTCCAGAGAAGAAAAACCGAGCGTTGTCGCGGCAAAGATGCTCGAAAAAACAATGACCGTGTTCACACCATCCTCGTATGCCAAATAGGCCAGCACAAATTTGCGAACTTCAGGTCTGCCGAATATCTCACGCATGACTGACAAGAAATAGGTCAAGCCTTTTGCTGCAGAGCCGGCAATCGACAGCTCTGTTTTTTTGTCTTTCGGGAGGAAGATGAATGCAGGAAGAGAAAAAAGAGCAAAAAAGAGCGCGACCATGATCCATGTCTCGGCAAACCTTCCTGCCTTGACAAGCGGCAGAGCAACAAGCAGGGAAAGGATTGAGCCTCCATAACCAACACCAAAACCCCAGGCAGATACACGGCCCTGGTATTCCCTGTCGGCTATTTCAGGGAGAAAGGAGTTGTAAAAAACCAGTCCCCCTTCCATCCCGATATTGGCGATGAGAATAAGAAGAAAGCCTTCGAGCACCATGCCCTTTCTGAGAAAAGGGAACATCGAAACAGCGATCACACATGCTGCTGTGTAGAGAAGAAGAAGACGCTTCCGTTTTCCGCTGTAATCAGCGATGCCGCCTAACAGCGGAGAAGAGAGGGCAACAAAGGCCATGCTGAGCGATATCGCCCTTCCCCACCATACGTCTCCCTGGCCTGATGCATTGCCGACAATGGAGGAGACATAGAATACAGGGAATATGACCGCAGCTATGACAGCCGAATAGCTCGAATTCGCAAAATCAAAAAGACACCAGCTTATAACCTGCCTGCGGTTATGCATAGTTACGGGAAAGCGGGATTCACAATATAATTACTCTGCATCAAGGTATATCCTGATATATGATTTTTTCCTGAGTTCGTTCAGGGACTCTTTTAGCCGCTCGTTCAGTTCCTTTTCCGTAAGAAACATATCAATCTCATCCCTCACATCCTCATACTCCTTGCCCTGAAAATTCTGAAGATTCGCATTATAAAATTTCTCTATATCAGCGTCATTCACTCTGATAAAAGCTCGTATCTTGAGATCGATATACTCCTTCATCACCTCGTCGATCGTCGGCGCTTCTATACGGTATTTCTTCGCCTCCTTCAGCAGTATCACCCTGTTGATCATGGTATTCAGGACTTCTTCATGGGTGATATTGCGGGAAAGGGCGTTTGTAGTCCTGTAGCTCTCCTCTAACTCACTCAGGGTAATCGCCTGATCATCAACAAAAGCAATGACACGATCGCGAACAGCAGCGTGACAGTCACCCGTAAATAGTGAATCGTGAATCGTGATGAGAAAAAGAAACCCCAGCAAGATTGTTCGAATCTTCACGGACATGGCATGCTGCCATAAGACGCTTTTTTCGATTTCTCTGTTCATTCTTAACTCCTCACGCTTCACTAATCACGAATTACGGTCTCTAAAACGCATGACCTATGCTGAAATGGATCGCCCCCGGGCTTTCAGGTGTGCATTGCTGAGGTCCTTTAAGCGGAGGGAAAGGAAGTTTACGGTCAACACATATAGTGTCCCGGTTTAATTTAAATCCATAATCCACCCTCAATGGGCCAACAGGTGTAGTATAGCGAAGCCCAATGCCTGCTGTGTATTTTATGTCAGTCGGCGAAAAGTCACTGGTATTTATCCAGACATTGCCAAAATCAAGGAATGGCACAATCCCGATGTTTTTGCCAACGTCTGTTCTCAATTCAACGCTTCCCATAACAAAGGCATTTCCTCCTGTGGGATTTCCATCGCTGCCCTTGGGGCCAAGCATATCCTGATCATATCCGCGCACTGAAGATCTGCCACCAAGAAAATAGCGCTCAACAATCGGGAGTTCAGTTGTCTTGCCGAAACCATAGGCAATACCTCCCCGCGCAGAGAGCCCGAGCACCACTCTCTTGTGCAGCTGCTGAAAAAAACTGGCATAGGCAGTTACCTTGGCGAAGTGTGTTTCAGAGAAAAGCACTGGTGAGGCGATTTTGACCGTTATTCCGGCAAGTATGCCTTTTTTTGGCTCAAAAGGATTATCACGCTTATCATACATGAGCGAAGAACGCACAGAACTGATAGAAAGGGTTCCGACGTCCTCCCTGCTCAGGATCACGTCGGGCTGGATTTCAGTCGTTTTCACGATCGAGAATTCGTAATAGAGTTCGCCTTTAATCGTAGCGGTCAGTTTCTTTTCAATGCCGACATTTACTGTGTTGCGTTCAAGCTGATACCGGACCACCCTGTCAGGGATCGTCAGCTCTTTTTTGTTCTCATGCAGAAATAAGACCCTGAGCGGCAGGGAAGTTCCCAGAAACCAGGGTTCGTTATACTGAAGAATGAACCTTCGCTCAAGAGAACTGAACTCTGTTCTGAACAGTCCCTGCCGGTTCAGACCAAAAAGATTTCTATACCCAACCTCAAAAAAACTCCGGAAATGCTCATATTCGGCATACCCAAGTCCGAATTCAAAGGTCCCGGCATTGCCTTCTTTTACCCGCACCAGAAGATCTTTCTGATCGCCGACAGAATCAGACGTTTCTATCTCTATATCAGAGAACAGACCGAGCTTGTACAGCTTTTGCCGTTCCTGGGCAAGGATACTGAAACTGTAGGGAGATCCTTCTGCATGAGCAATCTCTCTTTTGATTACACTATACCGCGTCCGTTCATTGCCTGTCACAACAGTCCTGCCTATCGTCTTTTTCCTGCCTTCAGTAATAGTGAAGAAAACCTGGGCAGCGTGGTTCTCAATCGTGCGCTGCACAAGCACGTCGATATCGGGAAAGCCCTCACTCGCGTAGAGATCTATAATCCGGAAACGTGCATCGGATATCTCGACCTCATTGTATGGCTGTCCCTCCCTGGGCGAAATAAGGGCAAGAAGTTTCGCCTTTCTCTCCGGCTCAACTCCTTTGATATCAAGCATCTTTATGGTTGTGAGCAGACCTTCATCAATAGGGATGATCAGGTTAATTTTACCGGAAGTCTCGTCGGCCCGGACTTCTATCTCTCCAACCGAGGCTTCGAGATATCCGAGTGCAGCGTAATATTCCCTGAGCGTATCTCGGTCACGCTGTCGAAAATCGGGATTATACGGTCCGCCCTCTTTCAGTTCAAGTACGCTCTGCAGGACGCCGGGAGGAAGAGTGGCCCCGCTAAACTTGATGGTGCTGACCTTAACCTGACTTCCTTCATACACGAAAAAGGTTACCTGGACCTGCTGCTGATCAGATCGCACTACAGGTGCTATCTGGGCCAGGGAATATCCCTCATTATGATAGAGCGCCAGCATCCTGTTGACTGCCTCATCTACAGCCTCATCATTAAAGATCTCGCTGTCAAAGAAGGGCAGCTCCTTTTCGAGACGTCTGGTCGCTATCGCGCTATTGCCGTCCAGTTCTGTCACCAGCTTTTTGCCGGGATCGATCGGGATTCTTAAAATGCCTTCCTGAAATGAATAAGAATCTGTCACGGGCTTGAAATAGCCGTCTTTTTTCAGCCTCGCGCGTATCCTCTGCAATTCGTTCCTGATCTTGATCTGATCGTACACATCTCCAGCAGATACCTTAAGGTCGCCTGGAACGACTACATCCGTTCCAATGATCTTCAACTCTTTTATAACAACAGCAGGTCCTGCTTCGATACTAACGGCAAGAGTCACATTATGGTGATGCTTCGCTGCCTTTGATGCAGTAATCTCAATCTTCGCCTCAGGAAATCCCAGGAGCGCAAAGTGTGCCTTAAGCTCTGTCGCCGCCTGATCAACAAGGTCATAGCGCATCATTTCGCCCTCTTTCAGTGAAAGCAACTCCCGCACTTTTCTGGCTGAAAGGGAATAGTCCCCCTGCACAACAACCTTGCGAATAAAATCTTTTTCCTTGACCTGTACGGTCACAATGCAAGGATCGCTGTCAGAGGTATCGATCGAAATATCATCAAATATACCTTTCCTGAAAGCCCGCTTTATGGCCATTTTGACGATCTCGGCGTCAAGGGTTCCGCCCTGTCTGAATCCGAGCATATCAAGCATCTCTTTCTTTTCGATCGAATGAAGTCCATAGATCTCAATCTTGCCGACAGTAGCAGCATCGGATGGAAAGAAAGAAGACATGCCAAGGTTTAGGCTGAGGCTGAGACAAAAAATAAAAAGAAGGCGAACAAGCCCGTAGGTATGGCGTAACCTGAGCCTCGGCATGAACCTTTCTCTCTGCTTGTACCTCATCCTTAACATTAGCCTCAACCTGTCTTCTCCTACTTAAACTCGAACCTGAAACGAATATCGCCGCCTGTGATGCCGCGCTCATCGCGCACACCGATCAGGGAGACGTTTTTGTTCATGAAGTATTCCAGCTTTACGATCTGCTCCTCTTTGCTACCCACAGCACTGGTATACGTGACGAAAATCTTATCCCCAAGCATACGCTTGGATACTGTCACTCTGGGCTCGACCGTTCCTGTGGTTCTTGAAACATAGGGATCGATCTGAAAACGGTCAAGGCCGGTTATCGAACGCACCCGCTCCTCGATAACATCCTGCATCTTGCCGGTAACAAATGACGTTGCCTCGCTGGCACCTATGCCTGCCTCGAACCCCTTGATACCTCCTGCAGCCTGCCCCACAGTCAGCAGTGACAGAACATCCATCTCCTTCAGCGGCGGATCTGAAACAAGGGACATATTAAAGTGGTCAAGCTGCCCCTCAAGATTCATCTTGATCCTGTATCCTTTGACTGTTGTCTCGGCTGCAATGGCAATCACCGGATTAAGCCGGTTCGGATCTGCGAAATCAGCACTGGCATGAAGTATCTTAAACTCATTATTTCTGAAGTAAACTGTTCCATCCTTTGTTTCGAGTCTGCCGAACAGGACCGGTCGATACAGGGTTCCGCGTAAAACCATGTCAGAACTGGCTACAGCCCGTGCAACATTATTATCAATCGCGATATTGTCCCTGCCGGTGATCTTGATGTTCAGGTTTGCCCTCTCGTAACTCGCAATATCAGCACGGACCTTATCTGCCTTCTTCGCCTGCAGAAGCCAGCTCTTCCACTCTACGCGCTCTTTGTACCGCGCCCGGTTGATATCAATATTGCCAGAGACCATCTGAGAAACCGGCGTTCCCTTATACATGAGACTCCCGCCAAAGTTCACTGAAAACTCCGGAGATATGATGCTCGTAATATTGCGCATTTTAGCTTCCACATAGAACCGTGAGAAGGCGAACTTTTTCAGATACAGAACGCCGGACAGATCCACATCACCGCCTCCGAGCTTGCCGCCAAGATCCTGCAGGACGATCTTGTCATTGTCCATATACAGATATCCCTTAAGTTCAGTAATGCGGTAAGAGGGATAGTCCTTCAGGCCGATGGCCGCACTGGTGAGGCTGATTCCTCCGTTCACCTTCGGGTTCTCCCAGTCGCCGCTTATCCCTACAACAAAAGCGGCATCGCCTTTCAAAATACCGAGCCTAGTAGAAAAACTCTTAAAAGGTGAAAGGGCAGAACTGCCCTCTAATGTTACATTATAGCTTCTGCCAAAGGTGACACTACCGCCCGCACGCAAAATCGTGCTGCCGCTTCTCAGACCTATGCGGCCAAGTGTAAGCTCCCGGTCTTTCAGTTCAAGGGATATCTCATCCTCGTTCGTAAAACTGTGGTCATACATCGAAAGCACAACATGCCTGATCGAGGCAGATCCTGCAACATGGTTGCGCGTACCATGCAGAGACACAGAACCGTTAAGATTCAGAATAAGATCATCAGGGATGTCCTTAAGCACTGAAGTTATCAGAAAATCATACCTTCCCGTCTGAAAGTCAGCAGAGGCCTCCCAGGGCATGATACCGTCTGTTCTACCCTTAGCCAACAGGGTGATGCGGTCATTAATGAGCTTTGCTTTTGCATTAAATTCCCTATCCTTCAGCGATGCAGTGATCACTCCCTTGCCGATCTGTTTTCCCTTGAGCGTTCCTTCGTTCATTCTCGCATCAATGGTTATGGTCGGGTTGTCAAAGGCTCCGCGGCCTTCAGACGTGAGACTCGCAATGACTTCTCCCTGAAGCGGCCGCTGGATAACATCGCTCAGTCTGAGTTTGTCTGACGATGCCTTATAAGAGAATGTCTCGTCCGGATAGATGGTCAGGTCGCCGCGCACAACTGACTCCCCCTGCCTGACTGTCATACGGCTGAAGTCCAGTCTTGATGCAGCATATCTGAAATCAAAAGATCCTGACTGAACAGGAACATCAAAGACAACCGCGTTATCCAGGGACACTTCGGCCTTTACTTCAGGAAGCTTGCCAAAACCTTCCAGCCTTGCTGTGGCCGAGAACCGGCCGTTTCCGGAATAACGAGGAAAGAAGATCTTCACAAACTTTTCACTCTCAATATTCTTCAGGACAGCTCGCAGCCCCCAGGTTGGGCGCGCAATATCAAAGAGCGCCTTTGCATCCTTGAATGCGATCGTCCCGGAGACACTGGCATTAGCGCTCCTGTCACCGGCAACAAGATCCTTCACCTGGAGCAGATGCTTCCGGTACACCAGATCCGCGGTTATGCCCTCAGCAGGATACCCTGAAAGAGAAGCCTTTGATATTGCCGCTCTGCCGCTGATCACGGGATCATCAAAAAAGCCTGTTACTTTCCCGATAAAATCACCCTCACCTTTCAAAGGCTCAAAATAAGGGGAGGTGACTTCATGCAGATCAGTTGTTTTCATGACAACCGGAAGGTTAAGCGTATGATTCTTTATATCGACATCGCCGTTGGCAACAGCCTCAGACTTTTCGGTCTTTACCCTGAGGTCAGACAAAGACAATATATGATTTTCAAGATCATACTTTCCAGTCATGCTCTTCACCCTGCCGAGTATGTCCTTCCCGCTTTCAACGCTCACATAATCGAAGGCACCCTTGGGGCTGAAACTGTGCCCAGTGTGGTGCAGTGTGCCTTTCACTTTTCCGAGAGGTATACCGGGGTCCCATCCGATGAGTTTAAAAAGCGGCTTGCTATCCGCATTGGCAAAATCGATATCAAGGTTGAAATGGTTGACCACAGGCAGTGCTATGGATGCAGATGCCTTTGCATGGCCGCGATACAAGATGCCGTCCCCGTCATAAAATCGCATCATCCCTTTCTCATAGAGAATCTTACAGGCAACCCTGTCGATCTCAACATGATAAAGATTGCCTTTGGTCATGACAGCATTTCCCTTTGCCGCGATATTCCGGAGCGGTCCCTTTACCTCGCCTTTGAACTCTACCAGACCTTCCAGCTTTTCATGCACCTTCAGGAGTTCCATCAAGGTCTCAAGATAAAAATTGCCGGCAAGGGAAAGATCGAGGGTCGTATTCTCCTTTGCATACTGCACGGTGCCATTCACCTTGATCGTGCCCTCACCGCTCTTCTCCAGACCGAAAAGTTCTTTGATAGACGAAACAAGCACGCTGGCACCGGTCTTTATCGTGGCTGCTCCCTGGCTAGCAGTTCCCTCTGCAGTGATCTTTGAACCGTGAGTGGTTACGGCTATTTTCTGGATAGTTATCGCATCACCCTTGACAAGGAGCTGCGCTGACAGAGCCGCAGACAACTCAGGCAGACCTTCCCTGCGAACTGAAACGCTCTTCGCATCAACACGAACCCTCTGACTTTCGCTCAGAATGACTTCTCCACTCAAGCCGTCGATGGCAAGGCTGGTCTTGAGCCTCTCGGAATTAAGATCTGCCTTGGTTTGCTGCAGCTCCAGCGCAGTAACCTTAACTTTCAGGCTATCCTTGCGCGTTCTTGCAAGGTAGTCCTGAACATTTTTTTCAATGGCCTCAGCCTGCTCCTGAGATGCCTCTATGATCGGTTCCTTGATCACGAGCCTTCGAATCGTGAGCGATCGGCTAAATATGCCGGTGATATCAATATACGCCTTGACCCTTTTGGCAAAAAGGATCCTTTTGCCCTCTTCATCAAATACCTTGAGGTCCTTTGTTTCGGCAAAGAGGGGAAATATATTGATATAGATTTTCTGGGCGATAACCCTTTTCCCGGTTGCAAGCTCCAGCTCGGGCAGGATGACCTTTTTGAGCGCATTGGAGATATGGGGTCCCCTTAGCACCCCTCCGATGACAATCGTGACCAGAAGAAACGCAATAAGCAGCGCATGTTTTCTCAGTTTTTCAGTATATGCCATAGGTCTCTCATAATCTCAAATGAAGTCTCATAATCCAGCTTATTGACTCCGGAACGGACGGCGAATATGTCCTGCGCAAGGCCTGCCTCTGTGTTGATACGGGCATATACAACACCCGCTCCTTTCATATGAAAGATCTTTGAGATATCGTACAGTAATCCTATCCTGTCCTGGGAAAAGATCTCGACAAGCGTGTACAGATCCGATGACTCATTGTCGATCTCCACAAAGGCATCAAACAGTCCGTGAACATCCCGGTTCTGAGAGGCCAGCGATATTTCCTGCCTCTTCATTACGGCATCTTCAAGGCCAACTGCTATGTCGCGCTCAAGACCGTCCCACCAGACATCTTTCCAGTTCGAGACTGCAATTTTATCAATAACAATTCCGTTCTTTCCAGTATATATCCTTCCATGAACAATATTTAATTTTCTCATGGAAAGAAATCCTACGATGCGCGAGAAGAGACCTGGAGCATCAGACGCGCAGATAACGATCTCGGCAATACCATCCGGTATAACATCAATGCGCACTGCTGCCCCCTGGACTGCGGCTTTCTGATGAAGAAGAAAATCCTTTTTCAGTCTATCGTCAATTGTTGCAAGGTGATACCGCTGAGGCATGGCGTCAAGAAAAAGAGTAAGATCTTTCTGCATGGCTCTGTCTCCTGGAAAAAGAGCTGCAGCATCATGCTTTTTTGCCGGACCGCTGGAACCTAAGAGATGTTTAGTCGTCCTCTCATACAGTTCCCATAGAAGTGTGGCTTTCCAGGCATTCCAGAACTGCGGATTCACAGCTGACATATCTGCATAGGTAATGAGATAGATAGCCTTGAGGTTCTCCTGATCTCCAATAGCATCAGCAAAGCTTGCTATCACCTCAGGATCATCAATCTCTCTCGTCATGGCGATGCGAGACATCAGCACATGGTTTCTCACAAGGAACTCGATCCTGAGCCTCTTGTCTGAGGGCATATTCAGACGCTCCATGATAGACTTGAGCCTCTTATACCCCTCTTCCTCATGATGCCTTCCCACTGCCTTGCCGATGTCATGGAAAAGGATCGAGAGGAAGAGCACATCAAGCTTCTCCATACCGAGGATGATCTCTTTCAGCGCTTCAAGGCTTCGCACGGTTGTGGTCCTGAGCTGCTCCAGATTTCTGATCGCCAGAAGGGTATGCTCGTCGACCGTGTACATATGATAGGCTTCATGAACCACTAACGACCGCAATGCACCGAATTCAGGGATGAACCTGCCGAGCACACCTGTCTCGTGCATCTCTCTGAGCGTTTCATATACGCGCCTGCTTTTCATGACCTCACGGAAATGATGGACTGCAGAAGGAATAGTTCTTGTCCGTCTGTTTATCCGCGGAAGGCTCTCCCGGATCTGCTCACGCAGCCTGTTGCTGAATCTCTTATCAATTCTCGAGAAATGGTAAAAAGCCTCCATAATCTTCTCGGAATGCCCGGAGAACATTTCTTCCTTCCTGGCAATCAGTTTTCCGCCTGACAGGGAAAAATCGTCCGTGATCTTCTTCTTTGTAAAGTCCCTGAAGATCGGAGCATACTGCCTGCTGCACCTGACCATAACCGCATGCGATATATCCCGGATGATCCTGCCCTTGAGGTAGTAGTAGCGCATCATCCGTTCAGCGCCGCTGAATTTTGCTGAGTCCCGAAACCCCAGGCGGGAGGCAACGGCCCTCTGATATTCGAAGGAGAGGATATCGTTCTGCCGCTTACTTTCACTGTGGAGGCAATACCGCGTCTGTATCATAAAGTCGTACGCATCAAGAAATCGCTTATGGTCATGGCTGGTCAGAATTGAAGACAGACCTTGCAGATCTTCTATCCTGAACACTACCCTTGACAGCCAGAGGACAGCATGAATGTCCCTGAGGCCGCCATCACCCTCCTTGACCTGCGGTTCAAGAAGATAGATCGAGTCTCCGGTGCTGATATGCCTCTTCTCTCTTTCCTTGAGTTTTTCAGCCACAAACTGCTTCTGCTTTCGGTACGCAATAGCAGGATAGACATCCTTCATATATTTCTCAAAGAGCCTCCTGCTTCCGGCCAGATATCGGGATTCAAGGAGTGCAGTCCTGGTTCGGATGTCTCTGAAGGCTTCTTCAATACACTCATTAAGCGTTCTGAAGGCATGGCTGATATCAAGCTTTTCATCCCATAACCTGTACAGCACTTTCTCTGCTGCATTGGCGTTCTTTCTGCTCTCTGCAAGAAACAGGATGTCAATGTCTGAAAACGGTGCAAGCTCTCTTCTTCCATACCCCCCGGTTGCAACAAGAAGCAGATCAGGATCATCAGCCAGTTCATTGAATATACCAGCGACCCTCTCATCTATAGAAGCCGTGTATCGCTCGGCAAGTTGCCTTCCCCAGAGGCCCTGTTCCATCCATACGGCTATTTGTGTCAGCATATTGTCATTCATATCTGAGCGCAACGATCGGATCGTATAAAGATGCCTTGCGTGCAGGATACACACCGAAGAATACCCCTACGGAAGCAGAGAAGAAAAAGGCGAGCATGACCGACCACCACGAGATCTCCATTGGCAGATAGGGTATAAATAACTGAAATCCTATCGATACCATACCACCAAAAAGCACTCCCCCGAGACCTCCGATAAGGCTCAGAGTCACCGATTCTGCAAGGAACTGGATAAGAATATCCTTGTTCTTTGCCCCAAGCGCCTTCCTGATACCTATCTCACGCGTCCGCTCGCGAACAGATACCAGCATGATATTCATGATACCAATGCCGCCCACAAGCAGCGATATGGCTGCTATGCCTGCAAGCACCGCAGTCATAATGCCTAAGACCTTATTCATAACACCTAACATCTCATCCTGACTCATGACCGTAAAGTCCTCTTTGTTTGCATGGCGCTTCATCAGGATCTGGCGGATCTCTTCCATTGCAGGCTCTATCTCGGCAGAGGATTTCACCTTGATCGTGATATTAAAAAGATTGTCAGTATCAAAGAGCTCCTGCGCAGTTGTGGTCGGAATAAATACAATATCGTCAAAATCAATGCCGAGCGTAACGCCCTTTTTCGCCATAACGCCTATTACACGGTATTTGCCATCGCCGATGCTCACCACAGCGCCAAGCGCATTCTTATCGCCGAAAAGGCCTCGCTTCACAGTCCTGCCGAGGATGCAGACCTTTCTTTTTGAATCAACGTCAGCATTATTGAGAAATCTCCCTGATTCAACCGAAAGATTCCTCAGGTCGAAATAGGTCTCTGTGCAGCCGACCACATTATTGTCTCTGCTTTGGTTCAGATATTTGACCTTTGAAGAGCCGAGTATCAGCGGCACTGCATCCGCAATATGGCGGGCGCGCTTCTTTAAGATTATCGCATCGTCGTACACAAGCTTGCGGACTGTGCTCGCCGTGGGAGGGTGAATCCCGCCTTTCGTGGACGTCTTGCCCGGAACAACAATGAGGATGTTCGTGCCGAGGTTGCCTAATTCACGATGGATGTAAGACTTCGCACCTGCGCCAATAGCAACCAGCATGATGACAGAAGCAACACCGATGATCACGCCTAACATAGTCAGCAGGGACCGCATTTTGTTGCTCATAAGAGCATCTTTTGAAAGACTCAGGACCTCACGCGCATCCACTGTAGCACACTCCGTCGCGCATCGTTATAATCCTCTTTGCAAAACCGGCGATCTCCATCTCATGGGTGACCAGAATAATGGTGACTCCCGCACGGTTCAGTTCAGCAAAGATCTCCATAATCTCCCTGCCGACCTTGCTGTCCAGATTACCGGTAGGCTCATCAGCAAGAATGATGACCGGACTGTTGATCAGCGCACGTGCGATCGCAACGCGCTGCTGTTCGCCACCTGAAAGCTCATTTGGTTTGTGGTCTGCGCGATCACCGAGCCCCATGCGTCCCAGCATCTCAATAGCCTTCTGCTTGCGCAATTTGGGTTCAACGCCGCCGTAAAGTAAGGGAAGCTCCACATTCTTCCATGCGGGAAACCGCGGCAGGAGATTAAAACTCTGGAATACAAAACCTATTGACCTGCTTCTGATCTCCGCAAGCTCATCATCATTTTTTGTGGATACATCAATATTGTCCAGCAGATAATGGCCTGAGGTTGGCCGGTCCAGGCATCCGAGGATATTGAGGAGAGTGGATTTCCCAGACCCTGAGGGACCCATTATCGCGATAAAATCGCCCTGCTCTGCCTCAAGATTGATCCCCTTCAGGACCTCGACCGTGATCTTGGGCAACTCGTAGGACCGGTATATGTCCTTAAGGACGATCATTTTTCTGAGAAAAGAACCTTTATGCGCGCTTTGTCCTTCAGGCCGGCAATGTCCGGATTGGTTATAACAATATCTCCCTCCCGGAGACCTTCGGTCACCTCGGTGTTGCTCCAGTTAAACTGTCCTGTTCTTATCTGCTTCAGAACTGCCTTGTTGTTATTGCTGACATAGATGTATTTAGCTTCATTCTTCTCAATGATCGCCTGGGATGGAACTATCAGAACATTCTCCTTCTTGCTCACGATAACCTCGACATCTGCAGACATGCCAGGCTTTATTTTTATACTCGGATCAAGGAGTCTCACCCTCGCTTCGAAGGTGCGCGCCTCCTGCTTGTTGCCTAACACAACAGGAGATATCATATAAACCTCGCCTTTCATGATTTTTTCCGGATATGCGTCCATCGTAACATTCACCTGCTGCCCGACCGTAACCTTTGCAGCATCAGCTTCATCAATAAAGGCTTCAATGTAGAGCGAATCTGTTGAGACCACAGAGGCTATGAGAGCGCCAATGGGTATGGTCTCTGCAATTTTTACCGGCCTGCTTGTAACAACACCGGCAATAGGCGATTTAATGAAAGAGTAGTCGAGCATGATCTTTGCCAGATTGTATTCTCTCTGCGATTGTTCGACAGCTGCTGCCTGGGCCTTTATCTCTTCCTCCCGCGCCCGTATCTGCTGAAGGGCTCCAAAGGCAGAAGCCGAGGAAGCCCTTGCTACATCATGCTCCCTTTTCACTGCATCAAGATCGCTTTGCGAGACAAATCCCTTGTCCTTCAGTTCCTGAAATCGTTTAAGTCGGGCTTCTGCCTCATCGAGAACCGCCTTTGCCTTATTAATATTCGATTCAACATCTGCCTTGAACGACGTCAGTCCAAGCCTAAGGCTATCAAGCTGAGAGTTCATTCTCTGCATTGATGCAGACGCAAGCATCAGCCTCTGCTGCACCTCGTCAGATTCCAGTTCTGCAATGCGTCCTCCTGCGGCAACCAGAGAACCCTCTTCAACATTAAGCCTTGAAATTCTGCCCATCCTCTGGGCAGACAGCTTCACTTCCCTGTCAGCCTTGATCGTTCCTGTTGATGTGCCTGTAACACTGATCACCAGATCCTTCTTCTTAACCTGGTAACCGTTGACCTCTAATCTATTCAATGTGGCCCTATACATGACAAAAGCAGAAATGATGACTGCCAACAGAATAAGATAGAATGTTAGCTTTTTATGAAGAACCATATAATCTCCCAAGTCTTGATTTATACAAAAAAGTCCTTTTATTCAAGCATGTTACCGTCATAAAATTACTATAAATATCATACCGTAAGTCACCTTTTTAAGATAGTTTAAAAAAACTTCTTGACATCATCATATCATTATAATAATATGTTGTTATGATCCATTCTGACATAACACTGTCCCAAGCCAAGACAGTCGACAGATTCAATCAGGAGAAGCTATACATTCAGCTAACTAGAATACTGCTTGAACAGATCAGCTCTGGCAAATGGAAGGTTAACGACAGGATACCTTCAGAAGATGAGCTCAGCAGAACTTATAACATCAGCAAAATCACGGTGCGCCAGGCAATCAACAATCTTACCTCTGACGGTTACCTTATGAAGATCCAGGGCAAGGGCACCTTTGTCACCAGTGTCCTTCCGGTTGTGGGTGTTGCCATGCGGACGATATTTACCGAAGAAATGTTTGGAAAGGAGGTGAAAGCAGAAAAAGAACTCTTGTTCAGGGGGATTAAGGAACCTGCCCCTGATATTCGGTCATATCTAAAGACCGACGGAGACATCTACTATATGCTCAGCAGAAGACTCCTTAATGGTCACCCTGCGTACGTTGACGAATCCTTCATCCCTTATAGTATTACCCCTGAGATCGACAGCCTTGATATCGCTGGCGCCTCGCTCTACTTCTTTCTTCAGGAAAAGGCGCAGAAAAAGATCTTTAAAGTCATCCAGACAGTCGAAGTGTCTCAGGCGACAGGGGATTCAGCACAACACCTTGATCTGAATGAAGGTGTGTCAGTGCTTGTTGTACACAGATTGCTTATCAGCTCTGACAGCACTCCGGTAGCATATACCAAGCTGCAGGGCAGAAGCGACAGATATAAATTTCAGTCTGAATTTGAACGTGTCAGATAATAAAACAAAAGGAGGTTTTACAATGAGTTATCCGCGAAGGTTGTATGATTTTCTCATGGCCGGGTCAGTAGCCTATGCCAAATGGGACTATGAAGTCTCCATGAACATTCTGAAGAATCGCAAGAAGTTGCTGCTGCTGCTGGCAATGCTTCTGCCGATCCTGGTGGTTTCATCCATTAACGCAGCAGACATGATCGGAGGGAAGACAGCATACGCTCCGGCTCACTATTCCAATCTTATCTTTCTTGTATCTATCGCAGTTGGCCTTGCCGCAGGTCTGATCACCGGCTGCATCGGCGCAGGTGGAGGCTTTATCATCACCCCTGCACTAATGGCTGCCGGAGTCAAGGGAATACTCGCAGTCGGCACAGACGTGTTTCATATCTTCGCCAAGGCTATCATGGGAACCGCCGTCCATAGGAAACTGGGCAACGTGTCCGTAAAGCTGGCAGTATGGTTTCTGGTCGGTTCAGGCGTCGGAACGTTCGTCGGCGGCGCACTCAACAAGGCTCTTTATAATAAGGATCCGCTTTTAAGCGAGGCATTCATCAGCACGGTTTATGCAGTCCTGCTTGGATTTCTCGGCTTCTATGCCTTCATAGACTTCATGAAATCAACAAAAAAGAGCGGTGACGGTGGAGCTCACAGCGGGCCTGATACAACACCTGCACTGGCCCTGATGGTTCAGAATGTAAAAATTCCTCCATTCATCACGTTCGATGAACACCTTGTTGTAGGCGGCAAAAAGATATCAGCTATCTTCCTTATCATGGGCGGATTCATAGTCGGTATGCTTGCAGCGATCATGGGTGTAGGTGGAGGATTCATCACCTTTCCGATGTTCGTATATGTCTTCGGCGTTTCTGCAGGGACAACGGTCGGCACAGATATCCTCCAGATCATCTTTACTGCAGGCCTTGCATCTATCGCCCAGTATGCAATCTACGGGTACGTCTTTTATACGCTTGCAATGGGCATGCTGATCGGTTCTCTCATCGGCATTCAGGTCGGCGCGCTCGTAACAAAGGTCGTTAAGGGCACCCATATCCTCGGCTTTTATGCAGTCTCTATAATTGCCGGCTTTATTAACAGGGCAAGTACTCTGCCGAAAAAGATGGTAGAACTCGAATATATTTCTATGTCAAAGTCAGTCGTGACCAATATCGAATATGCCGGCAACATCATCTTCTGGATCGTGGTAAGTATCTTTGGCATCTGGGTCATGAGCAAGTTTTTTCTCAACATTAATAAGCTCAGAGGGGGGGAATAGCCATGAACAAGACCAACAAGACATCATTAACCATAGGCTTTCTGTTGGCCGCATCATTCTTAGGCGTGCTCGTCCTGATCTTCTCGCCCGTATTCGGTGACGGCAGGAACGGACTCACCTATGCAGACGACATGTTTAATACGCTCTCAAAAGGATCGTCATATTTTATCCCTGAGCTCAGAAAGAATGCTGACAAATTTAATGGACAGGCACTTACTGTCAAGATAAGTGCTGCCAAGCCGGAAGATAAGCCGGGGGACACTGAAGCAAGAATTCAGAACATATCAAAAGTCCTCACTGCTGCAGGCGCCAGAATAGAGGTGACCGGGACAGACATGAAGATCGAGGGTGACCTTGGAGCAATACTCGCATCAGCACTTAACGATTCAGATGCAATGTACAAAAATCAGGGAGAGGCCATCAAGACCCGATACAGTTACGATGACGAGAAAAAGATCTTCAGACAGTGGTATAACGCCTTCACTGCTATGGACAAGGCCCTGAAAAAAGAAAAGCAGGTCGAGCAGGCCAAAATCATCTCTGATGTCACGAAAAAAGCTGTCGAAACTGCGTACAACTATTACACAGTAGAACCGGTCCAGGTGAAAGATAAGGCTGTGCTTATGACCGCTCTCCTTGTCTTCTATGTTATATACACTATGTGGTGGGGCTTCGCAATTTATTTCTTATTTGACGGCGTAGGTCTCTCAATGAGCAAGGCAAAACACTAATTAAAGGAGGAACACCATGAAAATACTCGTTCCGGTTGACGGATCAAAATATTCTGAAGAAGCTCTCAAAATAGCTGCAGACTATGCAAAAACCAAAGGAGCAAACATCTGCCTTATCAATGTCGTATCTTCTATAGACGGAGTGGATCTGGAGATCTCTGCATCAGCAAGAGAGAGCCTGAACAGCTCTCTGGCAAAAAGAGGCGACTATATCGTTCAGCAGGCATGCGGCATCCTCACTGCCCAGGACATCATCTCAACCTGCAGATCAGTTGTGGTTTCTTCATCAGTGCATGACGCTATCATCGAATTTGCGGAGACGGAAAAAGTTGACCTCATCATCATAGGAACCAAGGGGCTCAGCGCATCCTCACGCTTCAAAATGGGCAGCGTTGCCTCAAAGGTAGTAAAACATAGTCCTTGTTCCGTATATGTCGTAAAGATATAATAACCTCATACAGGAAGGGCCTTACAAGGTCCTTCCTGTGCCTGACCCAGTTACTAAACTATGAACTTATTCAACCGGTCTTCCAACGCAGCAGCATCCGGCTGGCTTCATCTCTTTAAGCCACTCCATAAGTATTTTTCCAAGAATCCGATTCGAAAAACCGTTGTAATCGCTTTAGTCCTTCTCACGATAGTTTTGTTGTCTGGCTGGCAGTTCATGGCCAAGGTCAAGGAAGTTGTCACTGAGGACTTCAATCAGCAGCAGCTCGTTCTGGCCCGCCACGCCGCAGAACAGATCAAGCAGCATATCCAGACAATTCGCAAGGAACTGGTTCTTCTTTCACTCTCTCCTTCAATCCAATACTATGAGAAAAGCTTCCTGCCCAAGCGCATGCAGATCGCCTTTTCGAGTCTGAATCAGGAGGGTGCCCTTGAGCTCCGTTATATAAACTCTTCAGCACAGCAGACTTATACAGTCAGGGATTCCCGATTTGAGATACTGCAGGCTGATGCCGATGACCTAAAATACTTTCAGTGGGCAAAAGAGAGCGTAAAACGCGATGCCATCCTTGCCAGCGAAGTCTATCCTCTACAACTCGGCACTGAAGATCGGAAACTGGTAATGAAGATCGCTGTGCCGGTCTGGCAGATCTCTGTCGACGATGCACATCCCGTGGCAGCCAACAAGTTCTCAGGCGCTCTCGTGATCGTCGTGGACGTGACAGCACTGATACAAAATTTAGCTGAAGGGATAAAGTCAGGCAAGACAGGTTATGCCTGGGCTATCGACAGCAACGGCACCTTTCTGTACCACATTGAGAAGAACCTGATCGGCAGAAACGCCTTTGAGGCCAGAAAGGAGAAGATGCCTACCATCTCCTTTGTACGCATAAACGAGATTCAGAAAAAGATGATGCTGACAGGCAAAGAGGGTACAAGCTGGTATGTTTCCGGCTGGCACAGGGGAAAGGAGGGCACCATCAAAAAGCTGATTGCATACAGTCCTATCCTTCTTTCAGATCTGGCAGAAAGCCGGACATGGTCCGTTGCAGTCGTGGCCCCGGTCAGCGAAGTGGAAGGCGCTATCCACGGGATCCAGATACGACAGTTTATGATGCAGGCGATCCTGATCTTTATCATTATGGCCGGCTCACTGACGGTCATCTCTCTCATGGTGCGCTGGTCATCATCACTCCAGCAGGAAGTGTCCCGTCAGACAAAAGAACTGAAGAAATCTGAGCAGAGATACCGCTCCCTCATCGAAAATGCAGAAGATATAATCTTTACCATAGACAGGGAAGGCAACTTCGCATCCATCAACAGATACGGCGCAAAGTTGTTAGGCAGGGCAGATGATCAGATCATAGGCCATAACATCGCAGAGATTTTTTCCTGGCCGACTGCCGAGATGCTTCTTCAGACCATCAAAGAGGTCTATGACATCAAGCGCGGCAGACAGGTGACGCACCTGATCCGCGTCGGGGAAAAAGACATCTGGCTGAACACCAACTTCAGAAGACTGCTTGACGATGCGGGCAATATCTACGCCATATTGGGCATCTCCCGAAATATTACAGAACGGAAGAAGATGGAGGAACAGGGATACTACACCGAAAAGCTCGCCTCAATGGGAACCCTCGCGGCAGGCGTTGCCCATGAGATAAACAACCCTCTTGCGATCATTCTCGGATTTACAGATATGCTTCTTGAGAAGACTCCGCAGGATTCGGAAAATTATGACATTCTCAAAACGATTGAGGGCCAGGGCCATAAGGCAAAAAAAGTGGTGGACAATCTCCTCACCTTCGCCAGGACCAAGGAGCATACTGAAACAAGCGTTGAGATCAACAAAAATATCGCCGAGGTGCTGACCGTAATCGGCAACAATCTTCTGATTCACAAGGTGTCTATCAACACCCTCGATCTGGGACAGGACCTCCCGAGAGTCAAAGGCGATCCTGACGAACTCCAGCAGGTGTTCCTGAACATCATCAACAATGCAGTGTATGCAATGAAGGGAGGGGGAATGCTCTCTCTTTCAACGCGCCTCGTGGAAGACGGCAGACGCATTGAGATCAGGATTTCCGACACCGGCAGCGGCATCAGAAAAGAGCATCGCAAAAATATATTTGATCCGCTTTTTACCACGAAAAAAGTGGGTGATGGAACAGGGTTGGGTCTCTCGGTCTCTTACGGTATAATAACGAGGCACCGGGGAACGTTAACGTTCGAGACAAAGACCGAAGACGAGTCAGAAGAACATGGGACAACGTTTGTCATTACACTCCCGGCAATGTTGGACTCAAAAGGTCCGCGGGAAAAAACTGCATAAACAGGAGGATACATACATGGCTGCAACTATTTTGGCAGTTGACGACGAACCTGATATGCTGAAACTTCTCAGCATGATCATAAAAGAGAAGACTCAGCACAAGATCATCACAACGAACAATCCATTGGAAGCACTTACCATAGTAAAACAGGGCGGAATAGACCTGATGATTGCAGATCTTAAAATGCCGGGACTGGACGGCAGCGAACTGCTTGAAGCAGTAAAAGCAGTAGATCAGAATATCCCTGTTGTAATTATGACCGCCTTTGCTTCCGATGAGGCTGCGGAGGAGACACTGCAGAAAGGCGGATTTGACTTTATCATCAAGCCCTTCCGCAAGGAACAGATCCTCTCCGCCATTGACAAGGCACTAAAATGGACTGCGATGCAGAAAGAGAACCGCGAGTTGAAGGCTAAGCTGAAAGGCTCAGGGGCCTGATCAGCCCACACCAAGCGTTTTCATATGGTCGCGGACGAATTCGTCGCGGTACCAGTCGGTGATATCGTCGTTATACATGGCCATGTCTAACTGTTTCGTAAACACAGTCATGCGGCCCATCACTTCAAGGCGCTTTTCTATCTCCGGCCTTTTGAACTTAAGAAGCACTGCATTGATCACATCGTCAGTTATCTTAACTCTGAAATCCATCATTTCCAGCAGCTCACTGATGAGCCGCACCCTGCGAAGTCTGCGGTCAGTCGCAGCGCCTCCACCCTTGAAGAAAAACCTGACATAGTTATCATTCAGCGTTTCGCCTGCAAAAGCCTCGACCATCGAGAAGTGGTACCCGAGCCTGATGCTGAAGTTCATATAACTCCCTGACACGATCGCAAAGCTTCTTATCGCAGTCTGCTGGAGCTGCTCTTCGGTAATGGTTGCGGCATGGGCCATCATACCAAGAAAGCCCTTTGCATCAGCTGCACGCGGTTCCGGCCATTTCATCGCCCTGAGGCCATGCAAGAATGAGATGTACGGAACCGAGAGGATATCTTCAGGCAAGGCCTTTTCCAGACCAGGCTGCATGCCTCCGCCAACATCGATCATATGTGCATCCATCGGTACACCTGCTGCCAGAGAAATGGTGGCTGCTCCCTCCATCTCGTCGGTGTCGCTCATGCCGAACATCTCAGACATGGCCTTCTCATGAGAAAATCTGGTTATGTCATGCAGCGTGGCGCAGACCTCGGGTTTGAAATGCTCTGAGTCCGGGTCGATGAGACGCAAAGGAACAATGAACTGCATGGCCTGGTCAAGGAGATGAAAGAGATTCGTCTCCCTGAGCGAATCTTTTCTGGACCGGTTATATTCGAGCAGTTCCTCTACTCTCCCCTCATACACATTGCAGTTAATCGCATCGACCGTCACTTCCTGCCCCTGTTTCAGCACACGGGTGCCAAAATCTGTATCGAGGATGGCAGGCAGATGGTATTCGCGGGCAAGAGAGGCCATATGGCCGGTAGTGCCGCCGACATCCGTCACAATAGCGGCTGCCCGTTCCATGACTGTCACGAATTTCGTGGAGGTTGTGCGCGATACGAGCACACCGCCTTCAGGGAAATCGGCAAGATCGCTGTCGCTTTTAACCAGATGCACCCTCCCACAGCCTATGCCCCTGCTCGCGATAATTCCCTTCTCGATAAGCAGCGGAAACCCTTCCACCCGGCGAGGCACCGATTTTCTGGTTTCACTGGTGAAGATCCTGAGCGGCCGCGTCTGAAGCAGAATGACCGTTCCTTTCGTGTCAACAGTCCACTCAATATCCTGGGGTTTGCCAAAATGCTGCTCCAGAGAGAGGGCATAGGCAGTAAGAATTCTGATCTGTTCAGGATTAAGGCATGGTTCTGCGCGGAGGTCGTCACTGACAGATACTGTGTCCACACCCTGCCCTGGGCTGCTTGCAACCATAGTCGTCTTTTCGCTGATTGTCTGATCAACTACTTCTCCGCTGTCACGCGAAACCAGGAACCGATCAGTCTTGCCAGTGCCGTCAACAACTTGTTTGGCAAGGCCCCAGGAGGCGTTTATTATCATTACCTCCGGCTGTTGTCCATTTGGGTCCTGAGAATACATGACACCTCCGGCACGGGCAGGTATCATCCGCATTACGCCGACCGCCATAGCTGTTTCTTCGCCGCCAAGACCTTTTGATGCAGCATAGTACAGGGCCCTGGGTGTGAAAAGGCTGGCTAACACAGCGCAGTAACGTTCAGATATATCCTCAAGTCTTACATTTAGATAGGTGGCATATTGGCCGGCAAAGGAGAAGTGGCCGTCTTCTGCAAGCGCACTGCTCCTGACCGATACCGTGCAATCTCCGCCTCTCTTAAGATCATCAGTGGCATTCCTTATGGCCTTCTCGATGTCTGGCGGCAGGGAACTTTCCATGATCATGCGCTGGAACTCGCTGCTTGCGGCCTCAAGGGCTCGTGTATCCTTCAGATCGAGTCCTTTAAGGGCTTCCTTCAGTCGATCAGCAAGGTTATTATGCTGCATGAACTCCCTAAATGCAGACGATGATATAACAAACCCATCGGGCACAGGCAGTTGCAGCCTGTTTCTCATCTCGCCGATGTTCGCCATTTTGCCGCCTGCTATGAGGGTCATGTCTGACGTGACACTGCTCAATGGGATCACCAAATCGGCTGAGGGGATTACTGAGCGCTGCCTGACCACATGCTCAATATTGCCCTTGATCTTTTCAAAGGAATTGTTCAGCGCCTCATATCTGTCATGAGCGATGATGTTCAGGTTGCTGATTATGGACGAGACCTTTTCGATAGAAAGTGAAACAGTTTTTTCAATGTAGTTCATATCAAAGAGAAAATCACCCGAAGACTTCTCTTCCATGTCAGCCATCAGTTCAAGCACAGCATTGTTGTCATGCAGCAGCTTTTGAAAAGCCTCATACCTGACTCGAAAGGCATTCGTAAGAGCCTTTTCCGATGCAGTTTTATCCTTCTTAAAGAACTTAAACATGCGTTTATTATACCCTATTTGACCTGTATCCCGACATTAATGAAAAGGGAAAATAGACCATAATCGTAGTAAATAGAAACAGATGGCAATATATCATCCTAATGAATTTCGATTGACATATTTATTATAATGTTATAACTTATAAGAACAAATTGATTAGGACCTTATAATTTATGACCGTAATAATAAACAGAGATAATACCAAAAAACTTTACATCCAGATGCTCGAGATTCTCAAAGGGAAGATTGAGAATGGGGAATGGGCTGTTGACTCGCAAATCCCGACGGAGGATGATCTCTGTAAGATGTATGAGGTAAGCAAGGCAACAGTCCGCCAGGCTGTAGCTGAACTTGTCAGAAGCGGATATCTGCTAAAGCAGCAGGGCCGCGGCACATTTGTTTGCAAACGAGTGATCTCCGAAGGTCTCTCCATGCTTACCAGCTTCAGGGAATTGATGATAGAGGCAAAGGTCGTTTTTTCGACCAAGGTGTTGGCACAGACCGTTCTCATGCCGACCGACGATCTCGACCTCATGCTGAACATCCCCGAAGACATGCATGTCATCTACCTGAAAAGACTGCGTTTTGTTGGGAATGATCCAATACTTCTCCAGGAGTCATATCTGCCGTATCATATCTGTCCTCAGCTTCTGCAGGACGATCTGGAACAGAACTCACTTCTCGAGATTCTGGAAAATAAATATCAGATCAGGATCACCAAAGTGCAGGACTTTATTGAAGTGTCTCCCGTATCGGAAGCAGAGGGTGCACTGCTTGGCCTCGTTCCCGGTACTTCGGTGCTGCTCCTGGAACAGAGATTCTTTGCGGGCTCTCAGGAGATCATGTATACTCGATCATTAAAGAGGCCGGAACGGTTCCGTTTCTTTATTGAGCGCGAAAGAAAATCATAGGAGGTCACAGCATGCCTGACCAGGAAAAACAGGTTCGTGAAATCATGATCGACGTCTTTGAATTTCCCCATGTACCCTATTGGTTCACCATACGACAGGTTTCGGGGATACTGAAAAAATCCATCAGCGGAGGTAAATGCCTTCGCCCGCTCGCAGCGCTGGTCTTTGATGAAAAATACAACCTGTTAGGACATATCGAGGCGCAGGACATCCTCAATGGGATACACACTGCCTCCCTCTCCGCAGATCCGGCAGGACAGAACCTCATAAGCTCTCCGGTTCCGGCGGTCATGAGCGCATTCGGTGAGCTATCCGAAAAACCTGTCAGCTCACTGCTGAATCAGTTCAAGCTCTTTGTGGACCCGGAAGACTCCTCAGCAAAGGCAGCAGAACTGATGCTTGCGAACAACATGTCAATCCTTCCAGTTCTCGAAAACCAAAAGAAGCTTGTCGGCATAGTGAGGAGCACCGAGATCTTCGAATATCTGTCATCAAGGTTCTTCCTGGCATGAACTGCTGCTTTGGCATCATCAGTTCTTATCCCCTTACATCAGGAAAATCATCCGCAGCATGAAGATCCGGAGAAAACTCCTTATCGCCTTTTCCATCTACATGATTCTGGCGCTGATACCAGCAGTATTTGCGTACCGGGAGCTGAACACACTAAAAAAACGCCTTAAGCCCGTTGAGGCTGCCAGCGATATCACCAATTCATATCTTGAACTCCGCAAGAACGAGAAGACCTTTCTGCTTCTTAAGGACCGGGACACTCTGCAACTCCTGAAAAAACAGATCAGTATGCTGAAGGGGGGTCTGGACGATATCGAGTCCGATGTCCTTCAAGAGATAGGCTCTACAAACCTCGCATCTCTCAGGCAAGCGATCACAGCGTACGAAATCAGCATACAGAAGCTGGCAGAGAACTTCAAAACCGAGCAGTTCACCATAACCATGCTGACAGAACTCGGCCGCCGCATTGAAAAGGTTCTCAGCAACAACGAACTGCAGACCTTCCTGATACTCAGGCGCCATGAAAAAAATCTGATAATTCATCGGGATGTATCCTCTTTTGATATATTCATGCAGACCTACTCTTCAATAAAGTCATCGACAGATACCGACCTCTCGCGCTACGTAGGGGCGGCAGAGAAGCTGTTCGCCGTATATCGGGATGACAAGTTACTTGAAGAAGATATTAGGACATCTGCATCAATAATACAGACCTATACGAACACTATTCTCCAGGGTGAACGGGAAGATATTGATTCACTCCTGAAGATATCCATGAATCTTCTACTTGCGTCACTCGCTATTGTCATTGTAATCGGGGCAATTATCAATGCGCGGCTTGCGGCTACTATCGCAGCGCCTATTAAAGAAATCAGGAAGTTCGCGGAACGCGTGGCAGGCGGCGATTTTTCTCAGACGCTTGATGTGAAGGGTTCACAGGAGTTCGTGTCTCTCGCAGAAGCGCTGAACCAGATGGCAGTCAAACTAAAAGACACTGTAAGCTCTCTCGAGCTGGCCATAAGAAATCTTCATGACAAGCAGGGGCAACTGGTAGAAGCAGAAAAGCTCGCTTCCCTCGGCAGAATAGCTGCCGGCGTTGCCCATGAGATTAACAACCCATTGGCAATCATCAATGAGAAGGCAGGTCTCATGCAGGACCTGCTCACAATGTCTGCCGATTTTGAGCAGAAGCAGAACATCAACGCACAGATAGAAGGCATCACCGGAAGTGTTAACAGGTGCCGCACCATAACCCATAGGCTCCTGGGATTTGCACGGAGAATGGATATCACCATCGAGCCGCTGAACTTGAACGAAGCGATTCAGGAGACGATCGCATTTCTCCACAGTGAGATTCTCTCGAAATCAGCACGGCTTGATCTCAATCTTGCAGAAGATCTTCCCGATATCAGGAGTGACAAGATCCAGTTGGAGCAGGTCTTTCTGAACCTCATCAAAAATGCCGTTGATGCACTGGCCATGGGAGGGGAGATTGCCATAACCACCTCTCGCAAGGACGAGAATTCCGTTCAGGTCTTTATAAGCGACAATGGCGACGGCATACCAAAGGACAAGCTTAACCATATCTTCGAGCCCTTTTTTACCACAAAAGAGCGGGGCAAGGGAACCGGACTTGGGCTTTTCGTCTCACACGCCATCCTGAGAAAGTTAGGCTCGAGGATCCAGGTGCAGAGCGAGGTCGGAAAGGGAACCACCTTCACCCTCGACATCCCGATCAAGCCCACACTTCCCAATGAGGTGTCAGCGTGAACAAGCCAAGAATACTGATCGTCGATGACGAACTCGACTTTGCATCAACTCTTGCAGAAAGACTTCGCCTCCGCTCATACGATACCCACGTTGTCACTTCACAAAACGAGACCCTTGCACTTGTCGATAAGATAAAACCCGATGTGGTCCTGCTCGACCTGAATCTTTCGGGCATTTCCGGCATAGAGATCCTGATGACGCTCAGGAATGTCTTCCCTGAGGTTGAGGTCATACTCCTGACAGGACACATGAATCTTGCCGGCACCATCGAGGGACTCCGCCTCGATTCTTTTCACTATATTTTCAAACCCTTTAATATTCAGGAACTGATTGAGAAGATCGACGGGGTGAGTGCAAAACATGCCTGACCAGAATTCTACATCACAGACGTTGACTGGTAACACGGACACCACGGTTTCCGTATCGCTCATTATCGGCCGGCTGATCTCGCTTTTCGTCCATGAGACGAACAATCATCTGGCAACGCTCCGTGAATCTTCCGGACTGGGTGACGACATCATCAGCGCCAAGAATCTCTCCGATAAAGAAAAGTTGAAGGAACTCGAGAAACTGATTCGTGCCATGGATGATCGCATAGGTCATGCGGCGTCACTGGTTCGCACTTTCGGCGAATTAGGCAGACATATGGAAAGCCCGGTTACCGCGCTGGACATCAACAAAGCAATCGAAGGGCTCATGCCGTTCCTCTCAAAGATTGCTCGGCAGAAGAACATCGCGATCAGGACAGCATATGACCGAAAACTGCCGGAAGCGGCTGGGGACTTGTCCTGTATTCAATGCCTTCTTCTCGCCCTCTTCGACAATTTCTGTTCAGCGATGGAAACTTCTGCAACGGCTACAATAACCACAGATAAGACCATATCATCTGTGGTTATCAGTCTCTCGGCTGACCACTTTGCAGCGTCTGATAGCGAAATGCAACCCTGGCCCTTGAGAGCGCTCGAAATCTTTGCAGCGAGTAACAGCTTCGAGGTCGCAGGGCAACAGCAAGGAGGTGCGGTCACGATTACAATCAAAAGAAAGGAATAGTTACCCGAAACATAATTATATATTCATATCTATAAGGAGGTGTCCATGAAGAAGAAGGACATTAAAGTACTGTTGGTTGACGACGAAGTTGAATTTGTCAATACATTGGCTCAAAGACTGAAAATGAGGGACCTCTTGGTCGACACGGTGTACGACGGCCCTCAGGCGCTTGACTTTATCAGGAAGATCGAACCGGATGTCATTGTTCTCGATCTGAAGATGCCGGGACTCCATGGCATTGAAGTTCTTAGAGAGATCAAGAAGACCCGTGCCGAGATCCAGGTGATCATCCTGACCGGTCACGGAACGGATAGGGACGAAGAAGAAGCACGCAAACTCGGAGGCTTCGATTTCCTGCATAAGCCTGCAGACATAGACCTGCTTCTCGCAAAGATCAAGGAAGCGTTCCAGGAGAAGCTTGAGCGCGCAATGACAGCAATAGCTTTTGCAGAAGAAGGCATCTTCGATACAGCGCAGAAGATCATCAAGAAAGAGGAATAGAAATAAACAGTCTCACGTTTTAAAACTACCAAAATAGTAATTAAGGAGGCATTAAGAATGCGTTTGATTATATCCGTCGGCATGATTCTCATGCTGATTTCAGGTTTTCTTGCTATAGGCTCAGGCGTCACCTTCGCCGAAGAGTCTGTAGCAGCTGTCGCTAAAGCTGAATCTACGACCCCCTGGTGGGTCTGGCCGCTTATTCTCTTTGTTGTGACCTTTTTTCTTGGTATTGCTGCAGTTCTCGGCGGTGTCGGAGGAGGCGTTCTCTTCGTTCCTATCATCGGCGGCTTCTTCCCTTTTCATATTGACTTTGTCAGAGGCGCAGGTCTTCTTGTCGCCCTTGCAGGCGCACTTGCAGCAGGTCCAGGCCTGCTGAAAAAAGGCATGGCTGATCTCAGGCTTGCCCTGCCCGTTGCTCTGATCGCATCGTCCTGTGCCATAGTTGGCGCCATGATCGGTCTTGCACTGCCGGCAAAGGTCGTAAATATTGCCCTCGGCGGCACGATCCTCGGTATTGTTGCTATCATGCTCATGGCAAAGAAGTCAGAGTATCCTGATGTGCAGAAGCCTGATAATCTTTCAACAGCGCTCAGAATCAGCGGTGTGTATTATGAGCCTTCATTGGGCGAAAACATAAACTGGAAGATTCACAGAACACCCCAGGGCCTTGCAACCTTCATCATTATCGGCGTGATGGCAGGCATGTTCGGTCTCGGCGCAGGCTGGGCCAATGTACCGGTTCTGAACCTGATGATGGGAGCACCGCTTAAAGTGTCAGTTGCAACGAGCAAATTCCTGCTTTCGATCACCGATACCTCAGCAGCATGGATCTATGTCAACAACGGCGCAGTGCTTCCAATGATGGTGGTACCGTCGATCATCGGCATCATGTTGGGCTCGCTCGTCGGCGTAAGGATTCTGGCAAAAACAAAGCCCGCTGCAATTCGTTACATGGTTATCGCCCTGCTGTTGTTTGCAGGACTGCGAGCTCTTCTTAAGGGCCTCGCCATTTGGAATTAGGGAGGACACAATGAGCACTAAATTGAAAGCATCTGAAGAACAGGTTGCATACGCAAAGCTTCTTGACCTTGGCATGAAGGCAGGATTGATCATGCTGGTCATTTCATTTATCATTTATCTTTCCGGTGTATTAACACCACACATACCGGTAAATGACCTGCCTAAATACTGGTCTATGCCGGTAAAGGAATATCTAAAGGCAACTAATATTCATACTGGCTGGTCCTGGATCTATCTGCTCGCTCAGGGCGATTTCCTCAATTTCGTGGGCATAGCCTTTCTCTCAGGTATCACGATCGTCTGCTACATACGGATTATTCCAATCCTATTCAGGAAGAAAGACACGGTCTATGCTGTGCTTGCCATTATAGAAGTCCTTGTGCTGACACTTGCCGCATCAGGCGTTCTCAAATCAGGAGGGCACTAATATGACAGAAACATGTCCCATATCCGGACTCAGGAATATTCTGGTCGCAACCGACGGATCACTGCACAGCGAAAAGGCATTGCATGAGGCGATCAATCTTTCAAAATCATGCGGCACAAATCTCCATGTCATGTATATCGTCGAGGTGAACGAAGAGTATGAAGCGCTTGCGCCCCAGGTTGTTGAAAAGGCTGACGAAGAAGCAAGGACATTTCTTGATGCAGCGCAGAAATGCGCAGAGCGTGAGAAGGTCTCTGTCAATGTCATTGTACACCGGGGAGAAGATCCTGCCCATTTTATCATTGAAGAGGCAGAGAAGCTGAAGGCAGACATGATAGTGATGGGCAAGCACGGTAAAAGGAAGGGCCTGAAAAAACTTTTCGTCGGCAGTGTCACTGCCAAAGTTATCTCTCATGCCAATTGCAAAGTGCTGGTCGTTCCGAGCTGACAGCGTATTACCACAATCAGTATAGCGTTATGAATTGCTCCGTTCAGCGGGGCAATTCATAACGGTCATTTCAACTTTCAGCTCAGATGGTGCTAACATAAGGCGTTATGTCCCTGCAAAAAAAAATCATTCTTAGTTTTCTGATCAGTTCCGCACTCATAGCCATTCTTGCGATCTTTGCGTATGTAAACTTTATCGAAATCAGAAAAGAGATTTTAAACCTCGAATTGTCCGATACACTTCGGAGTAAAACGCTCCAGCTCAGACGACACGAAAAGAACTTCCTTCTGTACAGGGATGTCATCGAGATCGAAAGCGTTCATACGTATATCAATGAAATCAAGGTCATCCTTGAACAGAACAAGCCCTTTGATACTACAGGGCAAATACTTAACCTTCAGGCCAGCATCGAGGATTATAACCAGCGCTTCAGCAGGATCGAGACTCTTGCATGGGAGTTCCTCGACAATATCGGGAAACTGAAGAACCGTAACGCTCAATACGCACTTTTCTTCCCGTTGATGGAAGCAACATTCCTCGAAAGCCCTGCAGTCAATGCAAAACAGATCGAAATACTCTTCCAGCCGGGAACTGATTCGGCGATTCTCATTAATCTCAGGGATCTGGAGACAGAGATTACGGCGCTCAGGAAGATCGGCGAGGAGATCCTGACCCTGTCAAAGGGTCTTGATACTGTGACACGGGAGAAGGTTGACCGCACGATCAGAATCTCACAAAATGCCCTTCTAATTCTTTTCCCCCTTTTCCTCTTCATCGGATTTACTGCTCTGCTCGTAATCATCCGAAGCACGGTTAGACAACTCAGAATACTGACAAGCGCAATCGAAAAAACCGGCAAAGGAGATTTTTCTGCTCTGCCTGCCCCGGTAAAGCATGATGAGGTCGGTGTCCTGATCGATGCATTCAATAAAATGGAGAACGATCTTATTGCAAGAGATCATGAGATCGAAAAGAAGAATGAGGAACTGCTCCAAAGCCGGAAGCTTGCATCTCTTGGCACGCTTGCATCAGGGGTTGCCCATGAACTGAACAATCCACTGAATAATATCTACCTTGCTGCTCAGATCCTTACAAGGGAGATCGATACTGAGACCTGTCCAGGAATAATTAAGGAAACGGTCGGTGATATCTACTCACAAACTCTGAGGGTGAAAAGGATCGTGAGCGATCTTCTTGCCTTCGCGCGGGAAAAACCCCCTGAGCTTGCCCCTGTTCAGATTACCGTCCTGATCAAGTCCATTCTGACCCAAATGGCAGCGGCAGATGATTTAGGAGACGTCCGGTACGCTATTCAGGCGCAGGAAGATGCCATGGTGCTTGCTGACAGTCACATGATACAACAGGTCTTTATTAACCTGTTCAACAATGCGGTTGATGCCATGGAAGGCAAGGGACTGTTGACCATTACTATTGATCGTGATGGTCCCTCGGTAAAGGTCTCGGTGTCCGATACCGGCAAGGGAATACCCAAAGAAAAGCTCCAGAGGATCTTCGACCCATTTTTCACCACCAAGGACCACGGAACAGGGTTAGGCCTTGCTATTGTATACAGTATAATAGAGAAGCACAAAGGCAAAATTGATATGCAGAATACGTCTGAAAAGGGGTCTACCTTTGTGATTACACTACCTGGAGGAGAATGAGTCAGAGGATTTTAATAGCAGAGGATGAGGAGATATCCCTAAAGCATCTCACCTATGCCCTCGAGAAAGAAGGATACGAAGTCACAGGTACAAAGGACGGAATATCTGCCTTCTCTCTTTTCGAAAAGAACGCCTATGATGTGATCATAGCCGACATCAAGATGCCAGGAATGGATGGGCTGACCCTTCTCGAAAAGATAAAAGCCAGGGAGTCTGACGCAGAAGTGATCATCATCACCGGCTTTGGGAGCATTGAATCAGCTGTTGCTGCCATGAAAAAGGGAGCATCAGAATATGTTACCAAACCATTTAATCTTGACGAGCTGAATATCAAGATTAAGAAGGTCTTGCAAAAGAAAAGGATAGAGAAAGAAAACATCGCACTTAAAGTCTCTCTCGGTATTGACCAAGAATTCCCATTCATCGCAAAAAGCCATACCATGCAGCGCGTTGTCGAAGTGATCAGGAGCATCACAAATTCTGACTGCAATGTACTGCTTACCGGGGAAAGCGGTGTAGGCAAAGGACTTATCGCAAAGATCATCCATCATACCAGTGCCCGGAAAGATAGACCATTTCTCGGACTGAACTGCGCCATCTTCACTGAGGAACTTCTTGCTGGTGAACTTTTTGGCCATGAGAGGGGAGCCTTCACCGGCGCAGTAACTTCGAAGAAAGGACTGTTCGAGGTCGCAGACACCGGCACGCTTTTTCTTGATGAAATAGCAGAAATGACACCTGCGCTTCAGGCAAAACTTCTGAAGGTCATCGAGGACAAGGAATTCATGCGTGTCGGCGGAACAAGGCTTATCAAGGTCGATGTCAGACTCATAGCTGCAACAAACCAGAATCTTTCGACACTGATCAAGGAAGGCAAATTCAGGGAGGACCTCTATTACCGGCTCAATGTAATGGATGTATTTATCCCGCCTCTCAGAGAAAGAAAAGAAGACATTTCTCCTCTTCTCAAACACTTTTTGCATACGTCTGCAAAAAAAGAAAACAAGAAAATAGCCGGTTTCAGCAAAGAAGCAATGGACATTCTTATCTCATACGGCTTCCCCGGGAATGTAAGAGAACTGGAGAATATCATCGAAAGAGCGGTCATTCTGGAGAAAGCCTCAACAATTCAACCTGAAAACCTTCCGCAGACCATCAAGCTATTTGAGGTTGAGACCATTTCACCGAACAGGGTCAAAACAATTGATGAACTGAACAGAGATTACGCAGAAAGAATTCTTGATTTTGTAGACAATAACCGTTCGAAAGCAGCAGAACTTCTCGGTATTTCGCGCACCAGCCTCTGGCGTATCCTGAAGAAATAACGTCTTAATTTTACAGGCTGTGCATAAGGTAGATTACCAGAAACACGCCGATGATCAGTAGTGAAAGCATAAGCATCACGTCAAGAATACGCGATGGCTGGTATGTATCTGCGTCAATCTGCCGCGCTACCTTCTTATATCTAACGAACGCAAGCACTCCCATCATTGCACCAAATCCAACGAGCAGAATACCTAAGATCGAAGAATATCCCGGCGGCTGACTGACGGCCCCCGGCACTTCTGTCTTTGGCACATTCCCCGCCTGACTGAGATAGTAAGAGAACTGCCTTACGAAAAGCCCAAACTTCTCAACAACAAAACCAAAAGCCATGATCGCAATACTCGTCCTAATCCAGGCCAGAAATGTCCTTTCATTGGCCATATGCACACGGCGGTTCCTCACCTGCGGGATAGCTATCTCTTCTGGTTTATTCCTCTCCATATTGGATTGATTATACATCCATCCAGTATGAAAGCAAACCACTAATTATTTACCTGACCTGTTTCAGGTCGGTTCCATTTTGAAACACATACAAGGCCTCTGTATTTACTTTTATTCTTGTAATCCAGGGACTTACGTATTGGCATAAAGTTTGGAATATACACCATGAATTTAAAGAAAAGGAGAAACGAAGATGAAAGACAAAATTCTGTTCGTGACCAGGGGATGTGATCAATGTGATCTTGGATTTCCCTATGTAGCTGAATTCGCAAAGACCCTCGACAAAGAAATAGAGGTACTGATCATGCAGCCAGCAGGCAGGAGGACGAGCTTTGAAAGCATCTTTGCTGCAGTAGCCTTCGCAGAGGAAGGCGACCTGAACAGCATGAATGAAATCATGCAGGACGAAAAAGCCGTTTGTATTGAAACTCTTGAAGAACATATCAGGACATTACATACGAATAGTGATACAAACCTTATCTTCCATACTGCTGAGGGAGATGTGGCGTCAGCTGTTAAAGCCCTGATGAAGAACATCCCACACATAGATATGGTAATGATCAGTCCTATTCTTTCAGAAAAGAGTTCATCACTTAGTATCAGAAAACTATTGAGGTCAATTTCAAGACCTATAGTTCACATCTCAAGACCGGCGACGGCAGAGATATAAGAAAGGAGATCACCATGAAAGCAAGCGCATTAAGCAAGTTTGACAGTCTTATGGCAGCAGTATCATTCGCAGAGGAAAATGAACACACAACCGCACGAGAATTCCTGAACAAAGAGGAGCATAAAAACAAGCAGTTCACGAACAAACCTGAACTGCAGAAAACAAGAAAAAAACCTATAACGCCCCTGGTCCTCACCGGAATCGTTTCAGCCGGATTGTATATTGCGTTACTCTCAAATCAGGATTACCTAAACAGCACCTTCGGCAAGGGTGGGCTTTTTGCCTTCCTGCCGATCATCACTGCTTTTATTTTCTCATACTTCCACGGCACCTTTACAGGCCATTTCTGGACAATGCTGGGAGTTGAGGCTTCAAAAAAGAAAATGGAGGTCAAATAATAATGCACGATTTAGCTTCAGTCGCAGCGAATTTCATAAATCTTGATCCTATAACAATTATCTATCTGTTCCTTGTCGGTTTTGTAGGAGGCCTTGTCAGCGGGTTCATCGGCTCAGGAGGAGCATTCGTCCTTACTCCAGGCATGATGAGCATGGGGGTCCCCGGACTCGTAGCAGTAGCGAGTAATATGTGCCACAAATTTCCGAAGGCACTGGTCGGCTCAATAAAACGCGCAAAATACGGACAGGTCGATGTAAAGCTCGGTATTGCACTCGGCGTCTCAGCGGAAGCAGGCGTTCTGTATGGCGCACATATTCAGGAGAGTATTAAAAAGGCATTCGGTGATGCCGGGTCGAACCTCTATGTCAGCATATCCTTTGTCGTGGTTCTCGCAGTCGTCGGTATCTTTGTGCTCAGAGATGCATGGAAGACTTACAAGTCAGGGAATATGCATGCAGAAGAGAAGATGACCAAGCTTGCAAAATGGGTTCAGTCAGTCAACATACCCGGCACCATGGTATATTTCAAAAGCCTGGATGCAAGGATCTCAATACTCTTTACCATACCGCTCGGGTTTGCAACAGGAGTTCTCGCAGCAACGATCGCGGTGGGCGGCTTTGTAGGCGTTCCTTCCATGATCTATGTGCTTGGAGCACCGAGTCTCATGGCCTCGGCAACAGAACTGGTCATCGCTTTTGTGATGGGCCTTGGCGGGTCTTTCAAGTATGCAATGCACGGCATGGTTGATATCAGGCTTGCCATGATCATTCTTGGTGGCTCGCTCTTCGGTATTCAGCTTGGCGCAATGGGCACCACCTATGTCAAACCCTTCATGATCAAGGTGGTCATGGGCCTGATCATGGTCATTGTGTTATTCAGCCGTGCGCTCATGGTTCCTGTATATCTTTCTCAGCTGGGCCTTATAACAACATTGTCAGAACAGACAACAAAGATACTGAAGAGCACCAGCTTTGGCATAATGATCTTTGCCCTGGCTCTCGGTGCCTTTATTGTTCTTCGGGCAATGTGGCAGGGACGCAGGGCTGAACAGCGTGAGCATCAGGAAGCACTTGCACACGCAAAGGCATAATCATGGGTAAATACAGAAAGATCCTTGTTGCGATAGACGGCTCAATCTCGAGCATGCATGCGCTCAGGGAGTCCTTTAAATTTGCGGAGGCTGAAAAATGCTGGATGACCGTGGTATCGGTCATCCCACCGTACCTCGGAGATCTTGATACGACAAGTGTTGGCAATGTTATGGCGTCCATGCGTAAACCCTGCGAAGACGCTCTTGCAGAAGCTGTGCGCCTTGCAGAAGAAGCGAAGATCATGATCCGGACGACCTGCGAGGAAGGCGAAACACACGAGCGGATCGTTGACCTTTCCGACGCTGAAAATTACGATCTCATCGTCATGGGAAGGAAAGGTCAAAACAGACTTGAACGGGCTCTTATCGGGAGCGTTACAGCAAGGGTCATCGGGTACAGCCACAAGGATATCCTTGTTGTTCCAAAGGACACGTCTGTCGGCTGGCAAAAGATTCTTCTGGCAACAGATGGATCAAAATACAGTGAAGCTGCAACGGAAAGAGCTATCGACTTTGCCGTGTCCTATGGAGGAGAGTTGATCATCCTGTCTGTGGTGGATGTGCCGGCCGAGTTCTACGGCGAGTCGCCTGAGGCCTGGGACAACCTCGTGGTTAAAGCTCAGTCTCATGTGGACAAGGCAAGACAGATTGCAGAAGCCACAGGAATAAAGGTTCAAGCCTTTGTCAGAGTAGCAGAGACATGGCAGACGATTATTGATATGGCAGACGAAAAGAAGGCAGATACCATTATCATCGGTTCCCACGGACGAACCGGATTAAAAAGACTTCTTATGGGCAGCGTAACAGAAAAGGTGATTGGTCATGCCCCCTGCCCAGTGCTGGTGGTTAAGGGATAGCACGCTGGTAGAGGGACGGGCACGTCACAGAGAACAAACCAAAAGTAAAAATCGTTTGCTGCTGTAAAAAGTCCCCTTCCAAGAGGCTTTTTACAGCAGCAGATATGCATGCTCAACTCTTCAAATAAACAAGCCTGAACGACGGCCATTCCTCTTCCTGAACAGTTTTGCGAAAATCACAGTCACTGCAGATCAATACTTTTTCCGCATAGGTGCCCTGCACCTTGCCATGGCAACGGGTACCCGCAACAGCCCAGCAGACCCTGCCGCCATTATTACCGCTGTTCAGTCTATGTGCCTTTGTCTCGGTCATGGCAGGGCATGGTTCGTGACCTTTCCTGCCGTCGCTGCTGCAGTTCATATATTCCCAGCAATTCTGTCTCATTATGGTGGCCTCTCTCTTTTGTTGATAGTAGTTCGACTTGGCTTACTACTGCCATTGAATAAACAACAGTGCTGCCCTATTCCATGACATGGGCTACAAAGAAAAGAGAAAAGGCGGAGAGTGGTCGAACAGCCGATAGCAGAATATTGTCTGGGGTAACGCTTTACCCCTTTTTATGGCATATCTCCTGACTGCGTATAAGACAGACACCAAAAGAGCTAGTAACTGGAGAAACTTCTTCGGTGCCATAATATCAAGGGAAAGCATTGCATTCGCTTGCACGATGAACTGATCACATAGCCTGTCAACAGATCCGTTAAGATAATCTGTGGTATTGCAAAGATGCGCAAAGAGTGCCTCATGGATGAGCACAAGAATATCAGTCTCTTGATGTGTTTCTAACGCAAGGAAACCGATGATCGGAAAAAGGTCTTCAACGTGAAGATATGAAAGCGGGATAATTACCAGAACAGCACAGTAAACCACCAGCGCAATTCTGGCAAGCCTGTTCATGTGATTAGTCCAGCCCACGCACGATATAACCATCGAGGAAGCAATATTGTCAATATATATACATGTCTTTAGGTTATATGATATACATAAATTTAGCTTATTTCACTAATCCAATCTCGCATAACCAAGCTAATGAATCGCTATTCTGGCATTACAATATACAGAAATATTCATAATGTACGTGTCCTTTTTCTCCGCACTATACTTTTGCGCTGCCTGTGTTCACTATTTAGCTGTCACCACAATCACAAACCCCAAAAACATGAGCGCTGCCCCTAAGAACCTACTTCTGATGTTTTCCTCCTTGAACAGAAAATGGCCATAAAGCACAGCCATGAGCAGACTCGTCCGTTTTATCGAGACCATATACGCCACCTTCGTCAGGCTCATTGCCGACATGTGTGTAATTACCATAAAGGCATAACAGATGCCGGGAGCGATCAGCTTTCGATAACTCTTCTTCTGCAGAAAAGTCTTCAGGTCGCCCCTTCCCATGAACAGGACAATCGGAACAAACGCAATATTAAGTGCAATGTAATAGATCGCGGCAAAGAAGAGCGGTGATGAATGCTCCATTGCCATTTTCCCCATGGATGAGGTAATGCTGTAAAGCAGGGCCACACCGATCATAAATAGCGCACCGCGTTCTCTCCAGATAGACCTGAATGGTTCAATCACGTTCTTTTTAAAACCATCCGTATTGAGCATATAACTCCCCGCTGCAATAAAGAATATGCCTGCGCCTCCCATAAAAGAGACCTTCTCACCAAGAAGAATAAAGGAGACGACGATCAGGAAGACGGGAGTCAGGGCCAGAAGTGGCATAGTCAAGCTGAGCGGAGAATATTTCAGTGCCTTGATATAAAGAATAACCGTGATCAGTTCAAAGGGGAGCGCTATGAAAAATGCTAAATAGAAATCACGATCAAGCTTAGGCCAGGGAACGAGCAGCAGTGTGATCATTAGAACGGGAAGCGTGAAGAGCAATCGAAACCAGGCAACAAGATACTCATTTTCATGCTCAACAGCCTTCTTGGCAAATGCATCGCTCGTTGAAAGCAAGAAAGCTGATGTCAACGACAGGATAACCCATTCCACACAAATATTTTAGAAGAATTAAGCAGAATTTGTGATAACATATGAACATGAAATCAATATATATGTTCGTCGTCATGTTTTCGATATTTCTTGTTGCTTGTGACGAGAAGCCTAAAAACCCGATTGCTGTTCAGGGAGACAGGATGATCGACGCATACCACCGATCACAGGACCTGAAAGTTGAAGCAAACCTTGATGCTATAAAAAAGGCGATTCAGGCTCACCGGGCTGCTAACGACAAATTTCCCCAGGATCTTGAAGAGATCAAGCCTTTGCTCTCTGCACCAGACCTCGATCTCTCAAAATATACGTACAATGCAGCTGACGGGTCTGTAGCAGTAAAGAAGTAATTTCTCTGTCTTCCTGATGTGATCTGCAGTCTGTGCCTGACATAGTGATTATCCATCGTAAATTGCCGTATCTTCTCAGTTTTTTGTCACGTCAGAGGATTGACAAGCAGGGCTCTGATGGTGTATAAAATATGTCTCGTGGGCGGATAGCTCAGCTGGGAGAGCGCTGCCCTTACAAGGCAGATGTCGCAGGTTCGATCCCTGTTCCGCCTACCATTTTTTTGTTATTTGTGATGGTAGTCAGTGTCGTCAGTTAAGTTTTTTTACACGGGGGCGGTAGTTCAGAAGGTTAGAACGTCCCGACCCGTCGGGAAGGTCGTCAGACAGTTAAGTTCTTTTACACGGGGGCGGTAGTTCAGTCGGTTAGAACGCCTGCCTGTCACGCAGGAGGTCGCGGGTTCGAGTCCCGTCCGCCCCGCCATTAACTTATTAATTATGTCTTTCTTCCTCTATATCCTGCAGAGCCAGGTCGATCAGTCCTTATATATCGGACAGACTAATAATCTTGCAGACCGTATCTCCCGCCACAACATGGGAAGGTCCAAATATACCAAGGCAAAGCTTCCCTGGTCCCTCCTCTACTATGAAACCTTTGAAACGCGCAGTGCTGCCGTAAAACGCGAGCGCTACCTGAAAAGTCTTCACAGTAAACAGCATGTTCTGGATATCATTCATTCGATCGGTTAGAACGTCCCGACACGTCGGGAAGGTCCTCACTTCGAGTCCCGTCCGCCCCGCCATTAACTGATAATCATGCCTTTCTTCCTCTATATCCTGCAGAGCCAGATTGATCAGTCCTTATATATCGGACTGACTAATAATCTTATAGACCGTATCTCTCGCCACAACATGGGTAGATCTCAGTAGACTTTTCCTCGTTTATTTCTCTCGCATCGTGCTGTATTCTATCCTATAATGCTCATAAGACTACGATGTCCGCTGAGGAGGGATTTCATGGAAACACACTTTGCATCACCGGAACGTTCAACTCCAGGGGAGCTCTATCGTGATATTCACGAAGCAAGCAGCAACCCTATTATTGACGGCCTTCTAAAGACTGTCGGCGGCCTTATCGCAGTTCTGAATGAGCACCGGCAGATCCTTGCAGTAAATAATGCGCTTCTTAAAATGATCGGCATTGATAACGCGCATGGTGTGCTCGGTCTCAGACCTGGCGAGGCTATCGGCTGTATTCATGCCCATGAAATGCCAGGCGGATGCGGCACATCCCGATATTGCTCAACCTGCGGCGCCGCGATTGCCATTGTGACAAGCCTCTCGTCAAACGAACCGCAAGAGCAAAAATGCGTTGCCACGGTGTGCAAGAATGGGGGAAGCGTTGAACTTTGCCTGAATATCAGGGCATGTCCGATCTCCCTGGACGGCGCGCGGCTTATCCTTCTTTTCATTCAGGATATTACACTGCAGGAGCGCTCGGCCTCGCTTGAGAAAGCCTTTTTTCATGACATCAACAACATCATTATGGCCCTCCATGGTGCAAGCGAACTCATGGAATTCAAGGACGAGGCCGGCAAGGAAAAGCTCGCAAAACAGATACAGCAGTTGTCTGCTCGTTTGGCAAAGGAAGTCGAGATCCAGAGGTCTCTCTCTCAATCCGAGCAGAGTTCCTACACCGTCGAAGCGCAAAACTTCACTACAGACGACGTCATTCGTGAAATGCAGATCGTCTTTGCAAGTCATGCCTCTGCAAAAAACAAGATACTGTCTCTGCCAGAGAATCTTCCCTGTATCCTTATTCATTCCGATCTGCACCTGGTCCGGCGGATACTTACGAACATGCTCGTTAATGCCTTCGAGGCAACGGCAGAAGGCGGCACTGTAAAATTGTGGGTTAATGATGACCCAAAGGTGACCTTTCATGTATGGAACAGGCAGGTAATCCCCGACGATGTGGCCTTGAGAGTCTTCCAGCGTTATTACAGCACAAAGGGAAATCATGGTCGCGGTATAGGGACCTTTACCATGAAATTCTTTGGCGAAGGTCTGCTGAAAGGCAGCATTGATTTTGTAACATCAGAAGCTGAAGGAACTACGTTCAGCTTTTCATTGCCGCTCCAGAATAAAGGATAATGGTGACCGCACTTCCGCTGCTGTTATTGAGTAATTAACCATGCCTGAATTCAAGAACCGTGAGGAATACGAGCGCTGGAAAGCCGAAAAGCTGAAACAAAATCAGACGAAAGAGACTTCCGGCGATGACGTCGGATCAGAATCCCCCCTACTACCACCTTCAAAATATGAAGGCCCGGCGACTTCAAGAAGTCTTTCAGAAATAGGAAACCTTCTCGCCCGGTCATGGGCGCAGTTCAAGACAAGGATTGGAGTTCTGCTGCCGCTGCAGCTCATCTCGATCGCAATTCTGGTGCTCTGCGTTGGCCTTAGTCTCGGCATCGGATCACTTCTTTTACAGCTGCTCCCGGCCTTCAGAACGCCCATTATCGTCATAGCAGCGACTATAGGAGTCACCATAGGCATGACCGCAATGTTTTGGCCTATCACAGCGCTCATCTTCGCAGTTGCAGACAGTTCTCTGAATATCAGTGCCGCTCTTGCGGCTGGATGGAAAAAGCTCTGGGCATTTCTCTGGCTTTTCTCGATATTGGGGTATATCATTGCCGGCGGGTATCTTCTCTTTATCATTCCTGGTGTCATATTCACTATCTGGTTTATATTTGCACAGTTCGTAATGGTTACCGATGATATAGGAGGCATGAATGCTCTGCTTAAAAGCAAAGCATATGTAAAAGACAGATGGTTCGACATTTTCATCAGATTTCTCGTTATATGGGCCATCTCTACCGGCGTTGGCATGATTCCATTTCTCGGTATTATTTTTTCCCTGCTGTTTGCACCGTTTGCGATGATCTACTCATATCTTATTTATGAAGATCTGAAGGCGCTGAACCCGGAACCCCTGGACTATCCCAACACATCCAGCGAGAAATTGAAATGGATAGGCCTTGCAACGCTCGGATACATTGTTCTGCCCCTCATCATCATAGCCATTGTCGGCGCAGCCTGCATGATCCCCCTGCTTCTACTAAAGGGCATGACCATTCCCCCTCAGCCACAGAAGTTTTTCTAAAGGAAACGTTGTATCGGATAAGAGCCTTGTCTATATGATATAATGCAGAAACGATGAAGAAAATCACTCTCTATACATTAAGCACCTGCCCTGTCTGCAAGAAAATGAAGACTTTTCTTAATGAAAATGGGATAACCTATACGCTTATCGAAGTTGATACACTCGACAGCTCAGAGCAGTGGCTTATGACAAAAGAGCTTGCAAAACATAATCCACAGGCTTCCTATCCGACTGTTGTAATTGAAGATGTGATCGTAGGATATGACGTCGAAGCATTGAGAGCAAAACTGCTGTAGTATGACCGTAACTGCTGATCATCTTTTCGATATACTTTCGAAATATGCTGGTTCGATCGGCATTCAGCTGAACAGCGATAAAGAGTTTGTTCTGGACATACTCTCAGGCCTTCTAAAGAACGAAGAGCGGTATGGATATCGTTCCTGTCCTTGCAGACTGGCCTCAGGATTTAAGGAACGCGATCAGGACATTGTCTGTCCCTGCCGCTATCGAGATGAAGACATCAGGGAGTTCGGGAGTTGCTACTGCTCGCTTTATGTTTCAGATGCGTGGAACAGAAATGAAGTGCCTCACAAAGTTGTACCTGAACGGAGAAACCCAGTCCAATAGCAGAATTCAATGTTCTCTGTTGTGGCACAGTGCAATGCTGTATTTCTGTGTTCCTGGAGATAGGGTAGTAGTTCTATTTAACTTTGCCTGGCGGTGACCAGATCCACCAGTCAAGAATCCACTGGATCCTGAGTACCTCAGCTATCACGCCGATGCCAAGAAGTATTACATAGCCGATAAGAACTGCGAGACCGATTGTCGAGCCGTGCTTACTGAAAAATCCCCTGATGCCAGAGAGATCTTTTGCCTCTGGTGACTGATTGCACTGATCCTGCGACTGTTCCACGCTTCCCTCCTCGAATAATGATAGTATTGTATCACGAATCAGCTCGCGGGTACGTCCTTTATTGGTCTGGCATAGCGAACGGGCGAATAGACCTTATTGACGCCATACCCTGCCGCTCATATAATGTATTCATGTTTGTGCCACTTCTGACAGCGCTGCATGTCGTAACCATTGTCCTCTGGATCGGTGGCGTATGGATCGTTCTCGGACTAAGCCTCTTTGCCATTTTTACGGGTGTCTGGACAGGACACGGCGAAAGTTTCTGATATTCCTGTAATCTCTGCATGCCTGTCAATACAATAAGAATACGGATTGTAAAAAACAGCAACGCAACAAAGGGACCTGTGGTCTATTGGATGAGCCGTGACCAGCGTGTCAATGATAACTGGGCACTGCTCTTTGCTCAGGAGCAGGCCATGCAGCTAAAGTCTCCCCTGATCGTTGTCTTCTGTCTTGTTCCAGAGTTCCTGAATGCCACGGTGCGTCAATACGGGTTCATGCTCAAAGGACTTGAGGAAGTTGCTTTATCACTTGCTGAAAAAGATATTTTGTTTAATCTTTTGGAAGGCGACCCAGAGCAGATCTTACCTGTCTTTCTGCAGCGTCACAAGGCAGGGTGCCTGATAACTGACTTTGATCCGCTCCGTGTAAAGAGAGCGTGGAAAGAAAGCGTTGCCAAGAGGATCTCTATCCCATTTTACCAGGTTGATGCCCACAATATCGTTCCCTGCTGGCATGCATCACAGAAACAGGAATACGGTGCGTATACCCTGCGGCCAAAGATATTAAGGATGCTGCCTGATTTTCTTGAGCCCTTTCCTAAACTTAAGGTACATCCCTATGTCATATCGACAAAACCAGCAGAGAATATGGAGTGGGAAAAACTCTCAACAAGACTTCCTCTTGACAGGTCAGTCAAAGAAGTGAACAGGATCACTCCAGGGGAAAGCGCTGCAATGAGGGCCCTGCGGAAATTTCTAAAATCTGGATTGAGTACCTATGACGAGAGACGCAATGATCCTGCGCTTGACGGCCAGTCAGGATTGTCTCCTTATCTCCACTTCGGGCACCTATCTGCCCAGAGAGTCGCTATTGAGATAATGAAATGCTCTGCGCCGAAGCAATCCAGGGATTCATTTCTTGAAGAGTTGATCATACGACGGGAACTGTCCGACAATTTCTGTTTCTACAATCCTGACTATGATTCCTTTAAGGGCTTTCCTGCTTGGGCCCAAAAGACGTTGAACGAACACCGCGCAGACAAACGCCCATATTATTACTCTTACGAACAGCTTGAACGTTCAGATACCCACGATGATCTCTGGAACGCAGCGCAGAAAGAGCTGGTTGTCTATGGCAAAATCCATGGATATCTGCGCATGTATTGGGCAAAGAAGCTCCTTGAATGGACAGAGTCCCCTGAGCAGGCAATGGACATAGCAATTCATATGAATGACAGGTATGAACTCGATGGCAGGGATCCAAACGGATATGCAGGCATCGCATGGTCAATCGGGGGTGTTCACGACCGGGCCTGGGGTGAGAGGCCTGTCTTCGGAAAAATACGGTATATGAGTTATAACGGATGCAGGTCCAAGTTCAGCATCAAAAACTATATCGACAAGGTTAATACTAAACGTGGTTCCTGAGCATAAGCTCAACAGGGTGCGGATATAAATAGTGCTGCCTCTTGAGGTAGGGTTCGTCGAACTTCAGCACGTAATGATTGATAAGCACAATCGGGGCAATCAGCGGCACAAGCCCTCTGTGGTAGGTCTCGATAAGTTCAAGGAGTTCTTTCTTTTCCTCTGCGGCAAGCTGCTTTTTGAAATATCCGGCAATATGCTGAAGCACATTCGTATTTTTCTTTTTCGTAGCAATGAGCTTCAGACCCTCCATCATTACTGATACATATTCTGCATGAAGCCTCTGCTGATCCTGCTTCTTTGCCCCTGCCACAAGTCTGCCGAGCATGGTGTAATGCTTTGTGCTGTGCGCAAGAATAAGCAGCTTATGCTCAGTATGAAAGGCAACAAGATCCCTTATTGAACCTCCCTGTTCTCTCATGGCCTTCCACCGCTTAACGACAAATATCCGTTCGATGAAATTTTCGCGTAGTTCCGGATCATGAAGCCTGCCCTCGTCCTCAACCGGAATAAGAGGGAACATATCCATAAACGCCCGGGCGAAGATTCCGGCACCTGCATTACTCGGCACTCCGGATAGACCATAGACCTTAACAAACCTCATGCCTGAACTGGGAGACCTGCTTTTGAACACAAACCCGCAGAGGTCCTTCTTCTCCAATTCCCTGAGCCTTTTATGAGACCATATTTGCATGCGTTCAGTGAGATCAATCCCTGTTTTAATCGTCACAAGACGTGGTGACTCAGGATCTCCGACAAGACGCATTGCCTCCCGCGGAACAGGCAGGCCTGTTTCCACCTCAGGACAGACAGACACCCATTCGACATACTCACCGAGCGTATCCTTCAGGTAATGGTCAAGTTTATGACCGCCGTCATAGCGCACCTTCTCCCCAAGAAGGCAGGCACTGATGCCGACCCTTATCTTCTCGCTCATCTTGATGCCTCTGATGCCTGTTTAAGGTCCTCCAGGAAAGAGGTGGTCAGCGCTGTTAGCTTCTTCCTGGGGAACAAAAATCCCCCGACGCGGATAGGCAGTCCGCTAAAGTTCTCCCTGCTTCTGATCAGGGACCCATCCGGAGTTTCATCAAAAAAGAACTCGTGCAGAGACGAGACACCGTATTTCCTGCCAGTCCAGACGATCTTCTTATTTGGAATAACCTCGATCACCTTCGGCTGGAAATAGATGGAAAACGCATAGGGCCTGATGCAGCAGCTGAATTTACTGCCTTCAATGAGGCAGGTCTCAGCAGACGAGACATTCGTGAGTATGGTGTTCCAGTCTGCCCAGCAGGTCAGATTCAGAAAAACATCCCAGACCCTTTCAAGAGGAGCAGTTATGTTGATCGTTTCCTCAATAAGCATCAGAATCCTGAAATCCCCGGTCCATCGGTCTCCTCAGAAAAAGCTATCCGAACAGCCTCTTTAAAAGGCGTTTTCTCGATTGAGATTATGTTCTCGATCCTTCTGTCTTTGCATATGACTTCGTTCTTCAGACCCTCGATCAAGGGGTGGGCAACACCGGAAGATATAGGCGTAACCAGATCGACCCAATAAGCTGAAAGCAGCGGCGAGAGAAAAGGTATCGGGAAAATAAGCCGTTTGGCAAGCCCGCGCGCCTCAGCATACTGCTGCATCATCTCGCGGTATGTAAGGACCTCTGACCCGCCAATGTCGTAAGTTTGGCCAGCGGTCTCTTCATGGGTAAGACAGCCAACGAGGTATTGCAGCACATCCCTGAGTGCAATAGGTTCTATCCTGGTTTCGATCCATTTCGGGCAGGCCATGACAGGAAGCCGTTCAACCAGATAACGGAGCATCTCGAATGATGCTCCGCCCGCGCCGATTATAATTGCGGCCCTGAGAATGGTTGCTGTTGCCTTGCCGGAGGATAGGATATGAGCGATCTCTGCCCTGCTCTGCAGGTGCTCTGACAGATCTTCGCTCTTCTCTCCGAGGGCTCCCAGATAGATCACTCTCTTGAGTCCGCTCACGTCAGCAGCTCTTATGAAAAGTTCAGCAGCGTTTCTGTCTTTGTCCGCATATTCCTTATTCTGAAAGATGCTCCTGCCTCCCATGGAATGGACAAGGTAATAGGCAGTCTGAATACCCACCAGAGCCTCTGAAATCCCCTCACCCGTCAGGAGATCACCCTTCACAGCAGTTATGCCCCTATCGCTTCTAACCTGCCCGGATACTTTGTCGGGATTACGAACCAGCATCCTGACCTGAATACCCCTTGCCCTGAGCTCAGGTATAAGCCGACTGCCGATAAAGCCGGTTGCGCCGAGAATCAGAACCGTGTTGTTAGCTTCTGTGCCCTTATTATCCATTGCCGCTCCCTTATGTTATACATTAACAAAAAGTTACTAACGCATTGTTATATATTGCTATTTCTTTCCCTGGTTGGCAACTTTTGCCATAGCTCTTTCGATTTCATCCTGATTACCGAGATAATAATGCCTTATCGGTCTGAGCATGTCGTCGAGCTCGTACACAAGCGGAATACCGGTGGGAATGTTCATGCCAACGATCTCGTTATCAGGGATACTGTCCAGATGCTTCACAAGCGCACGCAAGGAGTTTCCGTGTGCTGCTATGAGCACCCTCTTCCCTGATGCTATCTCCGGAACGATCACCTCCTGCCAGTAGGGCACAAATCGTGCAACTGTGCTCTTCAGGCTCTCGGTAAGGGGGATATCTTTCTCATCCAACCCGGCATACCTTGGATCATTGCCGGCATATCTGCTGTCGCTTCTTTCGAGTGGCTGCGGCATAACATCATAGCTTCGCCGCCATATGCGCACCTGCTCTTCCCCATACTTAGCGGCCATCTCAGACTTGTTCAGGCCCTGCAGCGCTCCATAGTGACGCTCATTGAGACGCCATGAGTTCTTCACAGGAATCCACATGAGGTCCATTTCGTCGAGAGCCAGCCAGAGGGTCCTGATCGCCCGCCTCAGTACAGAGGTGAACGCCATGTCAAAAACAAAGCCTTCGTCTTTGAGCAACTGGCCTGCCTTCTGCGCCTCTTCCCTGCCTTTTTCAGAAAGATCTACGTCAGTCCAGCCGGTAAAACGGTTCTCCTTGTTCCAGATACTTTCACCATGCCTCAGAAGCACAAGTTTTATCATTTCAGGACCCCTATTCTTGAGATTTCACTCAATATATTCTACCTCTATTGCGCGTAAAACCCCTAACAGCTTTTTTAAAACCCACTATGGTAAAATTCTTTATGTTAGAAGAGATAGGCACAGTAATAAGCGTTGAAGGCGTTTACGCCAAGGTATCTGTTCCAAAGAAAAGTTCCTGACAGGGTTGTTCTTCAGGCACCTGCGTGACAGGTGATCAGTCCATGGAGATCGAGGCGCTGAATAAGGCTGGAGCGGTTTCAGGCCAGAAGGTAAAGGTCATGGTCCATACCTATGCATACATGAAAGGCTCCATGGTCATTTACGGCTTCCCGGCATTAATGCTCGTGATCGGAGCAGTTACCGGCAAAGAAGTGATGCCCCGCTTCTTTCCTTCTCTGGACACTGACTCCCTCTCCGCAATATTCGGGTTCAGTTTTCTGATTGCATCATTTATACTGGTAAAGATCTGGTCCGGCACCCAGAACAAAAGGACCACATCAACACCGGTAATTGAAGAGATAGTGCCGTAGCACGAGGCATTTATATGAGAAGAGGACTTCATTACTACTCTGATACGCACTGCTTTTTACTATAATTCTGAGGGGGTTTTATGGCTAACATGGAAGTTGGAAACATCAGGAACATCGCGCTCATCGCCCACAGCGGAGCAGGAAAAACTTCGCTTGCCGAGGCAATGCTCTTCAGTGCAGGAATGACTGACAGGATCGGCAATGTTCAGGACGGAACAACCGTTACTGACTTTGAACCGGAAGAGATCGACCGGAAGATAAGCATCACGTCATCTCTGGCGTACTGCAACTGGAACAAATACCGGATAAATATTATTGATACGCCTGGCTTCATCAACTTCATCGAAGACACCAAAGGCTGTCTCAGGGTTGTTGACGGCGCGGTCATTCTTGTGAGCGCCATATCAGGCGTCAAAGCAGAGACCGAAAGGGTATGGAAATATGCCTGCGAGTATGAGATACCAAGGATTGTCTTCATTAATAAGATGGACAAGGACACCGCCAATTTCGAGCGCGCCCTTGACGAGGTGCAAAAATCCTTTGAGACAGAACCGATCCCGCTTCAGATACCGATTGGCGCCGGAGATACGTTCACTGGCATCATCGATCTCGTAAACATGAAGGCCTTCATCCTCAACGGAATCAAGATCACTGAACAGGATATCCCGGCAGATCAGATGGCCGAGGCTGATAAATATAGAAAGAAACTGGTCGAAAAGATTGCTGAATCTGACGATGCCGTGCTCGAAAGGTATCTTGAAGGCATAGAACCAACCCAGGAAGAGATACTGAGCGGCATCAAGGAGGGTTCTCTTTCGAGAAAATATATCCCTGTCTCATGCGGTGCTGCCACTAGGAATATGGGGACATCAAACCTTCTCGATACGATCGCTCTTTGCCTGCCCTCACCGATCGAGATGGCTACTATTGCTCCGATCAGCGGGAAAAATCCGAAAGATGGCGGGCTGATCTTCAGGAAACCTTCAGAAACAGAGCCTATGGCTGCTTTTATTTTCAAGACTATCGCAGATCCCTATGCAGGCAAGCTGTCACTCTTTAGGGTCTATTCAGGCACGCTTAAGGCAGACTCGGCTGTATACAATGCTACGGCTGATACCAAGGAGAGAGTTGGACAGGTCTTCTACCTTCAGGGCAAGAAACACGTCCCTGTTCAGACGCTCGTTGCAGGCGAAATAGCGGTTGTGGCAAAGCTTAAAGAAACAAACACCGGGGACACACTCTGCGATGATGCAAAGCCTATCATTTTCGACAAGGTGAAGTTCGCCAATCCGATCATCTCCTATGCAATAGCGCCAAGATCCAAGGGCGACGAAGAGAAGGTGAGCGTTGCTCTCCACAAGGTCCTCGAAGAAGATCCCACACTCAGATTCAGCAGGGACGAGGAATCCAAGGAGATGCTCATCTCCGGTATGGGACAGGTGCATATTCAGGTAATGCTCGATCGTTTAAAGAGAAGATTCGGCGTGGAGATCGAGATGAAGACTCCTAAGATCCCTTACCGGGAATCGATCCATGGCTCAGCCAAAGTACAGGGCAGATACAAGAAACAGTCGGGCGGAAAAGGTCAATACGGCGACTGCCACATCATTGTTGAGCCGCTTCCGCGCGGTGCGGGTTTTGAGTTTGTAGACAAGATCGTTGGCGGCTCCATCCCACGGCAATACATCCCTGCTGTTGAGAAGGGTATCATAGAGGCGATGCACGAGGGCGTTATTGCCGGCTATCAGACCGTAGACCTTCGCGTTACGCTCACTGACGGATCATATCATACTGTTGACTCCTCTGAAATGGCTTTCAAAATAGCAGGCTCCATGGCTATCAAAAAAGGCGTGCAGGAAGCAAAGCCCATACTTCTTGAGCCGCTCATGAAGATCGAAATCACCATACCTGAAGAATCATTGGGAGCAATTATCGGTGACCTGAACTCCAAGAGAGGCAAAGTGCAGGGCGTTGAGCCGCAGGCAGGCGGCAATCAGAAGATCAATGCCCTGGTACCGATGGCTGAAATGCTCACGTATGCTAACCAGCTTCACGGCCTGACATCGGGAAGAGGCCTTTACTCCATGGAGTTTTCGCATTATGAAGAAGTGCCTTCCCATCTGGCCCAGAAGATCATTGCCGAGAGGCAGGCACACAAGCAGGAGAAGCATGTCTGACAGGTTTTTACTTTCACTTCTTTGCCTGCTCCCTGCTTTTTTTGCAGCAATGCCGGCAGCAGCGCAAAAAGTACCTCAGGTGCCCGGGCCTGTATCGAGTCCGGCAGCTCAGGAAGATCAGGAGCCACTGCCCGAGCCGCCGAAGAAGGTGCTCACTATCGATCTAAAAGACGACCTTTTGAGCGTGGAGCTTGCGAATGTTGACTTCGGATCCGCTATACGGGCAGTGGCTGAGAAGGCAGGTTTCAAGATTGAAGGGACAGGAGAGGTATTCAGCAGAAAACTGAATACCAAGTTTACGGATATTGAAGTTGAGAGGGGAGTGCTCCGCCTCCTCACGCTCGTAAAAGAGAGCAACTATATGCTGCACTATGATCCAAAAGGCATGATAAGTAAACTTGAGATTTTGGGTACAGGTTCTGGAAAAGCACCCAGTGTCACCACCAGACAGCCGATGCGTCCTACGCCGGCATTGCGCCAACCGGCTGTTTCACCAAATGCAACGCAAAGCCAGCCGCCTTCGGTGGTTGCTCCCCTGCCTCAGACACGACCAATGCCGCCTGTTGTCCGCAGGCGCCCGGTGCCTTCGCGCGCAGTGCCCTCTTCTCAGCCGGCAGCTCAGCCTTCCGCCACAGCAAAACCGCCTGTAGATGAAGAGGACGATCAGGAAGAGGAGTCTGTTGATGAGAAGCCTTATGTAGCACCGCCGACAAGACTTGCTCCAGTCCCCGTCCGAAAACCTTAAAACACGTTTTGGTGTTTGAATTCCGCTTATCCTTTCCGCTATCATAGAGCCCATGAAGGCTCTAATCCTCAGCGGCGGCAAAGGCACACGACTCAGACCCCTCACGTATTCAGGCGCAAAACAACTCGTCCCTGTCGCTAACCGGCCTATCCTCTTCTACTGCATTGATAATATTGTAAATGCAGGGATCAGGGAAATCGGCATAGTCATATCTCCAGAAACAGGCGATGAAATTAAGGAAGCGGTCGGCAATGGCAAGATGTGGGGAGCCAAAATAACCTATATACTTCAGGATAAGCCGGCAGGACTTGCTCATGCGGTAAAGATCTCCAGGCGTTTTCTGAAGAATGCATCCTTTGTCATGTATCTTGGGGACAACCTCATCGGCACAGACATCAGGAAGTTCGTTCTGGAGTTTGAAAAGAAACGTTCTGATGCGCTCATCCTCTTGAAGGAAGTTGAGAATCCCAAGCAGTTCGGCGTTGCCGAGGTTACTAAGAACGGGACCATTCTCCGGCTTATAGAAAAGCCTGAAAATCCGCCATCAAACCTGGCACTTGTTGGTGTCTATATCTTTTCATCAGGCATCCAGAAGGCTATCGACAGGATCAAGCCTTCAACGCGCGGAGAGCTCGAGATCACTGATGCGATCCAGGAGCTTATTACCATGGGTCGTCAGGTTAAGAGCTTTACGCTTAAAGACTGGTGGCTCGACACTGGCAAAAAAGATGACCTGCTCACCGCTAACGCTATTGTGCTCGATGAGTGGGGACAAAAGAAGATTGAAGGAACAATAGACAAAGCATCGAAGATACTGGGCCGTGTCTCACTTGGCATGAATTCATCCATTAAGGCAAGCACGGTCCGCGGACCTGTTGTCATCGGCGATAATACAGTAGTTGAGAACTCCTTTATCGGACCTCATACAAGCATCGGCGATAATGCCAGAATCAGCAACTCCTCAATAGAGCATTCGGTTATCCTGAGCGGCAGCGAGATCATTGATGTGGAGAGAATGGAAGAAAGCCTCATCGGCAGGCGTGTGCGTGTCCTCAAAAATCATCGCCACAAGGCTCTGCGCCTCATGTTAGGCGACGACTCGACCGTCGAAGTGTAACTCCTTTGCAGATCCGATAAGCTTTCAGTTTAACACTGCCCTTATATGTCCCGTGAAGGGCAGATATCTGCAAGCACACAGTTTTGATGCATGGGCTTGCGCGCCTGGCAGACCGCCCTGCCGTGATCGATCAGCATATGAGTGAGATCGCCCCACTCTGCCTTGGGCGTTATTGCCATGAGGTCTTTCTCTATCTTCACCGGATCTTCATGCATTGAAAGACCCAGCCTGTTGGCAAGCCGCTTCACATGCGTGTCTATCGCAATGCCCTCAGTGATGCCATAGGCATTATAGAGAACAATATTCGCTGTCTTTCTGGCAACGCCAGGGAGCAGGATCAGCTCTTCCATCGTATTCGGCACCTTGCCATGAAATTGATCCAATACCATTCTTGCTGTCGCCTGGATATGTTTTGCCTTGTTGTTAAAGAAGTTCACAGAGCTGACATCTTTCCTGAATTGATCGGCGTTTGCGTCCGCAAAATCCCCGATCGACCGGTATTTCTGAAAGAGACCCTGTGTCACCTTGTTCACCTGCAGATCCGTCGACTGAGCTGATAGGATGGTCGCAACAAGAAGTTGAAAAGGATTCTTGAAATGCAAGGCACATTTCAAGACAGGATAGTCTTTTCTGAGCCGCTTTATGATCACTGCCATCTGTCTTCTGTTGTCCATACCATCTCCTCTCATTGACTTACTTTGTCATTATAGCAGAGCTTCATCCTTTCGAAAAAATTGACAATATAAGCATATGTGATAAAATGAAGACATAATTAGTCTTATTTGGACGTTAAAATGAGGAGGAACCATGTTAGAGAAAGTTCAGGCAGCCTTAGATCAGATCCGGCCCATGCTTCAAAGAGACGGCGGCGACGCACAACTTGTAGAGGTAACCCCGGATGGGGTGGTTAAGTTGAAACTTGTCGGTGCATGCGGGCATTGTCCCATGTCCCAGATGACGCTCAAGATGGGCATAGAAAAAAGACTCAAGGAGCAGTTACCAGAGATAAAAGAAGTGATCTCCGTTTAGCATGCATTAGACGTATATATACTTAAAAGGAGTGTAATATGATCAAGGTCAAGACTTTTGGCATGGAACTGAAACCGCTCCACGCAATGCACGAGCTTGCAGAGCTCGACGAACTGGTGAACACCTTCATCGCTACAAACATGATCAAGGATGTTATCTCGGTCTCAGATTCTGCAACTACCGATGACAAAGGGGAAACAATCGGACTTATTCGTGTTCTTTGCTATGAAATCTGATTGCGCTGCATTGCCGATAGCTGCGGAAGAAAAGGCAGCAAGTTAAAAGAAAAAGGAAAAGGCTCCCCTACAACAGGGAGCCTTTTCCGATTGATTACAGCTTGACTACGTTGATTGCCTTAGGACCTTTCGGGCCTTTTTCAGTATCAAAGCTCACTTTGTCACCTTCGGCAAGAGTCTTGAACCCGTTGCCCTGAATGGATGTGTGGTGTACAAAAAGTTCACTTCCGTCTTCGCCCGTAATAAAGCCAAAACCTTTGCTCTCGTTAAACCATTTCACTGTTCCTTGTGCCATTTCCTTATACCTCCTTATCTAAACTGAAATTTTAGAAGACCAAAACGAAAAAAGATCACAAAGTCAAAAGTCTTTGTGATCTTTGTAAACGCAAAAACTTCTAAAATTCTGCTGAACAATAACATGTCCTGAGAAGTTCGTCAAGGAAGATTATCAACAAACAGAAATAATTCTTAAGCCCCTGACCGTTTCGGCCGGTACCCAAGCTTCTCGAGTGCTGTCATGATCGTTCTGCAATGGTCTCCCTGGATCTCAAGAGCATTATCTTTCATGGTGCCGCCCGTGCCGATCGTGGCCTTAAGCTGTTTAAGCAGCGCCGACTGTTCCTGCTGAAGCATCTGAAGACCTTCAATAACCGTAACGGACTTGCCGCCCCTGCCCTTGCGGTCAAGTCGAATAATAATTCTTTGGCGGCTCGTCTTCAGATCAGCCGGCAGATCGTTTTCTGATCGTATTTCTTTCCGCGGAATCTCTTTTTCTGTTGAATATACCAATCTCGTATTTCCGGTTGACATGATCTCCATTGTAACATGACCTACGCTTTTCCTTGACAGGGTCTGTCGTGAGCTGTTACTCTTAAACATTAAATTAACTGCCGTACCCGGATGAAAACTACGTCATTGTAATCCCCGCATGAACCTGGCTTTTTACCTCGACCGCAGAAAAAAAGGAGTTTTATGAAATTTCACGCATTCAATTTTCACGAGCAAGTCACGGCCGGTATTACCGCTGCTGGCTATGTCACGCCGACGCCAATACAGGTGCAGGCAATTCCGCCTGTCCTTGAGGGCAGCGATGTCATGGGCCTTGCCCAGACCGGAACAGGAAAAACAGCAGCATTTGTGCTGCCGATCCTCAATCGCCTGATGCAGGGAGAACGCAGACACGTTCGCGCCCTCATCGTAGCACCTACCCGCGAACTGGCTGAACAGATACACGAAACGATCAATAACCTCGGCAATCACACCAGGATCAAGAGTGTGACCATATACGGCGGTGTCGGATTCAATCCCCAGGTTGAGAAGCTCAGGCGCGGAGCAGAGATTGTCGTTGCCTGTCCTGGCCGTCTGCTTGATCATATCGAGCAGCGCACGATCAACCTTTCACAGGTAGAAGTGCTTGTGCTTGACGAGGCAGACCGCATGTTCGATATGGGATTTCTGCCTGATATCAGAAAGATCATCAAGCAGGTGCCCGCAAAGCGCCAGACACTGCTCTTCTCTGCAACCATGCCTGACGATATTCGCCGGCTGGCACATGATATACTGCAGAAGCCCGTTACGGTCCAGGTCGATCATGCTGCACCGGCAAATACGGTCAGCCATGCACTCTATCCGGTAGATCAGCACCTCAAGACAGCGCTGTTGCTTGAACTGTTGAAACATACAGACACTGAATCAGTGCTTATCTTTACACGCACAAAACACAGGGCGAAGCGCGTAGGTCAACAGCTCGAGCGGACCGGTTACCGCGCGACATCGCTCCAGGGCAACCTTTCCCAGAACAAACGCCAGGAAGCGCTGGACGGTTTCCGGAGCGGTAAGTTTCAGATCCTTGTTGCAACAGACATCGCAGCACGAGGGATCGATGTTTCATCTATTTCCCATGTAATAAACTACGATATGCCGGATACTGCAGACGCATACACACACAGGATCGGACGCACAGGCCGAGCTGCAAAGACCGGCGATTCTTTCACCTTTGTCACCCGAGAAGACGAAGAGACGGTCCGCAGTATTGAACGCGTCCTGGGGAAAAAAGTGAAGCGCTGCCTGCAGGAAGGGTTTGATTACAAATCGCCGGCCCCTGCCCGTGATTCCGAATTTGCAAGGCCTCCGCGCGAACCTCAGCGTAAATGGAAGACCAGAGGTGCAGACACAAAAAAACCAGGAAGGACTGAGCCGTCAAGGGAAGGAAGAACAGAAGGTCCGAAAACAGCACACAGGGGCTCTGAATCCCGCCAGCCAGCTTCAACTGCACGCAGCTATCGTCCGCAGAGATCTACTACTAACCGCTGATACTTTCATAGAGGCAATCGGCAACTGACCACGCCAGGCAGCACGTATGGCGCTGGTCAGCCCCTGCCCTGCTTCAAACCTGGAGCGCCGGTATTTATCTCGGAACTGAAATGAAATTCTATGTCAGGGTAATCAGTCCGTATCCGCTGCAGCTCCCAATCCGATTCTGAAAAAAAGACCGTATTGCCGTATTTGTCTGTACCGAGCTTTGATGAACGATATTCGCAGAATTTTTCGAGCTTCTTTGCATCGTGCGATGTTATCCAGCATGCCTTGTTAAAGTTGAGCGGACTGAAACGACAGGAAGCCCCGTATTCATGCAGCAGGCGATATTGGATAACATCGAACTGCAGTTCCCCGACTGTGCCGACTATCCTCCTTTTTCCCTGCTGCTGGATGAAGAGCTGCGCCACGCCTTCATCAGTAAGTTGAAGCAGGCCCTTCTCGAGCTGCTTGGACCGCATGGGATCCGTGTTAATGACCTCTTTGAACACTTCAGGAGAAAAGCTCGGGATCCCCTGGAACATGATCTTTTCACCCTCAGTCAGCGTATCGCCGATTTTGAAGTTGCCAGTATCATAAAGACCGATCACATCACCCGGATAGGCCTCTTCGATGATGCTCTTCTCCTGTGCCATAAAGCTGGCCGGACTTCTGAACTTCAGGTCCTTTCCCAGCCGCACGTGGTGAAAGAACTTATTTCTCTCGAACTTGCCTGAGCATATGCGCAGAAAAGCTATTCTGTCCCTGTGCCTGGGGTCGAGGTTTGCGTGGATCTTAAAGACAAATCCGCTGAAGCTCTTTTCATCAGGGTGGACTGCGCGGGTATCGGCAAGCCTGCTCCGCGGCGCCGGAGCGATAGTAGTAAACGTGGTAAGCAGTTCCTTTACCCCAAAATTATTAACAGCACTCCCGAAGAAAACCGGGGCCAAATCAGCGTCAAGATACCTTTGCCGATCAAAAGGCTCATAGACCCCTTCGATAAGCGCTATATCTTCCCGAAGCTGAAATGCATATTCACCTATCCGCTCGTCAAGCAGACTGTCAGAGATCGTATCAACTGCCAATACATCTCCAGCAATGGACGCTCCGCCGGGACGAAAGAGATTGAGGCTCTTATTGTAAATATTATAGACCCCTTTAAAAGATGAGCCCATGCTTATGGGCCAACTGAGAGGGCGCACCTTGATACGCAGCTTTTCCTCGATCTCATCCAGCAATTCAAAAGGCCGTTGACCCTCACGATCGAGTTTGTTGATGAAGACGATAACCGGCGTTTTTCTCATCCTGCAGACTTCCATCAGCTTTTCGGTCTGCTCTTCCACGCCTTTTACACAATCGACAACAATGATAACGCTGTCAACAGCAGTAAGCGTGCGATACACATCCTCTGCAAAGTCTTTGTGGCCGGGCGTGTCCAGAAGGTTGATCTTCTTGCCGTTGTACTCGAAGTTCATCACCGAGGTGGCCACAGAAATACCCCGCTGCTTCTCGATCTCCATGAAGTCAGAGGCTGTGCTCTTCTTGATCTTATTCGACTTTACGGCTCCGGCCGTCTGAATAGCACCGCCAAAAAGGAGCAGTTTTTCCGTAAGTGTCGTCTTCCCTGCATCAGGATGGCTGATGATGGCAAAGGTTCTTCTTCTCTTTATTTCGTCCGAGTACATCTGTCGTAATACCTCTTGTATCAGGAATACCGTTGCTAAGCTCTATAGTATACTGGACGTATCCAAGATGAGGCAAATTCCTATATAATTCCAGCAGCAATGACCGATATGAAAATATATGCATCTTACGCTCTTTTGCAGGAGCTCAACCGCAGGGAGTTCAGAAGAAAGCTTGTTCTCTTTCCTGATGAACTGCGTCACTTCACCATTCTCTCGGCAGGCATCATAGGCTCGGCAAATGCTAAAAGGGTGGAAGAAACCCCGGCAGCTGTTGTCAGAGACGGCGTAGATTTTGCCGCAGAGATGCTGGAAGTACTGAATCCTGGCCAGGACGATACATTCAGAGGCGTAATGGAAACCTGCCTTATCGAGACCATGAAAGACGAATTGAGGTTCTGCTGCTCCAACTGCGCTAACTTCAATACCTGCATTGACCTGGAGAATCTGCCAGTGGGACATCTCTTCAAGGAGCTGACAGAAGGACAGGATTCAGATGAGCTGAAAAGTGAATTAGCCCTGCGCATTGACAGTGCATTGCAAAACACTCCTTATCTTTGCGCGGACAATGCTCAGAATCACTGCAAGGACTTCAGACATCAGTACACAGCATCATCAATAGGCGACGTCTTCAACCGGTACGCTGATATAACTGCTGAGCTTCAGCAGCTATATGGCATTGATTACAGAAAAATTCAGCAGGAAATGATTACGATCAATATGGACTTCTATGCAAAACACCAGGGACAGTAGTACTGCATCGTCCTACATAACCCCTGACGGTCATAAGCGCCTCCATGATGAACTGTCTTTTCTCTGGAAGACCAAGCGCCCGCAGGTAACCCAGGCAGTTGCTGAAGCTGCTGCTATGGGGGACCGTTCTGAAAATGCAGAATACATTTACGGCAAGAGACAGTTGCGGCAGATCGATTCCCGCATACGTTTTCTGAAGAAAAGACTGGAAAAGCTGATCGTCGTGGACAGGAAACCGGCTGATACGTCAAAGGTATATTTCAGCGCATGGGTCGATCTGGAGGATACAGACGGGAATGCTTACCAATACCGCATTGTCGGACCTGATGAGACTGACGCTGAAAAGAATTTCATCAGCATAGATTCACCCATGGCAAAAGCATTAATGCGCAGATCAGAAGGGGATGAAGTAACCGTCGTCAGGCCTAACGGAACCATGACCTTTACAGTGACATCTATAAATTATTAGTCCTATTGGTTAATGGCAAAGACGATCGAGACGCGACTATCTAAGAATTGTCCTTCGGAGATTTCTTATACCGGATTGCAGCCTGATACTGGATACTCGCATGATCTGGCTCAAGCACAT
>CAZDLA010000008.1:0-99419 GCA_964506525.1 uncultured Nitrospiraceae bacterium
CAGACGATAACCGCGAGTTCATGCCCTGAGGGAGCTTTCTCAGGGCAATGGTGATACCGTATAGCCTCGACCAGGTTTTCAGGGATGGACCACAGATTTCCCAATATGCTGCCAGCCTCAGGATGTCCAATGCCGAGGATCTCTATCTCGGCTGCTTCAAGACCAACGGTACCGCTCTGCGTCAAGCGATAGAAAAGAGGCATGTTCTCTGCAACAAAATGATCGAGCAGAACCTTGCCGATGTCATGCAGCAGACCGGCAGTGTAAGCAACACCGGGGTCTGACCTTCCGGTAATTCGTCCCAACTGCTCTGCCACAAGCGCTACCCCGATGGCATGATGAAAAAGTCTGCCTTTACACTGGGAGTATCCGCGTTCTGATTCGGGAAAGAAAAGCTCCATAGATGCTGATACGACCAATCTGAGGATAGCTTTTTCGCCTAATATCATAAGTGCATCATCAACTGAATCTATGGTCTCCTTCCACCCGATCATGGCTGAATTGGCAAGACTCAAGACCCGCGCTGAAATGACCTGATCCTGCCGAACTTCGGCAGCAATGTCGACCATGCTGTGATAATCATCGTTAATCATTCTGATAATTTTAAGCGCAACCTGAGGGACAGCCCTTATGCGTGCCGCAGCCTGCATGATCTCTTCCCTTGATGGCTTCTTGACAACGGATGTTTCAGCTGCAGGTGCTGCAAGCAATGGCTCAATACTGCACTCACCGGTAGTAAAATTCATCTCAAGCGCCATATTAAGAAGGCCGCCTGTTTCAGACCTCTTAACCGTAATGCCATAACGCCTCAGAATATCCATCACAACATCAGTTGTCCTTCCCCCCACATCAAGGAACAGATCTGTTTCTGATACCCTGCCTACCAACGCCCCGCCCGCCACAAAGGCCTCCATCTGCTCTATCTTTGCACCGGCGGCAGAGAGCGCTTCAATAAACAAGGGAAGCCCCGTTGAGGCATATGATTCAGGCTGCCATGGATTTTCCGGGGAAGGCGGTTCAGGCAGAAGAATATGCAGCAGTCCGCCGACCTGGGAACTGCGGTCATAAAGCACAACACCAACACAGGTTCCCAAATATGCCTTAAGAATACTCCTCTGGTCTTTCCTGACGGAAAACGTTCCGGCAGATACATGCTCGCTATGCGTTTCTAACATATTCACCCTTCTATAGAGAGGGATAAATCATATCATGTCTCGATAAAAATAGAGCAGTTTCAATTCATTTTTTTGAGTTTATTGATTCCGTGCTCTTTTGATATAATGTTTGTATACTTCTAAACTATCTCATATGGGGGAAGACATGATCTCAGAAGCCGTTGCAACAGCGATAAAGATGGAAACTGATGCCATTGCGTTTTATGAAGAGTCGGCCAATAAGGCCAACCACGCCTTTGGCAAGGAAATGTTCAAGGGATTCGTAAAAGACGAGAAGAGACATTTGGCAATGCTTCAGAACCTTTTCAAGGGACTCGGACTTAAGGAAGATTTCGCCAGTCCGAAGGCAGAGATCAAAACCGTTTTCAGTATGCTCAAAGACCAGATGATGCAGAGGGCAGAGGCTATTCAGAGCGAGATGGATGCGGTCAAGATCGCGCTGGATATGGAAAAAGCCGGTTTTGATTTTTATAAGAAGGCAGCTGCAGACGCTCCAACGCCCGAAGAAAAGAAGCTTTTCGATCGTCTTGTGCTCGAAGAGAACGACCATTTTTCTATACTCAATGAAACCTATACGTTTCTTGAGAACACTGGTCAGTGGTTCATGTATGAAGAAAGAGGAGTAATCGAAGGATAATCAATACAAGGGGATAGTGGCAAGGACTTCTGATTGAACCCGAATGTCTGAATCCCCTAATCTGAACACCACAGCTATTTTATAAGGAGGAATTATCATGAAAACCGTACAAATAAAGCCTGATATCTACTGGGTAGGTGCAATCGACTGGGGGGTTCGTGACTTTCACGGATATATAACACCCAACGGTACAACGTACAACAACTACCTGATTGTTGACAAAGACGTAACACTTATCGACACGGTGAAACACGATTTTTCAGAGGTCACCATCGACAATATCAAGAGCATTCTCGATCCCTCACAGATCAAGAACCTCGTGATCAACCATATAGAGCCGGACCATGTCAGCAGCATAGACAAGATCATGGACCTCTGTCCGAATGCGATGATCTATATTACGGACAAAGGGAAAAAGGGTCTCGACCGTCACTTTGATACATCAAAGTGGCAGTTCACGATCGTTAAGACCGGTGATACGCTCAGCACCGGCAAATACACCATCATGTTCCTTGAAACACCCATGCTCCACTGGCCTGATTCCATGATGAGTTTCGTAAAAGAAGCCAAACTCCTTATCTCTCAGGACGCATTCGGCCAGCATCTTGCTACTGCTGCACGGTTTGATGACGAGTTTGTTGAATGCGCCTCGCACTCCGAGCTTGACGAGGCAATAGTCGACTATTATGCGAATATCCTGATGCCCTTCGGCAATCTTATCAAGAACAAAATCGCCGAGGTGCAGAAGCTTGGACTTGATTTTGACATGATCGCTCCTGATCACGGCATTATATGGAGGGGAGCGCCCGGCAAGGTCATTCAGGACTATCTGGATATGGCAAACGGCAGAGCTGCACTCAGAGTAGCCATCATATATGACACCATGTGGCACAGCACAGAGCATATGACCTATCCGATCATGCAGGGCATTCAGGATGCAGGCGTTGACTGCAAGATCATAAAGCTCAGGGCAACACCAATGAGCGTCGCGATCAAGGAGTTCTGGAAATCGCGCGGAACGCTCATAGGCACCCCGACTCTTAATAATATTATGTTTCCCTCGGTCGCTGAATATCTGACGCACCTTAGAGGTCTCAGGCCCAAGAATCGTATTGCAGGTGCGTTTGGCAGTTTTGGCTGGGGCGGCGGTGCAGTAAAAGATGCATACGAAGAGTTCAAACGCATGGGGCTCGAAATTCATGAGCCCGGTGTGCAGGTGCAGTACAGGCCTTCAGCTGCCGACGATGAGGCATGCTATCAGTTCGGCAAGGCATTCGCAGAAAAGGTGAAAGAGTACCATTCCAAATTCTGAAAACTTTCCAGCAAGGGAGAGGGAAGGCGTGACCTTCTCTCTTCCCGTGTTTCTTCAACTTTATCCAACTTTCAGCTGCAATCAGAATTGCTCCTTCTGCTTTAACGATCCGTCTGTCGATGCCAAAGATATGTCTGCTGAAAATGCTCTGAACCTTCTCGATATTATGCTCAGCCTCGGCATCTATGATCTTGACATTATGGGAGGGGAGCCATTCCTGCTGTCCTGGATGCCATCATTTCTCCACGCTGCGATCAAAGAAGGGATCATGGTAAATATCAGCACCAATGGCAGCTTCCCTGAAGTCATGGAAGAGTTCAGAGGATTAACCCCTGAAAAGATCAACATCGGCATTTCTCTTGAAGGCAGCACTGCTGAAAGGCACAATGGCATGACCAATTCAGCTAATTTCGATAAAGCACTTTTGAGCATTAATTCACTGGTTTCGATAGGTCTGAATCCAATCGTAAAAACCGTTGTGAGCAGAACTACCATGCCGGATATTCAGTCCATTGCGGATCTGCTGACGAAGAGCGGTGTTAAGCGCTATTTTCTGATCCATATGGATATGTTCACAAAAGCAGACAGCGCTCAGCAGTCCACGCTCAGCTACCCTGAATTCCTGGGCTTTTTTCAGGAGATGAAATTGACCAGCACTGGCATTGAGATAAACAAGGTAAATGCCTCATGTTTTGAAAAGAATACATTGCCAAAAGGAGTGCGCTGCGCAGGAGGTGTGAGAAAACTGTCTGTCATGCCGGACGGCTCTGTCTTTCCCTGCAATCTGTTTCAGCATGCACCTGAATTCAATCTCGGGAATATCTTCATTGACCCGTTTTCGGGAATATGGCCAAATCCGGGACTTGCCTTCTTCCGGAGTTTCAGCAGCAACAAATGCTCCGTTATAGACTGCTCAAATCATGCGTCCTGCACAGGGGGCTGCCCTGCCCATGCATTTTTTCACGATTACAATGTTCATGGCACAGACATCAGATGCAGGAAACTGTCTATTCTTTGACCCTCTTCCATCTTCGGTGGATCCAGAGCCATTCTGAAGGATACTTTTTTATATAATCCTCGATCGGTTTCGAAAAGTTGATCGTATCATGGAGAAGCGCAGTCTCACTGTCCTCTGCAGCGACAAGGGGAATCTCTTCCTGTATCTCGATAATATGCCCCTTCTCCGTTCTTCGTATGAAAAGAGGAACAACCGCTGCTCCGGTCTTTCGTGCAATGATCGCAGGAGTTTTCATTGCATAGGCGTTCTTGCCAAGGAAATGGATGATGAGGCCCTCAGACTTTATGACGCTCTGATCCATGAGTAAAGCCACTGTCTCGTTCTTCTTTAGAGCAGTGAGGATCTGCCTGAGCGCGCCCTGCTTGTATATGATGTCATTACCATATTTTTCCCGTGTTCTCACAATGAACCTGTTAAGGAACTCATTATTCTGTTTTCTGGCAATGATCTTTGCCCTGGTGAGGACCATAGAGACATAGACAGCCATGAGATCCCAGTTGCCGCAGTGGCCCGTGATGAATATAACGCCCTTGCCCTTTTTTTGAGCCTTTAAGTAATTTTCGGTACCTCGCAGTTCCACGGTCTTGAACAGGCTTTCACCGAATCCATAAAAAATCTTGTTCACTTCAACAATGAATTTACCGAAGTTCATGAAGTTCCTGCGGATCACAATGCGGGGGTCTTCGGTGAGCGTTAATGCCCCGCGCTCAATGGCACTGCGGATATTGTCGAGAGCGATATTTCTTCTGCTACCCCATAATGCATAGATCAAAAGTCCGAGAGCATCGCCGATCCGAAGGGCAAGTCTGAGCGGCAGGATCGCAAAGGGAAAGGTGACCAGAACAAGCAGACTGAATACAATGAATTGACGGAGCTTCTTCATTTCCCGTTTTCTTCTTTGTCCTTCTCTTTCTGGTCATTCTTCTTGTCCCTCTCCTTGAACGCCTGAGCGATCTCATCAAGTCTTTTCATGACAAGATGACTGATCGTTCCATCAGGCCAGGTTCCGTCTTCTTTAAGCTCTCCTGACGTCATGCCGGTGAAGAGCTCAAGCCCTTCCTCCAAACGGTTGATGGCATAGATGCTGAACTTGGCTTCCTTCACCGCATCAACGACCTCTTTTTTGAGCATGAGGTTATGCACATTTTTCCTGGGTATGACCACACCGTGGGTTCCGTCAAGGCCGCGCACCTTGCAGAGATCAAAGAAACCCTCGATCTTCTCATTTACTCCGCCGATGGGCTGAACATCGCCATGCTGATCCATGGAGCCGGTAATCGCAAGATTCTGTTTAAGCGGAATGCCTGCAAGGCTGCTCAAAATGACATACAGCTCTGCACAGGATGCGCTGTCACCCTCGACCATCTCATAAAGCTGTTCAAAGGTTATGGATGCAGAAAAACTGATCGGCTTTTTCGCAGCATACGTGCTGTGAATATAGTTGCTGATGATCAGGATCGCCTTTTCATGGATCTTGCCGCTCATCTTTGTCTCACGTTCAATATTGACAACGCCTGCCTTGCCCGTGAAGGTCTTCGCCGTGATCCGCGAAGGTTTGCCGAACATATAGTCACCCATGTCCAAAACAGCAAGTCCATTGATCTGGCCGATCTTTTCGCCCTTGGTATCTACGATGATTGTTCCCTCGACTATCATTTCCTGTATACGGTCCTCAATCCTGCTGCTTCTGTATACTTTTTCCTGGAGTGCCTTCTCAACGTGATTGTCCTGAACAAGAGGACTCCCTGCCTTCTTTGCCCAGTAATTAGATTCCCTGATAAGATCTGTCACTTCACTGAACTGAGATGACAGTTTTTTCTGATGGCCTGCAAGACGAGCTCCGTATTCGACAATCTTGCCAACACCAGATCTGTCAAAGGGCAGTGTTTTTTCTTTTTTCGAGGTGCTTGCGACAAAGGCAGCATATTTCTGGATCGTCTCTGCACTGCTGTTCATCCTGCTGTCAAAGTCTGCCTTTACTTTGAAAAGTTCCCGGTATTCGTCATCAGCGTTATGAAGAAGATAATACAGATACGGTGTTCCGACCAGAATGACCTTGACCTTGAGCGGTATTGCTTCAGGTCGCAGCGTTGTGGTGGAGATCATCCGGTACTGTTCCCATATGTCCTCAATACGAACTTCTCCGTTGCGTATCGCCCGCTTGAGGGCATCATAGGAAAACATGTTGCGGAGCAGGTCAAGGGCATTGATCACGATGTACCCGCCATTCGCCTTATGCAGAGAGCCGGCCTTGATCATGGAAAAGTCTGTTGAGGCAACGCCGTATTGAAACTTGTATTCAAGTCTGCCTAACAGATTGAAGTATGTCGGATTGCTTTCGTACACACAGGGCGCGCCACTGGTCTCCTTGTGACTGACCAGAACATTTACCGCGTATCGGGTAAAGGTCGGTTCATTCTTCTGCGAACGCATGAAAGGCAAGGCAGGAGCCTGCTCCTCCTGTCCCTTGAAATCATCGAGATGCTCCAGGATATCCTCGGTCATCTCGGAGAGATAGGTAAAGATCTTCTCATGGGACTGGTATTTTTGCTTTAGATCATCGGTCAGATGACCTACAACGGAAAGCGCTGCCTCGCGTTCAAGTTTCGCAAGCAGGATCTTGAGGTTTTTTTCAGCATCCCGCACTTCCCGCACAACATCATTCAGTTCTTCCTGAAGAGTCTTGCCGATCCCGTCGATCTTGTTCTTTATTGGCCCCTCAAGGGCCTCATACTCCTCTTCGGTCAGTGCCTCCCCGCTCTTTTTTATCGGAACGATCATAAGACCGCTCACGCTCTTGCGGATCGAAAAACCCTTGGTTTTTGCTTCTTCATCCAGCACTGAAAAATACTCTTTCTGCTTTTGCTGAAAAGCCTCGATGATCTGGTTCTTCTGTTTCTCATATTCTTTTGATTCAAAGATCTTTGGGATCTCGACTCTCAGCGTTTTAACCAGTTCATCCATGTCCTTATGAAACAGGGACGCCTCGCCCGGAGCAAGAGAGATGGCCAGAGGAACGTCAGTATCCTTGAAGTTATAAACATAGCACCAGTCAGAGGGAACCGGTTCATCAGCAGCTTTCTTGTTGAGAAAGGCTTTGATAGTGGTCATCTTGCCTGTGCCGTTCTCACCAAGCATAAAGATATTGAACCCGCTATTTTCAAGATTCAGGCCAAAGTCGATCGCCCGCAGCGCCCGCTCCTGTCCGATCGTCTCGATCGCCTCAGGAAGCTCGTCTGTGGTATTGAAGGCAAAAACAGCAGGATCACAGCACTGGTAGAGTTCTTCGATGCTGAGCGGTTTTAACATGCAGTCCTCCCTTGAAGAATCCTGCAATGAGTCTGCAGGCGAAAGCACTTATTAGTTCGCAGTAAAAGAAATATTCCGAAGCTGCTGAAGACAGGGAATACGCTTATTTTTTCCGTGCGGCGATCTTGTTCAGGGCGTTGATGTAAGCCTTTGCAGCTGCAACGATTATGTCCGTGTCAGCACCCTGGCCCCGTGCATTCTTCCCGGCCTCTTCAAGGGTAACAACAACTTCTCCCAGCGCATCAGTACCGCCGGTGATTCCCTTTACTTCAAATTTAAGAAGATTGCTCTTCGTCTTCGTCATAGCGGCGATCGCCTTGTACGTCGCATCTACAGGGCCATCGCCTTTGGCTGTCTTCTGCACAGACCGGCCCTTGATCTTCATCTTGACCGCAGACTTAGGAACCACTCCCATACCGCTCGCAACCTTCAAATCCATCAGCCTGAATACTGCAGGGATCTTCGAAAATTCCTCGGTCACCAGTGTTTCTATGTCCTCGTCAAAGATCTCCTTCTTCTGATCAGCCAGATGCTTGAACTTCAAAAAAGCGCTTTCGATCTCTTCAGGAGCCAGATCATAACCAAGCTCCTGAAGGCGGCTCTTAAAGGCATGCCGCCCGGAATGCTTGCCGAGGATCAGTTCTGTCTGTTTCAGGCCGACATCCTCAGGCCTCATTATCTCATAGGTCATCTTTTCCTTAAGCAGACCGTCCTGATGGATGCCTGACTCATGGGCAAAAGCATTTGCGCCCACGATCGCCTTGTTCGGCTGAACGTGCATGCCTGTGATCCTCGTCAGGAGTCTGCTTGTCCGGATGATCTCTTTTGTGTTGATATTCGTCGTAGCTTTATAAAAATCCTTCCGGGTAGCGAGATTCATCACTACCTCTTCCATGGAACAGTTGCCGGCTCGTTCGCCAATGCCATTGATCGTACATTCTACCTGTCCTGCGCCGTTACGAATAGCAGCCAGAGAGTTGGCAACAGCAAGACCAAGATCATTGTGACAGTGCACTGCAATCACAGCACTGTTGCCGATCTTCTCTTTGATAGCCTTGATCATAGAGCCGAACTCTGCGGGCGTGGTGTATCCGACCGTATCCGGAATATTCACCGTCGAAGCGCCGGCCTTGATCACTGCCTGGACAACTTCTATAAGATAGGGAAGCTCGGTGCGCGTTGCGTCCATTGGGGAAAACTCCACATCTTCCGCCAGACTTCTTGCCAGCTTTACCATGGCAACAGAACGCTTAAGCGCCTCTTCCCGACTCACCCTGAACTGGTATTTCAGATGGATATCAGAGGTGGAATGAAACGTATGGATACGGTGCTTCGGCGCATCTTTAACCGCTTCCCAAGCCCTTCTGATGTCTTCCTCTTTTGCGCGGGCAAGCCCCGCAATGATCGCGCCCTGCACTTCATCTGCAATACGTTTAACTGCAGCAAAGTCGCCGGGCGAGGCTATGGGAAATCCTGCCTCAATGATATCAACGCCAAGTTTAACCAGCTGTTTTGCCATCGAAATCTTTTCATCGACATTCATCGAACAGCCGGGTGACTGCTCTCCGTCGCGCAAGGTCGTATCGAATATCCGGATCGTTCTCATCATTGTACCCCTGTAGCTCCTGGCGGTTGTTCCTGCTGCTGCCTCTGCTTCCTCACCAGGAGTATGATATTCTCAATTATACCCCAAAAAAGATATACCATCGCAAAAACAAAAATGGCAGTGGACGGGTGAATCAGCATCACGAACAGGATCATCACAAAAACAATGAGCATCCAGAAAGGCTTCTTCTCCTTGAAGTCAACTTCCTTTAACCCGTGGTACCTCAGCGTGCTGACCATCAGCAGAGCAAGAAAGATCGTAAGCAAGGGGTAAATAATAGATTTACCCGGTATACCTTCCCAATATACGTAGTAGAAAATAACCACGGAAGAAAGGATAGATGCTGCCCCGGGGATCGGCATACCTTTGAATGCCTTTGAACCAGGACTGCCGGTTTGTACATTAAATCGAGCGAGCCGCAGTGCCCCACAGGCAACGAACAGGAACGCTGCTGCCCAGCCGAGCCTGCCAAAGGGCATAAGCGCCCATTTGTACATCATGATTGAAGGCGCAACACCAAAAGCAACAAGATCGGACAGCGAGTCCAACTCAACGCCGAACCGGGTACTCGTGTTTGTCAACCGTGCGATCCAACCGTCGAGACCGTCAAAGATATTCGCAAGAAGTATTGCCCAGGCAGCATGAAGAAAGTTGCCGTTTATGGCAGACATGATGGCGTAGAAACCGCAGTACATGCCGCAGAGCGTCAGGGTGTTCGGAAGAAGATAGACTCCCTTCTTCGGCTGCTTTTCGCCATGCTGTTTGTGTGTTGCTTCCATAGCCGTTACCCCCCTGCGATCTCGCCGAGAACCGTCTCTCCAGCCTTCACCATATCACCCATCCTGACCTTTATCAACGCTTCCTTAGGAAGATAGATATCAACCCTTGAACTGAACTTGATCAATCCATACCGCTCTCCGCTCTGCAGAACATCTCCTTCGCTCTTCCTGCAGACAGCCCTGCGGGCAACAAAACCTGCCACCTGCCTCAGCAGGAGATCTCCGTATCGCGTTTCAAATACCATATCAATATGCTCGTTCTGGACTGATGCCTCGTCCTTGTAAGCAGCGAGAAATTTTCCCTTAACATGCTGAACGCTCTTCACCTTGCCTTCACAGGGAACGCGGTTCACGTGCACATTGAAAGGGGACATGAATATGCTTATCTGCTTCACGTCTTTATGAAGATGCTCAGTTTCGAGGAGATCTTTGATAACAATGATCTTCCCGTCAGCGGGCGCAACAAAGATGTTTCTTTCTCCAGGCACTGTGCGGTCAGGATCTCTGAAGAAATACAACATGAATGCGGTCAGGAGTAACGGAATTAAAGCGATACTAACCCCGCCCACCCAGAACAGAAATCCGGACAGGGCTGCAAAGAAAATAATGAACGGATAGCCTTCGGGTGCAAATTTCATCATATCGTGATTCGTAAGTCGTAATCAGTGATTGGTAAAGATAAGCAAAAAGAAGCCGTAAAATATGACGGCCTCTTTTACTAGTTACTGATCACAAATTACCAATTACTGTTATTATGCCTTGCTCTTATCGACCAGCTTGCCCTTCTTGAGCCAGGGCATCATGGCACGGAGCTTGCCGCCGACCTCTTCGATCTGGTGCTCTTCGCCTTTACGGGTAAGGGCATTGAACGTAGGCTTGTTCGCTCTGCACTCGAGCATCCATTCCTTTGCGAAGACGCCGTCCTGGATCTCGGTGAGGATCTTCTTCATCTCTTTCTTTGTTTCCTCAGTGACCACTCTCGGTCCGCGGGTAAGGTCGCCGTACTGTGCTGTATTGCTTATGGAGTAGCGCATATTGGATATGCCGCCCTCGTAGATAAGATCAACAATAAGCTTTACCTCGTGCAGACACTCGAAATACGCCATCTCAGGAGCATAGCCTGCCTCGACCAGTGTCTCAAAACCCGCCTGGATGAGAGAGGTGACGCCGCCGCAGAGCACTGCCTGCTCACCGAAAAGATCTGTCTCTGTTTCTTCCTTGAATGTCGTTTCAATGATGCCGGCCCTGCCGCCGCCATTGGCAGAGGCATAAGCAAGCGCAATGCCCTTGGTATTCTTGGATGGGTCCTGATGGATCGCGATAAGACAGGGAACACCGCTGCCCCTGGAATATTCAGCCCTTACCAGATGGCCCGGGCCCTTAGGCGCAGCCATGAACACATTCACATGCGCAGGCGGCACGATCTGGCCAAAGTGGATGTTGAACCCATGAGCAAATGCAAGGTACACACCCTTCTTCATGTTAGGCGCAATTTCGTTATTATATATGTCTGCCTGATATTCATCAGGAAGCAGGATCATGATCACATCAGCGATCTTTGCTGCATCTGCAGGGGTCATGACCTTGAACCCTGCTGCCTTAGCCTTGTCCCAGCTTGATCCTTTCCTAGCGCCAATGGTCACATCCATGCCGCTTTCCTTCAGATTGTTGGCATGAGCGTGTCCCTGGCTGCCATAGCCCATGATCACGATCTTCTTTTTCTTCAGAACTCCCAGATTCGCATCTTTATCGTAATAAACTTTTATCATACTTCCTCCTTAAGGTTGTTTTTGATAATAGTGGTCAAGAGCCAATATTATAGAATAAATACCGGGATTTTTCTATTTACCGAATCACCTCTGTATCAACGCCTTCAGTTCAGAGACACTTTTCATTAGCACAGGATGGATTTTCTCCGGTGCTATCTCCATCAGCGGTAAAAGGACAAAATCTCTTTCATGCAGATGAGGATGCGGAATTGTAAGATCTGAGGAATCAATGATTTTGTCGTCATAAAAAAGAATATCAAGGTCGATAACTCTTGGTCCCCAATGCGCAGTCTTCTCTCTGCCCATGGCTTTTTCAATGTTTTTGAGGCTAAGGAGCAGATCTTCAGGACAGATGGCGGTCTCAGCTTCAATCGCCATATTGATAAAGTGCGGCTGGTCAGTCACTCCCCAGGGCTCTGTCTCGATTATAGAGGAACGCTTTAAAGCAGTCACGCCTTGTTGCTCAAGCCTTCTGATAGCCTCAAGACAGTTTTCCTGCCTGTTGCCGAGATTGGAACCGATGCCGATATGGATAATGGACATATTCAAGTGAAAGTATGCAGTAAGGAGTAGGCGGCAGACAAAATCCTCAGAGTGCGGCAAAAAAGCATTCCCTTCTGGTCGGCTTTTTCCTTTTTTTGCTTACTTCCTACTGCTTACTATTTTTTCAGCGCCTTCCCTATTCGCTCAACCGCTTCCTTCATGCGCGCCACAGGGACAGTCAATGCAAACCGGATATAACCTTCTCCAGGTGCGCCGAAACCATTGCCCGGAGTGCCTAACACTCCTGCCTTATCGAGCAGATGTGCAACAAAGGATGACGAGTCATACCCTGCCGGCACCTTGGTCCAGAGGTAAAAGGAAGCTTTCGGCTTGATAACATCCATACCAAGGCCTTTGAGACCTGCATAGAGCACATCTCTCCGGTCCTGATATGTGTTCCTTATCTCAGCAAGAATTTTATCATCCGTCTCAAGCGCAGCTATGGACGCCTCCTGCACTGCCTGGAACACGCCCGAATCCAGGTTCGACTTAATCTTGCCGAGTCCAGCTATCACGTCTTTATGGCCGACCGCAAAGCCGATCCTCCAGCCGGTCATGTTGTAAGTCTTCGAAAGGGAATGCATCTCTATACCGACTTCCTTTGCTCCATCTACTTCCATGAAGCTCATCGGCTTTTCATTATCAAAGTATATCTCGCTGTACGCAGCATCGTGGCAGACGATGATGTTATGTTTCCCGGCAAGGTCGATCACCTCTTCGTAGAACTTCCGCGGCGCACAGGCAGAGGTCGGGTTATTCGGATAGTTGATGTACATGAGCCGGGCCCTTTTCAGAATATCCGAAGGAATCGACCTGAGGTCAGGCAGGAAATTGTTCTTTTCGACAAGGGGCATCATATAGCTTTCACCGCCGGCAAAAAGGGTCCCCACCGGGTACACCGGATAGCCCGGCGATGGGACAAGCACAACATCTCCTGGCTCAACAAAGGCAAGCGGGATATGACCGATGCCTTCCTTTGATCCGATCAGGGAGAGCACCTCGGTCTTTGCATCGAGAACAACATTAAAGCGGCTTTTGTACCATGCGGCAACAGCTTCGCGAAAGGAGAGCATGCCTTCGTACGAAGGATACCGGTGATGCTCGGGCTTCTCTACCGCAATCTTCATGGCGTCCACAATATGCTTTGGTGTAGGGATGTCCGGGTCGCCGATGCTGAGGTCTATCAGGTCAACGCCCTTTGCTCTTGCCTCCTGTTTCATCTTGTCTATAGTGGCAAAAAGATAGGGGGGAAGATTTTTCACTCGTGTTGCAAGCTCAACAGTAATGCTCGGTTTCAATGGTCCCTCCGGTATATATAAGGTGTTATTTTTTAGTATAGGATTATAGCAAAACGTGATGGTGATTGACAAAACAGTTGTTTTGTATTGTAATGAGAGCACATACTGAGGGGGCTTCGAGGGTAACAGATCTATGGCAAAAGAACAGTGGGAAACATACTTTGACGCGGTAAAGAAAGAAGATTGGAAGGCTGCAAAGAATATCCTTCAGCTCATCTCGAAGCAGGATAAGAACAACTCTCAGACATTCATGAAGATCGGTGACGTCTGCCAGCGCACTGGCGATAAAGCCGAGGCAATAGCCGCATACACGCACGCAGCTCAGCTTCTCCGTATGCAGGGCTTTGCCCAGAAGGCATTAGCAACATACAAGATAGCGCTGAGACTCGACCCGCATAATCCCGAGATCATCAGCCGCGCCGAGATACTGATGGATGAGTTCGAAGCTGCAAAAACAGCTCCTCATATGCCGATATCAGCACCGACACAGGAAGCAGTGGTTGCCCAAGAACTGCCTCTCACCCCAGAGGAGCCTGCTGCTGAAGTTCCCCCGACATCTGACTGGCTCGAAAGGACAGCTGTTTCATCAGCAGCACCAAAAGAAAAGACAACCTCTCCGGAAATACAGCCGCCCGACATGACTGCCATGTTCGAAAGCACCTCACTAACATCAGAAGAACCTCCGCGCTCACAGGAAGAAGCCCCTTCTCAGGTATACGTTCCTGCCGAGCCTGAGTCACTTCCTGAGGAATTACCGCTCGATACAATCAGCGTGCCTCAGTCAGAGCCCCCTGCTCCTGATCCTAAACCGGAACCTGAAAAAACATCTGATGAAAACGGAGAATGGCTTGATTCTGCGTATGAAGCACTTGATACGAGGATGTTCAAGCCCCACGCTGAGAGGCCTTCAGGTGCAGCAACGGAGTCCGATGAAGGCACCATAAATATCATCGCCGGGCAGAAGCCTGCAGAACCGGTTGAGGACCTCACTGCGACGATGAAAGAGTTTCTCGTACCGCTCTCAGAACGCCAGGAGAGGAGTATGCCTGAGATCTTCCGGGATCTTCCTGAGGAGATGGTTATAAGGTTTATGAATGATCTGATCGTCAGAAAATTCAAGGATAAACAGCATCTGATCGAAGAAGGCGATTCCGGTGATTCCATGTTCATTATCAGGTCCGGCAGAACGCGGGTCGTCGCCCATATGTTAGGCAGGGAACTGGAGCTTGCCATGCTCGGAGAAGGTGACGTCTTCGGTGAGGTCGGCTTCCTGACCGGCAGACCAAGAACCGCTGCGGTTATTGCTGATGGACCGGTCGAAGTGTATGAGATCAGCAGGCTGGATATCGAAAAGCTAATCGAAACAAATCCTGAAATCATGGCAAAGATAGAAGACTTTTACGAGACTCGTGTCCGGGACACCATCAGGAAAATAAGGAGCTGAGTCGTTTCTTCCTCACCTATGTTGCCCTGTCGTTTCCCTATCTGCGTTCTTTCTGGTAATATTCCCCTGTGTTCTTCCAGCAGATCATCAACGGCCTGACGCTCGGCAGTGTTTATGCCCTTATTGCCCTGGGATATACCATGGTCTATGGCATTCTCGAACTGATTAATTTTGCGCATGGTGAGATCTATATGCTCGGCGCTTATCTTGGCATCATCATACTCGGCTTTTTTACTGCGATCGGTTTGACCGCATACAGCTTGCCTGTTGCTCTTGCGCTCACCTTTGTGCTCACAATCGTTTTCTGTGCATCCTACGGGTTTACCATGGAGAAGGTGGCATACAAGCCTCTCAGGCAGGCCCCAAAGCTCAGCCCGCTGATCAGTGCAATTGGCGTTTCTATCTTCCTGCAGAACTATGTCATGATCACCCAGGGCTCCACAGATAAGGTATTCCCCTCGGTTATAGGCAATGCAGGCTTCAGCTTTGCAACATCGCAGGTCAGTTATCTTCAGATTGCGATCATCAGTGTTTCAGGCTTGATCATGCTGCTGCTTCATGCCTTTATCAGCAGGACAAAAATAGGTAAGGCAATGCGCGCTGTTGCCCAGGATAAGAATATGGCAGCGCTCGTCGGCATTAATACAGACAACATTATATCGATCACGTTTATTATCGGCTCAGGTCTGGCGGCCGTAGCAGGCATGATGGTTTCCGTTTACTATGGATTGGTGAACTATTCAATCGGATACTCGGCAGGCATCAAGGCCTTTACTGCGGCGGTTTTGGGAGGCATCGGCAATATCCCTGGAGCCATGTTCGGTGGGATTCTCCTCGGCCTTATCGAGAGCCTCGGCGCAGCCTATATTTCGAGTGAATACAAGGACGCCTATGCCTTCATCATTCTTATCATCATCCTTCTGGTCAAGCCAACCGGACTCTTCGGCAAGGCATCTGAAGAGAAGATATGAGCGACGCCATACTCAAGACAGTTCTCAGATCAGGCATCGTAAGCCTCTGGACAGCGCTGCTTTTTCTGCCCTTCAAGGGCCTCCAGGCCGCTGGAATGCTCTTTATTATTTTGTTCCTCGCTCTTCTGGTCATCGCATCAATATCAAGATTGTCAGGCTCTTTTTCCTATGCAGCAGAGATTTTCCAAAAGACCGTTGCAGGGCTCATTCCGGATCATTCGCGCTATCTCCTGCTGCTGATCCTTCTGGTAATGACATTACCGCTGTTTTTCCAGAACTACATCCTTGATGTCGCGGTTCTGGCTGGTATTTATATCATTCTTGCGCTTGCACTCAATGTCGTGGTCGGCTTCACAGGTCTTCTGAATCTCGGGTTCGTTGCATACTACGCAATCGGTGCATACAGCTTTGCGCTCCTGAATACGAGGCTCGGCCTCGGCTTCTGGGCAGCGCTGCCTCTGTCCGTGGTCATCACCACTGCAGCAGGCTTTATCTTTGCAGCGCCTGCGCTCAGACTGAAAGGCGACTACCTTGCGCTCGTAACGCTCGGCTTTGGGGAGATCGTGAGAATAACGCTCAACAACTGGGACAGTTTTACAAAAGGGCCAAACGGCATCAGCGGCATTGATGCACCGTTCTTGTTCGGCATTTCCCTTGCCCCGCTCTCATCTTTCTATTACCTTGTGTTCTTCTTTGTTGTCCTTGCCGTCATTGTCATCAGAAGAGTCCAGGCGTCAAAAATAGGCAGGGCCTGGATTGCCTTGCGCGAGGATGAGATTGCAGCCTCTGCCATGGGCATACAGAGCACCCGGTATAAACTGTATGCTGTTTCATTCGGTGCGTTCTGGGCAGGGCTTGCAGGCTGTCTTTTTGCGGCGAAGATGCGGTTCATCTCTCCTGAAAGCTTCACCTTTATGGAGTCTGTGCTGATCCTGAGCATGGTCATACTCGGCGGACTGGGGAGCATTGCAGGCGTCATTGTCGGCGCAGTCATTCTTGTCGCTCTTCCCGAGGCACTGAGAGACATCCAGATGTACCGCATGCTCGCTCTCGGTGCAGGCGTTGTGCTTTTGATGATCTTCCGGCCTCAGGGCCTTTTCGGAGGCAACAGTGCTTCTCGAAGTTAGGGCAGTCTCAAAACGCTTCGGCGGCATACGTGCTGTTGAAGATGTAACCTTTTCCCTTAAGCAGGGCATGATCCTGAGCATTATCGGCCCGAATGGCGCAGGGAAGACCACTCTTTTCAACTGTCTTACGGGGTTCATGAAACCGACCAAAGGGAGCATTATCTTTTTGGACACGCCTATATCTGGCCTCTCGGCAGACCGTATCAGCCGCCTCGGCATTGCACGCACATTTCAGAACATCAGGCTTTTCAAGGCCATGTCAGTGATCGAGAATGTTATGGTAGCGCAGCACACAAAGATCACTTCAGGCCTGATACCGATCATTGCACATACACCGTCGTTTCTGAAGGAAGAATCATCGGTCCGCCAGACAGCCTTTGAATATCTCGCGTTTCTCGGCCTTGAATCATATGCTGATCAGGCAGCGGGTAACCTCCCTTATGGGGCCCAGCGCAGGCTGGAGATAGCGCGGGCACTGGCATCAGAACCGCAGCTCATTCTTCTTGACGAACCGTCAGCGGGTATGAACCCGCTCGAGACTGATGAGATGATGGCTACGATCAGGAAGATGCAGGAGATGGGCAAAACGATCATCCTCATAGAGCATGACATGAAGTTCGTGATGGGTATATCAGACAGGATCGTCGTACTGGACCATGGGGTCAAAATCGCAGAAGGCTCTCCGCAGGAAGTGAAGCAGAACCCCTTGGTTATCGAGGCATACCTTGGCAAGGAGACGCACTGACACAATGCTGAGACTTACAGACATCCATGCCGGATATGGTCCTGTGAAGGCGCTCAAGGGAATTGATATGGAGGTCAGAAAAGGTGAGATCGTTTCACTCATCGGGAGCAATGGCGCCGGAAAATCGACCTGCCTGATGACCATCTCAGGCATTCTCAAAACATCATCCGGCTCGATCACGCTGGGAGATAGGGACGTTTCAGGGCTGCCACCTCACAGGATCGTGAAGATGGGGATCAGCCAGGTGCCTGAAGGCAGGAGGATATTTCCAAAACTGACTGTTTACGAAAATCTTCAGATGGGAGCATTCCTCGACCGCGGGGATTTCAGTGCATCCCTTGAGAAGATTTACAGACTTTTCCCGATCCTCGAAGAACGGAACAAACAGTTGGGCGGCACCCTGAGCGGAGGAGAGCAGCAGATGCTTGCGATCGGAAGGGCACTCATGTCAAACCCTGCTATTCTACTGCTTGACGAACCATCGCTCGGTCTTGCACCGATCATGGTGAGCAAGATCTTCAAGACCATACAGGAGATCAGCAGCGAAGGCATAACCATCCTTCTCGTTGAGCAGAACGCAAGGGCAGCCCTTAAGCTCTCGCACAGGGGCTATGTTCTCGAAAACGGCAAAATCACCCTTTCAGGCAACAGCGGAGACCTTCTCGTCAATGAAAAGGTACAGCACGCATACCTGGGAGAATAGGAAAACAGTTAAGAGCTGAATGCTGACAGCTAAGGGCTAAGATCTGTCATGACTTATTTCTGCTATAATGTTATCGTGCTTTCGCAGGTTCATCTATTCATAGCCGGAAGGGTTCAGGGTGTCTGTTATCGAGCATTCACTCAGGATCAGGCAATACGACTTGGGCTGACCGGGTGGGTCAGAAACATGCATGACGGCCGCGTTGAAGCAGTGTTTGAGGGAGAGAAAGAGCATATCGAGCAGGCGATCCTTGCCTGCAAGCGTGGACCCTCCGGAGCCCGCGTAACAGATGTTGACATAACCTGGGAAAGCCCGCTGGGCAAACAGGGATTCGAAATACGATATTAGACGGGGGACTCTATGGCCGCGACCAGGAAAAGACTCGGTGAACTTCTTATTGAGGCAGGTCTGATAGACGAGATGCAGCTCAAGACTGCACTCTCCCACCAGAAGGAGTGGGGAGGCAGGCTCGGAGCGGTTCTCATCCGCAAGGGTTTTGTAAAAGAGACTGCCATGATAGCTGTGATCGAAAATCAGATGGGCATGACATGTCTGCCCCTTGAGAAATTTGAGAAGCCGTCCGAAGAGGTGATGCGTCTCGTAAAAGAGGATATAGCCAGAAAGTTCGGCATACTGCCTCAGAAATTCGACGGCAGAACTTTAGTTGCCGCAACCTCAGACCCGACAGACCTCAAGATTCTTGACGATCTCGGATTTCTCCTCAGCGTTCGTATAAAGCCGGTTCTGGCACTTGAATCGGATATTCATACGGCACTCGATCATTTCTATGACCCCCTGAACTCTTCCAGCACGCTCGAAAGAAAAACACATGTTGCAGATATGACCATTTCTCCTTCTGGATCGCAGTATGAACTCGTGCTTGATGATAACAGTCCTCAGGAGCGTAATCAGGACGGGAAAGAACCCAATACTGGTGATATTGAACACGCTGTAATTGCCAGCATTGTTGACCTGCTCGTGGAAAAGGGTATTTTCACGCGCGATGAGCTTGCTGAGAAGATCAATTTCAGAAATGCTTAACCTGCTGCGGTAATTCTGGTTATTTATAACATATAGCATGAATACTGGCAGACTTAAAAAGATTGAGGTCAAAGCCCTCTCACAGAAAAAACTGTCCCCAGCAGACGCGAAATTTCTTACATCGATATCCGGACAGGACCTCTTCGAACTCTTTTCTGCTTCAAACAGAATACGGGATCACTTTCAGGGAAACCACATTGACCTCTGCTCAATCGTAAACGCTAAATCAGGAAAATGCCCTGAGGACTGTTCTTACTGCTCCCAGTCAACAAAAAGCAAAGCTCAGATAACAGCGTACCCGCTCCTCGACAAAAAAAAGGTAATTGCCAAGGCGGAAGAGGCAAAAAAAGGCGGTGCAAAAAGATTCTGTATTGTCACCAGCGGCAGGAGGGTATCAGGCAAAGAACTCCTTACGATTGCAGACATGGTATCCGGCGTAAAGGAACTGGGACTTCTGCCCTGTGCAACGCTCGGACTGCTTTCAAAGGATGATCTGAGGCTTCTGAAGAAAGCAGGGCTTAATCGCTACCACAACAATCTTGAAACATCAGAGCGCTTTTTCCCGAGCATCTGCACGACCCATACTTACGACGAAAAGAAAGAGACGATCAGAAGCGCCCAGGAAGTGGGTCTGTCTGTCTGCTCTGGCGGCATCTTCGGTCTTGGCGAAACATGGCAGGACAGGATAGATATGGCCTTTGCACTGCAGGGCCTTGAGCCTGACTCCGTGCCGATCAATTTTCTCGCCCCTATCAGGGGGACAGCGCTCAGCAGACAAAAACCCCTTGAGCCATTGGAAGCCCTAAAAATCATAAGTCTGTTTCGCTTCATTCTCCCTGACAAACAGATTCGTGTCTGCGGCGGCCGCCTTCAGACACTTGCAGAACTTAATTCACTAATCTTTCTTGCAGGCGCAAGCGGCCTTCTGATCGGCAACTATCTCACAACACTCGGCAGAGGCTATGAGGATGATCTCAGTCTTATAAGAAACCTCGGTTTCTCTGCCTGATGGCTCCCTCCAGTTCTCTTTAACTCTATGATCTCCTCTATGTGGAACATCCGGATGCGGGCGTCGAAGAAGGCGGCAAATAGCAAAGAGCGAAAAGCAAAGACCTCCAAACCACTCCCCAGCCCCCAGTTCCTAACACCTGATATCCATATCTCCGGCGCTGAAGGGATATGTTTTGAGGGAGATATCCAGGAGATAGTTCAGAAATATATTGACCGGGCTATAACGCATCCAAGGGGAAGGCCTGACAGCATCGTCATCACCATCGAAGAACTGAAAAAACCCTTAAAATCCATAACAGCCCTGCCGATCGTGACCGTAAAATGCGGATCTTCTTCCCGAGCAGAGGCCATCATCGGCAAACTACTGGCCGAATCCGGCGTATCGATCAAGGCAATCACCTCTTCATTAGCTGTATTGAAGAATAAAGAACCCATGCGCGGGGCCAGCATGGTGCGTGCCTCATCAGGCAGACGAGTCGAGCCTGACACTCAGCGGGGCATAAGGGCCTCACGGTTCGGCATTGCACGGCCAGCAGACAAAACACTCACAGCAGAACTCAGCAAACTGAACATCAACACGCAGACAGTAAAGGAGGCGCTTATACTGGCTTCCAAGGTCGCGTCATGCAGGGATATCGTGGCAGAGGTCTGTATATCTGACGATCCTGACTACACAACCGGATATGTGGCATCAGCAGCCCTGGGGTATGTGCGCATTCCTCATATCAAGAAGAAGCGTGACAAAAGCGGCGGCAGAGTATTTCTAATCAAAGAAGGTGCAGACATCCGGACTGTCATACAGTATCTCGAAAAGAGTGCTGTTATAATAGACAGCATAAAATCTTGTTCAGGTGAACAGACCATAGATGAAATCCTTGATCGTTCTCATAAGTAATCCGACGGCACGCACCTCGACCATTGAGAAGGTGAGACGGGCTACCGCATATCTGCAGAAGAAAGGCTTTGAGACTAAACTCCTCTTCACAGAAAGAAGGGGCCACGCTGAGGATCTTGCCCGTGAGGCAACAAAAACAAAGCCACGCCTCATCATCGCAGCTGGAGGAGATGGAACCATAAACGAAGCACTGAACGGCATGGTCATGTCAGATACGCCGCTCGCTATCCTGCCGCTTGGTACAACAAATGTGCTTGCCAGAGAACTCTCTATCCCTGACTCTGTCGAGGGAGCTATGGAGCGTGCGATCGGGGGACAGGTCAGAACAGCCTGTCTGGGCAGGATCGAATCTTCGGTTAATCACACTCCTGTTGTCCGTCATTTCTGCCTCATGGCAGGTGTCGGCTTTGATGCAAAAGCGGTGTACGATGTGAACAGCACGCTGAAGAAAGTATCCGGCGAAGGAGCATACATTTTGAGCGGCATCAGCAATCTCATCCATTACTACCCATCAGAGCTGGTCTTCAGCGTTGATGGGAAGCAGCATTCCGGCTATGCAGCTATCATCGGGAAATCAAGCAGATACGGCGGCAGTTTCAAGGTCACGCCTGACGCGGATCTCCTTGATCCACACTTTTACGTCTGTATTTTCAAAGGCAAAAATCGGGCTGATCTTCTTCGGTACGCAGCAGGTGTCATCAAGGGCACACATTTGCAGCAAAAGGACGTCGTGTATCTCAAGGCCTCGCAGATATCCATTACCGGCAATGCTCATATCCAGATCGACGGAGACCACCTTGGCACTTCACCCGCAACAATCACGATCGTCAAGAACGCCTTAAAGATAGTCTATTAAGCAGGTTCAGCAGCGTTGCTGGCAGCCGTCAGGATCTTTCCTCTGAAATGATCCCCCCACCTAACACAACATCACCATCATAGAAAACGGCGCTCTGACCCGGAGCAGGCGCCCACAGAGGTTCATCGAAGACAACATCAGCACTATCATCACCAGCCATGACAGAGGCCTTCCTGGCCTCCATCATGGACCTCACCTTCACCGATGCAGTGAACGACGACGATTCAGGCCTGAGCAGCCAGTTCATTTCATTGACATGAATACGCTGCGCCATGGCCTCATCACGAGAGCCCACCTGGATACTGTTGTTGTGTGGATCGATCCGCGTTACAAAATGGGGCTCAAGGGATGGGATATTAAGCCCTTTTCTCTGGCCGATCGTGTATGCATAAACACCTTTATGGGTCCCTATGGTCGAGCCGACTGCATTTATGATAGGCCCGGGTTTCGCAGACTCCGGAGCAAGCTGCGTGATAAAGGCATTATGGTCATTGTCTTCGACAAAACAGATCTCCTGGCTTTCAGGTCTGTCAGCTGCCGGAAGATTCAATGTTCTGGCTATATTCCTGACCTCTTCCTTGGTGAGGTCACCAAGCGGAAGCAGGAGCCGATCAAGCTGTTCCCTGCTCAACACATAAAGCACATACGACTGGTCCTTCTTCCTGTCAATTCCTTTTTTCAGCAGTGCATTTCCCTCTTGCCTTTTACCCCTTGCCCCTTGCCCCTCGCCTCTTGCCATTCGCCTTCTTTCCACCCTCGCATAATGTCCGGTTGCGATGAACTCTGCGCCAATCTCATCCGCCGCGTTCAGGAGATACGGAAATTTGATCAGCCCGTTGCAGAGTATGCAGGGATTGGGGGTCATCCCGTTCTTATAGGCCTCGACAAAGGGATCCACTACCGCGTCAATAAAAGCCGCTCGAACGTCTATTGACCTGTGCTTAATGCCTAACGCCGCGGCCGTCTCAGCAGCACTATCCCTCGCTTCGATCGAGCAGCAGAGTGCTCCGTCTGATTTGTTTCTTGCCTCATAGAGTACAAAACTGACGCCTTCAACCTCATATCCCTGCTGTTTAAGAAGGTATGCTGTAACGCTTGAATCCACGCCTCCGCTCATACCGACAATAACCTTTGCCATTGTTAAATTATAGCTCCACAGGTTGCTTAGCCTGTAGTCTGTTAGGACTGCACAAAGAACAAATCAAGGTTCTGAGCTTTGTGTGATCTCGCATGGTTATTCCCCCTATACACCTAAACAACTACAGACTATCCGCCTGGGTAGTTACAGATAATTTACCACATGATCACAGTTGAAATTGAAGTCACAACCCATATATCCTATTTACATGAAAAAAACATCTGACAAAAAGATGCCGCAAGGGTTCTTCTTCTCCATAACAGAGGCCGCGATCAAGAAGCCAGGGCGTAAAGACCTTGCGCTGATCTTCTCTGAAGTTGAATCATCCATCGCCGGCACCTTTACAACAAACACGGTCAAGGCAGCTCCTGTGCAGCTCTGCATGCAGAAGATAAAATCCGGGATTGGCCAGGCGATCATTGTCAACAGCGGCAATGCCAATGCCTGCACCGGCAAAATGGGCATGAAGGATGCTCGTGATATGGTCTCCGCGGCCTCAAAACAGTTGAGTATCAGCACGGGGCTTACCTATGTCTGCTCGACCGGTGTCATCGGAACGCCTATGCCTATGCAGAGGATATTGCCAGCAATCGGTCCACTGACAGGTGGCTTGGGTAATGCATCCTTTGATGACATAGCCAAGGCCATCATGACGACCGACACCTTTCCCAAGATCGCCGCGCGGCAGATAAGGATACAGGGCAAGCAGGGAACCATAGCTGGTATCTGCAAGGGTGCTGGCATGATCGCGCCGAACATGGCAACCATGCTCTGCTTTATCCTTACCGATATCGCAATCGAGAAGAAGACCCTTCATGCTGCACTCAAGAGCGCAGTAGGCAAGTCCTTTAACCGGATCACCATAGACGGAGACATGTCCACAAATGATACGGCACTCATCATGGCAAACGGCGTGCTCGGCAATAAGCCTCTTACGAAAAACTCTTCAGAGTTTTCTGCATTCCAGAAAGCGCTGAATGAACTGACCTATGAACTTTCCAAACTTATCGTCAAAGACGGTGAAGGAGCAACAAAGCTTGTAGAAGTTGTCGTAAGGAATGCGAAGAGTGAAAAAGATGCTCAGCAGGCAGCTATGGCGATTGCCAACTCAAGCCTCGTGAAGACCGCTATCTATGGCAATGACGCGAACTGGGGCAGGATCATGGCAGCAGTCGGTTACTCCGGCATTGGCTTTAATCCTGAAAAGGCAGACGTCTTCTTCAACAAGGTCAAGGTCGTGAAGAACGGGATCATGAACAACAGGGACAAAGAGGCGACCGAAGAGATGAAGAAGAAAGAGCTGAAGATCACGGTGGACCTTCATGCAGGCAAGGCGTCAGTTAAAGTCCTCACCTGCGACTTCACCGAGGACTATATCCGCATCAATGCAGAATACAGAACGTAGTATTCTGTGCGGCGTTCTTCCTGGAGTCAACGGGTAAACGATGGCATTATTCATGTTGATTACTCTTGTAAATCATCGGCTGCATATTCCCTGCAAAACAGCAAATATCATTGATCAAAAAATACACATGGAGACATGAGATGCGCATCAAAGGGCTGGAAGAATACGGAATTACTGTTGATGAGTTGCGCAAACTTGGCAATAGGATGATTACTGTGCATGTAGCATTCAAGCCGCAATGTTACGACAGCAGATTGTCCAAGTTGCCACGAGAAGAAAGAATAGCTCTTTTCAAGAAGCTGAAGCGCAAAAGCATTGACCGTTGTTTGCAGCCCTGGCCAAACAAAAATATTAAGATGCGTGGCGACAAAGAGTATCCGACAAGTTTCGATTCTATAATAGAAGCTAACAAATTAGTAAAGTATGCCAAAAGAGATATTTATGATTCCATTGAGATAGTAAGAATCCCTGGCCTCAAAAAATATCGTAAGAAGAAGCAGAAGGAGTTCTCGTGGTATGCCGTTCGAGCACGAGTGGCATGGCAGATCGAGGGCCAAAAAAAGGGCTATCAGACTGTCGAGGATAGGATATTGCTTCTAAAGGCCTACTCGGAAGACGATGCTGTAAGACGGCTTTCTCGCGAGTGGAAGAATTACGAAAACCCAACCATGGTTTTTGATGGCTATCTCATGAGATTGCATATGGAAGAGGTTACTGATGTATACAAAATTATCGATAGCGAATTAGATTCCAAAGGGACTGAAGTGTTTTCTTCACTCCATGAACGGAGGATGAAACCTGAATATGAATGGCACCCGTTTTCCGACTAACCAGTCGTTGGAGCTGATACTTTTCACAGTTGCAGATTTTTGAAACGTGTTTGTTAGTAGGTGCTGTTCAGAAAAAACCACTGAGTCCTTCGGGGCGAATGTTTGAATTATCGACATGGAGGGTCAGCGGTTCTCTGATACTTCCTGGAGTCGATGCGGATCAAGTTCCTAAATTAGTGTTGAGTTTCATCGGTAATCAACAATGAGGAATGTTGAGAGTTATATTACTTATAAGCAAGTTCCGAGCGAAAGATCATTTATGCTTTAGAAGGAGTGCCATGCGCCGTATAATTCTGATAATTATGTGCTTAGTTGCTGCAACGCCAGCGGGGGCAGCAACAACGTTTCAATCCAATGAGGATTTTTCTAAATGGCTCACCTACTATTATCTGAAACCTGAGCCGAATCGAGTTCCTGATGCCGTAAGGTACATGAGTGAGACTGGGTTTCTCGATAACGGAAAGGCCGCCCCTCCAATATTCGGTTTCTTGGCTGGTACACTTCAAAGCAACCCAGACAAGATGGCTTTATGGATTAGTCAACTCAGTTCACTCAATGAAAGACACCTCAGCGTTGTTGTACTTGGGGTCTGGTATGCCGCGCTGCCTGAATCACAGAAAACGGCCTACGCGCTTATTGAAAGCCACCCAAAGTTGAAGTCTGATTTCGAGTTTCTCTACGGGGGCACGCCAATGAGTATCGAACAAATTCCTCTTGAACAGGGGTCATGGGTTCTTGACGCCTTGTGGGGCAAGTTCATCGCCACTGGCGATAGCTCGCCGGTAAAGAGAATCATTAGCACCTTGCCGTGGATAGACGTTAAGGGAGATATTAATCGTCTATTGGTCGGTGGTGCTGCGCGCTGGTCGCTTACATCCAACGCTGTGCAGCACAAACGCGTATTTGAGATTTGCGAAGAGGCTGAAAAAAGAGAAGGCGCAGAGGTTGCCGTTAAACTTCGTGAGGTTATCAGTAACGCGAAGAAGGAACTGGAAACCAAGCATGACGCAGCAGTCGACTCAGACGCAAAACGATAAAGTTCCTCGGCAACGATTACTTCTACTTCTGAGCCGTTCTCCTGATAATCCTCACATTTGACCGTCTGCCAGTTTCATTGACTTGTAGGTGCACTCAACAGGAAGCTTGACGGGATTCCGCTTCTGTCTCACATACGGTAAGCCGGTTTTTTCCTGCAGCCTTGCTGGCGTACATGGCCTCATCTGCCCTCATCATGATTGCGTTTATATCATCACCGTTCTTGGGAAACGATGCAATACCTGCCGATATGGTCGACAAAAGCTCTTTCCCATTATGCATAAACGGGGTCTCTGCAAATGTCGTGACGATCCTTTCCACTGCAATACTTGCCTTATCTCCAGGTGTTTCAGTGAAGAGAATAATGAACTCGTCCCCCCCATATCGGGCAACAATATCTGCGGCTCGAACATTATTGCCGATAATTTTCCCCATATGCCTTATCAGCTCAGTACCAGCCATATGCCCATTCGCATCATTGATCTTTTTGAGATTGTCGGCGTCGAGCATGCATATCGAAAATTCCCTCTTGTACCTTTTTGCAAGAGCCTCCTGCGTTGTTGCAAGCCCGGTGAAGCTCCGCATGTTATTAAAACCGGTAATCTCGTCTGTTAGAGAAAGCCTCTCCACCTCTTTTCGGGCAAGCTCAGTCTCACCAGCGAGCATCGCACCGAGATGCGCTATAAGCATAAATGGGAATAGCTGAAGCAGACTTTCCAGGATACTGCCCCTGCCAAGAAATGCAACATTCTCCTGCACTGCGAGATAGGTATAGGAGATAACAGTTAAGGCGGCCATAAGGTAAGTTATCCTCTTGCCCTGGGTCAATGCAGCAGCCATAAGACCGAGATACAGAAGAGAAATAAATGGGCTGGCCGTCTTGCCCGTAAACCAGCTCACCGCTATAGTGAAGAGCAGAAATGTGAGCAGGTCGATAAAGGTCTTGGTACTTCCATATGCCCCCACGCGCAGGCCGTACCGGGCAACAGCATTATAGATAAAAAGCATGATACAGATAACGGCAAGGGGAAAGCTGCTTGAATCATCATCTGGCAATAGTTTGATGTCAAGAGCAACAAGGGCAATCAGGAGCCAGGCAATATTTCCGATAATCTTGTCATAGCCTCTGTATCGGAGGGTATCCGGCGGCAGAGTCTCTGTCTCAGGAATTGTCTCTTCCAAACGCGTCTCCTTACGGAATCTGAAAAGTATCCAGGATCGCAAAGGCAGCCTGGACTGCAGGTGAGTTCTCCGGCAGATCACAGATAGCCTTTCCCGCAAGATCATTCTCAAACACCCCTCTGTCCTGCGGTACAAGTCCCGCAACGGTCAGCCCAAGGCTTTCTGCAAAGGCCTTCAGTTCTGCGCCCTCTTCACCTGAAACGCGGTTTATGATTAGGGCATACTTAGCTATGTCGAGATTCAGCTCCTTCACCAGATCAGCGATTCTGCGAGCAGTCTTGATGCCGCGCACCGTAGGGTCGCTCACGATCATAAGCATGTCAACCTTATGGGTCGTGCGCCTGCTCAAATGCTCCATGCCTGCCTCGTTATCGATCACCACATAGGGATAGGTCTCCGAGAGCTTATCCGTATATTTCCTGATGATGTTGTTTGCAGCGCAGTAGCAGCCAGGTCCCTCAGGCCGTCCCATGACCATAAGGTCAAATCCCTTGGATTCGATCACAGACTGCTGCACCTGATAGTCGAAAAGCTGTTCCATAGCCATGCCGCCTGGACGATCCCCTCCGCTTCTTATCTTTTCAAGAGATTCTTCCCGGAGTGATCCGATCGTAGCATGCACCGGCACACCCAGCGCTTCGTTAAGACATGCATTACTGTCAGCATCCACTGCAAGCACCGGCTTGTTCCTTTTCTCCACGATATACCGGACAGTCAATCCCGCAATACTCGTCTTTCCTGTTCCACCCTTCCCTGCCAATGCTATTACATATGCCATATCGATCCCTCTCCTTCAATTGCTCAGTATTACGCCAGTCGGTGCTCAGATATTGCCGGGAGGGCAAATGCAGTGAAAAGCCCTGCCAGCGACACCTCAGACTACAAAAATATTCCTTGTGTTCAGTTCTCCATCAAACTATAAGACAGCGCTGCTATTGCTCAGAGTGAAATCCATCGCTTTGCAGGGCTTTTCAGCGAATTTGCCAGAACCGGCAGCATGCGAACAGCGGCCACCACCGCTAACGCAATCGTTTAAACCTCTCCCTCACCTCAACCGCCTTGCCGCACGTATATTCACCCTCCGGACAGGGCCCGCTCACGCAGCCAGGCCCGCTGCCAGAAAAAACGGTCGGTGCAATGCCGCTCACCAGCCTGAGCATCTCAGTTGCCATTGCCCTGATCTCCCACTGGGCGCGGTTGCAGCAGCGCTGTCTGAAAAAGTGTAGGAGCTCACGAGCGTTCATGGTTATCATGATCTTTGTCTCAGCAGCATTGGGCAGGACAAATCGGGCATCCTGGTTTGCCGCCTCACCCTTAATACCCTTTTTGTTCAGTTTTTTCACGATCTGATTGTACGCCTTTTGGGCCTTTGCCATGAATTCAACAAAGTATTTCTCAAGTTCAGCATCACCCTTGATCGTTGGAGGGATCACATAATCAAATCCAGCCTCTTCGCTCACATACCTCTGTGACTGCTGCGAATAGCTTGCCAAACGGTGACGCACAAGCTGATGCGAACACGCACGCGATATGCCCTCAACCGCAAAGGTGAATGAAGCATGCTCAATAGGGCTCATATGGCCCATCTTCATGAGCTTTTCAACAAAGCCCTTCTGATCTTTGGCCGCGGTCTTCTCTTTCAGGGATGCAATGTCCGAGGGACTATAACAGAGCTTTGCTGCCATGGCAATGGTCGCCTCAGGGTTTGGGGTATGACTGAGAAGCAGCACTTGTACGCGTGTTTCCACAATAATCTCCTTGAATATATTCAGGTAAATGGCCTGTAGCTATTTAGGTGGGAAGCTTGCCTAACAGACTACAGTCGTTTAAAAGAACCTACTTCTGACTAAACAACCTGAACAGCTCATTTCTTACATATGATAGATATCTTCTTTTATTTAGTCAATTTCAGCGCCATGCAGTATAATACACTCGAAAATGGCAACAACAATTCCTGACAGATTACAGTCTTTTCCTTCAAATCGTGTATAATATTTTAATCTAACGCATGTCAATCGATATATTATTCATCTTCATTTTTCTTATTCTGAACGGTTTTTTCGCTGCATCCGAGATTGCGGTGGTCACGTCCCGCAAGTCCCATATAAGGAAACTTGCAGAAAAAGGCAGCCAGCGTGCAGAAAAACTGCTAAAACTCCAGGCTGAACCGGACAGGTTTCTTGCAACCGTCCAGATCGGGGTCACCGTTGCCGGTGCGCTCGCATCAGCAATCGGCGGTGCTGCTTCAGTTACTACCATCGAACCTCTCATTGCTAGCGTGCCGATACCCTTCATCGCAAAAGCCGCAGGGGCAATATCTATCGGAATCGTCGTTATCATTATTTCTTATCTTTCGCTCATTTTGGGAGAACTTGTTCCTAAATCGATAGCTCTCAGAAACCCGGAAAAAGTCGGACTATTCGTTGCCGGTCCCATCTCTTTTATTTCAAGGATCGCATCTTTGTTCGTAACAATCCTGACGACAAGCACCAACATCTTCGTTAAACCTTTTGGCGGGAAGGCTTTTTCAGAGCGCTCGTTCATAAGCGAAGAGGAGATCAAACTCCTTATCGAGGAAGGCAGGGACCGGGGGATTTTCGAGACTGCAGAGCATGAACTCATCCACAGTGTTTTCAATTTCACTGACATATCAGTCAAAGGCGTCATGGTGCCTGTTGCCAATATGGTGGCATTCAATGTCAGTGAGCCTCCGGAGAATATCGTCAAGACGATCTCTACGGAAAATTTCTCGCGCTATCCGGTGTACGGCAAAGATATTTCAGACATAAAGGGCATTCTCTTCAATAAAGACATCTTTAACGAAATGGCCCAGGGAAAAGAGATCTCTATTGCAAAGATTCTTCACCCCGCCATATTCGTCCCTGAGCCGATGAAGATCAGCGCGCTGATGAAAGAGATGCAGAAGAAGCGCCAGCATATGGCCATTGTTGTGGATGAATATGGAGCAGTAACAGGGCTGGTAACGATCGAGGATCTTATCGAGGAGATCGTAGGGGAAATCCAGGATGAGTATGATACGGAGACTCCAGTCCTTTCGCTCAGGGACGGGGCAAAGTTGATCGACGCATCCCTTGCCATACGCGATCTGAATGAAGACCATGGATTTGATATACCCGAATCAAACGAATACGATACGATAAGCGGGTTCCTCATCTCGCATCTTCAGAGGATTCCTACGGTCGGGGACAGCTACCAGTCAGAGACTACAAAGTTCACGATCGTGAACATGAAGGGCAGACGTATCCTCAAGATCAAGGCAGAGCAGGACTCAGCGCCTCCCCCTGAAGAAGACAGGCAGAGTCAGGAAAGCTGAGCGTCGAAGATATCCCTTGCCACCTTTATGAGCTGCATAGGCGTATAAGGCTTCGTAACAATAGCGGTCATCTGGGCAAGAATACTTTCATCAACATCTGCAAGGCTGTATCCGGTCACCAGCATGAACTTGACCTGCGGGCGCATTGCCCTTACTTCCTTAAACAGTTCGATGCCGTTCTTGTTCGGCATCATCATATCCGAGATGATGAGATGATATCTTTCGGGTTCAGTTTCAAAGGCATTGAGTGCTGCCTGACCGTCTGGTGCTGTAACTACCGCATAACCAAGGGAACGCATGAAGTTTGACAGTAGATCCCTCAGAACTTCCTCATCTTCGGCAATAAGAATTGTCTCCTTCCCGCTTATTCGGCTGCTCTCCTGAACAGGCAGTTTTTCGTGAAAGGGTGATTCATCGCCGGAAGAGGTTTCTTGGGGTATTGGAAGGGAGATAGTAAAAGTAGTCCCTTCTCCTTTACTGCTCGAGACCTTCACTAAACCGCCGTGAGCCTGCACAACAGAATACACAATAGAGAGACCGAGGCCCGTTCCCTTGCCGACTTCTTTGGTTGTAAAGAAGGGATCGAATATAGTCTTCAGATGTTGCTCATCAATACCGGTGCCGGTATCCGTGACTGAAATGCAGACACACCAGCGCTGACCTGCCTCAGATTTTTCCCTGTTTGCCAGTTCCTTCATGATGCATTTACCGGTCTTAATAGTTATCACGCCCTTGCCATGCATTGCATCCCGGGCATTCAGAATGAGATTCATCATAACCTGGGTGAACTGATTCGTGTCGCATGGGATCATCGGAAGATGATCATGCAGATCAAGACGAATCTCGATGGATTCTTCCACGATCCTCTTAAAGAAATGCGCTGTCTCGGCAAGAAAGGAGTTCATATTTACTGTTTTAAACTCCATAACCATCTTATTGCTGAATATCAGCAACTGCTTGACAAGATCTGCGCCCTTCTGTGAAAGGGACATGATCGATTCGAGTTTGCTGCGGATCTTTGAGTCTTGGGGAATATCGATAAGACAGATCTCGGAAAAGCCCATGACACCGGTCAGGATGTTGTTGAAGTCATGGGCAATGCCTCCAGCAAGCCTGCCTATGGCCTCCATCTTCTGGTTCTCAAAAAGAAGCTGCTGCAGCCTCATCTCCTCTGATTCGGCTCGCTCCTTTGCTCTGCGGTCTGTCCATATCTCAAGGGAGCGCTTTACTCTTGCAGGAAGGCCGGCTATATTTTTTTTCAGAATATAATCGACCGCTCCCTGCCTGAGGCTGTCAACGGCGATCGTCTCATTGCCGTCACCGGTGATAAGAATTACAGGGGCATCGACACCCATATCCTTCGCTATCTTGATCGCCTCAATACCGGTAATATCGGGAAGGGCATAATCAGCAAGAATAATGTCAGGCTTGAAGCGGACAACCCTCTCCAGGAACTCCCGCCTGTTGCGCGCAACATCATAGTCAACATGAAGCTGTGCCTTGCGCATTTCATGGAGTTCAAGTTCGACATCGTCAAGATTATCCTCAAGAAGGAATACCCTGATCCTCTGCTGAGATATATTTCTGTCAGTCATTATTTCGGTGCCTGCTCATTGATCAGCAGCCAGTAAAAGCCGATCTGCTTTACCGTGTCGACAAACTGGTCAAAATCCACGGGCTTGCGTATGTAACTGTTAACGCCAAGGTCATAACTTTTGAGCACATCGTTGTCTTCTTTCGAAGAGGTAAGCACAACAACAGGAATAAGCTTCAGTTTCCGGTCAGCCTTGATCTTGTTAAGCACCTCAATGCCGTCAACCTTGGGAAGCTTCAGGTCAAGCAGCACAAGGTTCGGCAAGCCATGCTCTGCACCTTCGTATTTCCCCTTATAAAAAAGGTAATCGAGCGCTTCCTGTCCATCCCTTACGACCGTCACAGGGTTGGCGATATTATTCTTCTCCAACGCAAGAATGGTGAGCTCAACATCATCGGGATTGTCTTCAACCAGCAGAATATTGATAAACCTGTTCAACATCAAACACCTCCTAAAATGTAGGCAGATCTACATAAAACGTCGCACCCCTGCCGGGCTCGGACTCTGCCCAAACCTTGCCGTGATGCCGTTCAGCGATTCTTTTCACAATCGAAAGGCCAATACCCGTTCCTTCATACTCCTCCGGCAGATGAAGACGCTGGAAGATCTGAAATATCTTGTCGCGGTACTGCATATCAAACCCCAAGCCATTATCTTTCACATACAGGAGCTTCCTCTGACGGTCATACCCGACAACGATCTCAGGATGTTCGATATTCCGGGTATATTTTAGCGCATTTGAGAGCAGATTTGAAAAGAGGCTCTGCATGAGCACCACATCACAGTTGATCTCAGGGAGGTCCTGAACAATGAGTGAAACACTTCTCTTTTCGATCTCACCGGAAAATTGCTCAAGAACGCTCTGTATGATCGCAGAGGCAGGCATCTTTCGGTAATTCAGCTCAGCTCTGCCGATCTTCGAAAAGGCAAGGATATCGTCAATGAGCATCGACATTCTGCTCGTGCCATTCCGCACTCTTTTAAGATAATGCTTCGCTTTGTCAGGAAGGACATCAGCATAGTCATCCATGAGGATCTTCGAAAAACCGTCAATATTCCTGAGCGGCGCGCGCAGGTCATGGGAAACGGAATAGGCAAAGGACTCAAGCTCTCTGTTGGCATTCGCAAGATCAGCGTTTGATTTATGCAGCGCATGATTCTTTTCATACAGATCAATCGCCATATTGTGGAAGGTTTTCTGAAGGTCGCCGATCTCATCATCACGCTTAATCTCAGCCCTGCCGATAAGGCTGTCGTTCGCTATCCGATCAGGCAGATCTGCAATGTCACGGGAAAGATCACGAATCGGCCTGCTGATAAGACGCGTGACCAGAATATGTGATATGGCGATGATCGCAAGAACGCCCAGGAGGCTGATCACGATATTGCGGTCTCGCAGTTCACCTATGGCAGCATAATTCCTGTCTATGGGCTTTCTCAGGATAACAGCACCAAGGATCTTCTTTGCAGAGCCATGACAACGGAAACACTGGGGGTGATTCTGCATCAGATGGGCATGCATAAAGAATCGTTTTCCATCGTGCTTCTCCTCATACATCCTGTCCGGAAGCGCTCCCTTCTGAAACCCGCTGACCAGGTCCTGCAGAATATCCTTGTTAAACAGTTCATCCTGGAGCGATTTCTGCAGACTTCTTTCTTCGGAAGAAAAGATGATCTTCTGGTCAGTGTCACTGATGAAAAGTTCAATATTCTTATTATCAGCCTTGATGTCAAGCATCTGTTTCTCAATAAGTCTGCCATTGCCGCTTGCCATTGTCTGCCTCATGCCTGATGCAATGATTGACATGGTCTCTTTACTGTCAGCGCCGAACTCCTCAAGGATCTCATGGGTAAGACGATTGTTCGTGATATAGATAATGACAGCAGTAACGATTGCTACGCAGAGAGAAAGGACGATAAGTATTTTTCTGTCAAGACTCTTTGCAAACATATTCCGGTGCAGGCGCATCCCCCTCAGGATTTTCACGAATTATACCAGTAAGACCGAGCCAATACAACGCTATTTAAAGCTCTGCTCTTCTGAGGGGAATATCCCTTCCTCAACCTCTTTTTTGTACTCGAGCATTGCGGCAAGTGCATCTTCCTTCAGCTTCGCATAGCGTTTTATGAACTTCGGCACAAACCGGTCAAACAGTCCGAGCAGGTCATGCAGCACCAGCACCTGACCGTCGCAATAGGGCCCGGCCCCAATGCCGATGGTAGGGATCGAAAGGGCCTTTGTAATCTCTCTTGCAAGAGAAAGGGGAATACCTTCAAGGACAAGAGAAAATGCGCCGGCATCTTCGACAATCTTCGCCTCTTCGATCAGCTTCCTGGCAGCACTCTTGGTCTTGCCCTGCACCTTGTATCCGCCCATCCTGTGTATCGACTGGGGAGTAAGGCCAATGTGAGCCATCACGGGGATATCTGATCTGGTCATGGCCCTGATCCTGTCAGCGATCTCAGAACCGCCTTCGATCTTGATCGCAGCGGCTCCGCCTTCTTTCAGAAACCGACCAGCATTTCTGATCGCATCTTCAACACTTGCCTGGTAAGACATAAAAGGCATATCACCGATCACCAGAGCATTCCTGACCGCCCGGGAGACCATCTTCGTGTGATAGATCATCTCATCCATTGTCACCGGCAGGGTGTTTTCGAGACCCTGAACAACAACACCCAGGGAGTCGCCGACAAGCACTGCATCAAGACCAGCCTCGTCCACGATCTGGGCAAAAGGATAGTCATAAGCTGTCAGCATGGTGATCTTTTTGCCCTCAGCCTTTTTCTTCAGAAAATCCTGCACCGTTATCTTTGGCATCCCTGCCCCCAATTTATATGGATTTTGTGCATTATAACCGCCCTGCTCATAAGCATGCAAGCAGGCCGGCTTGTAAGCTGGATGAGTGAAGGGTTATACTTTTGGCATGGGTGATTACCAGCAATTTCAGCCTTTGACCAAAGAAGACAAGATTACCACGGTCATGTACAGAACCGGCATATTCCTGTCATCTGTTTTGATGGCGATCGCTGCGTTTCTGGCTGTCAAAACAGTTCTTTCACCTGACATGCTTGACCTGCCGCTGATCTATTCAGGATTAGCGGCAAATATCATTATATTGTCGCTCTATTTCAGTGTAGGGCTCAGCGTCTTCTTTATCCATCTTTATATTGGGAAGTTCCACCGTATACTCAAGAAAATATACTACATCGCTATGTTCTGCCTTGCGCTTTTGTTTCTGCTCGGGAAAGGAAGTCCGGCCTCAGTGCTCTTCAGATTGACCCCTGCGGGTGCGCTCCTGCTCATACCACTATCCCTCTGCCTCGGATTTATCACTGCCAAAGAGGCCTTCTGTTTCAAGCTCATTGAAGGGTATCTGCTCGGCATGATCATGCCTGCATATCTTTTTATTTACGGCATGGGGCTCCTGGATCAAAAGAGAGCTGCATTCGGTCTGGCTCTCATCGCAACGATGCTCGTTTTCTTTATGTTCAGAAAGGTCTTCATGCCTCTGCACTGCGATATAGGCGACAAATCAGCATACCAACCCTGACGACTTCGTAAAAAGTCCGTATGCTGCGTTGCGCTTCAAAGCTCGTCACTGCGACGTATCCATAGTACGCCTCATTCCTCTCTTTTCGCGCGCCTTGCCTCCGAAGCTTTTTACAACGTCGTATCATGATTGACTTTCTGCAAACTCATCAACCGTAACGACTACCGGAAGTATTTAGCTCCCAGTCTCTCCAACTCAGCCGCAGAGATAAGATATCTGCCATCCTTCATTCTGCCTTCTATCTTAATGGGATAGCAGCTGCCGAATCCCTTCTCGATTTCGGATAGGGGATACCGCTCGTTACAGGCCTTGCAGACAACAGAACCGCTGTCAAAACCGAAACCTTTTTTTTGAGGATAGCACTTGGTGCAGGCATCCAGAAACGATATCACCCTATCATCTGTCTTCACCACAAAGAAATGGATGGTCATGCCCTTGAGAGCATGGGAAAAGTAGCGTGGAATTCCGGGCTGCAGTGTACTGATCTCAACGGATATATCCTGCCCTTTCTGCGGCGCTTCAGGATACCCAGGCTGCCTGGAGCAGGCAGTGAAGATGACAAGCAGCAGGAAAGGCATCCAGACATGTACCTTTCGGCTGTATGATCTGGATGCCCTTCCAGTATATTGTTCCGTCAAGAGCCTAATGTTTATGCTCCTCCATCTTCATCTGTGACCGCTTCATCTTCCTCTTGTCCCGGATCATCTTCGTATCAGCATACATATCTTCGTATGCAGCCTTCATGGCTGCCTCGAACTCTGCAAGGACGCCGCCATTGGTCTTTATAAAATCCTCGGCATCGTCTTTTTTGGCAAAGGCCCACTTTCCTCTTTTGGACATAACACCGGGTTTGCTGCCGCCAATAACCCAGAATGCCTTTTCAGCATCGATCAGGTCCTTTGTGTTAAAATCGCCGGCCTTGATGGACTTTGGCGACTTGTCGATGTTGTTGGCAAGATCAACAGCCGCACAGTGGATACTGCAGACAGCCATTGCTGACCCGTCATCATATTCGATCAGCATGCGTGAGAAATCATAACTTCCCCGATCCATGCCGCAGTATTTGCAGGCCTTGTTCTGGTGTATATCTTCCTTCGGCTGACCGTACGCGACGCCTCCCAGAAGAAGCCCTATTGTAAACGTGAATACCAGCAGATATCTGTTCATGTTGCCCTCCTCATTCTATTATTTTTCGCTCAGAGGCTGTAAGCCCCTTCTTTATCCTCTTCAATTATCATATCACCTGATGAGCCTAAAACATCACCTGAATTCCGGTGGTAAAGAACCACTGCGTTTTCATCTGCAGACCATTCAGATTCTGATAAAGAGGAAGTCCACCATCTATGCCAATACTGACCGGCCCCTTAAAGAAAGCGATTCCAACTACGCCGTCCAGACGCTGGCCGCCGTAGTTGTCCGGATCAGCATCCGGTGTCGGAGCACCCATCATGCCGCTGAGCAGTTTCCGGATCTCTCTGTCCTCTCCCCTGATCCTTCCGGTGTCGCTGTATGCCAGCCGCAGCCATGAAGAGAAGGGATCGAATGCTCTCTGGATCCATCCGGTCATTTTCAGGCTGTCGCCATACTTCCAGTCATACTCATTCTTCGCGGTATGCCATGTGTACATTGCCTGAGCACCCCAGTTCCACTTGCCATCAGCACTGACGCTGTTGTACGTGAGCGCCGGCTTCAGGTCATAGGTACCGGAGCCAAGCTGCATGCTGTAGGGATCGCGGAACCTCATGCCCATGGTCACAAACTCCTTCTCGATATCGCCGGTGGGGATGCTCAGTCCGAGGCTGCCAGTGAATGTATCGCTGATCTTGTAGATCGCACGCACGTCAGTATCGCCCAGACCGCTGGTCCGCATCGGCGGCTCCAATCTATTGCGCATGCCCATATTCATGACCATATCCATCTCATTCCTCTGATAATTAAGCATACCCATGACAGTCAGCCGGTTTGTGACACCGTACATGAGCATAAACATATGCATATCCATGGTCATCTCAGTCGGCGCCATCATGTACCCGTATTTTGTGCCCTTCATTGGTATGACCTTGCTGAGCGGTACATCGGACGTGCCGTCGCGCAAGCCTCTCATGTCCATATGCATGAACTTGTAGTTGAGCATCCACATACCTGCCGGGTGCGTGTGATATATGTCATCGCCGAAGGCAGGATTATACTGCATCGGAGACCCATGACCCTGATGTGCATGATGCTCGTGCTTCTCAGATCCTCCTGCAGCGATTTCGTTCTCTGCTGCCTTCAGCGCCTCGTCAAAGGTGATCATCCGTCCGCCGTATTCCTGAATGAACTTCTGAGCATCTGCTTGTTTCGCAAAGGCCCATTTCCCAACAGAGGTCATGACACCCTTTTTCATGCCGCCCATAGTCCACGTTGCTGCCTTGGCATCTGTCAGCTCTTTTGTCATGTAATCGGCTACCATGAGCGACTTTACCTGCTTCCCCCTGTTTTGGTTCAGTTCGGCCGCTGCGCAGTGGATACTGCATACCCCCACAGAAATTCCGTCGGCATAGACAATAAGCATACGGCTCTGGTCAAAAGTCGTCCGGTCCATGCCGCATTGCTTGCAGGCCTTCGGACCCTCCACCCCGTCTGCCGCTGCAAAGGAATAAAGGGGAAGCATGATGCAAAAAGCGAAAATCACTAAAACATACAAGACCTTCTTCATATTAATATGACCTCTCCACAACATCTTATTATCAACAACTCCTACAGTGACCATAGATTATCTCCACCTTTTCTATTTACTTTTCTGCTTTCCATAAAGCAGTTTCATTACATGACTTGCACCATAAAAGATGGCTCCGCTTAGGGATTATTTTTGGATAATTTCCGAAGCGGAGCCGAGTTTAACGGGGAGAAAAGTCTGAAGAAGAACTTTTCTCATACAGGGGGAACCTGTATCTCTGAAAAACGATTACTCGGAAACTTCGGAATTAATGGGTTAGGCTTGTGGAGGACGTTCTTGTCTGAAGATCACTACTAAGGGATTAAATACTGCATTGGCCTCCTCTATATATCCTGAAAATACCAGAGGGACTATAGTAAGGGCACTCTCCTGGATAGCAGGACTGTCAGCATTCACGGACATGAAAGAACCGGAGGAATTGCAGACATCAAGAGTTACAAAAAATGAACCGCTGTCAGAAGGCAATGAAATAATAGTGAGCGGCGAGCAGAGAGCAGAGAATAAAATCATCAACACAATGAGTGCACACTTCTTCACGCGATTATTTTGCCTGCTGACTCAGACCTTGTCAATATCAAGTTATAATTACAAATACAAAAGAGAAGGGGGTGAATGGATCTCCCGGCCGCTTTAATGATTATGCCCGGCTTGAAGATTCATGCTGAGAGCGTTTATCAAGAAGTTCATTCCTGACGAGATTGATATGCTCCCGCAGCATATATAGTTGATGCGCATATGAAAGAGGCACTGACTTGCGGTTCGAATCCTCCTCAAGCACCTGAAGTCTCTTCAGATACTCTTCGTGCATATCAGGCATATAAGAGTTACGGATATCTTTATCCAATTTACCTAACTCGCCGTACAAACGGAAAATCCGTGAACGAATACGCCACGTATAAATGGATGGAATAAGTTTTGCAACCGGGATAAGCACGAGCAGGGGAAGGAGAATTACAATGAACCTGTCGATCATGGTTGCGACCCAGAAAGGCAGATAGCGCTGAAGCATTGGAGGCCCTGACTTCAGATAGCGTTCCGCATCCGAGCTCATCGGGATTTCAGAATGCATAGCTGCAGGAAACTCCCGAACCCTTTGGAAGAGACCAGGACCATTATGAATCTCAATTGCTGCCTTGACCAGCAGAGCGACAATTGCGGGATGGATATCGTTTCGCGCTATGAGATTCGCGGTGGGAGCGATCATCGCAACATCCTGAGCAGGCAGATTCTGCGCCAGATCTATACCTCCTCTCGGAAGCGTCACCACAGAAAGAAAAGGAAACTGTTTTGAATATGCTGCTGCCTGAGAAAGGCTCATAATGGTTATGCCGCTGGTATGGGTAAGATCTTTGACAACCGGAGCATCAATACCTGCGATCATAAATACGGCATCTACTTCTCCTTTTTTCAGTGCTTCTGCTGCCGCGCTGCCGCCCAGAGGCAACATTTTTTCGTCAACATCCATGCCATTAACGCTGAAAAGCTGAAGCACGAGGTTTCTGGTGCCGCTGCCTTCAGGGCCTATCGCAAGCTTCTTCCCCAGTAACTGATTTATGCGATCTATCGAGACACTGCCACGATAGAATATCCAGAGCGGCTCGTAATAAAGGCTTCCCAGTGACATGAGATCTGCGACATCCTTTGTTCCGGCAATACCTCCCTGCACAAAGCCTACCTGTACGCCGGAGGCCGGATCTTTGAGTCGGGACAGGTTCTCGACAGAGCCTGATGAAGGACGGAGTTCTATGCGGATGTCATAGCGAGACAATATCTCCTGGTAACGTTTTGCGAATGCATGATATGCGCCTGTCTCAGAGCCTGTTGTCATTATGAAGGATTTCGGAGGAGCGGGCTCAATAGAAGACAAAGCCCATATCAACAAGGCGATGATAAACAGCACCGGCAATATGACAAGCAGCGTGTCACGGGATAATGTGAATTTTCCAAATTTAAGCGTCATCATATGTTCATCGATTTTACCAGAGGATCACAACAAAAAAAAGGCAGGATTGCTCCTGCCTTTCGATCAGTTCTTTTGACCAACCCCTAATCTCTAAACCCCAACCCCTAAACCTGCATCATCAATCAAACGTCGGTCTCGGATAAAGTCCTGCTGCCTTGACGATCGGCTCCATCGCCGACTCCCACTCGATCGCCTGAATATGAACACCTTTGATGCCAGGGATCTCAAGGGCCTGCTGAACGAGCTCGACTGTTATCTTAATGCCTTCCTGTTCCTGCAGTTCCTTCATCTTCTTCTTGTCATCCCCTGCAGCCTCTTTTGCCTTCATCATACGGTCGATAAGCGGCTTCGGCACGGTAACGCCTGCAACGGATGTGTCCATATATTTAAGCATCATCGCGCTTTTCGGCACGATGATACCGGCAAGGATCGCGGTCCTCTCATGCAGACCGAGGTTCCTGGCCTTTTCCATCTGGGATTTGAATATCTCCATATCATAGATGCCCTGTGTCTGGATAAAGTCAGCGCCAGCATCGACCTTCTTCTTGAGATTATAGGGACGAAAATCCATTGGATCGCCCATGGGTGTCCAGGAAGCGCCTATAAAAAACTTCGGAGCAACCTCAAGCTTGTCCCCGCCCTGTTGCAACCCTTCATCGCGCATCTTCTTCATGATGCCGACAAGCTGACAGGTGTCGACGTCGTACACATTCTTTGCACCTGGATGGCCCTTCAGTCTGCCGGCTGCACTGAACTTCTGATGGTCGCCAGCAATGCAGAGGCAATTTTTAAGGCCGAGAGCTGCGGCTCCGAGGAGATCAGCCTGCATCGCTATCCTGTTCCGGTCGCGGCAGGTCATCTGCATGACAGGCTCGAGCCCCTGCTGCTGAGCAATATATGCCGCGGCAATGCTCGATATGCGAACTACTGCTGTCTGGCAGTCAGTTATATTGGCTGCATCGCAAAAGCCCTTCAGTATGCCTGCCTTCTTTATAATCTCGTGTGGATCGGCGCTCATCGGAGGGCCGAGCTCTGCAGTGACTGCAGGCTTGCCGCTGGCAATTACTCTTTCAAGGTTGCTGCCGCTCTTCATCTATTTGCCCTCCGTAGTTGTTTTCTTTTCTTCTTCAGCCTCATATGCCCTGATATGTTCAAGTGATACCCTGCGCGGACCGCCGTGGGTTCCGGTTGACCAGTCACGCGGGGGCTGGACTTCGAACAGCTTTTCGAGCGTACCAAGCTGCTTCATCCTCTCGACGATGAGAAACCAGGCGCAGTCTGTCTCGCTGCTCACTTCGCACTTGCCTTTGTCAGTGCCGCCGCAGGGCCCGTTCATAAGTGACTTGGAGCACCGCACAACAGGGCAGATTCCTCCGGTAAGGTGCAGGACGCAGTTGCCACAGCCGCCGCAGAGTTCAACGAAGAACCCGGCCTCAGGCACAGCGCCGAAAAACGTCGTATTAATTCCGGGATACACAGGGATACTGCCGATGCGTTCTGAGAGAAAGTTCACACCTACGCCGCAAGCTGTCGAGAGGACCAGATCATACGTCCTGACCTTTTCCATCAGAGGCTCGAAAAACTCAGGCTCGCAGTGGCGCTCGATCGCCTCACTGTCCACCTGCATATCTACCCCTTCCTGTGCTGCCTTCATGTGGAGCATGGAAGCGAGGATCTCTGCCTCCTTGCTGCCTCCTGCATGGCAGATCGCAACACAAGTGTTGCAGCCATAAACAAGGATCTTCTTGAAACCTTTAACCATATCCCAGATCTCATCAAACGGCTTTTGCTGGCCTACTATCATCGTTGACTCCTTTTTTTTGACGGTCTCATAAATAATCCTGAAACACCCTTATGCTGTCATTCCGGCTTGACGGAATCCTTCTTCTTCAGTGCATTACAAAAAAGCCGATTCCGGACAAGCCGGAATGACGACTTTTTATGATCCATCTTTATTTCTCTTTATGTTTTGCAAACCAGATGGGAGACGGCCCCATATTCCTGATCTTTTCCGTGAACGTGGTGCAGATCTCAGCCCATCTTGGTCCCTGCGCTGCAGAGAGATTGTACATCTCGATCCTGACCGGGTCTATGCTGACCTTTGCCAGAAGCTTCTTCACAAACTCTATTCTTCGCGCTGCGAACTTATTACCTTCCAGGTAATGGCATTGTCCGACCAGTCAACCGGCGACAAACACGCCGTCCACTCCGCGCTCAAATGCTCGCAGAACATGGATATGGTCGAGCTTGCCGGTACACGGCAGCCTGATGATCTTCACGTTAGGCGGATAGGAAAGCCTCATCACGCCTGCGAGATCAGCTGCTGCAAAGGCGCAGTAGTGGCAGGCAAAGGCAAGCACATTCGGCTCCCACGCGGCAGGTATTTCATGCGGCTTTTCTATGGTCGATGCCATAGTCTGAACTGCTGCTTCAGCAACATCAGTCATCTATTTGTCTCCTCTCAGCGTCATAATAACCCTTAGCAAAATCAATAATGCCGGCATGGCGGCTGCACCGAAAGCACGGTCGCAGCGATACCGAAAAGCATCGGAAGCCACGTCATAAGAATTCACCCTACCACCTTCAGGGTCTCAGCCACAATGCCAAGGGAAATCTTATCGCCTTGACCGGGGTTGAGGGGCAGTTGCCATGCAGTAGGACAGCGCATGGATTAATTCACCACCCCTGCCTCTGACTCGACTGCTGCATCGATCATGGCAAGGATCTGGTCATCACGGAAGTTGTTCACCTGGAAAGCCTTTGCAGGGCATATGCCTGCGCAGATGCCGCATCCCATGCATTTGACCTCATTGTGCGATATCTTTCCGTCTGTGTCGATGAAAGGAGAACCAAACGGGCAGACCCTCATGCAGCTGAGGCATGACATGCAGAGCTCACGCTTATGCTTTGCAATGATGCCTGAGACAGCAAGCCGCTCATGCGAAAGGATAACACCGGCCCGGCCCGAAGCTGCAAGCGCCTGCGTAACCGTCTCATCGATATTCTTCGGCGCATGGCCAAGGCCTGCAACGAACAATCCTTCGCTCGGAAAATCAACAGGACGGAGCTTTACATGTGCCTCAAGGAAATAGCCGTCAGGGTTTCTCGTAACTTTATACATTGCACCGACCTGCTCGGTTGTCGGATGAGGCCTAAGGCCCGTTGAAAGCACCAGCCAGTCCGCGTCAAACGAGAGCTCTTTATTGAGCATAAAGTCCCAGGCCTTAACATTGATCCTGGCTCCTGCCTGCTCCACTCTGGGTTTATTCTCAACATCATAACGGACAAAGATAACGCCCAGGTCACGAGCCTTTTTGTAATAATCTTCACGCAGGCCATAGGTCCTGATGTCGCGATACACGATCACGACCTCTGCGTCAGCGTTCCGCTCCTTGATAGCAATCGCATTCCTGATCGCATCCTGGCAGCAGACACGCGAGCAATACTGATTAGGCTCTTCGCGTGATCCCACACACTGGACCATCAAATAACGCTCACCCGCTGCCGGATTCACGTTGTCAGCTATCTTCTTTTCAAGCTGTCGCTGCGTAATCACATTCTGACTCTGTCCATACAGGTATTCTGTCGGCTGGTATTCGATGCCGCCGGTTGCAAGAATGACAGCGCCGTGATCCACGGTGCTTCCATCGGTCAGCGTGGTATTGAAATTACCGACAAATCCGTCGGTCTTCTTCACCTCAACGCCTGTATGCACCGTGATCTTGGGATGCTCCCTGACCGCCTCGATCCGGTCCTTCAGGAACTCCTGCACATCCAGACCTTCAAGCGTCCGGTAAACATGCTTTACCAGACCGCCGAGCTCGTTATCCTTCTCGATAATATGCACAGGGAAGCCCTGGTCAGCAAGCGAAAGTGCAGCAGTCATGCCGGCAATGCCACCGCCGATAATAAGACATGAAGGTGTTACACCCACAGTCTCACTATGCAGCGGTTCCTGCAGCCTTGATTTTGCTACAGACATCTTCACAATGCCGATCGCCTTCTTTGTTGCAACTTCATTCTGCCCCTTGTGACACCAGGAGCATTGCTCGCGGATGTCTGCAAGGTCAAAGAGATACTTGTTCAGGCCTGCCTCACGGATCGTTTCCTGAAACAGCTTCTCATGAGTCCTCGGTGTACAAGATGCAATAACGACCCTGTTCAGGTTCTGGTCTTTGATCGTCTGCTTGATCATGTCCTGATTGTCCTGGGCGCAGGCGTAAATGGTATTGGTCACATACGCAACGCCAGGCTGGTCTTTGACTGCATTGACCACTTCATCTATATTTACGGTTGACGAAATATTTGTACCGCAATGACAGACAAAGACGCCGATCCTCGGCGTTTCACCTGAAACATCCTTCTCCGGCGGAAGCTCCTTCTCAACAGTCTCTGTCCCCCTCGCCTCGGCGAGCAGTGCCATAACACTTCCGGCAACGCTGCTGCCCTGGAGAACGGTCTCAGGTATATCCTTCGGCCCCTGATAGATGCCGGCAGCAAAAATACCCTCACGTGAGGTCTTGGCCGGGGCAAAGGGCGATGTTTTCGGGAAAAGATATGAATTGGTCTCAATACCAAAGGTCTTTGCAAAAGCCTCTGCATCGCAATGCGGCTGAAACCCGACAGAAAGAACCACCATATCAAAATTCTCTGTGGCAAGCTTGCCGTCCTCAGCAGCATATTTAAGAAGCAGGTTTCCGGTGCCAGGCTCTTCGCGCACAGCCGAGACCATTGCCCGCTGGTATCTGACGCCGTATTCATTCTTTGCCCGCTCAACATATTTATCAAAATCCTTGCCGAATGCCCGCATCTCCATATAGAAGACCGTTGGCTCTATGTTCTTGTCATGTTCCTTTGCAATGATCGACTGCTTTGTGGCATACATGCAGCAGACTGAAGAGCACCACGGGTTTGCATTATGGTTATCCCTTGAGCCAACGCACTGTATCCAGGCCACCTTTTTCGGATGTTTCTGATCAGACGGTCTCTGCACAACTCCTTTGTACGGGCCAGAGGCTGAAAGAATTCGTTCGAACTGGACGGATGAAACCACATTCTGCCAACGGCCAAGACCAAGCTCCTGCCTTACCCGTGCATCGTACCGGTCAAGCCCGGGCGCCAAAATAACGGCTCCTACATTAAGTTCAATCTCCTTACCCTTATCTTCATAATTGATCGCTCCGGCTTTGCAGGCCTTTTCGCAAAGGCGACAGCGTTTTTTGTCAGGGTCATTAAGACAGAGGCAGTTGGCTGCATCAATCGCACGCGTGTTCGGCACTGCCTGGGGGAAGAGAGAATAGACCGCTTTTCTCTGGCCAAGCTTCTGATCAAACTCGCTTAAGACCTTCTTCGGGCACTTGACTTCACAGTCGCCGCAACCTGTGCATTTGTCCGCATCAACATACCGGGCTGCAAGCTTCACCTTCACCCTGAAGTCACCTGCATCACCCTCAACAGACGTGACCTCTGCAAGAGTATGGACATCGATATTGAGATGACGGCCGGCCTCAACCATTTTGGGCGATATCATGCACATGGCGCAGTCGCCGGTCGGGAAGGTTTTATCCAGCATTACCATGGTGCCGCCGATGGATGGGTCGCGCTGAACCATATGCACCTTGAAGCCGCTGTCAGCAAGATCAAGCGCTGCCTGCATGCCGCCAATGCCGCCGCCTACAATAAGAACTGAACCGCGTTTTGTTGAATTCGAAAGCAGGCTCATATCAGTTTCAACTCCTTTAATAAAGGCATGGCATCAGTCAGATGCCGGTCAACCTGCATCTCAATGGGATTAAATCCCATAGAAAGGCCGATAAGCTCTGTGATGAAATAGACCGGCAGCCTCTGTTCTATACCGTATTTCCTGCCAACCTTGTCCTGGTATGCATCCAGATTGAACTGGCAAAGAGGACAGGTCGAGATAAAGCAGTTCGCTCCGCGGGCAACAGCATCCTTAAAGATCCGTGACATAAGGAGCCGGGACTGTTCTGCATCATTTACTGATCCGGAAGCGCCGCAGCAGTCTGTCTTATAGCCCCAGTCCACCGTTTCAACGCCAATGCTCTTGCAGACGATCTCCATGCCCTGGGGATTTTCAACATCATCGGTGACATCAACATCACATGGGAAACGGGTAAGCAGACAGCCGTAATAGCAGGCAGCCTTGAGCCCTGCGAGTTTCTTTATTCCTTTTTCCGACAGCTCGCCTGAATCGACTTTTGTTCTGAGCACCTCAAGAATGTTCGATACCTTAATATTTCCTTCGATCTTCCGGCCAATTTCAGCATTGATCGATTCTTTCAGCTCAGGATCACAGGAGAGCCTCTTCTGTGATACCAAGGTCCTGCTGTAGCAGGAAGAACAGGGAATCACGATCTCGGAAAGGCCTGTGGCATCCGCAATACCGAGGTTTCGAGCAGGGAGCGCTATTGCAAGAAAATCATCCGTCTTCGCAGCAGCAGTTGCTCCGCAGCAATTCCAGTCCTCGATCTCTTTCAATTCAATCCCGAGGTTTTTGAAGACCATCTTGCACTGTATATCATAGAGTTCTGACGAGGCATGTAGAGAACATCCCGGATAATAGGCCATTTCCATAGTCATGCCCCCTTCCCCTGTTTGGCCTTACGATATAGGGCTTTTACCTCTGCTACATTTTTCACCTTGTCCACCTTAAAATGCATTCTCTTCTTCTTCATCATCTTCATGCCCAGCTTTGCCTGGCCCATCATTTCATCAATAACAGCCTGCAGATCGCCCTTCTTCAGCTCCTTGAACGCAGTCTTTGCCTCGTACATGCCCATACCCTCGATCTCATTGAAACGGCCCACATGTTCCGTAGCCGCCATAAACGAGTTATGGAAATCCGCTACGCGCGGTTTGAGCGGCTCAAGGTGGGCCTCTTTTGACATCTGTTTGATTGTCTCGGTGATACGTGCGGTCTGGATGTTATTCGGGCAGCGCGTTCCGCAGGTATAGCAGGCAACGCATTGCCAGACCAGAAGATTATTGAGAGCCTCTTCCCTGTCTCCAAGAAGGACCATCCTGATGAGGCGGTCAGGCGTAACACCTGTTTCCTCTCCTACCGGACAGCCGGCTGCGCATCTGCGGCACTGGTAACAGGCAAGAAGGTTCTGGCCTGATCTGTCCATAATCTCCCTGACAAGGGATTTAGCAGATGAAGTTTCATATTTCAGCGTTTTCGTTGACATAACTCTCCTTAGTCTTTCTGTCGGTAATTTATCAGAAAAACTATTTCAGGATATTACAGCCCTGCAGCCAACTTGGCGGATTTGACCGTATTCTTCATGAGCATCGTGATCGTCATAGGCCCAACACCTCCCGGAACAGGCGTGATTGCTCCGGCAATCTCTTTTGCAGCGTCAAAATCAACATCGCCTTTGAGAATGGGGATCATCTTGCCTGTCTTTTCACTCATCTTCTCTCCAACCCGGTTGACACCAACATCGATCACACATGCTCCAGGCTTGATCCACTCAGGCTTCACTAAGCCGGGAACACCGGCAGCAACGATAAGAATGTCAGCACGCTTGCAATGAGCGTCGAGGTTTTTTGTTCCGGTATGAACGATCGTGACGGTAGAATTTGCACCCCTGCCCTTCTGGAGCATAATGTTGGCAATCGGCTTGCCGACGATATTCGAGCGGCCGACAACAACGACCTCAGCGCCTGATGTCTCAAAGCCTGAGCGAACGATCAGTTCCTGTATGCCTGCGGGTGTGCAGGGCAAAAACTTCACCTCGCTGCCGCCGATCATAAGCCTGCCCACATTGACCGGGTGAAAGGCATCAACATCCTTGTCAGGATTAATGGCATTAAGGACCTTCTTCTCATCAACCTGTTTTGGCAGCGGAAGCTGAACAAGTATGCCGTGGATCTTGGGATCATTATTATATTTCTCGATAAGTTTCAGAAGGTCGGCCTCAGAGATATTTTCTGGCTGATTGTCCTGTTCCGAATGAAACCCAATCTCGTGAGCAGCCTTCTGTTTGGCTGTAACATAACTTACTGACGCAGGGTTCTGGCCTACCAGTATCGTGACCAGTCCCGGAACCACTCCTGACTTCTCCTTCATCTCAGCAACTTCTTTCTTCAGTTCTTCCCGTATTTCTGCGGCAACTGCTGTACCGCTGATGATCTTTGCACTCATTTCAATTCCTCCTAATTAGTTATTGGTAATTCGTTATTCGTGATTAGTTTCTTAATAAGACTACTGATTTTCTTCCCTATGACATGCACCAGCCCTTAATCCCTCTTCTTAATAAGCTCAAGCAGTTCCTGGCGTGTGGATTCCTTTGATCTGAAAATACCCCTTACTGCCGAGGTGACCGTGCGAGCACCTGATTTCTTAAGTCCGCGCATAGAAAGGCAGAGATGTTCAGCATCAATAATGACCATCGCACCCTTGGGCTTAAGCTTTTCCATAAGCATGTCAGCAAGCTGGGCAGTAAGCCGCTCCTGCACTGTTGGCCTTTTTGCGAATACTTCAAGGGCCTTGGCAAGCTCACCGATGCCCGCAATTCTCCCGGCACCGGGGATGTACGCAATATGGGCCTTGCCGATAAAGGGAAGAAGATGGTGTTCGCAGACAGAATAAAAGGGTATATCCTTGAGCAGAACAAGCTCTTCATGGCTCTCGCCCTCAATATGCTGGAGGATTTCGTCAGTTGGGGTTTCAAGTCCGGAGAATATGTCCTCATACATCTTGGCAACCCTTGATGGTGTGCCCTTCATGCCGGGCCTGTCAGGATCTTCGCCGATGCCCTCGATAATAAGTCTGACGCCTTTTTCGATCTTTTTCAGGTCCACGATGTGTGCTCCCCTCATGGGCAGATAGTCTGGAAAACGATAAATTGTAGCACGCTGTCCAAAAGGTTGTCAAAGCTGAAGAACCGGCACGATTGCTTGTTCTGAGACTTTCCTGAATGCTATTGTACCTGCATGAAAGCAGGCTTTTTTCAGTTCAATCCGGCATTCGGAAACAAAAAAGAAAACTTCGACAAAGTCACCAGTGCAGTAAAGACTGCCTGCCTTGATCTCCTTGTTCTGCCGGAGTTTTTTGCAGCCGGCTATCAGTTTACCTCAACTGATGAAGTTGCTGAACTTGCAGAGCCTGTTCCTGATGGTAAGACAACAGAGTTTCTTGCATCCCTGTCACGGGAAAAAGGCATCTATATCGTTGCAGGTCTGCCTGAGCGGGATGGCGACAAATTCTACAATTCAGCGGTTCTGACCGGGCCTGAAGGATTCATCGGCATATACCGCAAGACCCACCTCTTTTATGAAGAGAACCTTTTCTTCGCGCCGGGGAATACCGGCTTTCAGGTTTGGGATACGCCCATAGGGAAGATCGGCATCATGATCTGCTTTGACTGGTTCTTCCCGGAATCTGCACGGACCCTCGCACTCAAAGGAGCAGAGGTGATAGCGCATCCTTCAAACCTTGTTCTGCCCTTTTGCCCGCAGTCCATGCCGGTCAGGTGTCTTGAAAACAGGGTTTATGCTGTGACAGCCAACCGCATCGGCACTGAGCAGAGAAAAAAAGGAGAACCGCTCACGTTCATCGGACAGAGCCAGATCACATCACCCAAGGCGGAAATACTGGTGCGTGCAGGCTCTGATGAGGAAGTTTTGCTGAGTGCTGATATTGATCTGTCCCTGAGCAGGGACAAGAAGCTGAATCAATACAATGATCTGTTCAAAGACAGGAAAACAGAATACTACACGCCTTAATTCTGCAGGCAGTTTAAGAAAAACGGATGTGTCCCTAATTCATTCTTAAGATCAGGCATGCGCAAGGGAGTGGATACCGGCGAGGCGTTTGCCGATATTCGCCTTTGCGATTTTCAAGTCAAAAGACGCCTGAAGATTGAGCCAATACTGCGGCGACTGGTTAAACGCACGACCAAACAGCAATGCCAGTTCTGCTGTTACCGGACGATCTCCCTTGATAACATGCGAGATCCGCATGGGCGATACTCCAATAGTGCGCGCGAACTCGGCCTGGGATAGCCCAATTTCACCCAAGATCTCAACCAGGAACTCGCCGGGATGAATTGCAGGCAAACCATTCTTAACCATGTTTGTATCTCCTTTAGTGATAATCAACGATTTCAACGTCATATGCGTCTCCCTTTTCAAAACGGAAACAGACGCGCCACTGGTCATTAATGCGAATGCTCCATTGCCCTTTACGGTCATGGGTCAGGGCTTCCAGCCTGTTGGAAGGAGGAAGACGAAGGTCTTCGATACATGTCGCACCATCCAACTGCGTCAGGCGCATTGCGGCACGTTTCAGTATGTCCTGCGGCAGCCGGCGTGATTTCCCGGAGGCAAAGAAATGTTCAGTTTCGGAAGAGGCAAATGACTGAATCATGAAACCATTATAAACAATTTGTTTAGTACCGTCAATGGAGTCTCCTGGCCGAAGACTTTCCATTGCCAAGGCTCACCCGCCGCGGCTTATCAATCAGATGAAGAGTCTTGCTGGCTGTTTGCCTTGAATGCTTCATGAAACATGACATTGCCCCGCGGAACATGCCCGTCAAATGAAAGAGCGAAGAATACCTCCTGCGGGACACCCTCAAGGACAAGTCCGGTAACATTCTCAAAGCCGAATTTCCGGTAGTATTGCGGATGACCCACCAGGCAGCAGCCTTTGGCATGCAGTCTCCTCAGCCGCGACAGACCTTCCTGTATCAGGGCCTTGCCGATCCCCCTGCGCTGGTATTCAGGCAGTACGGAAACCGGACCAAGGCCATACCAATCCCTGGTGCCGTCTGAGATGGCCACAGGTGAAAAAGCAATATGCCCCACCACACGGCCATCTGCTTCCGCAACCAACGATACAGTCAGGGCCTTTGCAACACGCAGCGCCTCGATAATGAACTGCTCTGTGTGATTGCTAATCTCCAGGGGCTTAAAAGCAGCAACCGTGATCTCTGCAATTGCATTGACATCGGTGTTTGTCTCATCCCTGATCATAAACACCGGTTCCATCTGTATCAAGTTCTCTTTCTTAATGATAAATTCAGCGGGTTCCCCGTTGCAATGATTGGTTGTAGATTACCGAAGACAACTGATTCATCACAGTCCCTCAGGGCGCTACGGAGCAATTACGTGGAATACCTTTTCACACAGGACCTTACCCTCATAGAGCATGGTCAGTGACCACTCGCCGGGAAGCATCTCCCAATCCTCAGTCAAACTGTAGTAGTCACCTCTTTTTTCGATTCTGCCTTTTTCCGGAAAAAAAGGAAGCATTTCGTCAAATCCTGTAGAAATAGTACCATCCGGTTTCGTGGTCTGCGGGTGCTTCACTCTCATGGCAATCTTTATCGGAATGTCGGGAAGACCTTGCGCTTCCCATTCGATGCCAAATGTAATTCCCTTCTTCAATGGAATATTAGCAGTCTTCTCTATGAGGACGACCTCAACGCCTTCCTCGGCATATCCAGATGTGGATTCTCTGTGTTCGTAACGAAGCCCCCTCTTCACTGGCTCATATATACCAAAATTCATGACGTCACCACTCGGACCCGGCGGTCTGGTGATGGCCTGTGTATTAATAACTGGACTGAAGAGGAAGAGAACCAGACACGCAAACAGGACTGTCAGTATCTTTCGATTTTTCATAGCACCATCTCCTTGCATTTTACTTTGCCAAGCATGTAAAGAACCTGGCCTTTGTAATCTTTGTTCAACACTAAAGCTTACTGGGAGCGGCGCATTGCCTTACCCTCCAGTGAAGCGCTCTTGTTAGCTATCATACTTAAATCAGTTGCTATCATCTCCGCGATTTCACTGATTCCGCTATTTATAGCTTCGCGCAAGAGACTGGCGTTATCACTCGACCAAAGCAGAATAGCCGCTTCTTTATCGGCAACTTCTTTGCCAAGCGGTTTATCGTGTTCAATTATGGTCTTATAAATGCAATTATTGTCACGAATCGAGCTCTCTTCGTCGTCCGACCATGAGAGCGCAAATGATTTCAAGTGAGCATCTTTAGGAAACAGCTTTACGCTACATGTTATTTTCAATGTCCTAAAGTTTTCTGAAAAAGAATAGTATGCAGTTATAAATAAGACCGTGCTTGCTTTTGAGAGGGAGTAGTATACATCGTACATTTTATTTGTGGCACTGTTGGCCAAAGATACTTCTTTGACTTTTAACCAGTCAATTGTTTGCAATTTCAGCTTCATTTTCTCAGTAACTTCCTGTTTGCCTTTGTTGCCTTCGAGCACTTCTCGAACTTCAACGAGATTACTGCGCTCTTTTGCCTGTGAATTACTGATAAGTAAATCAATTAAAGCAGGGATTAAACCACCCATAGTGTATTTTGACAGCCTGAATGTATTGGAGGGGTTGACCTCATCGTCACCAAAACCAATGAATACATCTGTGGAGACTATACGTGGTATCGCTTCGTGATTTAAGGATATGCGGGCTGGGGTCGACTGGGTTGATGTGGCACAACTGGCAAAGGTAGTAGTGAAAATAAACAGGGATAAACAAGTGACGATTTTTGGTGTATTCAATTTGTCACCTTCATTTAGAACTAATGCAGCAGTTAAGTCGCCACGCAGCGGTCGGTCTAAAACTCCTCGTTCTCCCTGGGCAACACGCGGATCTTAAATCTTACTCCCCCTGCCGGCTATAACTTCCTTCACCGACTCAGACAATGTGGCGCTCAAGCCCTTTGCATATTAATAGTTAATAGGGTCAGGTCTACACACTTGACAGCCGCACCGCAGATTGCCGTTCATTTTGTAATGTGGACCTACCCCCTAAAGACGTTCTTCTATTCGACAATGCCAAGAATCACCTTATCAAAGGACTCATCTAACAATTCAGAGGGGGCAGCGTTTACAAAAGTAAACCAACTATTTCGGGCTTCAAATTGAGCTGATTTAATAAATGTCTTTGGAGTTACTTTTATAAGCCGGATCTCAATTTTAATACGGTCACGCATACCTGACCACTGCGTCGCATGGTCTTCCCAGTGCAATATCTGTGGTGAGACAAGATAATTAACGCCCTTAGCTGAACATTGTTGAATTGCTTGGTCTTCATCAGTAGTTTCAATAAGTTGTGTCAAAGGCTGCTTTTGTCTTACAACAGATAGAACATGACTTGAAACAGTTTTACCAGAGCCTATAGTCACTTTTGAACCATAAGCACCATCATTAGCAAGCATTACACAAAATGAATCAGCAGGTGTTAGTCTATCTTGCTTAGCATTGGGACTTAGTGAGTTCTGTGTATATGCACAGGCATTAAGCAGAAGTAAAAGAAAAGTTATCAGGAGTGCTGAAGCATGTCTTGAATTGCGCATCTTTTGTCCCCCTATCTTATATTGGCATCTAGATCCTGAGCTTTAGCAAAGGCTAATTTACTTCGCATGCCCGCTTGACGAGGGCCTTCCTCAATAAAATTCCGGAGACCCAAACATCGGGCACAGGCACGTCGGAATAGCACACTTAACTGCTGCGCTTAAATCTTGCCTCCCAATCCTGCAAGCACTTCCTTCACTGCCTCATTCAATGCAGCGCTCAAGCCCTTTGCAACGCCGGAAGGGTCCTTGGTGTCGATCTGCACTCTCTTCTGCTCCTCAAGATGATACAGCTCCCTGCCCTCAGCAGAATAAAGCTCAGCATCAAAAGCCAGTTCAGCAAATGATTCATCGACCCGTTCGAACCGTTTCAGATGGATGTTCAATATTAAAGATCCTTCAGGCGCAAAATTAGACGCCCTCACGTCCTGATATACGCCGGACAGCGAATCCTTGAATATTTCACGGACCATATCAACTGGGGCAGAATCCCATTTCGCGTACCGGGATACATCGAGCTGATACGGGGAAAGCCTGTGAGCGATATAAGGCTGCGCCAGATACCGGGGTGACTGGACTCTGACCGTGATTACGACCTGCTTCCTGGCCTGCGCCTTGTTATTGTCAGCCGGCATATGCAGGCTGTATATTCTTGTCTCAGGCATGGAGCATGCGGCAATTACGAGAACACCAAGCAGAACAATTCCTCTCCTCAGAATATTACTCACCCTTCCCCTCCTTATAAATAACACTCCAGGGTTTACTTTTCACGTCGTGAATCAGATCCTGGAGTTCGTCAGTCGTGCGCGTCATGGTACTGAGCAGTGCATCAAGATTCTGGGACTGAAGGTCAACGGCCCGGTCAACCGTCTTTGCGGTCTTTTCAATGCCCTTGATCATCACTTCTGCCTTGTCAAGGGCCTCACGCGCCTTCTTCAGTACCTGGGCAAACTCACCCTTATTGTTTTTCACAAGACCTTCAAGTTCATCAAGCACTCTTGAAAGCTTGTCCGCTGTGGACTTTATATCAGCCGTCATTTTGTCGATATTGGACGTGGCCGAAACGATCGCCTTATCAGTATTCTTGAGCAGGGATTCAACCTGCTTTACGTTCTGGGGACTGAAAACCTTGTTCACATCCTGAATAAGAGTATCAAGGGACTTTGAAAGACCCTCAACCTTGGACATGATGATCCCGAAATCAACCACCTCTTCAGACGGTATCACATCGCCGACTTTAATGACTTCATTAACCGTATTGTTAACCGACAGGAGGAGATAAATGTCACCGACAAACCCGACCTGTGTTACAGAAGCCCTGGTGCCCTTGTATATCGGCTTGCCCTTTTTGATGCCGATCTCGACAAGGACCGACTCGCCGGCTCCCTGCGGCTCTTTGACACTAACCACTTTTCCGACCCTGACACCGCCCAGTTTGACCTGAGCGCCCGGCTCAAGACCCGCAGCATTTTTCACCTTGATATAGTAGGTGTCAAACTTGTCAAGAAACTGCGAGCCGCCGATAAGAACAATCATCACGGTAAGCAAGGCCATTGATACAACAATGATCAGTCCAGCCTTAATCTCTTCTCTCAAAGCGCCTCCTCATATTTTCTCACGAGATTTTATCCTCAACAACTGCTCTCCATTGATCTTCATCTGACATTTCGTCCTCTTCCCACCTTCTCTCGAGGAACTGCCTGATACGGGGATTGTCCGAAGCCTTCAGGTCCTCAAGAGGACCGAAGAAGAGAACCTGTCCCTTATCGAGCATGATAACATAATCCGCTATCGCATCAATACTGGGCAGTTCATGGGTCACCACCACAATCGTCATCCTGAAGTTCTTCTGCAAACCCCGAATCAGATTATCAAGACCGGCTGCAGTGACCGGATCAAGACCGGCAGAGGGCTCGTCGAAAAAGAGTACGGTTGGATCGAGCGCCAGGGCCCTCGCAATGCCGGCCCTCTTCTTCATGCCGCCCGAAAGCTGGGATGGATAAAAATGGCCGAAACCGGGCAGCCCAACCAGATTGAGTTTTATTCTGATCATGGTCTCCATGGTATCTTTATCTATCTTGGTATGCTCCTTGATCGGCAGGGCAACATTCTCGGCAATGGTAATAGAATTGAGCAGAGCAGATCCCTGAAATGACACCCCCATCTTCTTCCTTACTTCATCCATCTCCGGCTCTGTCAGGCCGGTTATCTCCTGACCGAGGATCTTTATGCTCCCCTCAGAAGGCTTGAGCAGGCCAATAAGATGTTTAAGGAGCGTGCTCTTGCCGCAGCCGCTTCCGCCGAGGATGACCGTGGTCTTTCCCCTCGGAATGGCAAAGGTCAGGCCTTTCAGCACCTCACGGTCGCCGTATTTTGTCCTGAGCCCTGTTACCTCTATGGCTATATCCCTGTTTTCTGCCATTATCCTCTCATGTGAAATAGTAAAAGAGCGTTGTAAAGAAAAGGTCAAAAACAATCACCAGGAAAATGGAGATAACAACCGAGGAGGTTGTTCTTCTGCCGACCTCTTCTGCGCCGCCCTCGACCTTGAAACCCTGATATGCACCCACAATGGTAATGACAATACCAAATGCCCATGCCTTGACCAGACCAGTAAAGACATCCTTCACCAGCAGGGCATTAAGGGTCTGCTGGTAATAATTGTATGCATTCATCTCTAAAACAGAGACCGAGAGAAGGAACCCGCCGATAATCCCGATAATATCAGAAAGAATGGTCAGCGCCGGAACCATGACCATGAGCGCCAGAAGCTTTGGGCTTACCAGAAACCGAACAGGGTTTATGCCCATCGTAACAAGTGCATCCACCTCTTCTGCTGCCTTCATAGAGCCGATCTCTGCAGCAAAGGCAGAACCGCTCCTGCCCGAAACTATGATCGCGGTCAGGATAGGGCTCAGTTCCCTCGTAAGAGATACCCCTACAAGATTGGCAACATAGATCAGCGCCCCGACCCGCTTCAGCTGGTATGCAGCCTGCAGGGCAAGGATGATACCGACAAAAAACGAGATGACTGCAACGATCGGGACCGAGTTGTATCCTGCCTTGACCATCTCTGATATGGTGGCCGCGATGCGAACGGGCTTGCCCTTTAACGGGGAGAGGAATGTCCAGTAAAAGGATTTATTGATGATGCGGGAAGCATCTGTTATATCTTTCAGGAGAGAGAAGGCCATTCAGGATCCTTGCGCAATCATGCTGTCAGCGGCTGACCGCATCATCAAGGTTTCCGCAGATCTCAAAGACCTTGTCGAGTCTCGAAAAACTGAATATGTCCAGGATTGACTGGGGGAGTTCAGAAAACTGCATTCGCCCCTGATAGGCCTTCACATGCTTAAGGCTCTCGACAAAGGTCGCAATGCCCGAACTGTCAATGTAGGATACGTCCTTGAAGTTGACGATGAGGCGCTGAGGCTTGTTCTTGATAACGCCGAGCATTTTTTCCCTCAGCACGGGTGATGAATGCATATCGATCTCACCGCTCAGCGAGACGACGGTATTCCCCTTGTAATCACCAATTTCACAATTCATTGTTTCCCCCTGTCTGCTTCATGAGGAGCAGTCTGTTGCCCTTCACTTTTTTGGCATCAAACTCAACGATATCAAAGACCCGTCTGATAAAGTGCATGCCGAGACCGCCGGGTCTGACGTCATCAAGATCCCGTCCCCGGATCTTTTCAGGATCGGCCTTTTCCCCGTTATCCTCGATAACAATAGATATCCTCTTTTTCGAGAAGCTGTACTTTACAACAATTCCCCTGGATGTGTCTCCATGGTAAGCATACTTGATAACATTCGAGCTGGCCTCATCCACGGCAAGTTTGATCTTGTTGATCAGGTCCTCATCAAGCCCACAGGTCATGCAGAATCGCGTGGTCACATCGCGGATGAGGCTGAGAAATCGTGGATGGGATTGGACCTTCAACGTCACTGCAGGCTTCATGCTACTCGCCTCAGTTCAACGATCGTAAGGTCATCTGCCCTGTCCGCATCACCGGTAAACTTACTCACGAAATCGACAATAAGGTCGGTCAGACCGTCCTCATGCCTGTTGTGGGTTGCAAAGGCAACGATGTCTTCAAAACCGAGCCTTTCGCCTTCGCTGTTCTTTGCATCGAAAACACCGTCAGTCACCATGATCAGTCTGTCTCCCAAAGCAAGCTGCAGTTCGTGGCTCGGATAGTCGATCTCCATAATGCCGACAGGAGGCCCTCCCTCAAGGTCCATAACCTTCACATCATCTGCTGTTACCCAGAGAAAGGGCGGATGACCGGCAATAGAGACCTTCACACTGCCTGTCTGCATATCAGCGATCGCATACATGGCGGTCAGGAACATGCCTCTCGGCGTGTTCGACATCTGCTCATTCAGCCTGTTCATTACCAAGCCGGGATCATCAACACCATGCATCTGATATCTGAAATCGCTGATCGCCTTTGCCATGAAGAGCGCAGCCGAGACGCCCTTTCCGGAGATGTCGCCGATCAGCACCCCAAGCTTGCCCTGAACAGGCTCGTCAAAGGCATAGAGATCGCCGCCCACATGCTTGGCAGGAAGCGTAAATCCAGAGACCCTCAGGATCCCTTTTTCATATACCGGCAGCGGGGGCAGGAAGCTCCTCTGGATCGTTGCCGCAAGTTCAAGCTCCTGCTTGAGCCGTTCTTTTTCGAGCGATTCCCGGTGGAAGACCGCATTTTCCATGGCAACCGCTATCTGCCTGCAGAGGGCCTGAAATATCTCGAGATCATAGTCAGAAAATGTATCCCTGCCGATAGGATTCAATATCTCGGCAACGCCAATCAGCCCAGATCTGCCGACCAGAGGGACAGCGATCATGCTTTTCGTGGTAAACCCTGTTTTGGAATCTGCCTGCTTAGAGTGTCTGTTGTCCTCTGCCGCCTGTCCGACAATGATCGGTTCAAGGTTCTGCGCAACCCAGCCTGCAATGCCTTCGCCAAGACCGAGGGTGACATGTTTTTTGAGGATCTCCCCGCTCGTTTCATCACTGGTTAGCGCTACCTCGAACTCAAGCCTCTCGGTCTTTTTGTTATACACAAGGATCGAGCAGGCATCAGCATGCATAACAACCTTCGCCTTTTCCATAACCAGGCCGATCAGTTCATTGAAATCAAGGGTGGAGGATATGATCGAAGAAACATCCATAAGCAGCCGCAGGTCCTCGACCTTCTGCTCCATGCTTTTGAGATGCTCTTCTGCTGGGGTCAGCTGGCGCTTCTCTTCCATCGTCCCTATGGAATACCAGATTTTCAAAAGGTTTTCAAGGGAAATAAGCATTTTAACAGTTGCCAATGATAATGCAGGAGTAGTAAACTCCCTGTCATTGGAAGAGGATGATATAACTCTTTTGCTCGACAATGGACATGAGAAAAAGAGTTGGGTAAAGATCCTTCAGCAGGTCCATTAACGTCATTTTAGATTTAGCCCTCTAACGGAGCTGACATGAAAATAAGACATCTTTTTATTATTATCCTAATGGCCTTGATGTTGCCTGCTTTCGGAGAGGCAGCTACGACGTTGTCAGTCACTCCGATAACATGGAATATTGTAGGGCTCGACAGCAACAACCCTACTTCTGGCCCTAAATATTTTCCGGTCGGTGCGCGTGTCTGTAGCAGCGTTGCCACCAACAATGTCGTAGTTGACTTTGCATGGGATTCCGCTAATGCAAACATCAACCTTCGCACCGGTTCTCTATCCCAGATCACGATTCCATCAATAGGAGCTGGGGCATGTTCAGATGCCTATTTTGAAATAGAACTCAACCAGGTGGCAGGTGCTTATGATACAACGAGGCGCTACCATATTACGGCGACCGATGGTTCAGGCACAGCCTCATCACCTACGCCCCGTGAACTTTACATTGAGCATCTGGTATCGCAGAGCCGGAATGGCATAACGTCAGTTAAGTTGAACGGCACATCAATTCCTGCCGGCGGAGCCATGAACCTTCTTGTCGGCAATACGTATACCATTGAACTCGCAGGCTTCACTGCAACTCAAGGGTATAACCAGTTAGAGTCTTTCATCAACTTTCCAAATACCATCTTTCAGGTCCTGTCCGTCAGCACCACGTATACGGCGGACAGCAATACCACCAATGTTCCAAACCCAAACAGCAAGCTATATTCTGATGCATGTATCTGGGAAAATGATCCCAACAGTCCCAACTATCGCTCGTGCATCGGCGGGGATGATAAGGCTGGGGGCACGGTGGTCACTACCTACACCGTTAAGATACTGAGCGGGGGTGGCTCCAGCCAGTCACTCAACAGCCTTTTCCATGATTTCTCCGGCAGCAGCTATCACTATAATGCCGATTTTTCTGTCGGCGCACGGATCGCCAATATCATTGATCCTTCAACTGCCGCCATTTCAAAAAGCTTCAGCCCGAATCCTACGAATATCAACGGTGTTTCTGCGCTGACGATCACCATAACCAATTCCAATCCGGGCATCGTCAGCGGATATAACTTTACAGACCCCCTTCCTACGAATATGACGGTTGCTGCAACACCGGGGGCAACGACTTCAGGTTGTGGCACACCGACATTCTCACCTGTGGCAGGTGCAGGCTCCATCTCTTTTTCGAACGGAACAATTGCAGCAAACAGCAGTTGCGTGATTAAGGTGAATGTCACGGCATCCGTAACAGGAACCCTGAGCAATACGACAGGCCATCTTTTCGTTGATGCACTTGATACCGGCAGGAGTGCGACCGCTGATCTGATCGTCAACACAGATCCCGGGCCGGGTACCGGCTTGTGCGGTCTTAAGCTTGCGGAATGGACATTTGCTGGCTTTACTGCAAATCCTCCTCCCCAGCCAGCTCCTTCCACAAAGGCTTCGGACGTTCCAACAGCCGCAATCACCTTGGGCAACGGGCTGCTTGATGAAGCTGACACTGTCGCTGCCGGAGGGAACCCTCAACCTGGTGTTCTGACCTATGGCTGGCCAAAGACCGCTCCAAGCGGCATAGACCCTGCAACCTTTCCGTACATTGAATTTGCCATTGACACAAGAAATTATACCCAAGTCAAGATGCAGTTCGACGCTCAGAGAAAGGCGAATGGGCCTAATAACGACGCTGTATACTACAGCACAGATAGAACAACCTGGACACTGAAGAGCAGCTTTTCCTCTACAACGACATGGACGACCTATGGACCGTATGACTTCACCGGCAACACAAGCACCACAGGAGTAACTTATTTCAGAATTTACGGATGGGGAGCAAACGCCACAAGCAAAGGCAATGACTTATCTATGGATAATGTCTCCTTCACCGGCTGTCAGCCTCCTGTCAAGCCGACGATAGCAAAGTCTTTCTCTCCTTCGCCTGTTGCGGTAAATGGCACATCCACTTTGACCATTACGCTCACAAATGCGAACACTCTCCAGTTGACTGGGGCGAAATTCACCGATACCCTGCCGACAGGTCTTCAGGTAGCCGCTACTCCTTCCGCAGGCACGACGTGTACAGGAAGCCCAACTTGGGCTCCTGCGGCCGGGGCTACAGTCCTTACGTTCGGGAATCCGACCGGGGCTAATATTCCAGCCAGCGGTTCCTGCACTGTCAGCGTAAATGTGACAGCTACAACCTCAGGACCGCACAATAATGTGAGTGGATTTCTTTCAACTACTGAAGGCGGAACGAACACGGGCAGTGTTGCTTCGGCCTCGCTCACTGCGGTGTTGCCACCTGTCATCTCCAAGCGTTTTGCCCCGACCCCTATTCTTGCCAACGGCACCTCAACGCTTACGTTCACGATATCAAATCCTAATCTGAATGATGCGCTGGGTGGGATTGCCTTTGCAGACACATTGCCTACTTCACCGGGGAATATGGTTGTGGCGAATCCGCCATCAGCCTCCACGAGCGGCTGCGGCAGCCCGACTTTTTCGCCATCAGCCGGTGCGGGCTCCATTGCGTTTTCAGGAGGCACGATCGCTGCAGGCGGCACATGCACAGTTACGGTCAATATCACAGCACCTGCCATTGGCGCCTATAACAACACAAGCGGCAATGTCTCTTTTATCATTAATTCCGCTACGGTTAACGGCAATACTGCCAGTGCTTCGATGACAGTCAATGCAGCTCATCCCGCAATAGCCATATTGAAACAGGTTTCGACCGGTGCAACAGGGCCATGGACCTCATTTGTTGCTCTGCAGGCGGGAGTGAATGTGTATTACAGGTTCACTATTGAAAATATCGGAGATGTTCCGCTTAATCCAGTGACTGTCTCTGACCCTACCCTGGCCGGCACATCTGTAGATCCGGCAGGTTGCATCTGGACAAATCCACTGCCAGTAGCTTCCCCCTCACAAGACCCAACAGAAAACTGCATCAAGGGCCCGGTGACGACAATTTCTGGTTCACACCCGAATACAGCGACCTCCCATGGCACCTATAGCAGCACTGTATATAATTCAACCCCCTCGACAGCTACCTACGCAACTACAGGACTGACCATTGCAAAGAGCGTAACAGAGAGCTCTTTTGAAGTTGTCGGCTCTTTATTGCACTACAGCTACCTTGTTACAAATAGCGGCGCGGCTGCTCTTTTCGGCCCAGTGACCGTTGCGGACGACAAAGTATCAGTCACCTGCCCGGCAGTCAGCACGGTCGGAGACAGCGATAATTATCTTGATCCGGCTGAGAGCATCACCTGTACTGCTGCGTATACTATTACAGGAGGGGATGTTGCAGCCGGATCTGTGACAAATACCGCTTCATCGACAGTGGCCGGGGTGACGTCAAATACGGTCAGTAGAACCGTCTCTTACGTTCCGACCCTTATCAGCTTATCCGACTTCAGCGCTTTCAGCGAAGACGGTAGATTTGTGGTGCAGTGGACCACATCCTCAGAGATTGACACCGCAGGCTTCTACCTTTTCAGGCTTGATGAACAAGCTGGTAGATACCGGCAGATCAACAGAGACCTCCTGCCTGCACTGCTCACCTCACAACAGGGCGGGACCTACAGCCTCATCGACAACGGCGCATCCCTGAGCGGCAGCAACACCTACCTGCTCATGGAAGTCGAAGGCAGAGGCAGGAAGAACACCTACGGACCCTTCACCGTAACAGCAGGAGCAGGCAATGCAGTCGGAAACCATTACATCTCCGCGCCCAAAGCTGCCGAGGCCTTCCTCAAGCCTGACAGCACCGCCTCCTCTCATGCAAAGATCATAACAAAATACATAGACCATGAAGGCACCATAGTCATTACAGCAGGCAGCGCGCCTTCCCCTGCGGCAGAGAGCCTTATCACCCATGAAGTATCAGACTATACAAGGACTGCAAAAGCAGTCTCTTCAGCCAAGAAGGCAGCCCTGAATGTGAGAGCAGGGGCCAAAGTTGCCTCCAGCCTCATAACAAAGCAGAAGACCGGCAGCAAAGTGAAGATCACCATAGACAAAGACGGGCTTTACTTCTTAGACTCAGCAGAAATCTCCTCACTCCTTGGGCTCGCAGAAGCCAAGGTCAGGCAGATGATCAGATCAGGCAAGCTCGCCTTAACCAGTCAGGGCAGCACTATTGCCTACATCCCGGCTGAAGACCTGTCAGGACTCTTCTTCTACGGACAGGGTATAGACAATATCTACACAAAAGAGAACATCTACTGGCTATCCAGCGCAAAAGGAGAGCTCATGGCCAGCCTGCAGGGTACCGGCCCTGCACCTGCAGAATACAGCACTATTACAGAAACGGTCCATGCAGAGGAAAACAAGACCGTCGCCCCTGTGCTTGCCAATGGCCCGAACTCTGACTACTGGTTCTGGGACTATGTGATAGCCGGCAACCCATCTCTTGGCACAAAACATTTCGACCTCCAGGCATTTGGCGTAGCAGATGCATCAGCTTCTGCCGGCCTGACCGCAACACTGCATGGTGTTACTGCAACCGGTGTAACCGATGAACATCATGTGCGCATCAGCCTCAATGGCACAGTTATCGGAGAAGACCGCTGGAAAGGCACTGATGAGCATCTGGTCAATCTGAGCTTCAGCCAGACACTGCTTTCAGAAGGTACAAACTCCATAGAAGTCAAAGGCCTGCTCGATCCTGGCGTTCCCTACAGCATATTCTTTGTAGATTCCTTTGACCTGACCTACCAGCGGTTACTGCAGGCCCATGAGGATAGCCTCACCTTCAGCGCAGCGGATACCCAGCCTCTTACCGTTTACGGCTTTACCAGTCCCGATCTCTTTGTCTTTGACATAACTAACCCTGATAGGCCGGCATTGAACATGGCAACGACCATTGACAGCTCAGGCAGCAGATACAGCGTCAGCTTTGTGCCTTCACCAGGTGCACGGTATCTTGCCATAGCATCTGATGCAGCTGCCCCTGTTGCCCATGCATCAGCAGACAGCCCTTCAACGCTTACATCCACCAAGAACATGGCTGACTACATCATCATAACCACAAAGGAACTTGCTGCTGCAGCCCAGGAACTTGCAGCATACCGTCAGGGACAGGGCCTTAAGAGCATGGTCGTAGATCTTGAAAACATCATGGATGAGTTCAACTATGGCATATCAAACCCCGAGGCGATCCGCAGTTTCCTCTCCTATGCCAAGACCCGGTGGAAGAAGGGACCGAAATACGTTCTGCTTGCAGGGGACGGCACCTATGATTACAAAGACAACATGGGCATTGGAGACAACCTTGTGCCGACCCTGATGGCAGAGACGCCCCAGGTTATTTCACCTTCTGATAATCTGTATGCAGACTTTGACGGTGACCATGTCCCTGATATCGCCATAGGCAGGATCCCGGCATTGACCGCTCAGGAACTAAGGAGTGTGATCGCCAAGATCATTGCATACGAAAGCACTGCCGGCAGCCGTGTTGTGATGCTTGCGGACAATCCAGACACTGGCGGCAAGTTCCCTGCTGACAGCGACGACATTGCAGCCCTTGTTCCAGGAGCATACTCTGTTTCGAAGATATATCTTTCAGAATATACGCTTTCGCAGGCCCGCCAGCTTCTCTTCAATGAAATACAGACCGGGGCGGTTCTGATTAACTACACTGGCCATGCAGGTATGGATCTTCTGGCCAACGAGGGACTTCTGAAGGTGAGCGACGTGACCTCTCTGCAGAATATCGGCAAACCTTTTGTTCTGGCAGCCATGACCTGCACGGTCGGTAACTTTGCCCTGCCGGGCTTTGATTCCCTGAGCGAGGCCCTTGTGACAAGAGATGGCGCCGGTGCCGTAGCTGTCTGGGCGCCCACAGGACTCTCGTATAACTATCTGTCGAAGGGGCTGAATGAGCAGCTCTTCATAGGCGGACTCGGACACCGGGGCGTTGCACTGGGGGATGTGATACTCAGTGCGTTCAGGAATTACCAGGCAGCAGGCAGACCTGCGTACATCATGGATATCTTTAACCTGCAGGGCGATCCGGCACTGCGGTTGTGGTAATAACACAGTAAGTTCCTGAAAACCGAAATCGTGATCATTGTAGACTGTCTTGCATCCTGGAGGATAAAACCTGAATGATGATTTCAAATGGTTCTTCATTAGAGGTTGTCAAGGGTGATGCAGAGGTAGTAAAATCCCTGTAATTGGAGGGATGATGATAAAACTCTTTAGCTGGGCAATAGACAAAGAAAAAGAACGCAGGGTCGAGATCCTGCAGAAGGTCCACCTCTTCAAAGGTCTGAACCGCAAACTGCTCATGAAACTTCTTATTGATCTCGTTGAGAAGGAATATGAGCCGGGCGAGGTTATCTTCTCTGAGGGTGAGATCGGCAAAGCCTTGTACATCATCCTCGATGGTTCAGTCACCATTGCAAAGAAAAGCAATAAAGACATTGCAGTCCTTGCCGAACTCCCGGCAGGTTCGTATTTTGGAGAGCTCGCACTTATCGATCAGATGCCGCGCTTTGCGTCTGCCTCTGCACAGGAAAGGACAACCCTGCTTATCATGTACAAATCGTATTTCGATGATCTCATCAAGGGAAGCCCTGCGATCTCGTCGCGGGTGCTGCTGAATCTTGTCGGGATTCTCTCTGCGTATGTAAGAAAGAACCATGAAGAAAGAAACTGACAACGAGTTGCTGAAGGAGATACTGAAGGTCCACCATCAGATGCCGCGATGGGTGATCGGCCTGCTGCTGACAGGACTGCTTATCATAACGGCATACTACACGGCAAGTCTGCTTGTGTTGCTACTCATGTCTGGCATCCTTGCCTATCTGCTCAGCAATGTCATCAAGCGGATCGAATATCTCGGCATAAAACGAACAGTGGCGGTCGCTGCCGTATATCTCGGCGCGGGTCTTCTGCTCATAGCTGCTGACTTGATACTTATCCCCTGTCTCCAGCAGGAGACAAAGAACCTCACTGAAAAACTTCCGGAGATCACGCAGCAGGCAGAGAGCGCCTTCGTGAATCTCAGAGAATATCCCTTTGCCGAGGATTTGATCGATAAGATCCTGACTGGCCTTGCACAGCCGAGCCATCTTATTTCCAAGATGCTTAATGTGTCCGACATCTTCAGTCATGCCGCATCGGTTGCCTTTGCCATGATACTCATCCCATTCTTTGTTTTCTTTATTCTCAAGGACTGGCCTGATATACTTAGAAAGATCATGCGCTCGATCCCCTCCGGGTATGTGGAGACATCGATTGCAGCCCTTTCAGAGATCAATATCCTTGCCGGAAGCTACCTGAGAGGACTTGCAATAGAATGTTCGTCAGTTGGCGCTATGGCCGCCGTCGGTCTCGCCATGTTAGGCGTTAACTATCCCGTTACATTAGGCATTGTGACTGCTGCGGCAAATGTCATCCCCTACGTCGGCCCGATCGTTTCCTGCCTGATCGCCTGCCTTATTGCCTTTATCCAGTTCAAGAGCGCGGGCGCAGTCCTCAATGTGGTTCTGCTCTATACCTGCGTCAAGCTCCTCGATGACTTCCTGGTCCAGCCGCTGACCATAGGCAGAAGCGTAAAGCTGCACCCCATGCTCCTTGTCATCACCATCATTGCCGGACAGAAACTCTTCGGCATTATCGGCATGGTTTTGGCAGTGCCGGCTGTCACGATTGCCCAGAAGGTCGTGGTTATATTCCTTGAAGGCAGAAGAAACCGGGCAGCACAGCCAAAAGCATTGAAGCATTCTCACGAAATAATCGTTTAAGATAGACTCATGCACATTTTCAAGGATATTCAGAATACATACAGCGAACTGCGGCAGAAATTCATCGTAGCCGTCTGCCTGGTAATCCTTGTTGCATCCTTCGGCACTGCCGGCTATATGCTGATTGAAGGATGGGACTTCATTGATGCACTGTACATGACGGTCATCACCCTTGCCAGCGTTGGGTTCAAAGAGGTCCATGACCTTTCCCTGTTCGGCAGGATTTTTACGATCATCATAATCATTGGCGGTGTCGGCACAGTTGCCTATGCCCTGACTGCAGGAGCGAAAATCATCCTTGAGGGAGAATTACAGGAAGTTTACGGGAGGCGCAGATTGGAAAAGAAGATCAAAGAACTGAAGAACCATTACATTGTCTGCGGATACGGCAGGATGGGCAAGATCATCTGCAGGGAGCTTCACGAAAAGAATATCAGGTTCGTGATCGTCGAGAAGCAGCCTGATATACGCCAGGAAAACAAAGATCTGTTGATCTTTCCCGGTGATGCCACAAAGGACGAGGTTTTGAAGGAACTCGGCATAGAAAAGGCAAAGGGTCTCGTCACTGTGCTCCCTACTGATGCTGAAAACCTTTTTGTTGTGCTGAGTGCCCGGGGCCTGAATCCTGACCTTTTTATCGTGGCCCGTGCAGGAGAGGAAGGCTCAGAGAAAAAACTGGTCCGTGCAGGCGCAGACAAGGTCGTCTCGCCTTATCATATCGGCGGTCTCAGGATCGCTCATACGGTACTCAAACCTGCGGTGGTGGACTTTATTGAATTCGCCACAAAAAGCGGCAACATAGACCTCCAGATGGAGGAAGTACTTATAAAGGAGTCTTCAGCACTGGTCGGAAAATCGCTTGATGAGTGCGGCATCGGAAGGGAACTGGGCATTATTATCGTCGCTATCAAGAAACCGAACGGCGAGATGAAGTTTAATCCAACATTCAAAAGCGCAATTAAGACAGGCGACACGCTCATCGCCCTTGGCGAGAGCTCCAAACTCAAGAATCTTGAAGTGATGGCCTCATAAGTTCATCACGCTATAAAACGGAGGATCCAATGAAAAAGGTTATATTTTTGCTACTGCTTACTATCATGCTCTCAGGATTGTCAGGCTGCGGTTACAACACCATGCAGGCGAATGAGGAAGCAGTAAAGGCTGCGTGGGGAGATGTTGAAGCATCGTATCAGAGAAGGAACGATCTGATACCGAATCTTGTAGAGGTTGTCAAAGGTTATGCAAAGCATGAAAAGGAGACTCTTCAGGCTGTTACCGAGGCGCGTGCAAAAGTGGGGACTATTCAGGCATCCAAAGACATTCTCAATGACCCCAAGGCCCTGACACAGTTCCAGGCAGCGCAAGGCGCCATGTCCAGCGCACTCTCACGCTTAATGGTCGTAGTTGAAAAGTATCCTGACCTGAAGGCAAACCAGAACTTCATGGACCTGCAGCACCAGTTGGAAGGAACAGAGAACAGGATCAATGTTGCCCGCACCCGATTCAACAAGTCTGTCGAAACCTTTAATACCTCGATCAGAATATTCCCGAACAGCCTTACGAACTCCATGATGCTGCACCTAAAACCACGCGAGGCATTCAAGGCTGAGGCAGGGGCGGAGAAAGCGCCGAAGGTCGAGTTCAATAAATAGACAAGAGCTCTCAAGAGAATGATAGCTCTCTTCCTTAACCCCTCCCGTCCTCCCCTTACCTTAAGGGGAGGTGCAGGTGGGGTTACCCGGTTCTCCTCGGCGAATACTCACGATTACGGGCAGACGGGAGTAACTTGCCCGATTAGCGCTGCGTTTCTGATTCTGACGATTCTCCTTTTCTTTGCTCCATCTGCCCATGCCCTTGAGGTCCCTATACTCCAGGGACGCATTAATGACTACGCAGGCATGCTCTCACCTCAGGCAAAGGCAAACATTGAACAACAGCTTAAGGCAGTTGAACAATCAGACACCACACAGATCGTGATCGTCACGATCCCTTCTCTGCAGGGAGAAGTGCTGGAACAGTTCAGCATCAAAGTGGCGGAAAAATGGAAGATCGGCCAAAAGGGTAAAGACAACGGCGTCATCCTGCTTGTATCAAAGAATGACAGGAAGATGCGCATTGAGGTCGGCAGAGGGCTTGAGGAGAAAATAACAGACCTGAGGGCCGGCAGGATCATCGATGAGGTCATAAAGCCCAGGTTCAAGACAGACGATTATGACGGGGGCTTTACTGAGGGTATCGCCTCGATCATAGCGGCATCAAAAGGTGAGTTCAGGGCAGTTCCTCCACCTCAACCTCAGCAGAAACTTCCAGTGCCGGGATCTTTTCCGAACTTAACCGGTACGCCTTGGGGATTTTATGTCCTGGTAATCGTAATATACATCGGCATATTCTTCTTCGGAAAACTGTCGAAAATTCTCGGCTCAGGCCTTGGAGCTTTTTTCACACCTCTTGCGGCTGGAATGCTGATCCCCAATCAATTAACCAATTTGACCAAGCTCATGTACGCATCGCTCGGACTTGGAATAGGTTATGGCCTTTCAGCTCTGGCTGGAAGAATCAGCTTTTCTACACCAACACCGTATGGTACGATTTCAGGTAGTAGCAGTTCGGATGGATCGTGGTCAAGCAGCAGCGATAGCAGCAGTGACAGTGGAGGTGATTCTGGCGGCGGTGGCGGCGATTTCGGCGGCGGCGGGTCTTCAGGAGATTGGTAATGAGAGAGAAAAATAAAATATCTTTGTTTGTCTCAAGCTTTTTGGCTGCTCTTGCTGTTCTATGCCTCGTCCCATATTCTTTTGCACTCGACGTCCCAAAACTGACCGGGTATGTAAATGACTATGGCAGCATGATATCGCCCCAGGCAAAGGCAACTCTGGAGCAGGAACTGCGGGCCTTCGAGCAGTCCGACTCTACCCAGATCGTGATCGTGACTATCCCCTCTCTCCAGGGAGAAGTGCTCGAAGAGTTCACCATTAAGGTGGCTCAGGCATGGAAGATCGGGCAGAAGGGCAAGGACAATGGCATCATCTTTCTTGTCTCAAAGGAAGACAGAAAATTACGCATTGAGGTAGGTCGTGGGCTTGAAGGCAAGCTTACTGACCTTATGTCAGGCAGGATCATAGACCTTGTGGTAAAGCCCCGGTTCAAAAGAGGTGACTTTGACGGCGGCTTCATTACCGGCGTCCATTCCCTGATCGATGCAACAAGGGGTGAGTTCAAAGCAGAGCCACAACAGGCAGGCAAACGGCAAGGGGCTAAGGGTTCACAGGGTGTTTCGCGTCTCTTCACATTCCTCATATTTTTAGGAATAGCCCTGCTCATGCTCGGAAGCATCTCAAAGTATCTTGCAGGAGCTGCCGGAGCAATAGGTCTGCCTGCGATAGTCTCCCTGATCCTCTCTCCTGTCGGTCTGGTTGCAGCTATTATCCTCGCAGTTGTCGGCCTCGTTGCCGGACTAATCTTGCCTTCTCTCTTTTCTTCAGGCGGAAGAGGTGGTGGATTTGGCGGTGGGTATTTTGGAGGAGGATTTGGTGGCGGAGGAGGCTTCGGCAGCGGCGGCGGTGGTGGGTTTGGCGGTGGAGGCGGTGGAGACTTTGGCGGCGGCGGGAGCTCTGGAGATTGGTAGTTTATCAACTTGTTGGCCTGCAGGCTTATTAGCCAAAATAGAAGAGGACAGAAAATGAATAACGCAAAGACATTTTTTACAGAAGCGGAAAAAGACCGAATCGCAGAAACTACGCGGAGCGTCGAGTGCTGCACTATCGGCGAAATCGCTGTGATGATCGTTAACAGCAGCGATGAATACCGCGAGGCAACCGTGCTCGGGAGTGTGCTGCTTGGTTCAGGCATCAGCCTGCTTGTATCAGAAGCCTTTCTCCATGCATCGCTGAACTATTTCATCCTCCTCAGCTTTCTCTTCTTCCCGCTCATGTGGGTTTTGTTCAAGTATATGCCTGCCTTAAAGACAGCCTTTGTCGGCAGACAGAGGCTGGAAGAGACGGTAAGAGAGCGGGCACTGCGGGCCTTTTACGAAAAAGGTCTTTACAGAACAAAGGCGAACACAGGCGTGCTCTTCTTTATTTCACTGCTGGAGCACAAGGTATGGGTGCTGGCAGACAAGGGGATTTACGAAAAGATCGAGCAGCAGACACTCAACACCTATGCGCTGACAGTATCCAAAGGCATAAGAGAAAATCGTGGCTGCGACGCGTTATGTCAGGCTATTAACGAAGCAGGCAAGATACTCACTCAGCATTTTCCTTTCACCCCTGACGATACGAACGAACTGTCAGATCAAGTAATGACCGAGTAAACTGACTGCTTCATTGCATCAATGGATAACTTACTGTCCTAACTATTTGCCACCGGCAACAAGCTTCAACTTCTCCTCGATAGCTGACGGCGCTCCTGAGATCTTCATAAATGTGCCCATCGTGAGATCAGGGAAATCCAGAGCTATGCGGAACTTGCCATGCAGCATGTACACCTTTCCGTTTGACACCACCAGTTCGTAAGGAAGATGCGCTGTATGCTTAGGTTCGCTGATATCAATTATCGGCATGATCGTTTTGTCTGCACCCTCACCTTCGGTTATGCCTACACCGAAGACCGACTCCTTCTTGTCAGACAGATCGACCCGATATACCTTTGAAGACCCACCTTTACGCGCAGCGAGGTTCGCCTCAACAGCCTTGAGTGCCTCTTCCTGAGAACTGTGAGTGCCAAGCAGCACCTGATCGTCAAAATACGGCATCATGACCATGTAATGGTAAGCGCGAAGTTTGGCCGCACTCAAACCTTTTTTCGAGCCGAAGACGGTTTTTTTGCCAAGCGCTTTTTCGAGAGAGGCAGCAACATCAGCGAGGGGGTCTTTCATTTGATACGCCTGTGAGTAGTAGAGAGGGTTCGTATAGGAGACCTCGATATCCCCACCCTTCTCGTTCAGAGATATGCGAACGATCGCCCCATAAGCTCCGAATTCAGATTTGGCAGCGTTCTTCCGCAGGCCGTCGCTGGTCACCACAATGACATGAGTTCCTTTATACGGAGTGTATTCACCGACTGCCTGAAATCCCTGTTGTACAAGGCTGGCCTTCACCTCATCCGTCTTCTTCTCAATAGTCCCTGGTCCTGATGATGCAAGCACATAGGGCTTCAGCATATCATCCGCTCCGGCCATGCCCATAAGCATGAACAAACCCACGACAGACGCCAATATTACTGCAACAGTCTTTTTCATGATTTGATTACCATCCTTTTTTTCCCATTAACAGGCAGATTTATCGAGAGATGCAATGGCCCTTAGCTGAAATACTTCTTTATCTCGCCTTCTATCATGCTATAAGGCACAATAAACGGCTTGTCCATGATCGTAATACGCATCTCATTTCCGGTAATAGAGCAATACTCTCCCTTGATCGGTCCCATAACAGAGTTGCCCTGAAAAACACCTTTTGAGCTGTCGCCTTGAAATGTGCCGCCGCTTTCGGTTATTGCGGATTCAACCCTGGCCAGAACCGATGAAATTTCGTCATTGATCGCTACGGTAAATATATGTGCCATTACTGATCTCCTTTTTCATAGTATACCATGCCCATAGACAGAGTCCTGGATTGACCTATTCCCGAAAGCTGGTAAACTTAAATAAAGATAACTATATTCTTCCCGGGAGGTCTGCCATGGCGCGAAAGATAAAGAAGATCTGGAAAAGCAAGCCAACGATCGAAGGCGCAGGGGTCCACCTGAAGCGTGCCTTCGGGCACAGTCAGATTCCTCAGTTCGATCCTTTTCTGCTTCTTGATGACTTCCATTCCAATAATCCGAGCCAGTATCTTGCCGGTTTTCCGTGGCACCCGCACCGCGGCATCGAGACTATCACCTATGTTCTTCACGGCTCTGTCGAACACGGCGACAGCATGAAAAACAGGGGCATCATTGCGCCCGGCGACGTGCAATGGATGACAGCAGGAAGCGGCATTATTCATCAGGAGATGCCGAAGGGCGGCAAAGATGATCTGCTCTGGGGTTTCCAGCTCTGGGCAAATCTCCCGGCAAAGCAGAAGATGATGGACCCGAGATACCGTGAGGTGAAGAGCGGTCAGATCCCCGAAAAGAAGTTATCGTCAGGGGCGACAGTCAAGATCATCTGCGGCTCTGTAGAAGGGGTCAGCGGACCGGTAAAAGATATTGTTACTGACCCGGAATATCTGGATGTTTCTGTCCCCAAGAACACGATCTTCACTCATAGGGTAATGTCAGGCCATACAGCCTTTGCCTATGTAGTGGAAGGAAGCGCCTATTTTGATGAAGAGCGCAATGCCTTTTCCCGTGAAGTGATCGGCAGCAACTATTCCGATTACAAAACGGACTGCAAGGGCACGCCTGAATCCCTGATTCTTTATGAACATGATGGTGACCATATCACGGTCACCACAGTAGACTCAGTAGTCCGTTTTCTGCTGATCTCAGGCAGGCCGATCGGAGAACCGATTGCATGGTATGGACCAATCGTGATGAATACGCAGGAGGAACTTGAGGCCGCCTTTGAGGAATACGAAAAAGCCACATTTATCAAGCACCGCTGAAGCGCACTAATATTGATTGTGACAAATTAATCAGGCCCTTCGTCACAAAAGCTTCTCTTAAACCTGCTCATCATACTAAGGGGGTTTTACTAATGGTTGACGAAGCAGTATGTACTCTGTTTGTATAAGAACGTATGCAGATCGATAAGCACATGAAAATTCTTGTGGTTGATGACTTTGCCTCTATGCGGCGGACCGTCAGGACCATCCTGAAGGAAATCGGCTTTGTGAACATTTCGGAGGCGGAAGACGGTATTCAGGCCTTGGCAAAACTCAAAAGCGACAGACATGAACTCCTTATCAGCGACTGGAATATGCCTAACATGGATGGCATAACTCTTGTCAGGATGATACGGGGCGATGCCGGATTGAAGGAGATGGTAATCTTTATGGTCACTGCCGAGGCAGAAAAAGACCATGTCTTAGAAGCGATAAGGATGGGCATCAATGACTATATTGTTAAACCCTTTACCGCAGATGTCTTACAGAAGAAGTTGGAGAAGGTTTTCCTTAAGTAGCTCTCAAGATGCCTGCTGAGCTGCATGGAAACTTCAGCAGAAAGTTTCGTCGAGCTCTTTCAGATGTACGACTTTTCTATAAGAGGACTAATCTCCCTTATCTTCCGCCATTCCTCAGGCGCACACGCACGTTGTCCTTTATTAATTCGTCGGGATGCGTGATGACCTGCTCCTTCTCTGCCAGACCGGAAATGATCTCTGCCACAAGGCCGTTTCTATGACCGACAACAACCTCCTTCAAACGCGCCCGGTTCCTGTCGACCACAAAGACCGCCCACCCCTCGCCCTTTCTGAAGAGCGCACTCGCAGGCACCTGCAGCACATCTTTGCCTTCCCATATCACAAAGCTCGCCTCCACACGGTATCCGTCTCCAAGCCTTTTCCAGGCCTCAGGCACTGAGGTGATATCAGCTATGATCAGCACCCTCTGCTCCTCCACGCCAAGGCTCGATATCTTCGTGAACGCAGCAGGCTCGACTACGCGTACCACACCAGAAAGCGGATCACTGCCTCCCCATCGTTCAAACAGGACAGCCGCTCCGGGCTTGATCTTCACTGCGTCAGCAGAAAGAACCTCAGCCTTCACCTCGATCGTCTCAGGATCTCCGATATCGATCATCGGCTCTCCGCCTGCGATAACACCTTCACTCTCGTGATGGATTTTCAGTAATCTGCCGGCTGCAGGCGCTTTGACCATTACGACCCTTTCCCGGTCAACAGCTCCATCAGCAGCAGAATGGCCTAACAAACTTCCGGCGCGCTCCAGTTCTGCCCGCGCAGCCCGAACTCTGGCCGCTGCTGAAAGACGTCCTGCCTCGGCCCTCTTTGCATCAGCTTCAACCTGATCAAGAGTGTCCTTTGAAACATAACCTGAGTCGAAGAGTCTTTTCTGCCGCTCAATGTTCTTTTTCGCATAATCTGCAGTTGCCTCAGTAGAACGTTCTTCTTCCTTTATCGCATTGAGCGTTGCCTGTGCTGCTGAGACAGCGGAAAGCGCCTCTGCCCGGCTCCTCGGGTCAAGGACTGAAGAACGGAGCGGTTCAAGCTCTGCCACAACCTGCCCTTTCTTTATTGCATCTCCCACCTGCAGCTCAATGCGCCGGAGAAATCCTGCAACAGGCGCAGACACCACAAAGCGGTCCTTTACCCGCGTTTTTCCTTCTTCGTCTATGGTCACCCTCATAGGCCCCTTTTTCACCTCTGCCATATCAACCTGAGCAGGCTTTGGCATAAAGCCGTACACAAGTGCGAGGATGACCGCAACTGATACGGTGATGATCAATATTCTTCTGCGTACTTCTGGCCGCATATTCACTCCTTTGTTTTGAGGACCGCAACAAGGTCCAGATGGTCGAGTCTGTGGCGAACGATCAGTCCTGACATGCAGGCAGAGACGATCACCACTGATGCTGCAAGTGCATACGTGCCTGCCTCAATAATAACCGGCACCCGGAACAGATCTGATTCTAATGCTTTTGCAACATAAGCGCAGATACCCCTGCCGATGATCGCACCGAGCGGGATCGATAAGAGAGTCAGCAGAGCGAGCTCGCCCAAAAAGATATAGGATATCTCTGCCCGAGTGTATCCAAGGACCCTGAGACTGGCCAGTTCATGGCTCCGCTCTGCAAGACTTATCCGCGCACTGTTATAAACAACGCCAAAGGCGATGGTGCCGGCGAGAATGCTTGCGATATACGTAAAGAAGAGCAGTGCCTCTGCCTGGGTCTCATAGAAATTTCGTATCTCGTCCGTCCTCACCGTAGTCCCGGCCACACGAGGCATTTGTACCAGCGTTCTATAGATATCAGATAGATAGTGAGAATCTGCAGACAGATAGGCGCCTGAGACTGAGGTGCCTTCACGCATGAGGCGGTTCAGCGCGCCCAATTCCATATACCCCATGAGGCCGATGTATTGCTTGACCAGGCCAGCGACAGGAACCTGCCTGATTGGCCGTTCTCCTTCAAGGATCTCGACCGTGATCATATCGCCGGGCTTGACCCCAAGAACGCCGCCCAGATAATCGGTCAACACAATGCCTTCCGAAGGGAGCTGGATCGGCTTCAGCGTTGTATCGAGAAGATGCTGAAGACTGCCCCCGGGCTCTACGCCCCTTATGGATGTGCGGTACGAACGGTGTTCGAACCGAAGACGCACAGGCACAGTTCGAAAGACCTCCACATGCTCCACGCCCCTGAGGCCCTTCAGATCATACAATGCCCTGTGCGATGTCGGCTCACTGAACGTCACGGCCATATCTTCCTTCTGCGACTGCCTGAACTGAACATCCACCATAAAATCAATGGCGTCCTTTGAAAACGTGCCGGCTATCATGATAGCACAGGCCAGCGATATGCCTATGATGGTTAGCAGCGATTTGACAGGCTTGCGCTCGATATTGCGGAAGACAATACGCGTCGGCTGGGAAAGCAGTGCTCCGAGGCCAATATGCTCGACTATGGTTCTGCGGTATTTTGCCGGGGGTTCAGGCCTCATTGCCTCGGCAGGGGGCAGGAGAACCGCTTTTCTGAGAGCGAACAGGGTCCCTCCAAATGCAGAAAGAGCAGTTATGCCGGCAGCTGTCAGTATAACCGACAACCTCAGTTCATACATCAGAAAAGGGAAGCGATAAAATTCCATGTAAATATTGGCGAGGCCCTGTCCGAGCCTGATACCTGCAATTAGGCCGGCTGCAATGCCGATCAGCACGATAAGCATCACGAATTTCAGATAATGGATGCCGACAGCCATATTGTTATATCCAAAGGCCTTGAGCGCTGCGATCTGCTCGCGTTGGGTACTGATCGTCCTGCTGATAACCACGTTCAGAAGAAATGCCGAGACCGCGATGAAGATGGATGGGAATATCTGCGCACTCCGCTGGAGCTGTTTGAACTCCTCGGTCAGGAACCTGTTGGAGAGCTGATCCTTGCGGCTATACGAGCCAAGCCCCCCATAAGGATCAAGGATCTCGTCAAGCCTTGCCATGACCTCCTCGGCGCGTGCGCCGGGCTGGAGCGTGAGGACTGCATCGTTAAACGCTCCCTTCATGTTATACGCAGTACCAAGGGGAGACCGTGCCATCCAGAGTATGGCATACCTTTTATAATCAGGGCTGATCGCGCCGGGTCTTGTCTGCAGAACAAATTCGGGTGAGAGGGCAAGGCCGGTTATGACAAGGGTCTTCCACCTGCCGTTAATAACCGCGCCGAACCTGTCTCCTGGTGAAAAACGGTGAGCCTCGGCAAACGCTTCGCTCACGATCACCTCGTTGTCCCTTGAAGGGTCGACCATCCTGCCCTTTCTTATATAAAGCCTGTTCAGAAGCGGCGCACCGATGTCAGGTATCGAGACGAGTCTGGCTGTAACAGGCTCAGGAAAACCCTTGATGTCGAGCTTCACGTCAGCGACGACCCGCGTTTCGACGCGGTCAACACCGGGTATATCGCTGATGCGCTGCTTGACGTTTTCTGGAGCCCGCTTCAGGGACGCAAAGACTCCGGCAAAGCCATAGTCCTTATAGAACGTGTCCCGCGTTATGTTCAGAGAATGCATGGTGCCGATAAGCATCACAAAAGTTGCAACACCGCTGCCTATGACGAGGGCGATCGCAAGAACCTGGCCCTTCATCTTCCAGAGGTCACGCCTGAGCTTGTGGTCGAGGGCTTTCATACTATATGCCGTAGTCGGCAGACCTGCATTTCGCTCCTGACGCCATTCTTCTGCCGTTCCAAGCTCATACCATCACCAGTGCAGCTCGCCAGGCCGCTTTTTTGTCACGTTCTTCCTGATCTCGGTGATCAGACCATTGCTGAGATGGATCACCCGGTCCGCCATATCCGCAATATCAACATTGTGGGTGATAATAACGGTTGCTGTTCCGAGTTCCCTGTTCACCTGCTCAAGCGCTTCGAGCACGACCACGCCTGTCTCCGAGTCCAGCGCGCCGGTCGGTTCATCGCAGAGCAGAACCTCAGGATTTTTTGATATTGCCCTCGCTATGGCAATGCGCTGCTGCTCGCCCCCTGACAGTTGCGAGGGGAAATGGTCAAGCCTGTCGCTGAGATTGACAATGGCAAGAGCATCCTCAGCCTTCATGGGGTTTTTTGCGATCTCTGTGACAACAGCCACATTCTCCCGTGCAGTGAGGCTCGGAATGAGGTTATAGAACTGAAAGACGAACCCGACATGGAACCTGCGGTATTCGGTCAGCTCCTTTTCGGTTGCCCGTGTAAGGTCACGGTCACGGTACGTGACCTGCCCTGCTGTTGCAGTATCAAGTCCGCCCAGGATGTTCAGAAGCGTGGACTTGCCGCTGCCTGAGGGCCCGAGGAGCACAACCAACTCTCCTGCGTAGAGATCGAGGTCAACGCCTCTCAGCGCATGGACCTGCACAGCTCCCATCTCATAGACCTTAGTTAAAGCCCTGGTCATGAATACGGTCTCAGGCATCGTCTGCTGTGGTGTATGCATCGGTTCTGTCTCCGTTATCAGTATACCGCAGAATATCGGCCTTCACTACAGGGAGTTACTGAAAAGACCTGAGCGGGCAAAGAGTCAAAATGCAGATCGCGGGAAGGAAAGGGATTAGCTGCAGCGCATCACGCGAAGGTCAGTTATTATGATATCCACCTTTTTATCGTGGTCCTCTGCGGGCACAGAGTCGATCACCTGTTCTTCATACGTCGGTGCGATCACGGGAACCGGCCGTTGGAGTTCTGAGAGCAGCCGGTCATAGAACCCGCAGCCGTACCCGATCCTGTTTCCGGTCTGATCAAAGGCCGCACCCGGGATGATAACCGCGTCGACATCGTTGATAGCAATCTTTCTGTCCTCTGTCAGAACAGAGGGTTCTGGGATACCCATGTATCCGGGGGTAAGTTCATCAAGGCTCTTGATCTCATAAAGTCCAAGGTTCTGGCCTTCCACTCTGGGCAGCGCAACTCTCTTGCCGCCCTCAAGCGCTCTTCGTATCATGCCGAAGGTATCGACTTCTGATCTGAAAGAGGCGAAGAAGAATACCGTCTTTGCAGCGGTAAACTCGGGGAATTGAAAGAGGCGCTCTTCGATCGCTCTGTCTTTGGACTTTTTCACAAAAGGCAGAATGCCGTCCCGCAAAGCAAGGATGGACTTTCTCAGAGCTGCCTTATCAGGCATTCAATACTTTTTCGATCGCAGCCTTGATACTTTTTACCTCTTCAACCGTCTGGGGCGCGAATTGAAAAGGAGAGCCGCCCTTAATATCAGCCTCCATTATCGAGTGGCTGAAGCTGATATGTCCGGCGAGCTCCATGTCGCCGATGCCTTTTTTCACAAAATCCAGATCTTCCTGACCGCGTATCTTGTTGGCAACAACAAAGACGTTCTTCACGCCCAAACCCTTGGCCATATCGCGCACAACACCGGCTGTCTGGATACTGCGCTGTCCTGGCTCGATCACCACAACAAATGCGTCAACGGAATCTGCAGTGCCGCGCGTAAGGTGCTCTATACCTGCCTCCATATCAACGATCACCACTTCATCTCTTTCAACAACAAGATGTCTGAGCAGCCTGCGGAGAAGAACATTTTCAGGACAGTAACAGCCTGAGGAGGCGGCTTTTCCCTTGCCCATGATGAGCAGGGTGATACCGTCGATTTTATATCCAACGCCCTCAGGCAGATCATCAACTTTGGGGTTCAGTTTATAGATACCAGGACTGCCAGGCTTTGCCCCTGTACGCTCCTCGATCAGTTCGTTCATGTTTGCTATGGGAACGATCTTCTCCGCAGCCTCTTTGGAAACGCCAAGCGCAGATGCAAGGTTTGCGTCAGGATCTGCATCTACAGCGATCACCTTATGACCTTCTGCTGCAAAGAGATAGCTCAGAATGGAAGAAAGGGTTGTCTTGCCAACACCGCCCTTTCCAGTAACTGCGATCTTCATGCACTGATTCTATCATTACGGAAAAGCTGCTGTCAAAGCCATTTTTGTTTGATTTTTCAAAGAGTTATGAAGTATCATTACGGATGGAAACAAAGAAACTGATCGAAGAGTCCGAGCTGTATCTGATGCATACATACAACCGGTTTCCGCTTGCACTGAAAAAAGGCCGGGGACTGAAAGTATGGGGTTGGGACGGCAAGGAGTATCTTGATTTTGTGGGAGGCGTTGCTACAAATTGCCTCGGGCACTGCCATCCCAAGGTTGTTGTCGCCATCCAGAAACAGGCGCAGCGGCTCATTCATGTTTCAAATTTCTATCACATTGAACCACAGATACGGCTCGCTAAATTACTTGTTGAGCATTCCTTTGCTGATAAGGTTTTTTTCTGCAACTCAGGGGCTGAGGCTAATGAGGCAGCCATCAAGATCAGCCGGAGATATTTCAAGGAACACCTCGGTCAGAACAAGTTTGAGATCATCGCAGCACATAACTCCTTTCATGGGAGAACCATGGCAACGCTTACAGCCACGGGCCAGGATAAATTCAAGGTCGGCTTTGATCCGCTCCTGCCGGGTATCAAACATGTGGCGTACAATGACATCGACGAGCTGAAGAGTGCCATAACAAACGAGACCTGTGCGGTTCTTCTGGAGCCGGTCCAGGGAGAGAGCGGCGTCCGGATTCCTGATGCTGATTATTTCAAACAGGTGAGAAAGGTCTGCGATGATAATAATGTGCTTCTCATCCTTGATGAGGTTCAGACGGGTATCGGCAGAACAGGCAAACTCTTCGCTTATGAAAATTTTGGGATAACCCCTGATATTATGACGCTTGCAAAAGGCCTCGGCGGAGGCTTCCCGATCGGCGCAATGCTTGCGACTGACAAGGTAGCTGCTGCTTTCCAGCCCGGAACGCACGGCTCAACGTTTGGAGGAAATCCTCTGTCATGCACTGCTGCGATCACAACACTTGAAGTCCTGCTCGAAGATGGCTTCATCCTTGACCAGTGCCGGAGAATGGGAAAGTATTTCAAGAAGAAGCTTGAAGAACTGAAAAAGGACTTTCCTGAGATCATCTCTGAAGTACGAGGCATGGGTCTGCTCATCGGCATGGAACTGTTTCGGGACTGCGCGCCTATTGTGAAGGCATGCATTGACCGGGGCGTGCTGATTAACTGCACTGCAGGTAATGTGCTCCGGTTCATGCCGCCGCTCATCGTCACCGAAAAAGAGATCGACCACCTTATTGACGTGCTCGAACAGGTTTTTGACACACTTTCCTGAGGGAGAATCATGAAAAGAGATGTGCTGAAAATATCAGATCTGACAAAGTCTGAAATTGAAACATTGCTGAACCGGGCCATTGCTCTCAAGGCCGGCAAAGGCGCAAGCTCCTGCCCGCTGATAGGCAAAAACATCGGTCTCTTTTTTGAGAAGCCGTCAACGCGCACCCGGCTCTCCTTTGAGGCTGGCATCTATCAGCTTGGCGGCAATGCTATCAGCATGACGCCGGACGAACTCCAGTTTGGCAGGGGTGAAACGATTGCAGATACCGGCAGGACAATATCACGGTATCTGGATGCCTTCATGATGAGAACCTTTTCGCATGCCACTCTTGAGACCCTTGCGGCGAACAGCACCATACCGGTGATCAACGGCTTGAGTGACACACACCATCCCTGCCAGGCGTTGGCTGATGTGATGACCCTGCTCGAAAAGAAGGGCAAACTCGAAGGCCTGAAAATGGCATTTATCGGCGATGGCAACAATGTCTGCAATTCCCTGATCGAGGCTGCAGCAATCCTGGGCTTTCATCTGACCATTGCCTGCCCTGAAGGCTTTGAGCCGCACAGTGAGATTCTCGAGAAGTCGCGGTCGCTGGCGAAAAGCGAGATCATCGTGCTCAGGGACCCCAGAGAAGCCACTGGCATGGCAGATGCTGTGTATACGGATGTATGGGTCAGCATGGGCCAGGAAAAGGAGGCAGAGCATAAAAAGGATAAATTCAAGGAATATCAGATTAATGCAAAGCTGCTCTCCTGCGCAAAAAAGGATGCTATCGTTCTTCACTGCCTGCCGGCACACCGCGGTGAGGAGATAACCGATGAGGTGATGGACGGCCCCCAGAGTGTTGTCTTTGACCAGGCAGAAAACCGTCTGCATACACAGAAAGCACTTCTTGAAATGCTCGTAAAATAATCTTCATGGATAATACGCTCTCAGTCATCGCCCTTGGCGGCCTCGAAGAGATCGGTCTCAATATGACGGTCCTGGAATACGGCGATGATATGATCATCATAGATGCAGGCCTCATGTTCCCTACAGAAGACATGTTAGGCGTTGACTTCGTGATCCCGAATTTCACCTATGTGCTCGAGAACAGAAACAAGCTGAGAGGAATCTTTCTTACCCACGGCCATGAAGATCATGTCGGCGCCCTTCCCTTTCTGCTCAGGGAGATAAAGGTTCCTGTGTATGGAACACCTCTTACGATCGGGCTTGTCAGGAAAAAGATGGAAGAACACAAGCTCGATGTCGATCTCCAGACTGTCAACCCCCGCGACCTCATTCAGGCCGGCGTATTCACGCTCGAACCGATACGGGTGACCCACAGTATTGTTGATGGTGTGGCATACGGCATAAGAACACCCGCAGGCCTTGTGGTGCATACCGGCGACTTCAAGCTTGACCCGACCCCTGTTGATGGCAGACTCATGGACTTCCACAAATTTTCGGAGTATGGCGAAAATGGCACTCTGCTCCTCCTATCTGACAGTACCAATGCGGAACGCGGCGGATTCACCTTTTCTGAAAAAGAGGTGCGCAGGGCCTTTGAAGAGATCTTTTCGGATGCTAAGGGCAGGATCATTATTTCGACCTTCGCGTCCAATATACACAGAATACAGCAGGTGATCGATGTTGCGGTCATGTTCAACAGAAAGGTCATCCTTACGGGTCGAAGCATGGTTGCGAATGCCCAGATAGCCCTTGACCTGGGTTATCTCAGCATACCTGCCGAGACATGGCTGAAACTGGAAGACCTGAAGAACCTCAATGACAACGAGGTCGTGATCGTTACCACCGGGAGCCAGGGTGAGCCGATGAGCGTGCTGTCGCGTATTGCCACAGATGAACACAAACAGATAAAGATCAGGGAAAACGATATTGTGATACTTTCTGCAAAGGTAATCCCGGGAAATGAGCGTGCGATAGGCAGGATCATCAACTACCTTTTCCGGCGCGGGGCAAATGTGATCTATGAAAAGGTCTCGGAAATCCACGTATCAGGCCACGCATCGAAAGAGGAACTGAAGCTGATGTTGAATCTGGTCAGGCCAAAGTATTTCATGCCTGTGCACGGGGAGTATCGGCACAAGTTCTATCATGCCCGGCTTGCAGAGAAGATCGGCATTCCAAAAGAAAATATCTTCAACCTCGAAAACGGCGATGTGCTCGAGGTCTCGGAGAACGAAACGCGGAAGGCAGGTAAGGTGGCCACTGGGCGCATCTTTGTTGACGGCAAGGGCGTCGGCGATGTTGAAGACATGGTGCTCAGAGACAGGCGAAGGCTCGCTCATGACGGCATTGTGATCGTCATTATCACCATTGAGAAGCTGACCGGCAGCATTGTTTCGGGGCCTGATATCATTTCGCGGGGATTTATCTTTGAAGATGCTTCGCAGGACGTGCTCAATGATGTTAAGGAACTCGTTTACCTCACCCTCTCACAAATGACCCCCGAGATCATCTCTGACAAGGCCCTTGTCGAGGCAAAGGTACGAAGCGTGCTGAAGAAATACCTCAGGAACACCATGGACCGTAAGCCCATGATCATGCCGCTGATCTTTGAAGTGTAGCTGCTCGGGATAGTTACCTGCCAAATCTGGTATAATCAGAATCATGATAGAAGCCTTGATTTTAGGGATTGTGCAGGGGTTGACGGAGTTTCTGCCGGTGAGCAGCACTGCCCATTTGATCCTCTTCCCCTGGTTCTTTAACTGGACCGGAGAACTGGACTCCCTCACTTTTGATGTTGCGCTCCATGCAGGAACACTGCTTGCACTGGTGACCTGCTTCTGGAAGGACTGGATCGAACTCATCCTCAGGAAACAGAAACTTTTCATGCTGATCGTTCTGGCATCAGTCCCGGCAGGCCTTGCAGGCGTTCTGCTCGGCAACTACGTAGAGCATGCGCTCAGAAGTCCGATTGTTATCGCAGTCTCACTGGTCGTATTCGGCGTTGTCATGTTGCTGGCCGAAAAGATGAACAGGACACGGGATATCGCTGACATCGGTCTTGCTGATGCCATTATGATCGGTTGTGCACAGGCAGTTGCCCTCATCCCCGGCGTCTCCCGCTCAGGTATAACCATATCAGCCGGACTTTTCAGAGGACTTGAGCGTGAGGATTCTGCACGTTTTTCTTTCCTGCTTTCAACACCGATCATCGCAGGTGCAACGCTGCTTCATGCCCGGAAACTTCTCAAGACCAGCGCTGACCACAATATGTCGCTTTTCCTGATCGGATTTATTGCTGCAGCGGTTTCAGGATACGCAGCCATCAAATTCCTCCTGAGCTTCCTGAGGAAACACCCTCTGAATGTCTTTTCCTACTACCGGTTCGGGCTTGCCGCTGTTATCATCACAGGGTTATGGCTAAGAAAATAGGCAGAATAAAGGAAGAACTGCTCGGGGTCATATCGATCCTGTTCAGTCTTTATGTCGGCTTGAGCCTCTTCAGCTATAGTAAGTGGGATGCATCATTTTTCACCTATACGAAAACTCCCACAAAGAATTACGGTGGACCCTTAGGAGCGGGTGTCGCGGACCTTCTCATGTCGTTTATCGGCTTTGCCGCCTATATTGTGCCTGTGGCTCTTGTGGTCTTCGGCGTCCGAAGGCTCATGAGCAAAGAAAAAAGAAAGGTTTATCTCATCGGAACGCTCCTGCTCAGCTTTTCTGTCTCACTCCTCTCATCGCTGTTGCTTAGGACCTTTAACGTCACAACAGAGAACAACCCTGGGGGCAGTGTCGGATTTGTGATCGCAGGCAAACTTGAGCATTATTTTTCGATGCTCGGCGCATATCTATTCTCCCTCTCTTGTTTCTTCTCATCGATCATCCTTCTGCTTCCTGTGGCAATCAGTCCTTCCCTTTTTGCACGGAAGATCAAAGAGGAGCCGAAGAAAAAACCGGAGAAGGGAATTCTGCAGGATGATATCCTGATAACAGAACCGGAAGATGATATGCAGCCTGAGATCATCGAGCAGCTGCATTCCATAGAACCGGATGAGGATCCAGAGCCTGAACCTAAGCCTATAACACGGACTGCGCCCAAGCCTTCCAGAACAAAGGACGGTTATATCCTGCCTACCTTTGAACTGCTTTCAGAATATGATACTTCTTCTGCGCGGCCATCCAACGAGGAACTGAAAACAAACAGAGAATTGATCAAGGCCAAGCTCGCAAACTTCGATGTTGAGGGAGAGATCACCCATGTTCAGCCCGGTCCGGTGATCACGCTTTACAAATTCGAACCCGCTCCTGGGGTCAAGATCAACAAGGTCGTCTCTCTTGCCGATGACCTGGCCTTAGCGCTGAAGGCCCAGAGCATCAGGATATCTCCGCTGGCAGGGGAAAACACGATAGGCATTGAAGTGCCGAACAAGAAGCGTGAGATCGTTTCCTTGCGGAGCATCATCGGATCTGACCGCTTTCAGAAGAGTTCATCCAAACTCACCCTTGCACTCGGCCGGGACATTGCTGGTGAAACAGTCATTGCAGACCTCACCAAGATGCCGCATCTTCTTGTTGCAGGCCAGACCGGTGCAGGCAAAAGCGTTTCAGTCAACTCCATGATCATGAGCATCCTTTTCAAGGCTTCACCGCGTGAGGTTAAGATGCTGATGATCGATCCCAAGCTGATTGAGCTTTCGATGTATGACGACATTCCGCATCTCATCTCGCCGGTAATCACCAACCCCAAGCAGGCCGCAGAGGCATTGAGAAAGATGGTCTTTGAGATGGAGCGGAGGTACAGGCTGCTTGCAGAAAAGGGTGCACGCAATATCGATGGCTACAACAAGGTTGCGACAGAAGAGGAACAGATGCCCTTTATCGTCATATTTATTGATGAGCTTGCTGACCTGATGTTCGCATCATCACGCGAGGTGGAAGATTCGATAACGCGGCTGGCGCAAATGGCACGGGCAGCTGGAATACATCTGATCATCGGCACACAGCGACCGTCAGTTGACGTTATCACCGGCATTATCAAGGCAAATCTGCCTTCGAGGATCTCTTTCAAGGTGACAACAAAGATCGACTCAAGGACCATCCTTGACACGATGGGCGCTGAACAGCTCCTGGACAAGGGCGACATGCTGCTGATGCTTTCGGGCCAGGGCATCAAGCGTGTGCATGGCGCACTGGTGACTGAGGACGAGATTCATCAGGTCACTGCATTTATAAAGCCTCAGGGCTCCCCTGACTATTCGATCTATGAGCAGATACCTGTTGAGTCGGCCTCTTCTTCTGAAGGCGATTCTGACGAACGGGATGATATGTATTACAAGGCCTGCGATTTTGCAGAGTCTGTCGGACAGGTATCGATTTCATCGATTCAGAGAAAGTTCAAGATCGGGTATAACAAGGCAGCGCGCATCATGGAACTGATGGGAGACGACGGTCTTGTCGGCCCGCCAAAAGGTGCAGGAAAGCCAAGAGATTTCCTCAGGAGGCCTCTGTGAACAAAATCATATATCTCTACAGCCGTTCTCTCATGCTCGTATTCGTAATCTTATCCTTAACCTCTGCCTTCTCTCACGCCGCAGGCACTGACGATGCTGTTAGCCGCATCCAGAAGGCATACGAAGGCATAAAGGACATGAAAGGCACGTTTGTTCAGAAGAATGTGATCAAAGATCTGAACAAGACAGACACATACAATGGCGAGTTTTTCATCAAGAGACCGCTCAAGATGAAATGGGCCTATAAGGGCAAAGCCAGCCAGGACCTGCTTATAAGCAATGATACAGTCGTGATATACAAAAAAGGCGATAACCAGGCTTACCGTTCAAAATTCAACAAGGAAACCTATGGCCAGTCGCCAGTTGTGCTATTGACCGGCATGGGAAACATCAAAGAAGAGTTCACGATTACGGGAACGGAAAAAGCTCTTACCTTGAAGCCAAAGAAGTCGATGGCAGGGATCGTATCGATCATCCTGCACCTGTCTGATACGGATTTTCCGATCAAGGGCTTCACGATCCAGGATGGCCGATCCAATGTAGTAGAGATCGAACTGAAAGATATCAAGATCAACACCAACATCAAGGATTCGCTCTTTGACCTGCACCTGCCTAAAGGGGTCAGCGTCTATGACCAGCCTTCTTAGGGCTGCGGACGATGGCAATACAGCGTTCCATGCTTATCCTCGGTATAGACACCTCATGCGATGACACCTCTGCCGCCATAGTCCAGGACGGCAGGAAGATCATTTCTAATATCGTCTCGAGCCAGTCTGACATCCATACAAAATACGGCGGCATTGTTCCTGAACTCGCCTCAAGAAGGCATATCGAGATGATCATGCCTGTCGTTGAAGAGGCACTGAAGCAGGCAGGCGTTACACTTCAGGATCTTACTGCCCTGGCTGTCTGCCACGGCCCCGGTCTTATCGGCTCACTGCTTGTAGGCTGTTCTTTCGCAAAGGCAGTATGCTATGGGAAGAATATCCCTCTTGTCGGCGTCAACCATCTCGAAGGCCATCTACTCTCACCTTTTCTTGAAGAACAGGCACCAGAGTTTCCATTCATCTCCCTTGTTGTTTCGGGCGGCCATACCAGCCTTTACCTTGCAGAAAATTATGGCAAATATACCGTATTGGGCAAGACCCGCGATGATGCAGCAGGAGAGGCGTATGACAAGATCTCAAAGCTCCTTGGACTAAGCTATCCGGGCGGCCCGATCATCGACAACCTTGCCAAAGAAGGAGATCCTAAGGCACTTGCTTTTCCAAGGGCTTATCTCCCTGACACCCTTGATTTCAGCTTCAGCGGCTTAAAGACGGCAGTGCTCCAGCATGTGAGAAGACTGTCTCCTGACTCATCACCCATTACTGATCACTCTTTACTCTCCGATATTGCAGCTTCGTTCCAGGCTGCCGTTGTGGATGTGCTGGTCAGGAAAACTGAATGGGCGGTAGAGAAGACAGGTGTCCGAAAGATTGCGCTTTCGGGCGGTGTATCTGCGAATAGCGGTCTGAGGCAGAAGATGAAGGAGATGGGGGAGAAGAATAAGATCGAAGTATTCATACCGTCTGTTGGGCTCTGCACAGACAATGCTGCCATGATCGCAGCTGCAGGCTATCACCAGTTTCTGAAGAACGAGTTAGCCGGTCTTGACCTCAATCCAAAGGCCTATCTGTCACTGTAACGACTCAGGCTGTCGGCTTCATTGAAGTAATAAGGCAATAACCTTTCTTAGCGGCCCAAGTTCATGTTGACAAGTGTCCCATACGATCTTTTTATTCACTCCGAAATACTCATGAATCAGGAAGTTTCTCATATCAATGGCATCGCGCAGGGGCAGGTCCGGGTTGTTATTTTTGAAGTCGTCGCTTAGATTGTTTGCCGCTTCTCCGATTATCTCAAGTTCTCTGACAACAGCGTCCACCGCCATTTTGTTTTCAGAAAACTTTTCAAAATCCATCCCGGCAAGATAACCATTGATGGTATCTATTGCTTCAACAATATGTCTCAGATAAGCAGAATCATCTCTCATAAACAGTTTCAGCTTCATTTATAATCTGATCGCGGAAAAACCTGCTTATTGCTTCGGGAGTAAGCAGGTCAACCGGCTTTTGGGTAAACTGTTCGATATGCCTCTTGATCCGGGCAAGATTGAAGAAACTGATTCGGGCGGTCGGCATGAACTCAATAAGAACATCTATATCGCTATCCTCCCTGAAATCCCCATGGAGGTACGAGCCGAACAGCGAAACTTTCAGAATATCATCTTTCAAGGTTTCGCTCTCTATTGCATCTCTGACCTTCTTTTTTATTTCCTGCCTGCTCATATCGCTATTTTAGCAAAACAAAGCTTTTTTAGCTCTTTCAGGTATACATGCCGTTCAATTTATTTACGCCACACCCTAAGAAGTGGATATGGGAAAGAAAAGATAGAACGAGGTCAGATCTTTTTCTGTTTCAGCTTAAAGAGGAAGGCGGCTGCAGTCGCAAACATCACGATACTGATGCCCTGTGAGGTTGATATGCCGGGCATAACAAAACCCCTCTCGATATCCCCTCTGAAGACCTCGATCAAGGCCCTGATGATCGAATAGTTCAGAACATACATCCAGAAGACCTGACCGTGAAACGTCTTCCTTTTTCTAATTAAGAGAAGAATGGCAAAGTTCAGCAGTTCAGCAGCGGACTCATAGAGCTGGGTCGGATGAAGAGGCACACCAAGAATCGCAAGGGATTCAGGATTGCTGAAGGTGACTGCCCAGGGAAGGTCAGTCGGTTTTCCATAGCAGCAGCCCGCGCAGAAACAGCCAAGCCTTCCGAGTGCATGGCCAACCGCAATAGACGGAGCCCAGACATCAATGGTCTGCCAGAGCTTGAGTCCCTGTTTCTTTGCATACCATAAAACTGTGGGCAGGGCAAAAATGACGCCGCCGTAAAAGACAAGCCCGCCTTCCCATATCTTGATCATCTCAACAGGATGTCCTGAGAAATGCGGCCAGTTGGTTGCGATAAAGAGAACCCGTGCACCGATAATCCCGGAGAAAAGCGCATAGAAGCCGAGATCAGTGATCTTTTCCTTTGGCAAGCCTTCCCGTGCTGCCTGTCTGAGGGCGAGCCAAAGACCAAGCAGAAAGGCCGTGGCGATCATAAGGCCATAGGTATGGATCGTAAGTGGGCCTATCCTGATAATTACCGGGAACATTAACTCTTTTTCCTCAGGATGCTAAACGCCATGAATACCATACCGATCGAAAGAGCAGAGTCAGCAACATTGAATGCGGGCCAGTGATGTCCGGCCACAGCAATGTCAACGAAGTCAACAACATACCCCAAGGTCAGCCTGTCAATAAGATTGCCTGCAGCACCTCCTGCAAGCAGGGCAAAGATGCGGTGATCTTCCGAGTCCTTTACAATGACCCATGACATGAAGACAAGTGCAGCAAACGAGATGGAGATGAAGAATGTATTCCCGAAGCTCCGGAACATGCCAAAAGCAGCGCCCCGGTTCTGCACATTGACCAGATTCAGCAAAGGCATGAGTTCTATGCTCTCGTATGCGTTGATATGAGTCCGGGCAAGATACTTGGTTATCTGGTCAAGAACAACAACCACTAATACGATGATCATCGAAATTGTGATTCTTTTTTTCATTACTTAGTGTCCGCCCATAAACTATTTGAACAAAAAAAGCTGTCATTGTCTCGAAAATACCCCTCACCCAACCCTCTCCCCCAAGGGGCGAGGGAAAAAGTTTTCCTCCCTTGAGGGGAGGGATTAAGGGAGGGTGAAATTTTCACTTAACAGCATCGTAGCATTTGCCGCATATCTCGGGGATATCGCTGAACGTACCGACGCTTTCAGACCAGTTCCAGCACCTCTGGCATTTGCTTCCAGCTGACCGCTCCACCCGAACGTGAAGCCCCTTTATCACAGTGCCCTCATGGGAATCAGTTATTACATCATCGCTCAGGGTCACAACAGAAACAAGAAAGAACATTGGCAGAAACGCTGCGTACTGCTCGGCAAGCTGCCGATATTCATTTGGAAGATAGAGACTTACCTTTGCCTCAAGGGAGTTGCCGATAAACTTCTCAGCCCTCTTGATCTCAAGCGCCTTGTTCACCTCATCGCGCAGCGTGAGCAATCTCTTCCAGCGTTCATCCAGCTCTGCATCAATGAACCGTTCATCCACCTCAGGGAATGATGCAAAAAATACAGAACCTTTTTCTTTTGCTTCGCCCCCTGCCCCCTGCCCCTTGCCGCCTTTTGCTATATATCCCCAGACCTCTTCTGCGGTAAAGGTGAGCACCGGGGCCATAAGCCGCGTCAGCACGGAAAGGACCTCAGCAAGGACCCACTGGCTTGCGCGCCTCTCAACTGCATCTGCCTTGGCAGTGTAGAGCCGGTCTTTGAGAATGTCGAGATAGATCGAGCTCATATCAACAACGCAAAAGTTATGGATCGAGTGAAAGACCTCATGAAATTCAAAATTCTCATACGCCTTCGTCACCTTTGCGATAAGACCCTGAAGCCTGCATAGCGCCCAGCGGTCGATCTCCTGCAGCTGGCCCGAATAGTCCTGATAATCAAAATCAAAGAGATTGCTCAGAAGGAACTTGCTGGTGTTCCTGATCTTCCTGTACGCTTCGGTAAGACGGTTCAGGATCTCCTTGGATATCCGGATATCATCGCGATAGTCCTCAGCAGATACCCATATGCGCAGAATCTCGGCACCGAAGTTCTTGATGATCTCCTGAGGAGCGATCACATTGCCCTGAGACTTAGACATCTTCTTGCCGGCTCCGTCAACAACGAATCCGTGGGTCAGCACGGTCCGGTATGGCGCTGTTCCGCGGGTGCCGACCGATGCAAGGAGTGAACTCTGAAACCAGCCGCGGTGCTGGTCACTGCCTTCGAGATACAGATCAGCCGGCCAGCTAAGCCTGGGGTCATTCTCCATCACCGCAGCATGGCTCACTCCGGAATCGAACCAGACATCAAGGATGTCCATCTCTTTGCGGAACTCGGAAGAGCTGCATTTTTTGCAGGCGTAACCATCAGGAAGAAACTCTTTTGCCTCTTTTATATACCAGACATCTGCGCCGTTCTTTTCAACATGGCTCACAATATTGTCGAGCACAGCCTCATCCTTCACAAACTCGCCGCAGTCATTGCATTTAATGATAGTAATCGGCACGCCCCAGCTCCGCTGGCGGGATATGCACCAGTCCGGCCTGGACGCGACCATGTTATAGATCCTGTCGCGGCCCCATGCAGGCACCCAGTTCACCCTGTCGATCTCTTCGAGGCACTTCTTGCGCAGGTCTTCATGCTCAACCGATATAAACCACTGCTCTGTTGCACGGAAGATGACCGGCTTCTTGCACCGCCAGCAGTGCGGATAGGAATGCGTGATCTTCTCTTCCTTTATAAGCGCGTTGCTTGATTTCAGAGTCTCGATGATCACGCTGTTTGCCTTGAACACGAACTGTCCCTGCAGATCGCCGGCCAGTTTCGTGAATTTGCCGCCATCATCCACAGGCGCATAGATTTCAAGACCGTATTTCAGACCGACCTCATAGTCGTCCTCGCCATGGCCGGGTGCAATATGCACAACACCCGTGCCTTCTTCCAGAGAGACAAAATCGCCTAACACACCCTTTGATCTTCTTTCGATAAAAGGATGCTGTGCCTCTATGCCTTCAAGGTCTTTGCCGAACTTCCTGGCCAGGACATTGCCGCTAAGTCCTATCCTCTCTTTCAGTGCTTCAAGCCTGCCTTCAGCGACAATATAGACCTCATCATTTTGCTCGACTGCCGCATATTCGAGATCAGAATGGAACGCTATCGCAAGATTGGCCGGAAGGGTCCAGGGCGTTGTGGTCCAGATAAGCACAAAGACCTTCTTGCCTCTGAGTTCAGGAGAAAAGACCGCTGCATTGTCATCATCAAGCATGAACTTCACAAAGACAGACGGCGATTCCTTGTCAGCGTATTCGACCTCAGCCTCTGCAAGTGCAGTAACGCACGAGGGGCACCAGTGAACGGGTTTCTTCCTCTTATGTACAGCACCATTCTTCACAAACCGGTTGAACTCCCTGACGATCGAAGCCTCATACCCATAGGTCAGCGTGAGATAAGGCTGTGACCAGTCTCCGAACACACCTAACCGCTTGAACTCATCCCTCTGCAGACCGACGAACTTTTCTGCATATTCCCTGCAGAGTTGCCTTTTCTCAATGAGATTGACGCTGTTTTTCCTGTCGCCAAGGTTCTTGTCCACCTGAAGCTCGATCGGCAGACCATGGCAGTCCCATCCGGGGACATAGGGCGCTGAAAACCCCTTCATGGTCTTGTATTTGACAATAATGTCCTTCAGGATCTTGTTCAGTGCATGGCCCATATGAATATTGCCGTTTGCATACGGCGGCCCATCATGAAGAATATAGGGCTTACGACCCCTGCTCTGCTCCTGAATCTTTCCATAGATATTCTTTTCATCCCATGCCTTGAGCATCTCGGGTTCCCTCTGCGAGAGGTTCGCCTTCATGGGGAAATCCGTCTGCGGAAGATTAAGCGTGTCCTTAAAATCTTTTGTCATGGCCGGTTTTATTACCACCTTATCGTTATTATGAGGATCTGACTGATTTCGAGAATCCTGCGCAGCAAGCTGTTCTTCTGGTTCAGAGACTTCGACTGCAGCATGTTCCTGAGTCGCCTCTGCGGGCACTGTTATCTGTTTTTGGGGGTTAATGACCCAGATGCTGCCGAAATCCTTTTCCTGATAGACCCTTGCCATGCCAAGCCTGAGGAGTTCAAGGAGCGCAAGAAAGGTCACAATAAGCTGAACTCTGCTCGTGGTGCCCGCGAAGAGATCCTCAAATCTTATCGTGTCGACGCTCTCAAGCAGCTCGGCAATATGCATAATGCGGTCTTTGACCGTTAGTGTCTCCTTGGTAATGGTCCTGACCTCAGGCGGAGCATTGTCCAGGATCTTTTTGAAGGCGCCAAGCAGGTCGAAGAGGTTTATATCAAAGAGATAGAGTTCCTGCTGCTCTTCTGATTTTTCCTCATCAAATTCGGTCTTCTCTCTCACGAAGAGTTTAAGCGCCTCATCTTCCTTTTCCTTGAGGATCGATGCAGCATCCTTATATCCCTGATATTCGAGAAGCCTCTGGACAAGCTCGAGTCTTGGATCTTCAACCTCCTCGAGAGGCGCCTCATCGTCAGCAGGGAGCATCATCCTGGATTTGATTTGGATAAGAGTCGCTGCCATAACTATGAACTCGCCCGCGATATCAAGGTCCAGTTCCTTCATCATTTCGATGTAGTGGAGATACTGGCCGGTGATCAGGGATATGGGGATATCATATATATCCACCTTGTTCTCCCTGATCAGATGCAGGAGAAGGTCAAGAGGCCCTTCAAAAACAGGCAGTTTTACACTATACAGGTCTTCCATAATCAGCAGATCACCTTAATATTGGTCATTTTAAGACTGTTATTGTAACAAATTGCGCCAGAAATTAGCCCCCATTTGATTTCATGCAGAAAGCATAGTATCCTTAATACCATGAAACTGCGCAGACTCGCTTCAGCCTGTCTCATGGTCCTGGCCTCGGCCGGAATGCTGCAGGCTGAGGTATCGCAGCATTTTGACCAGTCCGGCAGACTTACTTCTGCAGAAAAAAGGGCGTCAGCTCCCCAGACGCAGAAGATGAGGAAATATTCCGTGCCCGAGGGCATAGAGCTTCGTCCTGATGTGCATTATGAGTTCTATCCTGTCTTCGGCAAGACCTTTGCCGAGATTATCAGATCAACAGAAGATAATGGACCGCGCAATGAAAAAACTAAAAAACGGCAGCCGTCAGCCTACACCTGGAGCCTTGGATGGACCTATGACTTTTCCTTCAGTCTTGAACCGGACGAAGAAAGCGATAAGGTTCATTGTGATCTCATGATCGTTGAGCCTCTGCTGTTATACAATATTACCGTTACGCTCCCGGCCCTGACCGACGATTCAGCACTCAATCCGACTGAAAAGGATCTCTGGAAGAACTATGTTGCAACGCTTCTTGAACGTGTTCATGGCCGGATTAAGATCATCAAGGATGACACCCAGGATGTAATACTCCGGCAGTTTGGGGAGATTGCCTATATCCTTCTCAGCACTGAGGAAGCAGAGAACGCGGAAAAGTTTGTGGAGCGTTTTGTCAGAACAGAAACGGGCAAAATAGGCGGCGCGATAATAAAGGAGATACAACAGAAGCTTGAAGCATCTGACTTAGGCACGCCACAGGACATTGACGCCAAACCGTCAAGGGCATTGCCAAGACGAAGGCTTCCCGTCAGATAAATAGTTCTATTTAGACTTGCGCCTTACACAATTCAACGCACCTGGTAGGCAGTGAAATGTGTTGAATATCAGGAGAAAGGCTTATAACGACCGTGCTCAGGGGCGCGGGGTAACAAAGCTAAAACTAAAAACGAAAAGCGGTTTTTCCCGAGTCGCCTGGAGCATTTTGTTATGACCGCCTTAAATTCTTTCAATTTATCTTTTGGCTGCTCGAATATTTCTTTTAGCCATTTTGTATGTATGATGCTCTTTGGGGATGGTTTCGTAAAGCCGTATCGCTTCTTTATATTTTTTTTGATCAAATAATGCATTCCCTATGTTGTATGTTAAATCATCCTTCTTTTCTTCGGTAATATTTTTCAGTGCCTCTCTAAAATATCCTTCGGCTTGTTCAGGCTTGCCCATCTCAGAATAGCAGTTGCCAATAGCCCACACGGCATATGCATCTGTTGGCCATGCCTCAAGCGCTTTTTCAAATTCCGAGAGTGCCTCTTTGTATTTACCCTCTTTGAAGAGCTCATCACCTGCCTGATAAAGAGCATTATTGAGGGCATCGAGATCTTCTTTTTTATTTTTTATTTTCGTCATAACAATTACTATACGAACTTCCTTTTTAGCTGAAACATGTTATCACTATATCACAGGGCGCTGATCCGGCAAAGAAAAAAGTCTCCAAAAACAATGAGCGAAAATGGTGCCAGTTCGTATAATGTGGTAATAAGGATCAAAACCAAAGTTCGTTTTTTAAGGGAATTTTGTCAGCGGTGTCGAATGCCGGGAATAATGTGCACCGTTTTGTCAGATTGTCTAACGCAAGCTTTCAGGAAGTAATCTTCAAAAATAATATAGTCCGCTACAGCGGGTATCTGTAAAGGATTAGAGCAACCCGCAGCCATGGTATTCTAATGCAGATTCAATCTGATCCAGCGAAGCATTTCCCTTAAAAATAGCGTCTAATACATTAATTGCACCTGAGGCCAAATACGAGTAATCATACGCCTGAGCGTACCCTGAGTTATATGAAGTTCCCGTAGCTGTCCAATTTTGTCCGCTATAATATCCATTATATGTTGTTGTGCTCGTACCCGCATAAGTAGCCTCAGCAAATCCTCCAATAGCAATGAGTATTCCCTTTAAAACAGCTTGAGCAACTGCTTTGTTTCTGGCTCCTAACGCTTTATCGTATACTCTTGCAAGATCCAAACAAATCAGTTTTTTGGTTGGGAGAAAATCGTAGATATAGAATATCTTCATTGATGTCAGATACCAAATTGCTCTATAAGCACCTTTTTGAGTTGACTGATATCCATACATCACCGGCATGAAATCAATCTGCACCTGCTCACCTGCTACGCTTGTAAATGACAGTGCATATAGTCCCTTTTTAGATGATTTTGACAAGCCGTATCGAAAATTATCATCAACATAGTATTTATCCCAGTCAGCGTGGCTGTTAGGTGGCAATTCAGCCCTCTTAAATTCGATCTTAGCGGAAGTATCTGTATAATGCACTAGCGAATCGGAATCCGTAATAGCCGCACCATATTCGACGCCATCGTTTATTATCCCTTTTGCTGTAACGGTACGACTTCCAAATGAGATGTAATTTTGATAGTTAGGGCGATCGCTTACATCCCATACATAATACTTGTCCCAATCACTATGCAGATTGCTTGGCAAGACATACTGCCGGAATGTTGCGAGTGTATTGCTAAAACTGTCTATTGAATATGCGATATTACCGTGATTTGCAATCTGTACCGTCATCTTAGGGCTGTCAGTATGAGATATTTCACGTCCTTGTCGGTCAAAGACCGTTTCTCTTATTGCAGTAAAATGCTGTGTGCTCCCCTCGTTTATTTTGGAGTAACCGGCTTCATCGATTTTTTTTAGAAATTCAGCAGTTGTAAGGCTATGGGCACAACCGGAAGCGAAGAGCAGTGCAAATAACAATAATAGATAAAGACTTTTTTGATTTCTATTCATTTCATCCTCACAGTGTAGTCCCCCTAATTTGCGTCCCCAAGGCATGTCAATACTTGCAAATATAGTATGCCCCTAAGGGCTAAAAGGCAATGAAAATGCTGGTCAGAATATAGAGCCGTGCCTAATTTTGGAGTTTAGGTCACTGTGACAGCGGATCGTCACGAATTATGAACCATGACGATTATCAGTTGAAGTGAGCAATTTCTTCGAGCAGGTTTTGGTGTCTATTACAGGAAGAACTGCTCGCTTTTCATTTCTCACAGCATCACTTTTTTCATAAGAAGGGCACTCCCCATTTTTTCACCGACTTCCCGTGATGCTTTGCCAATAGCAGAACTGACAGCCTCGATGCTGGTGTCGGTAAACCATCTACCTTCCGGAGACTGATAAAAGCGTATCACCTCATCGAGTTCCTGATCAGTGAGATTGCAGTAAGTAAAAGAAAGAGAGACCATTACATCCCTCGTAAGCTGTTCCCTTGGAACGCCCCTGACACTGCCGACAAGGGCATCTATCTCATCCGAGTTCATCTTGCCGTTGCCCTGCATCTTTACCTGCATGCCTTTGAGCATCTCAAAGAGAGACACGGAAACGATAGTAACGTTCAGTTCAGAGGCTCGTAAGGCTTTTTCCATATCTCTCATGCGCAGCTTGCGACCTTCAGGCATGCGATCATATTCCTCACGAAATGCAGCCGACTTCTTCATCATCTCGGGCATGTTGGCAGCAACTTCGAGGCTGGTGCTCTTCTTTCCCAAAGGCGATTTAAGCCACTGGATAGCAGACAGCATATATTTTTTATTAAACCGTTCACTAAACGTGCTGACCACAGAAGGATAGATCTTATTGATCCTGTAAGAATCCCTGAGGAATAGCAGGATGTCGTTTTTTTGCTTCCCATCGCTCATGCCGGACCGTATCTGAGGGAGCTTGCCGCCCAGGATATCCGCATAGTTCTCCATCTGCTGTTTCGCACCGGACAGCTCAAGGGCATCATGAATCAGGCTCTGATCCTCACTTGAGAGCCCTGCATGAGCAGGTACCTTGTCCGAAGAAAAGTCAGGATCGATCAAATATGCCTGATCAAAGTAGTCCTTTGAGCGATCAAAGTTCCTGAGCTGATAGTAAGCATAGCCAAGCATGTAATAGACTGCGGGGTCAGGAGTGCTTGCAACATATTTTTCAAGATAGGGGATAGCGCTCTTATATTCCCTGCCCTTGAAATGCTTTATTGCCTTCTCATAGGTTTCATCATAGGCGAATGCCACTGATCCTATAACGAGCATCAGGACACTGCAGATTGCGACTATGTATTTCTTCATGGTTGACTCCTTACGCTGGATTGCTTCAAGGACTATCATTCTACCCGAAAGAGAGCAGCGAAATCCCGGAATCATGGAATGATAGATCTGTTTTCCGTATATCTGACAAATTAGCAGAGATCATAAAAAAAGGCGCATCCCTTCGGATGCGCCTTCGTAGATGCTAAAGCTTAAGCGGTAACTGCGCAGGTCTCCAGTTCCTTGAGCCAGAGAAGCCTTGAGCTGTTTACCATGGTCTTGTTCGTCTCCTGCATGAATATGACTGCATCTACATCAAGACCCGCGTCCTTCTTGAATGCGCTGAAGGCAACCTTCGTCTTCGCCTTTACTGCCTTCTTGATATCCGTATCCTTGACCGCTTTGAGGGGTGAACCCATAGCCTCGGCAACTGCCATGAAGATATCGCCATTCTGTTTGGCATCTCCTGCAGGCTCGCTCG